>CALUXF010000001.1 GCA_944324655.1 Candidatus Avelusimicrobium aviculae
AACGCCGCGGGTATTGGGTGCGGCGGAAGCGGGGAATGCGGCGAACGTTGCCATAGATTTAAAACAAAACCGCGCCTTTGCAATGGGTACAGATTGGAATATGAAGGACCACTGGTGGAACCGGTTGTTCCGCCACCAGGTTAAATTTGTACCTGCGAGGGACTCTCGGTTGCTTACTTCCCATTATGGGCGCGGAGTTGCGGGGGAAATTGAAGATTCTGAATTCAATGCTGATACAGAACACGGATTTAAAATGACGTTTATAGATGAAGAAGGTTGGGAAAATATCCTGCCCGTAAACGTTACTATTGATAAAGGCTTTAAAGTAGAAGGGTACAACCGCATCGCTTTTACCGCGGATAATATTGCTCAGCTGCGCGATAGTGACAAAACCCCTAAAATCATGTCCCATTTCTTTATGAAGCTTCGCCCGGGCCAGCTGTCCCGCTTGGTATCAGAAGTCAGCCGCTCCGGCGTTACCCTTAAAATTAAATTAGAGTCCGCCCCCAATATTGCGCACAAAACGGTTGTGGTGCCTTTGTATTCTTCCAATGGGCAGCACAGACTCCCGGTAGAGGTGAATTTGCCTGCCGGTTTATTGCGCGCTGATGATAAACTGATTTTGGACAGAAAAGGCCACTTGGGCGTTTTGCGCCAAGGGAAAGGCGCTGCCCGCGCTTTAAGCAATTTCTATGTGCGTATTCCCAAACACCAAATTGGCCAGTTGGTGACGGTGCTTAAAAACAGTAAAGAAACTTTTAATATTTCTGTTTTTTCCACTCAAAACAAAGCGAACTTAATCGTCAGAGACGTATCTTTGACTAACGTCAGCTTAGGTAAAACGATGGCTCCTATCGCCAAAACCCAATTGGGTATGAGCGTAGCTGACGCCAGCACATTAATGTTTATGATTAACTATGTGTTGCCTGGTTTTGCCTCTTTGCTGCATCCGGTTCTTAAAAAATATGGAGAAAAGAAATTATTAACGATTTCCTTGATTATGTCTGCCGCGGCAGGGCTGCTGGCTGCCGCAGCTGGGTTTTACGGCTTTGTGGAACAAAGCGAAGTTTCCCCGTTTGACCGGGTACTGTTTGTGTCTGGCTTGATTTTGATGAGCGCTTCTAGCATTTTAAAACAGTTGGTTTGCAATATGCTTATCCGCGCCAACCGCGGTGAGGTAGTGGTAACGACTCCTAAAGCAAAAGCCCCTACCGCGGCGGAGTTAAAAGCTGCTGCGCAAATGGATTTAAAACAAGTGGGCGCGCGTATCAAAGAATTCTTTACCAAAAAGTCTGATTTAAGCTTAAAAGACGTGTTTCTGTATAATTTAAGCTTTGTATACAAAAATACCGGCACCTTGGCGTTTTTGGCCTCCCCGTACTTGTTTAATTGGGGCGCTTCCCAATTGTTTGGGGTAAACTTGGGGCTGGACTATTCTATCAGCTTTCCTATCTATGCTCTTTACAGCGGCTGGGTTACGGCGCGCGTGATTCGCGCCAACTTGCGTGATGCCTATTCTGTTAAAAACTTAGAACAAAGCCAACGCGCCTTGTCTTCCGGAATAGAGAAAACGGCAAAAGCGTTTGAAGAAATCGTTGCCCTTCCTGTCGGTTCTAACGAATTTAAAGAAGCTACGGAAGAAGTATCCCGCAAGCTTAAAGATGCGGTAGATGCCTTGGTTCAAGCGCACGTGAAATTGAACGGCCGTTTAAAGACGAAAGCCGTGTTTGCAGAGGTAAAGCAACAAACCTTACAAAATTTGGAAGAAACCCTTGCCGCCAGCGGCGCTTTTGAGGACGGGCAGTTGCAGCAAATCATGGACCAAGTAAAACTTGATTTTACCAATTTGGAAAACAGCACCGCCAATGTATGGAAGGTGTTTGCAAAAGCCAAAGGAGTAAAAACCATCTCCATTGCCATGACGCTGGCTACCGTGCATGAATTTATTTTATCCAGCTCTTTTGCAGCCAGCATAAACACCTTGATACCTGACGGTGCTTACGCAAACTTCCTGGTGGCCTTATCTTTGTATTTACCGTTTATTGTGGGGCGTTTAGGCGGCAATGTGATAGGCAAACGCATGAGCAGCGGCAGCATGTATATCTTGTGTTCGGCCTTGTCCGCCATTGGCACTGGCATTATGATTACCAACGTGGGTAATTTAATCCCCACTATTGTTGGCGCGGTGGTGGCCAGCTTGGGCGTAGGGAACTTCTTTACCCAAATGTATGATTTCATCATGCAGAAACAGCCCAAATTACAGCGGGAAATTTCCGTTATCTTGGCTTTAACCATGGCTATCGCCGGTATAGCTACTTTCCCAGCGGCGTATATGACCGCTTTGCTCCCCAATTTGGATTTAATCTATGCCGGGGTGTGTTTAGGCCTTTCTTTGGTGATGACAGCCTCTATGATGCAAGACTCTACATTAGCAAAATTTATTACTTATGAAGTTCAAAAACTTTTTGGGAAAAAAGACGACAATCAAAACAAAGGGGAAGGGCCGTCGGCGGGAGCCTCTTCCGCAGAGGACGGCCCTCTCGCCCGTGTGCCGATAAAAAGCCGGCGGGGGGAAACATTAGCCCAACTATCGGTGCCAATACCTCAAAATAAAGCTCAATTAAAACCTCTTCAAGAGGTTTTTATTTTGCCCAGCGGGGAAATGATTCTGCGTAAATACCGTTCCGTACAAGACAAACAAGACCAAGCTAAAACTTATAAGCAGGTAGTTATTCGGGACGATTTAAAATTTTACCGCGCGGATGGGCGTTTAAAAGCTTCCGCTTTAACTTTAAAGAAAATAGGGGAAGGATTGTTGTTAGCCAACAGTAAAATTTGGCCCATGTTTTTAATGTATGTGCTGTTGGGGATGAACAATGTTTCCACCATAGTGGCCAACTTTGCGGAAGGGCCCTTTCAAATGAGTAATTTTGAAATGTTTTTGCTGGGCAATATCGGCTCTCTGACCATTGGCCTTTTGTCTTTGCCCATTGGCATACTGCAAAGCAAGTTCAGCCGCCGCGCCATGTCTAATATTGGCATGTTGGCCATGATCAGCGCGTTCTTGCTTCCCTATCTGGCCGGGCTGGACGGGCAGCTGGGGGACCCCACCGCTTTAAAACGCTGGGCGCTGGCGGCCAGTTTCTTATTGCTGGGCACCGGGGGGGCTTTTTTGGACGTATCTTTAAAACCCACTTTGCTGGCGGCTTCCAAAAAAGGCAATTACCAGCGCAACGTGGGTACGCTGGCGGTATTTAAGCAGGTGTTTGGCAACTCTATGAACTACTTGCTCCCGCCGCTTTTTCTGTGTGTGGCCGGGGCGGACTGGACGGCGTTTTTCCCCGTGTATATGGCTATCAGCGCGCTTAGTTTTATTATTTACAACAAATTCCGTTTAAAAGAACAAACCCTGCAAAGCGTACAGCAGGCCAAGCATAAATACCAGGTAAATTTTAAAAGCATATGGAAGATTTTTTCCGGCAAAAATGCCCGTTCCAAGCTGGTTCGCAAAAGCGTATACGCCAACATTTTGCATGGGGCCAATATGGGCACACTGGCGCTGTTTGTGAATGATTTAATGAAAGAGCATTTTTCCAACCCGGATATGTTGTGGCATCTGCCTTTTGGCATTTCGTTAGGAAGCGAGAGCTGGGTTGTTCCCTCTTTTGTCTTATTTACCCTGCCCATTATATTTGGCAGAATGGCTGGTACTTTCTTAGGACAGGGAATGCAAACGGGTCCTTATCGCTTTAAAGCGCTTAATCCCGGCAAACTGCTGCAGGGCAGCGGTTGGCTTAGTTTGGCGGGGCTGGCTCTTATCAATACGCCGTGGTGGCAGGCGCAGGTGGCGGGTGTGATAGCCAGCGCATTGGGATTGACCAATTTTGCTCCCATACTTACTTCTTTCCCTTCAGACAAAACGCGTGAAATTTCCAATGAAATGTCCGCCTTGCTGTCCTTTTCCTCTTTCTTTAGCGCCATGTTTACGGTCAGTTTCGGCCTTATGTTGGATATTTTAGGGGCGTGGGGCAGCGCGGCGTTCTTGCTGATAGGGAGTTTTTTGGGGTACTTAATCCATTTTGGGCAACAAATTTCCCGCGGGGATTATGACAAACTAAAAGAAAAAACCGCTTCTCCTGAAGAGGAAGCGGAAGTATATGAAGACCCTTTAACGGAATAGCCCTTTACTTTACCGGGGCCAAAAGCCCCGCGCCGGGTTATCTTTTTAATAATTTGGAAATAAGCCGGTCATAATGCGGCTGCGCAACAGCCATCCCCGGCGTAGAATTGCGCCCGCTGCTGGGGCCGTGGTAGTCAGACCCTCCGGTGGCAAACAAATCGTATTTGCGGGCTATTTTCAGCAGCTCTTGCTTCATGGTATATGTATGGGCGGGATAGAAAACTTCTATGCCGTCCAGCCCGGCTTCCTTCCATGCCGGAAAATTCCACACTTCCATCACCATGCCCGGGTGGGCGATGACAGCCAACCCTCCCGCGTGTTTAATTTCCCGTATGGCTTCTAACACGGTAACCCCGGCGGAAGGTACGTATCCCGCCTGCCCCGGAACCAGCCACCGGCGAAAGCCTTCCTGCCGGGTGGGAACAATCCCTTTTTGTTTTAAAGCGTCCGCCACGTGGGCGCGGGACACCGTATTGGGCGCGCGGGAGAATACGTCTTTCTCTGTTAAATTTACCCCGGCGGCTTGCAGCTGGGCGATAATTTTTTTAATGCGCGCTACCCGCAGGCGGCGGTTGTTTTCCAAAAATTCTAAAAAACGCGTATTGTGAATATCTACATTCAGCCCCAAAAAATGCAGGTGGTCGTGTTCCCGGGTGCTTATTTCTACCGCCGGTACAAACGGAATGTGGCGGGCTTCACATTCGGCTTGGGCTTGGGGTACGCCGTTTACGGTGTCATGATCTGCCAAAGCAAAAATACCCACCCCGGCTTTTTGGGCGGCAATAACCACCTCTTTAGGGGAGGTGGTTCCGTCAGAAAACACGGAATGGGTATGTAAATCCGCTTTAGGCATGCCGTTAAACGCGTTCTACGGCGGTTACTCCGGGAACTTCTGCCTTAATTTTGCGTTCCACCACCGCTTGCAGCGTCATTTGCGCGTGCGGGCAGCCGCCGCAGCGTCCGCGCAGGCCTACCGTAACGATGCCGGTTTTTTCGTCTACGCCGATTAGCTGAATGTCTCCCCCGTCGGACTGTAAAATGGGGCGGATTTCCTCAATTACTTTTTCCACTTGTTCTTTCATAAAAACTCCATATAATAAATAGGTATTTCTATTATAGCTTTTTTGGCAAAAAGGCGGGACTGGTTAAAATATTGCAAAAATCATAGAAATATTTGCTATACTTGTGGTGTAGCAGAAAATTTTTGAAATAGAATTTAGGATGATGAATAAAGAAGGAGAGAATATGAAGAAAATCGCATCCGTATTCGTAATGTTTTTATTAGCGTGTGCCCCCGTGTTTGCGCAAAAATATGCCAGCGTAAACGCTAAAAAAGCCAATATCCGTTCTTGCCCGGGCACGAATTGTGCGGTAAAATGGTATGCGTGGAAATACACGCCTGTCATTATGATTAAAACCAACGAAACCAAAGACTGGGTTTTGGTAAAAGATTTTGAAGGATTTAACGGGTGGATTTCCGCTTCTTTATTAAGCCCCAGAGGGGCTATGGCCGCCACGGTAGATTTGAACGTGCGCAAAGGCCCCGGCGTAAGCAATGAAATCGTCTGCACGGTAGAAAAAGGATATCCTTTTAAATATTTGTCCAAAAAAGGTTCCTGGATTGAAGTGGAGGACGACCCGGCCAATAAGAGCGAAGGCGTTTGCAAAGGCTGGGTATACGCCCAAAACCTGTGGGGCTTTTTTAAGCAATAAGACATTGCTTTAAAACCTTTTATAAGGGGTTATCTTCGCCGTTAGAGGGTAACCCCGGTTTTTGGACTAAAAATTAGTTGAAATTTAATAATTCAGGATTAAGATATAAGTAATAGCTTGTCACACCGGCTTGAAAGGCCGGGCTTAAAAAGGGTAAAATAAAATTATGAAAAAGATATTAATAGCTGCTGCGGCAGCCAGTGTTATAGCGTGTGTGTTCTGCTTGGCCAGAACCGTGCAGGAAGGCCGTTTTAATATTACCGGCACGGTAAATGTACCGGACAGATTGGTCAAAGTGGCCCAGGCGAACAATAACTCTTGTTCTATTATTGTAAAGAACGAGGCGGATGTTCCTGTAGCCATTAAAAGAGTGGTAAACCCTAAATTTCCGTTAGCCTTTCATATGGGGGAAGAAGATTTATTGGCCCCGGAACTGGAAGGCAATTTAAAATTGGAAGTGCAAATTAATAACCATGGTCAGCTGGGCGTATTAAAGGAAGGCGATATTTTTGGTTCTTCTGAAAATTTAATTAAACCCAATGCCAAGAACATTATTGTTCAGGCTGATAAAATGACGGGTATGCCCCGTTTGGCCAAAGGCTCCACCCGCGGGAACTTCTTCCGCACGGCGGCCCGGTAAGTTTTCTTGAGCGTAAAACCCCGCGTTAAGCGGGGTTTTTTATGCCTTTATTTTTCTCTTGACGAAAAGCCTCAGAAATAGCACAATAACAGATATAGGGGTTTATTATTTAGCAAAGGAGGGTTTTATATGAAGAGATGTTTGCTTTTGCTGGCTGTATTGGCCGCGGCTTCCAGTCTATACGCCCAAGACAGTCAAAAATACACGCAGGAAGAAGTATTGGCTGTTTTTGCCCAATATAATCCGGCCGTTTTGGAAAAGGCTAAAATCAATGCCCAATATAATGAAATTTTGCAAAATTTGGCGGCCTCTTACCAAAAGGAAAAAACGGAACAGTCAGAAGCTGAATTGATTGCTTTGGTGAAAAATTTTGATAACTCTCTCCGTTTGTTTATCATTGCAAAAACCTATGAAAACGGTTTGGCTTTGCAGGAAGTTTCCAATATTGATTTAGCCGCTTTGGAAACTACCACCCAAGCGGATTTATTGTCCGTTTTTGAAGATATTCACGCCCAAACGTTGGATATACGCAATGAAGAAATAAAACTGTGCAAAGCCCGTATTAAGGCGTTAAAGAAAGATAAATCTTTAGACAAAAAAGAACGCAACGCGCAAATAGAAAAAGAAAACGACCGCATTAAAGAATTAAAAGCGGAAATTAAACAGCTTAAAAAAGACGCCAAAAATAAAGTGCGTTCCGCCAGCGAGGTGTATTTCGCTGATTTGAAAGCGGAAGCTTCTTCCCAGGTTGCCAGCGCCACCAAGGCGGCTAAAGAAGAGGCTCAAAAAGCGAAATCTTCCAAAAATTTAGAAGTAAAAGCAAAAAACAAAAAGCCTGTCGGCAAATGATCTTTCTTTTTAAAACGCCTTCTTCCCGCTTTGGCGGGAGGGGGCGTTTTGCTGTATCTTAAAACCCTTTTTAATATTATTTAAATTTGCAAACAAGGAAGCATAACATGATTAGAACCGTAATTGATAAAGTTTTTGGAACAAAAAGCGAGAGAGACCTCAAAAAAATTCAGCATTATATAGATGCGGCCAACCGTTTTACGCAGGAATTTTCCAGCCTGACGGACGATGAATTAAAAGCCAAAACACAAGAATTTAAAGACCGTTTAGCCAAAGGCGAAACCCTGGATGATATCCTGTCCGAGGCTTTTGCCGTGGTGCGCTTGGCCGCCCAGCGCGTGATAGGCCTTCGCCCGTATGACGTACAGCTTTTGGGCGGCATTGTGCTGCATCAAGGTAAAATTGCCGAAATGGGCACCGGGGAAGGTAAAACGCTGGTGGCGGTTCTGCCCTCTTATTTAAACGCGTTAACAGGCAAAGGGGTGCATGTGGTTACGGTGAACGACTACCTTGCCCGCCGCGACCGCCAATGGATGGGCCCTATTCATGAGTTTTTAGGCCTTACGGTGGGTTTTATCGGTCACGACATGAACAATGACGAACGCCGGGAAATGTACGCCAAAGACATCACCTATGTAACCAATAATGAACTGGGATTTGATTATTTGCGTGACAATATGGTGATTTCCCGTGAGGACCGCGTTCTTCGCCCGCTCAATTATTGTATTGTGGACGAAGTGGACTCTATTTTAATAGACGAAGCCCGCACCCCGCTTATTATTTCCGGTCCGTCCGAACAAAGCACCGATAAATACTATATTGTAAACCGCCTGGTGCCCTCTTTAAAAGTACGTTTGATTACGGAAAAAGACGAAGTAAAAGCCAAATACGAAGGCACCAAGCTGGAAGAAGGATATGACGCCATTGTGGACGAAAAAAACCACACCGCCACCCTTACGGAAACGGGTATTGCCAAGGCGGAACGCTTTTTAAACGTCCCCAATTTATATGATGATGTGGGAGCAGGTTGGGTGCATCACATTACCCAGGCTTTGCGGGCCCACCATTTGTATGAACGGGACGTGGCCTATGTGGTAAAAGACGGGGAAGTAATTATTGTGGACGAATTTACCGGCCGCTTAATGCCCGGCCGGCGCTGGAGCGACGGCTTGCACCAGGCTGTGGAAGCCAAAGAAGGGCTGCAAATTAAAGAAGAAAACCAAACCTTGGCTACCATTACCTTCCAAAACTTCTTTAAACTGTATAAAAAGCTTTCCGGTATGACAGGCACCGCCATGACGGAAGCCAATGAGTTCTGGCAGATTTACAAGTTAGACGTGGTGGAAATCCGCCCCAACCGTCCTTCCCAGCGTATTGATTACCCGGACCAAGTCTTTTTAACGGAACGCGAGAAATTTAACGCCATTGTGCGCGAGGTGGAAGATTTATGGAAACAGGGCGCCCCGGTATTGGTGGGTACGCGCTCTATTGAAAAATCCGAAAAATTGTCCGCCATGCTGCGCGGCAAAGGGATTCCGCATAAAGTCTTAAACGCCAAATACCACGAGATGGAAGCCCAAATCATCAGCCAAGCCGGGCGCAAAGGGGCGGTAACCATTGCCACCAATATGGCGGGCCGCGGTACGGATATTGTATTGGGCGGCAACCCGGCAGATCCCAAAGAACAGCAAGAAGTGAAAGAACACGGCGGTTTGCACGTCATCGGCAGCGAGCGCCATGAAAGCCGCCGCATTGATAACCAGCTGCGCGGCCGCTGTGCCCGCCAGGGAGACCCGGGCTGCTCCCGCTTTTATGTATCACTGGAAGACGAATTAATGCGTTTATTTGCCAATACGGCAAAAATTTCATCTATTTTAAGCGCTATGGGCATGAAAGAAGGGGAGGCGATAGAATCCCGCCTAATGACCCGCCAAATTGAAGGCGCCCAGCGCATGGTGGAAGGCCGCAACTTTGATATCCGCAAACAGCTTTTGGATTATGATAAAGTCATGAACCAGCAGCGCACCGCGGTATATGGCCTGCGCAACGCCATTTTGGATGGGCAGGACATGACCGAAAAAGCCTTGCAAATGATGGAAGAATGCATCTATGATTTGGTGGAAGCGTACTATCACCCCACCCATGCGGCAAAAAGTAATTTTGACGCGTTAAACGTGGCGTTAAAATCCCTTTTCCCCGTGAATTTTAATTATAATATAGATAATGTTTCCGGCAAAACGCGCGACGCGCTGGCGGAGGAAATCTTCTCCCAGGTGAAAGAGTTGTACCACGCGCGCGTTGCTTATTTTGCCGAGCAAGGGCTGAATTTTGCGGAAATAGAGCGTATGCTTTTGCTGCAAATTTTAGACAGCGCTTGGAAACAAAATTTGTATGAGCTGGACCAGCTGCAAAACAGCGTCAGCCTGCGCGGTTATGCGCAGAAAGACCCACTTATTGAGTATCAGAAAGAAGCCTACAAATTATACTGCGCCATGATGAACCGCGTGCGGGATTTGATGGTGGGCTACATTTTCCGCATACAGCTTCCGCCCCGGCGGGAGGCGCAGCCTGTGCGCCGGCAGGAAAACGCTTCCGGCCAACAGGAAGGCCCGGCCCATAAAATAGGCCGCAATGACCCGTGCCCCTGTGGCAGCGGTAAAAAATATAAAAAATGCTGTGGAGCCAAACAAGCATGATGAATAAAATCAAACAAATTTTGTTGTTGTTGTGCGCATTGGGCATTATTGCGTCCATCCCTATGTTTCTTGCCCGCCGCAGTACGATAGAGGCGGACATGCCCGCCCTGTCCAGCGAAGAAATTATCGCCAATAAAGAAGATTACCAGCGTCAAGTGGCGGAGCAAGAAGCCCAAGAACGCGCCCGCCGTGTAGCCAAAGCGCGCGCGGCTAATTATGCCTGCCAGGAGGACAGCGATTGTATTATTGTGGATAAAGACCCTTGCGGCTGTTTAATAGGCCCTAAAGGCGTGGTGGCCATTAATGCGTCCCGTTCGTTGGAGTTTACCCAAAGCTTGGGCAATGTAATGGCAAAAGCCTGCCCGGAAGGGGCTCCTTCTACGGAAAAAGAATGCAGCCCTTCCGCCCGCGCGGTATGCCGCAATAAAACTTGCAAGATTATTTATTAAGGAGAGGTATGCCTTTGTTTCGCCGTAAATTCTTGGCCGAGCCTTCGCAAAACAAGCCTTCTTTTAAAGGCCGCGCGGCGGCGTTTGGCAAAGCAAGCTGCCGGGTTATCTTTTTGATCCTATGCGCGGCGGCCACGGCGGTATTGGTTAAATGCAGTTATCCCCGCGTGTCTCACTATGCATTGGGTTGGGTGGCGCTGGCGCCTTTTATTATGGGTGTGGTGCGCGTTAAAAAATTGTGGGGCGCTTTTATTTATTCCTGGTTTACCGCCGTGTTGCTTTACGGCGGTATTTTTTGGTGGGTGTTTCGCACCTGTTATGAGGGTGGAGGCATGAGCGCCGCGCAGTCTTACGGGGCTTGGCTGGGCTTATCGGCCCTGATAGGGCTTCAGTTTGCTTTTTGGGGAACAAGCTGTTTCTTTCTTAAAAAATTAAAATTTTTATTTCCTGTTTTGGCGGCTTGCGCCTGGGTGGCGCTTGAGTGGCTTCATCAAACCATTGCTTTTTATGGGCTGGGTTTCCCGTGGTTTATGTTAGGGTATTCCCAGTGGAATTTCCCGCACGCTATTCAAATAGCTTCTTTAACCGGCGTATACGGCGTTAGTTTTGCCTTGGCGTTTACCGGGGTAAGCGTAGGTTATGCCTTTAGCGCAAAAGCCGGTTTTAAAGGGGGAGTATTTCAAATTTTAGCGGCCGGGTTGTTGTTTGGGGGCGTGTGCGGCTATGGAAATTGGAAACTTAACCGCCCGGAACACAAAGCCTTGCTCAGCATGCAGGCGGCTGTGATGCAGCCGAATATTGACCAGTATAAAAAGTGGTCTCCCCAGTTTGAAGCGGAAATTCTGGCTACTTTGCAGGATATGGGGGCCCAGCTGAAAGACAGCGGTGCCATGCTGGCTGTTTGGCCGGAAAGCGCGGTGCCGGGTATGCTCACGCAGGAGCCGTATTTTAGTTTGTTTGACCAGATTTCGGTGGACGCGGGGGTTTTTCAAGCGGTGGGTTCTAATATAGAAGAGAATGGTAAACAATATGTGGGGGCCTATGTTTTATCGCCGTTTGCGGAGGATGCGCAAGAATACCGCAAGATAAAATTAGTTCCGTTTGGGGAGTATATCCCCATGGAAAATTGGGTGCGCAAAATTGCCTCCGATGTAGAAGTATTGGGGGAGCTGGGCTCTTTTACCCCCGGTTTGCCCAATCAACCGCTTGCGCAGGTTTCCAGCGTGCCCATAGGTCTAACCGTGTGTTATGAATCCATTTTCCCGCAGTTATGGCTGCGGCAGAACCGGGCCGGCGCCAAAGTGTTTGTTAACGTTACCAATGACGCATGGTTTTTTGATTCAGACGCTCCTTACCAGCATTTGGCGGTAAACGCTTTGCGCGCGGTGGAAACAGGCCGCCCGGTGCTGCGTTCCGCCAATACGGGCATTTCCGCCATTATTGACCGTTTTGGCCGTGTTTTGCAAACCGCTCCGCTTAATACCCGCGCCATTTTGCGCGGCGGAGCCGCCTTGCCTATCCATGATGCCAAGAATTTTTATACCCAATGGGGGGATTGGTTCGCCTGGCTGTGTGCCGTATTTTATTTTACTTTGTTAATTTCCACTTTTGTTTTCGCTTATGAATAATATTGAATTTACTGATGTAGACACCAAAATAGCTTCTTTAGAAGAGCGCTTGGGCAAAATCGGCGCCATTGTGAATGTGCCTGCCAAAACGCAGGAAATAGCCTCCTTGGAAAAACGCACCGCCGAGCCGGATTTTTGGAACGACAACCAAACCGCCCAAGCGCTTACACGCCAGCTGGACGGACTTAAAACAGCCGTATCTTCTTACCAGCAATTAGCCAAACAAGTGGCTGATGCGCGCGCCTGGTACGATTTGTGCAAAGAAATGCAAGACGCGGCCGAACTGCAAAACTTATACGCTTCTTTGGCGGATACGGAAAAGCAGATGGAGCGCAAAGAAAGTGAAATAACCCTTTCGGAACCCAATGACAAACTAAACGCCATTTTAACCATTCACGCCGGTGCCGGCGGAACGGAATCGTGCGATTGGGCGCAGATGTTGTTTCGTATGTATACGCGCTGGGCGGAACAGCACGGCTTTAAAGTGTCTGTAACCGATTCCCAACCCGGCGACGAAGCCGGTCTTAAAACCGTCAGCGCCATTATAGAAGGCCCTTTCGCTTATGGCTATTTAAAAGGGGAAAACGGCGTGCACCGCTTGGTGCGCGTGTCCCCGTTTGACGCCAACAGCCGCCGCCATACTTCTTTTGCTTCGTGCGACGTATTGCCCGATATTGATGAAAACATCAATATAGAAATACCGGAGAAAGACATCCAGCTGGAAACTAGCCGCGCCGGCGGCCACGGCGGGCAAAACGTAAACAAGGTGGAAAGCGCCGTGCGGCTGCTGCATATTCCCACGGGGATAGTGGTCTCCTGCCGCATAGAACGCAGCCAGCTGCAAAACCGCCAAACCGCCATGAAGATGTTAAAGGCCAAACTGTATGAACTGGAAATGGATAAAAAACGCAGCGAGGCCGAAAAACGCTACGGGCAAAAAGGCGAAATTGCCTGGGGGCACCAAATCCGCTCTTATGTGTTTATGCCGTACCAGCTGGTGAAAGACTTACGCACGGATTATGAAACTTCCCAGGTAAACGCCGTGATGGACGGTGATTTGGACCCGTTCATTTTTGCCTATCTTAACCAACAGGCGGCATTAAAAAAATAATGACCACGGGCCTTTACGTTCACATCCCTTTTTGCCGCCAGAAATGCAATTATTGTGATTTTGCCTCCTACCCCGGGCAAGAAGCGCTTATTCCCGCGTATTTGGCCGCCTTGGAGGAGGAGGCTTCTTTATACTCCGGGCGCGCTTTCCAAACGCTTTACATCGGCGGCGGGACGCCCAGTTTGTTAAGCGCCGCGCAGTTACAGGCCCTGTGTGATTTGCTGGCCCGGATAACCGGCCCGTTTTCTGCTTTGCGGGAAGTTACCTGCGAGGCCAACCCGGAAAGCCTCACCCCGCAAAAACTAACCGTTTTAAAAGCGGCGGGGGTAAATCGCCTTAGCATGGGGCTGCAAAGCTGGCATAATGAAGAATTGAAAACACTGGGGCGCATTCACAGCCGGGAAGATTTTTTAAAAGCGTATCATGCCGCCCGGCAAGCGGGCTTTACCAATATAAATATAGATTTAATTGCCGGCCTGCCCGGCCAAACGCTGGAAAGTTTTTTGGCGGGCCTTGCGGGAGTGCTTTCCTTGCGCCCGCAGCATATTTCCGTTTATGGGCTGCAGATAGAGGAGGGGACCCCGTTTTTTGAGCGCGGCGTATTGTGTGACCAGCTTCTTATGCGCCGCATGTTGGAACAGACCCACCGCCGTTTGTGTGCCGCGGGGTTTGAGCATTATGAAATTTCCAACTTTGCCCTTCCCGGCTGCCGCGCGCAGCATAACACGCATTATTGGCAAAACGGGGAATACGTGGGATTGGGCGCGGCGGCGGCTTCTTACTTAAACGGGCGGCGCAGCCAAAACACGGCAAACATAGCGGAGTACATTCAAAAAATAAACCGGGGGGAATGCGCTGTTGTGTTTGAAGAAACCTTGGAGGGCAAAGCCAAACTGGGGGAAAGCCTCATGCTGGGGCTTAGGCAATTGGACGGTTTTACCCCTTCTAAATCCATGTGGCGGGCTTTTGGGAAAGAAATTGACAAACATATTCAAAACGGGTTGCTGGCGCAAAAAAATAATACAATAAAATTAACTTTTGAGGGGCTGTTTTTAGCTAATGAAGTGTTTTATAGTTTTGTAGCCCCCTTTGAGGACGCATGAAATTAACCGCTGTTCACACCCATGTGTTTAAAGAGAATGCGGATTTGCCTTTATTTATTAAAGACTACATTCCCTCTTTGGAGGAAAACACCGTTTTGGCGGTGGCTTCCAAGCTGGTGTGTTTATGGCAGGGTTTAAGCGTTCCTTATCAGAACGCCGCCCAAAAAGAAGCGCTTATTAAGAAGGAAAGCAGCGCCGCTTTAAAAACGCCTTTGGCTTGGCTGACTATTAAAGCCGGCATGGTGATGACAAACGCCGGGGTGGACGAATCCAACGCGCAGGGCAAACTGCTTTTACTGCCTAAAGACTGTTACCGCGCGGCGGCGGATTTGCGCGCCCGTCTGCAAACTGTTTACGGCATAAAAAACCTGGGCGTGCTGATTACCGACAGCATGATTTTGCCCCTGCGTGCCGGCGTGGTGGCGGGGGCGGTGGGCTATGCGGGGTTTAAAGGCGTGCGGGATTTGCGCGGAAAGCCGGATATTTATGGGAAAAAATTGGCCGTTACGCTGGTAAACGCGGCGGACAGCTTGGCCTCTGCCGCGGCTTTGTGCATGGGGGAAGCCAACGAACAAACCCCCCTATGCGTAATTGAGCAGGCTCCCGTAACGTTTAGCGATGAAATAAACCCCCGGGAGATTTCCTATCCGGTGCAGGACGATTTATATACCCCGCTTTTTAGGGCGGCGGGATTAATTAGCCAAGGAGAGAAAAATGATTAAAAACATATTGGCGGAATTTAAAAAGTTTGTCATGCGCGGCAATGTGATTGATATGTCTGTTGGTATCATTATCGGCGCGGCGTTCACCAAGATAGTTAATTCCATGGTGTCTGATATTTTAATGCCGCCCTTGGGGTTGTTGATGGGGAAGGTGGATTTTTCCAACTGGTTTATTGTGCTTAAACCGGGGGCTTCCACCCCGGCGCCTTACGAATCGTTATCCGCCGCGCAGGCGGCTGGGGCCACCACGTTAAATATTGGCAATCTGCTCAATGCGGTGATTAGTTTTTTAATTGTGGCGCTGTGTATTTTTATGCTGATAAAGCTGATTAATAAGCTAAACGCGCTCAAAGAAACCCCGGCCGAGGCTCCCACCACCAAAAAATGCCCTTATTGCTGTATGGAAATCCCGCTGGAAGCCACCCGCTGCGGGCATTGTACTTCTTCTTTAAAATAAATTTTACCCTCCGTTTAAAACGGAGGGTTTTTAATCTGTTTTCTTGCCAAGGGGTATGATATTTTTTACACTAAAATAGTATGATTTACTTTGCACACCGCGGGGCCAGCGGGCTTAGGCCGCAAAATTCTCTCTGCGCGTTTGCTTTGGCGCGGGAATTGGGCGCCACAGCGTACGAGCTGGACGTGCATTTAACCAAAGACAAATGGACCGTCATCCACCATGATTATTCTTTAAAAGATACCACAGGGGTGGACGTACAAATTAAAGACTTGTCTTTGGCGCAGCTGCACAAATACCCGCTTATCAACCGTTTTTCCGCGGACATTTGCCAAGTACCCACTTTGCGTGACTTGCTGCCCGTTATTCAGGAAGACCTGCAAATTTTAAATATAGAAATTAAGAACGACGGCAACCGTTACCCCGGCATAGAGCGCGTACTTTTAAGAAATTTGGAATTGTACGCCCCAGAATCTTTTCCAAAACTGCTTATTTCCAGTTTTGATTATGAAACCCTTGCGCGGGTAAGGGATTTGCATAAAAACATTAAAATAGGGCATTTGTGCCGCCAATTTGACCTGTCTAAAACCCTTGCGCTGGGGGCGTACAGCGTACATATGAACCAAACCCGCATTACTCCCCCAATTATTTCCTCCTGCCATACGCATGGGTTAAAAGTGTTTGTGTATACGGTAAATGACCCGGAGCACGCCCGGGAATTGCAGGCCCAGGGGGTGGACGGGATTTTTACGGACCGGGTGGACCTTTTTGTAAAAAAGAAATAATGTTTACTTTGTTGGCAAAAATGTTTTTGCGCTAAGGTGAAGAGTATATAAAAAACCCGGTTTGTTAAAACCGGGTTTTTGTTATTAATAATATTCGTCGGCTCCCACATCTTCCATCGGTGCGGCTTCTTCCGCCGGGGCCGCCATGCCGTAATATTGTTCGGGCGAATAGCGTTTGGGTTTCTGCCACAGGCGTTTTTCTTTTTTATAATCTCCGTCATTGGGTACGCCGGGAACTTGCGGCTGTTGGCGGTCATCGTAAAAGTAAATATTTTTTTCATCCGGGGAAGGTTCCAAATTGAATATATATTCCGACTCCACCACCGGAGGCGCTTCTCTTCGCGCTTTTTGGGCTTCCGGGGAAAGATCGGCCAGGTAGTCCTCTTCCGTTAAATAAATTTTACGGTTATATTGGGCCTTGCGTTGATTGCTGGTGCATGCGGCCAGCAAGCCGGCGCAAAGTAAAAAAACGGTTAATTTGAACAATGTTTTCATGGGCTCTCCTTATGCTTTCCTCTCACCTGATAATATAATGTTTTCCAGCAGACATGCAAGAGTTACCGGCCCCACTCCGCCCGGAACGGGGGAAACGGGGCAGCCTTTTTCCAACAAAAGCGCGGTTTGCGCGTCCCCGCATAAACCGCCTGCCGGGGTAACATTGGTGGCAATGTCTATAATCACGGCGCCGGGCTGGGCCATATCCGCCGTTAATAAGTTGGGTTGCCCTGCCGCGCAGCAGATGAGCTGTTCGTTTTGCAAGGCTTTTTTTAAATCAGCGGTTTTGGTGTGGCAAATTTTTACCGTGGCGTTTTTGCAGGTTAATAAATGCGCCAGCGGGCGGCCCACGGTGGGGGAACGGCCGATGACGGCCGCTTCCATACCCTGCGGGTCTATGCCGTGGTAGTTAAGCAAGCGGATGACCGCCATGGCCGTGCAGGGAACAAAGCCGGGCAGGCGTTCTACGTCCTGCCACGTTTTGCATAAAAATAAATTGCCCATGTTGACGTAGGACATGCCGTCCACATCTTTTTGCGGGGCCAGCACGCGTTCATAACCGCTGGCGGCCAGATGCTCCGGCAACGGGCGGGCGATAAGGATAGCGTCTACCTGCGGGTTTTGGGAAGCCTGGGAAAGCATTTCCAAAAATTGGGCGGCCGGGGTAGCGCGGGATAAAGGAAATACTTGCGCCTGTACGCCGGTTTTGCGCGCGGCCTGCACCTCTTTGTTTAAGTAAACGTAAGCGGCGTAATCGTCCGCGCAGCCGTAAGCGTAAAGGCTTATCGGGCGGCCCAGTTTTTGTTGCACTTCCTGCGCGCGCTGCGGCAGGTTTTGGCGTATTTGTGCGGCAAGAGTTTTCCCTTCTAAAATCATATATATTCTATTTTAGCAAATTTCAAGTGTGCTCTATAAAAAGCGCCGCACGGAGTTATTCTCCGTGCGGCGCCTGGTCTGAAAAGCAACAGGGGTTATTCCTCACTTATTTTCAACATGGAAACAAACGCTTCCTGCGGAATGTTTAAACTGCCGATGGACTTCATGCGCTTTTTGCCTTCTTTTTGTTTTTCCAAGAGTTTGCGTTTACGGGTGATGTCTCCGCCGTAACATTTGGCAATTACGTCTTTTCGGAACGCGGGTATGGTTTCCCGGGCCACTATTTTGCCGTTTACGGCGGCTTGCACGGCCACTTCAAACTGCTGGCGGCCGATTAATTCTTTCAGCTTGGCGCACAAGGCGCGGCCCAAGGTTTGCGCTTTGTCTTTATGAACCACTACGGACAAAGCGTCCACCGGCGTACCGTGAAGCAAAATTTCCATCAGTACCACATTTGCACTTCGGAAACCGGCTACCTCATAGTCAAAAGAAGCGTACCCCTTGGAAACGGATTTTAGTTTGTTGTAAAAATCTATAACCATCTCCCCCATGGGCATTTCATATTTTACGATCACGCGCTGGTTGGAAAGGTGGTCTAAATTCATAAACACGCCGCGTTTTTCTTTTAACAGGGTCATGACTCCGTCCATAAATTCCACCGGGGTAACGATGGTAATGTGAATGACGGGCTCTTTAATGTCTAAAATATCCCCGTATGGCGGGAAGTTGGCTGGGTTGTCTATAATTTTATAGCCCGGGTCGTCCGGCGCGTCCGGCAAGGCGGAAAGTTCCTGCGGGTGCGTTTTGCGCGGGGTGAATTTAACGTGATACACCACGTTGGGCGCGGTGGCGATTAAAGATAAATTAAACTCCCGCTCCAGGCGTTCTTTTACAATTTCTATATGCAAAATGCCCATAAACCCCAAGCGAAAACCAAACCCCAGCGCTTTGGAAGTTTCGCTTTGGTAGTGGAAAGAAGAGTCCGACAAATTTAATTTTTCCAGCGCGGTACGCAGGAGGGGAAAGTCCGTCGTTTCCACCGGGAAAATGCTGGCAAACACTACAGGTTTGGCGTCTTCATACCCGGGCAGCGGGGTTTGGGCCGGGCGTTCGGCCAGGGTAACGGTGTCGCCCACTTTTACTTGGTGAATGTCTTTAATGCCGGCTACCAAATAGCCTACTTCGCCCGCGCTTAGTCTTTCGCCTTTGTGCAACTGTTTGGGCGTCATAAAACCCAGCTCTTCCACTTTGTAAGAAGCGCCGGAAGACATAAAGCGTATGGTTTGGCCCGGTTTTACGCTGCCGTCCACCAAGCGCACATACATGATAACGCCGCGGAACGGGTCGTAAAAAGAATCAAAAATAAGCGCGCGCAGGGGGGCGTTTGCGTCCCCGGACGGGGCGGGAATATCGGTAATAATGCGGTCCAGCAGGTGCTCAATGCCCAGGCCGGTTTTTGCGCTGACGCGTTCGGCCTCTATCGGCTCGCCCAGAATATCCCACAGTTGTTCTTCGGAGGAGTCCGCGTCCGATTGGGACAAATCCACCTTGTTCATTACCGGGATAATGGTCAACCCCAACTTTTTAGCCAAATGGGCGTGTGCCACCGTTTGCGCTTCTACCCCTTGGGAAGCGTCCACCAGAAGCAGAACGCCCTCACACGCGCGCAGCGAGCGGGCCACCTCATAAGAAAAATCCACATGGCCGGGGGTGTCAATTAAATTTAAAATGTAATCTTTGTATTTAATGCGCACCGCTTTGGCTTTAATGGTAATGCCGCGTTCACGCTCTAAGTCCATACCGTCTAACAGTTGGGCTTGCATTTTGCGCTTGGGTACGGTGCCGGTGTCTTCCAAAATACGGTCAGAAAGGGTGGTTTTGCCGTGGTCTATGTGGGCAACTATGGAAAAATTACGAATCTTCATCTTTGTTTTGCTCTATTAAACTGCGTATCTCGTCCGAACTTCCCATCAGCAACGCCGCTTGGGCCATGTCGGAGCAGATTTCAAAATTTAAATTGCGTATATTGTTTTTAACGCGTAAAAACATACGCGGGGTAACGGAAAGGGCGTCTATTTCCAACCCCAGTAAAAGCGGCAGCATTTTAGCGTCTGAGGCTAACTCTCCGCAAATGCTTGCTTTCTTGCCGCGTTTGTGCGCGGTTTGGATAATGAGGTTTAACGTGCGGATCACGGCCGGGTGGCACGGGTCATACATATGGGCCACTTCCTGGTTGACGCGGTCTACCGCTATTAAATATTGTATCAAGTCGTTAGTGCCTATGGAAATAAAATCCAAGAAACCAATCATCCCGTCCAGCGCCATGGCGGCGGCGGGAACTTCTATCATGGCGCCCAGCGCCACTTTGTTAACGGGTTTTTTACCTTCTTTTTCCAGCTCTTGCAGGGCCTGGTTAAAGGCGCTTCTTACGTGGCGAACCTCTTCTACGCTTGATACCATGGGTATCATAATGCGTATTTGGGCGGGCACTTCGCACGCGGTGCGCAAGATGGCGCGCAGCTGCGTATGCAGAAGTTCCGGGTTTTTAAGCAGCAGCCGTACCCCGCGGCAGCCCATAAATGGGTTTTGTTCTTGGTCAAATTCGTCCAGCGGAAACTGGGGCATTTTGTCCCCGCCTAAGTCCGCCAGGCGGATGGTGGCGGGGCGCATGTCAAAGCGTTTGGCTACGGACAGATACATGCGGTGCTGGTCTTCCTCGCTGGGTGGGGTGGGGGTATTCATAAATAAAAATTCCGTACGCAGCAGGCCCAGCCCGTCCGTAATTAATTTTTTGTTTTCTTTGGTGTCGGTGCGGGGGTCATAATTTACAAAAAGTTTTAGCGGGTGTCCGTCCTGCGTGATAACAGGCAAATGGTTAATGGTTTTTAACAGAGCTTCCGCTTTTTTATTTTCTTTTTGTATCTTTTTGTAATTGGCCAGGGTGTAGCGGTCCGGGTTGATAATCAAGAGGCCGTTGTCCCCGTCTACAATGACAGTGTCGTCCTTTTGAACCTGTTTGGCCGCGCTGGAGAGCCCCACCACCGCTGGCATTTTAAGGCTTTGGGCTAAAATGGCCGTGTGGCTGGTTTTTCCGCCTACGTCCGTGCAGAACCCCAGCACCTGGTTTTCCTGCAGGTTAATGGTGTCTGACGGATAGAGCGTATGCGCTATTAAAACGGACGGTTTTTTGATAGAGGCCAAAAATTCGCCTTTGTCAGCCTCTAAATTTTTAGCCAGGCGCTTGCCTACGTCAAATACGTCGTTGCGGCGTTCTTTAAAAAAAGGGTCTTCTATTTTTTCAAAACTGGCGGCTAATTCCTGCAAGGTTAAAAATACGGCGGCTTGCGCGCTTAGGTGTTCGTCTTTTATTTTTTTGCGTACGGAATCATACAGGCTGGGGTCTTGTAAAATCAGCTTATGGGTGGACATCAGCTGGGCGTATTCCTGCCCCAAAGTGGCCAGAACTTTCTTTTCACAGCTGTCTAGCTCGCGCATGGTTTTATCCATGGCGGTTTTCATTTTGGAAAGTTCCGCTTTTACTTCGGTTGGGTCTATGTATTGGCGGGTGACGGCAAACGAATCCCCCGGCAGTATCACCGCCGGGCCGATAGCCACACCGGGGCTTGCGCCCACCCCTTTTAATACAAACATGTTTTCCCCTTTAGAAATCTTCGTTAAATTTATTGTTAAAAAGTTCGGCAATGGCGTCTGCCGCTTGGCGTTCGTCCTCCCCGTCCGTGGTTAAACGGACGGACGAGCCGTATTCCGCCGCCAGCATCATAACGCCCATAATGCTTTTGGCGTTTACTTCCACGTCGTCTTTAGCTATTTTTACTTCACAAGAAAATTCCCCGGCTTTTTGGGCAATCATAGCCGCCGGCCTGGCGTGCAGCCCCAGCCGATTGGAAATTTTGATGTCTTTTTTTATCACCTGTTTTACCCCTTGTTATAAGTAACACGCAATACTAAAAATTATTACCGCCGCTATATATACATACATATTGGGTACTTTTAATTTGCGGGTTAGAAAGCTGATCATTACAAAAAATAAAACCAATACGGCGCGGGTAATGAAATATAAATTTAGCTCTATTTCTTTAAAATAATGGTATACGCCGAACAAAATCAGCCCGGCGGTTAAAATAAGACCGATGTGTTTGGCGTAGTAAATGGTTTTGTTCCAGTCAAATTTGGTAAGGCCGAAGCAGGTTTTTTCATCGGAATTATAGGCGATGGTGATCCCCTGCCATTTCACAAACAAGGCCACGCTGTTATATACAAAAAACGCCACCGCCCCCGCGCAAAGCGCGTCAAACACCAGCGGGTTCTCCAGCAGTTCTATTTCAAAAAAGTTTACGCCCAAACACAGCCAAATAAAAATGGCAAGCAAAAGCGTCAGCGGTTTGAGTGTCCCCCAAAAAAGCCGGTCCCCAATGGAGGCGGCCGTAATGGATAAGCCCCTGCGCGCGGCAGTCCATTCCGTTACTTGTTCTTTAAAATCTGTAACGGATTTAGCCTGCGCCACGGCTTCTTCTTTCTTGGCTAGGGCCCCTATGCAAAAGGACGCCATCACCGGCTGGGTGTTAAAATTGTCCAAATACCGCGTGATTACCGCCGGAAGGGCCTCTTGGTCCTGTTTATAGAGCTTGCGTAAAAACGGCAGCATAATAAACGTAAGGCCCACATTTTGGTATTTCACAAAATTCCAGCCGGTTTGCAAGAAAAACGAGCGTAAAAACAAGCGTAAATGCATGGAGAAATTCATCATAGGAGGTTACCTCGTTTTCAAGCGGAAAGCCGGAATTAAAGTAGCCAGACCGATCCACGGCACCGCCATATACGCAAATTTAAACGCGGCGTACATTTTTAACGGGATGTAGGCCACGATGTTGTACATTAATTGGGTGCAAATCCAGGCGCAAACGGAAATAAAAATTAAATTAAGCAAGAATGCCGATACAATAAGCATAATCACCGTACGGGAAAACGCCCCCGGGCGCGCGGTGGCGTTTTTTTCTAAAAACACCATCCATTTAAAACGGGCTTTGCGCATCCATTTGTCCAGCTGCCCGTAGGCTATGCCCGCGATAACGCCCAGAAAGAAACCAAAATACAGCTCTATTCCCAGGGAATACAAAATCATGGGGATGGCCGCGCACATCACGCCGCTGGGGGGGATAATGCCCCCTAACGGGGAAATGTCGGCAAATAAAAGTTCGGTAAACACGCCTACTTGAATGCCCGCCATAATGTCCCCCGTAATGAGCCCAAACACGGGGCCGGCGATAATAGGCCGGGAAAAAGAAAGCTGCCCTACGTATGTAGTGTCCAGCTCCAGCAATGCGGCTAAAATGCAAAGAATAACGATGGCTGTGGTCATGGAATGACTCCTTCCAGCGAGATGGACTTGGCATTCGGCACCGCGCGGGTTTCTATGTTTAACCCCAATGTCTTGAAAATGGAAAGAAGGCGTTTGTCTTGGTCATCTAAAAAAACATTATCGTCCAGCTTTTGCGCGCCTTTTTTGAAATGCATGCCGCCTATATTGAGGGATTTTACTTTTAGTCCGTCTTCCAATAGCGGCATAATGTCCTGCAGGGAAGCCGCCAGCAAAAAAATGTTTTTAGTGGAATTTTCTATATATTGTTTGCAGCGGTTGCTTTCCAGTATGGTCAGCTCGTATTCATACGGCAAACACAGCCGCAGCAACCCTGTGTTGACGAGCTCTTTCCCTTTCCCGGTACACGGGATGAGGATTTCGTCCACATTCAGTTCCGGCAGCCAAGCTTGCACGATTTGCCCGTGGATTAACCGGTCATCCACGCGCGCGAATACAATAGGCATTATAATCCTTTAATTAACAGTTCCGTTGCGTTAATGACGGCGCGTTTCCCGTCCGCCTCTATTTTTTCAGCCAGTTCTTTGGCGGAAAGTTTTTTGCGGTTGTTTACCGCCGTTAACAGCATGCTTAAGTTCAACCCCGTAATGACATTGCATTTAGGGTTGTCTTTGCTGGCGGTAAGGGATATATTGGTGGCGCTGCCGCCAAAAATATCGGTTAAAATAACGGCTCCTTCCGGGCTGTCTTTTAACAGGTCTTTTAGTTTGGAGGATTCTTTTTCCACCGAAGAGGCCGCCGTAATGGACAACGTTTCAAAATCTTCCGGCGTTTTGCCTATGATTTGAGAAGTTGTGTTTAACAGCTCTTGGGCTAAATTGCCATGGGTAACTAAAATAATTTTTACCATAGTTAAAGTCCTATATCCCTGTGAAATTCGGAAGCGGTAAGCCCGGCTTTTCTGAGCCGTTCCGCCAGTTCATGGGCCATAAATACGCTGCGGTGTTTGCCTCCCGTACAACCCATGGCTATGGTCAGGTAGCTTTTTCCTTCCTTTATATATTTTGGTATCAAATATTTGATAAGTTCCGCAAATTTTTCCGCAAATTCTTTGGTTTCTTTGAAAGATAAAATATAGTCTTGCACGGGTTTGTCCAACCCGGTTTTCTCCTTTAACTCCGGCACATAATACGGGTTGGGCAGAAAGCGCACGTCCATCACGATATCGCAATCTTTTAAAATGCCGTGTTTAAAACCAAAAGACACCACGGAAATCTGCATGTCTCCTTCCCTTTTGGATTCCAGCAAAATGGAAAGTTTTTCTTTTAATTCCCCCAATTTTAAATCAGACGTATCTATTACTTTGTCCGCCAGAATTTGAATGGGGGACAAGATTTCCCGTTCGTGGGCGATGGCCGCCGCCAATTTTTTATGAAGGGGGTGTTTGTGCTTGGTTTCTGAGAAACGGCGTATGAGGCATTCGTCCGCCGCGTCTAAAAAAATTACCTTGGGGGCAAAGTCGTTGCGGCCCAGCGCTTGCAGCATTTTGGGCATGTCTTTTAGGCTTTCCCCCTCACGCACGTCTATACCCAGAGCGATGTTTTGTAAATCTTCGCGCCCCAAAACGTATTTAATAAAATCTCTAAACAGAGCCAAAGGCAGGTTGTCTACGCAATAGAAACCAAAATCCCCAAAAATTTTAAGCGCTTGGGATTTGCCTGCCCCGCTCATGCCGGTAATAATAAAAAGTTTGCGTTTATTTGTCATGTTCTTGCGCCGTTTTTTTCATGCGGTCCAGAATTTTTTGGCTAAATTCTTTGGCCGAGAATATCCCCTGTGATTTTAACCGCTGGTTTAAAGCGGCCACTTCTATCAGCACCGCCAGGTTGCGCCCCGGGGTTACCGGCAGCGTCATGGACGGTACATCTACCCCTAAAATGGTGGTGGTGTTTTGTTCTACGCCCAGCCGGTCCAGCCCGTTTTTCTGCGGCGGAGTGAGGACCACTTCCAACTCAATATTCATTTCATCCAGCGTGGAACCTACCCCAAACAACAGTTCCACGTCAATAATACCCAGCCCGCGCACTTCCATATAATGTTTTAACATAGCCGGGCAGGAGCCCACTAAAAAGCGCCCCCAGCGGGCTTGCACTTCCACCACGTCATCGGCTACTAAAATATGTCCGCGTTTGATGAGTTCCAAGGCGCATTCGCTCTTGCCAATGCCCGCCCCGCCGCGGATTAACACCCCTATGCCGCTTACTCCCACCAGTACCCCGTGAATATGCGTAACGGGGGAAAGTTTTTCATCCAAAAATAAGGAAAACTCCGACATAAAAGCCGAAGAATCCATTGTGGTCTTAAGTAAGGGAACGTCCGCGCTGAGGCAGGCTTTCTTTACCGCGGGGAGCGGGTCCAAATCCGCCGCCATAATAACGCAGGGCACATTGCCCTCGCTAAGCATTTTGGTGATGTTGTTTCTTAATTTGGTTTTATTTTCCCGAAGGCAGTAAGCGTGTTCCCCGCGGCCGAATACTTGAACGGAATTGGCGCGGAAATTATCCAAATGCCCGCACAAAGCCAGCCCCGGGCGGTTTACGCTGGTGTGCGTAATTTCCCGGTGGATATATCTTTTCCCGCAGACCAGCTCCAGGTTAAGGCGTTTAACCTGGAGCAGTTCTGACACGGTGACTGATTTGGTAAATTCCGCTATAACTCCGCCTCCCGGCTAATACCGGTTTATTTCTTTTTGATGGGTTTAATTAAGCCGTAGGTTCCGTCCAACCGTTTAAAAATCAGGTTGATTTGTTTGGAATCTTCGTCTAGGAACATCCAGAAAGAATACCCCAGGCGTTCCATTTCATAGGCGGCGTCTTCCGGATTCATGGGAGAAACTTCCACCTGTTTGATGACGGAGAATTTTACATCGTTCTGGGAAATCATCATGTGTTCCGCAAACGGGTTGATTTCCGCCACTTCTTTTACGGATTTTTTGGCTACTTTGCGGGCTTTGGCTTTGCTTTTTACTTTTTTAGCTTGGCCTTCCACTTTAATGGCGGCCGCGTCAATGGCTTTATAGAGGTTGCTTTCCACCGCGCTGGCGGTTAAAGTGGTTTTGGCGCCGGTATGTACAATAATTTCCGCGCGTTGGTTGATTTTCTTTTCCACGGAAATCAATACTTGGGCGGAAACGATATTGTCAAAAAAGTTTTCAATCTTGCTGACGCGGGTATTGATAAACTCTTTAATAGCAGGCGTCAGTTTGATATTTTTAGCGGTAATTTTGATATCCATAAAATGCCTCCGTATGTCTGTTACGAGTTATCCCCGTATAGTAATTAAACCATTAAAAAGAATAAAGTGTCAACGCGTACGGGCTATATGCTGCGGGGAACCAACCGCTTGCGCGGGTGGGGGATACAACCAAGTGGAAGAATTTAAGGATTATTTGATGGGCCTCCGTCCTGCTTATATATTGGTAGTATAAGCCGCGGAAAGTGAAAATCAAGCTCTGTTTTTATGGCTTGGCGTATAATAAAAAACCCCGCTTGCGCGGGGTTTTAAATTTATTTGGCGTTCACCATTTTAGCTCTAGAGATATCACCTTTCTTATCTAAGAAATACAGATATCCTTTTTCTTTTTTGATGCCGCATTTTTCAACTTTCTTCGGCTTGCCGCCTTTTTTGCCGCCTCTGGCCATCTGCACGCGGGCGATGTCGCCGTCTTTGTCGATGTAATAGAGGAAGCCGTCTTCGCGTTCCATTCCAACTTTAAGTACTTTTTCTGCCATTTGAGATATCCTCCTTTTTAAGGAAAAACAGTGTTACGAAAAAAGTCTAATAAAAAAATCAATACTTTGCAAGAAATTTTTTACGTCTAAGCCCCGCCGAAGCCATTTTGGGGGCGTTTCCCAGTACGCGTACAACAGGCGAAAATGGCCTATAAATAAGAGGGAAATGCTATAATAGGCTATATCTGCCTAAAGGGGAAGTTTATGTATTTAAAAGCAATAGAAATTATCGGTTTTAAGTCCTTTGCCGACAAGTCCCGCCTGGATTTTGAGCCCGGCATCACCTGCGTAGTGGGGCCGAACGGGTGCGGAAAATCCAACGTGATAGATTCCGTGCGCTGGGCGATTGGCGAGATGAGCTGGAAATCCCTTCGTTCCTCCTCCATGGTAGATATTATTTTTAACGGTACGGCCAAACGCGCCCCTTTAAATATGGCCCAGGTAAGTATGGTGTTTGATAATTCCACCCGGCAGCTTCCGCTTGATTTTAATGAAATTACCGTTACCCGCAAAATTTTCCGTTCCGGAGAGAGTGAATATTATTTAAATAAGGTGCAATGCCGCCTGCGTGATATACGCGATTTGTTTTTGGATACCGGTATTGGCGGGGAAGGTTATGCCATTATTGACCAGGGCGGCGTGGAGAGCGTTCTCTCCGCTTCGGCCGAGCAACGCCGCGAAATGTTTGAGGAAGTGGCTGGCGTGTCTAAATATAAAGTAAAACGGGAAGAGTGTATTAAACGCTTGGAACGCGTAGATTTGGATTTGGCCCGCTTGGCCGACACGGTGGCTTTAATAGAAGAACAAATTAAAAAATTAGACAGCGAGGCCAAAAAAGCCCGCCTGTACCAACGCTACCGCGAAGAACTAAAAGAAAGCGAAATCGCCATTTCCGTTTGCTCTATTAAAGAGTCAGACAAAACCATCGCCCAGCTTTCCGCCGATTTGGAACCCGTTGTGCGCCAAGCGGCGGATTTGGAAAACCGCATTTCCGCCCAAGAAGGTCAAACCGCCGCGCTGGACTTAAATTTAACTCACAAGCAAAAAGAAGCGGCTGCTTTTAATGAAAAAATTTCCGCCAGCAAATACCAGGTGGGGCTGCTGGAAGGGGCAATCAAAAATTGTGATAATTTGACCGCTGAACTTTCCAACCAGCTGGCTGCTTCCGGTGTGGAAGCCCAGCGCGGGCAAAGCCGCTTGGCGGAGTTAACCCCCGCGCTGTCCCGCTTAAAAGAACAGTTGGAGCAGGTGTCCAGAGAATTAGAACCTTTACAGACTAAATACAATGAACAGGTGGCCGCGTCTCAAGAGTTGGAACAGCGCTTGCGCCAAACCGACGCGGACGCCCAGCGTGCCTCTGGCGAACAAATGCGTTTGGTGCAAAAACAGATGGAAGTTTCCAATAAAATTTCGTTGGAAGAGTCTTCCGCCCAGCGTGAAAATGAAGACTTAATCACGTTGGAAAAAAACAGCCAAGGCGCCCAAGAAGGCGTAACCCAGCTGGAACAGGCCGTAAAAGAAGTGCAATCTCGTTTGGAAGAAAAACAGCGCGCCGCCCAAGCGGCTAAAGAAGCCATTGCGGCGGATGAAACCAAAGTAAAAGAACTTCAGTCCGCCCGCGCGGCGTTGAATGAAAAACTTTCCGCCGTTAAATCCGCCCGCGCGGCCTTGGCGGCCAAGCTGGAGCTGATCCAAACCCAAGGCAAGAATGACCCGTACTGGGTGGGCGTAAAACTGGTTACGCAAAGCGCTTTGCCCGGTATTAAAGGCACGTTAAGAAAGGCGTTAAAATATCCGCCTTCTTTAAGCGTGGCGGTGGAAGACGCCTTTGGAAAATATTTGGACGCTGTGTTGTGCGACGATTTACCCAGCGCCCGCCAGGCGATAGAAAAACTAAAAGAACACGGCAAAGCGCGCGCTAAATTTATTGTGCTTTCCGCCGTGCCGCAAGCCGCCGGTCAGGACGGAGAACTGAAAAAACAGCTTTCTTACGCGCCGGAATTGGAAGGTTTAATTAATTATATTATCGGCGGATACAACTGCCCGGCGGAAGGGGAAGTGCAAGGCGCTTTCTTTTTGGCGGCGGGCGCCAGCGGCGTAAAAGCGCCGGAAGCCTATTGGGGGGAAGAAGAAGCCGTAAAGCGGGAAGAGTCTTCCCGCGCCCAGGAAGAGGACTCTTTATCCAAAGAAATTATTTCCAATTATGATTTGCTTTCCAAGGCGGAGGAAGCCCTGCGCGCCCAGCGCGTAAAATACCAGGAAGAGGCTATTGCGCAAAATTCCGTACGCAATGAACTTTCCAACAAAGAAAATGAGCTTCGCCGCGTGCAGGAACAGTTGGCCCGTTCCGCCGCGCGCAAGCAGGAAATTACGCTGCGGCTGGAAAACCGCCGCCGCGCCGCGCAGGATTTAAAACAAAATTTGGAAGAACTTAAAAAACAACAGCAAGACCAAGCCTCCCTGGTGCAGCGGGCGGCCCAGCGCAAGGAAGAATTACAAAAAGAAACCGAAAAGCTGAAAGCCCAAATTAACGCGCTGAGCACTTCTTTATATGAAATTAAAATAAAGAAAAACAATGTGGAGCTGGATTTAAAATCTACGGATTTTGAATACCGCTCTTTGTTGGATAATGAGGGCAAACGCAATGAACAGATTGCCTCTTCCAACGCGCGTTTAAAAAGCCTGGCGGATGAAAAACTGGCTACACAAGGCAAATTATCCGCCGAGCGGGACAACCTGGCCCGCCTGGAGCTGGACGAGCACAAACTGCGCGGGGAACTGGAAGCCCTGAAAAAAGAATTCGATGAAAAAACGGCCGCGCTTAACGCCAGCAAAAAACAAGTTTCTGATTTGCAAATTAAAAAGAACGATTTGGAAAATGCCCTTTCCAACGCGCGCCGCCAGCGCACCACGGTGGTAAACAATTTGTTTGAAAGCTGGAACATCACGCCGGAAGAAGCCGCCATGAATTTTGGAGATAAACCGGTGGATTATGACCGCGTGAAAATGATGAGAAAACGCATTGAAAACATGGGCGCCGTAAACATGACCGCGCCGGAAGAATACGACGCGCTGACCGAGCGGCACACCTTCTTAAAAACCCAAATAGGGGATTTGGAAGGCGCTAAAAAAGATTTGAAATCCGCCATTAATAAAATCAACCAAACCACGCGGGAAAATTTCAAATACACGTTTGAGCAGGTGCGCATGCACTTTAAGAACATTTATCAAACGCTTTTCCGCGGCGGGGAGTGCGATTTGGTGCTTACCCAGCCTGAAAACCTGCTGGAAACGGGGATAGAAATTTACGCCCAGCCGCCAGGTAAAAAATTATTAAATATTTCCTCCATGTCCGGAGGGGAGAAAACCCTTACGGCTTTGTCTTTATTGTTTGCGTTCTTTACGCACAACCCGTCCCCTTTCTGTATTATGGACGAGGCGGACGCTGCTTTGGACGAAGCCAATGTGGAGCGTTACGTAAACTTAATTAAAGAATTCTCCAAAACCACGCAGTTTATCGTGGTAACGCACAATAAACGCACCATGGAATCAGCCCGCATGCTTTATGGAATTACCATGGAAGAAAGCGGCGTGTCTAAAGTAATGTCCGTTAACTTGGAAGACCGCTCCGTTGCCGGTATGCAAAAGAAAGAAGAAATAGAATCCTTGGCGGAGGCATAAGTGTTATACGGGGTTTTTTCGGACGTACATGGCAATTTTGAAGCGCTGGAAGCCTGTTTGGAACGCCTGCGCAAAGAGGGCGTGTCTCACTTTATCGTTTGCGGGGATTTGATTGGCTACGGGCCGGACCCGGAAGCCTGCGTGCAGCGGGTGTCCGCGTTAAAAAACACCATAAGCGTAATGGGCAATCATGACGCGGTTTTTATTCTGCCGGAGTTGGAAAGTTTCTTTAACCGGGAAGCGGCCATTTCTTTGGATTACAGCCGAAACGAAATGAGTGAAAACTCCGTGCGTTTTGTTTCCAAATTGCCGCATTCGTTTGAAGGGGAAAATTTTACCGTGGTGCATGGCACCCCGCTAGACCCTATTAAAGAATATTTTTCCAGCTGCATGCAGTTTAAAGTGAATTACCATTTGTGGAAGGGAAAAATCTGCTTTGTGGGGCATACCCACTTGCCGTTTTATATACGCGGAAATGAACAGGAATGCGGCGTTTTTTTAAACCGCAGCGATGACTTTTTGGTTAAGCTGGACGATGATATGCGTTATATCATTAATCCGGGTTCCGTAGGCAAACCGCGGGATAATAATCCGCGCGCCTCTTTTGGTATTTGGGACACGGAAAAAGAAACATTCCGGTTTCTGCGCCAAGAATATGACTACCACCCCACCCAGCGTAAAATGCAAGCGGCGAAACTCCCTTCTTTCTTAGTGGACAGTTTGTCTTTAGGTATTTAACGCGCCGGTTTTTTGCGGCGTGTTAATTTGTTCCATAGCGCAGCGGCGGCGGCCCCGCCCAGTACGCAAAGCGCGCTTTCAAAAGGGGCCCGGTATCTCCCGCCCGCTCCAAAGAAAGTAGAAGATATTCCCCAAAAATACAAAATATAAATTCCTATAAATACCAAGTGGTTTCGTTTCGTTTTGTCTTTCCAAATCAGGCATGCTCCCGCAAAGGCCAGCCCGGCCGTAAGCAGGGTTTGCAAGAGGCATAATCCCAATAGCAGCCAGTCTGATAAGCGGCGCAAGTGTTTGGCAGGGATAGGGCCGGTTTTATTTAATTGATAAGAGAATTCTTCCTCTGTTAAGAGCGGGCGGCCAAAAAACAGGCGGGAAAGCTGAGTATAAGAACCCCCAAACAATGTTTTGGCCAGCCAGTATGGGGCGCGCAGCAGTTTTTCCGGCCAGTATTTTAGAATCATCGGTTGGGCCTGTTGTTTGAACCAATTATCTTGTTGGGAAAGCGGCCAGTCGTTAAAATCCGGAGGGAGAGCCTGGCTAAGCAAGCGTGAGCCTTCCTGTGCCGGTAGGTGATGGGCGCGGGCCACGCTGTCTAAATTCCAATAATACAAATTGTAGGCGGCGGAAGAATGAAAACCCGCATAGCCGGTTTGCTTCCAATTACGTATCTGCCAGGCCCCGGTAAAGAGCAAAAAGGGCAACACCAGCGCGGCGGCGGTTTTCCCTATTTTTTTTACTCCGTCTTTGCGGTGTTTTAGAATAAGCAAAAGCAAACTGATAAACAACATGTTATAAGCCACCGGGCGCACAAAAACGGCCGCAGTTAACAAGAGGCTTGCCCACAACAGAAAAGACATTGTAGGTTTTTGTATGTATAAAAGCGCCGCCAAGAGGTAGGCAGTAATTAAAAAAGCAAATAAAACATCAGACAAATAGGCAAAAGAATAAGCCCAATATACCGTGCTTACCGCGCAGAGCAGCGCCGCCGCCCTTGCCGCCGTTTGGGATAAAAAGCTGCGCGCCGCTTGGTAAGACAAAGCAATTAACGCCGTAGATAAAAGGATTTGCCAAAAAGCAACAGCCGCGTTGCTTTGGCCAAACACGCCCCAAATGATTGCCAAAAACACCGGGTAGCCCGGCGTGCGGAAAGTTAGCGGGCGGTTGGTGTAGGCCTCCAGCAGGGAGCCTTGTTCCAGCAGGGTGTGGGCCGGGTGGGTATAGTTCAGCGAGTCCGGAAAAGTAAAGAGTGCCGTCCCCAGCGGATTTAAAAACAAAACGTATCCCAACACGGCTAGACGCAAAAATAAAGTGATTAGGATAAGCCGCCGGGCAAATAGATCTTTATAAAACATATAACCAGTATATAAAATGTAACTGTTCTGCGGGGCACCTTGTGGTAGAGGAGGACAGAGAGAAACTAAAGATATAAAAAACCCCGCTGTATAAGCGGGGTAATATGAAAAATGGTGGACCTGACAAGGATCGAACTTGCGACCTCCTGCATGCCATGCAGGCGCTCTCCCAGCTGAGCTACAGGCCCTTATCACTACATAAATAGTATAGCAATTTTTTTATTTTGTAGCAAGGGGCCGGACAAACCTTGTTTTTATTCGTGAGGCAACTGATTTTTTCTCACTTTCCGCCTTACTCCAATACCCTTTAACCGGGGGGTTCCCCCCGCTGTTATATGAATGCTGCAAATGCTGGCAGTGCGAAAAAATAAAACCCCGTTTTGGTTGAGCAAAACGGGGTTTTGTATTGTTTTTTTATAACGCCCTTAATTTCCCTTCCCATGAGAGTGTTTCTTGCTTTGGGGCAGCTTTTCCTTTAGCGGCGTTGTTAAGTATATCATACGCTTGGCTGAATATGGACTTATCGGCCCAAGCAAGAGCGGCTTGGCCGTCTTTTGTTTTTGCCGTGATATTTTGCGGGCAAGCCTTTAATACTTTTTGCAATATTTTTAAGCCGTCCGGATTATTATTTTTGGTGGCTAATACGGCCATGTGCAACGGGGTTACCCCGTCTTTATCTTTCACACAAGGGTCGGCCCCGCGTTCCAGCAAGCGGTTGGCGGCGGAGATTTTTCCGTCACGCAGTAAAATCATGAGTGCCGTGGCGCCCTCGTCATCTTTTTTGTTTAAGAACCGCTGGGCTTTGGTTCCAGGAGCTACCGGGCCTTCATTCATGGCGGCGTAGCCTACTTTTAACCCGCGGGCCGTTTCTAAAGAGAGGAAGCGGTTGAGCAGGCTGTCTACAAATTGGCTGTCAGCCGCATAGAAAAGCGCGGTGCGGCCTAATTTGTCCTCTTGGGCTATTTGCAACGGAGATGTTGCCAAAGAAAGCACTTTGTCTAATAATTCCTTGGGGCCAAATTCCGCCGCTCTCATTAAAAATTCTTTTTTAAAGAGTTGTTCCCGTTCATAACCCGATGTGGGCAGTTTATGGGTATAATTGGTTTCTACAATAGAAATGGTGTCTTTATATTGACGCATGAATTCCTGCACGCCATAGGCTTGGGCGGCTAATGCGCAAGTTAAAACAGCGGTACTGCATATCATCCATTTTTTTATCATCTTCTTTTTCCTCTTTTCCAATTAAAAAACCGGCTCCTTTTTTTCTTAGGAGCCGGTTTAATGTATATGTACAAAAAATTATTTTAAAATGTTCCGCTCCTTAATCCTTTTGCGTGTTTAAACATAAACATAGAATACGCAAAATAACGCACGTCCCCGGTAATTAGGGCGTGAGTGCGATTAATGTTTAGAGCGGTGTTTCTGTTCATGTATATTATTGTACTTAATTTTCGCTAATTTGTTGCAAATTTTTTTAAATTATTTTTACAATAGGCGTTTTACCGTCTGAAAAATAAAATTTTTACAAAGCTATGGCATCGCCTTTTTTTGGCTGCGGCGCTTGCGGGCTTGCTGGCGCAGGTTGCGGAAAGCGTCCAATTTAGTATAACGCAGCATGAGGCAAAAGTCTATTCCCACCATCACAAAGTTTAATACATACAGCCAAAAAACCCAGTCAAAATTATGCAAAATTTTATGAATCATTCCGCAAATATAGGCAAATTCAATAGTAATCATAAACAGGAAACTTTTGCCCGCTGCGGTTTTGGTGCGCAGCGAACGTGAAATATTAAACGGCCACGCCAAACCAAAACCCAACATCATTAACGCTTCAAAAATGCTCATATATTCCTTCTGTGGGCGGCCTTTTATGAGTTACCGGCCGCCTCATACATATATTTTATCTTTTTCATGCTCAGGCGGACAATTTATCTTCCGTCCGTGTAGGAGCGAAGGAGCGTTTCTTCTTTGGCCAAAGCGGAGCGGAACTGGTTCTGCAGCTGCGGAGGAAAACTTTTGAATATTTGTGAGGAAATAATTCCGCGCGCGAACGCCGTGCTTTGTTCATACGCCAATCTTTCTTTTTGGGCTTCCGGGGCAAAGGCCAGTTTAGGCTCTTGCAGGTAGTGGTATACGTGGCCGTATATTTCATGCGCCAACACAACAGCCAGCCGGGCGGTAATGTAATGCGCGGGGTGGTTTGTGGTGAAATCGTCCGTAGGAATAAATACCGTGTGAATATATTTTTTATCCGGAGTTTGTTGGGTAACGGTTAAACCGTTTGCTTTTTTTAAAGCCAGCTGGGCTTGTTTGCCTTTGGCCAGCTGGGCGGAAATATTGGCCCGCGTATCAAAAATAATTTGTACGGTGATAACATCCGGGAAAGCGGCTTGAGGTATATCTGTAAAATCGGGCGCTTGGGCATAGGGTTTTGCCATTTTAACCAATGCCAGCGCGCTGGCTACGGCGCTGAATTGTTCTTGCGGAAGAGTCTGCAAGCTGTTGGTGTGCAGGGTAAATAATTTAGGGGTATTTTGCGCCGCCTGTTCTACTGCAAAAGCCGCCGTCTGGGCGGGGGAAAACGCAGCGTGCGCGGGAATAAGCGCCGCGCCGCAGGTGAATAATAAAAAAAAGACACATTTCATATACTTACAGGGTAGCTGTTTAGATAGCGGATAAACAAGGGACAAAAGACCCAGCTTTACGCTGGGCCTTTGTGTTTTTATAAAGAAGCGATGTCTTTTTCCAGTGCGGCCACGTTGTCTTCCGTCGTGGCCCAGCTGGTGCAAACGCGTATGACCGTATGTTCCGCGTCCGGGTGGCCAAAATGGGCGATTACGTATTTTTCTTCCAATTTTTTTACCAGCTCGTTAGGCAATATGGGAAACTGCTGGTTGGTGGGAGAATTATACAGCAACGGAAACCCGGCCTTTTGAAACGCTTTTTTAATACGCGCGGCAAACTCATTGGCGCGGCGGGCGATGTTTAAATATAAGTCATCCTCAAACAAGGTTAAGAACTGAAGCCCCAGCAGCCAGCCTTTGGCCAGCATGGCCCCGCGCTGTTTAATATAATAACGGAAATCCGCCTGCAGGGCCGGGTGCAGTATCACTACCGCTTCCCCAAACAAAGCTCCCACTTTGGTCCCGCCGATATAAAACACGTCACACAAGGCTGCCAGTTCCGGCAAAGAGACCGTATTTTTTTTGGCGGTTAAGGCGTATCCCAGGCGGGCTCCGTCCACAAATAAAAACAGATTGTTTTTTTGGCACACTTCATGCAGCTCCTGCAGTTCCTGTTTGGTGTACAAGGTGCCGTATTCGGTAGGGAAAGAGATATAGACCATTTTAGGCTGGGAGGCGAATTCCGGATTGTCATCGGCGTAGTGGGCTTCACAGATTTGCTGCACTTGCGCGGCGGAAATTTTACCGTCTGTTGACGGTACGGAAATAATCCGGTGTCCGGTGGCCTCTATGGCGCCGGTTTCATGCACATTGATGTGCCCGCAATCGGCCGAGATAACAGACTGATAGGGTTTCAAAGCAGAAGCGATAACGGTTAAGTTCGTTTGCGTCCCGCCTACTAAAAAGTGAACGGCGGCCTGCGGGGCTTGGCATTTTGCGCGGATAAGGTCTGCCGCTTGGCGGCAGTAATGGTCTTCCCCATAGCCGGGGATTTGTTCCATATTGGTTTTAGATAAACGCTCTAAAATAGCCGGGTGAGTGCCCTCATTATAATCGCAATTAAATCGAATCATACTTTTCCTATGGGTAAAACTTTTAAGTTACAGGCTTCTTTCCTACTATATATATTATAGCTCTTTATGATATGCCTGCGCGGGCAAGCCATTAAAACAAAACGGCCCGCTGAACGCGGGCCGTTTAGAGCTGGGCTTTATTTAAAAACGCAACGCTCCCTGCGCTTTCACACCCCAACCTTCCATTTGCCCCCCTTCTACAAAACCGGAAAGGTTTGCCAAAAGGCCTTTGGCTTCATTATTGTAGTTGATACCCAATGTGGCGCGTCCGGTGGTGCCTCTTAAGGAAACGCCGTCTAAACGGTGGTTTTCCACTTCCGCCAGGCCTTGCCCGTTAAATTCATGCAACAGTTCCGCCTTGATTTGCGGGGCAAAATAACCAAAAGCCAGAAATTCCGGCTGGAAGTTTACCCCCAGGGCGCCCAACAAGCTGTCGCTGCCGGAAAGATAGATTTCTTCCCCCAGGTTGTCCGTTAAATCCTTGCCTTGAATATGTGTCCAACGCAGGCGGGCGTCCGCCCATAAAGAGGGGATAAACGCATACTGGGCGGCGGTTTGCAGGGAGGTGAACACGCTTTCATAATCAAAGCTGGCGCCCGTTTGGTAAGAGCCTCCATAGCTGGTGGTTTGCCAGCCTACGCGCGCGTCCGCCAGCAGACGTAAGTTTTCCGTTCCGTTCCAAGCGCCAAATAATCCGCCTGCCCAGGAGGAGGCGTAACTGTCGGAATGAACGGGATAGGTGTTATAATCCCCATACGCGTAACGGGCATACAGCCCGCCCAGCCAATCAGCCGTTTGGGTATACAAGCCGGCTAAAACGGTGGTGGCGTGCAGGCGGATGCCGCTGCCGGTTTCATGGGTGGCGTTTTCGTAACTGCTTTGCAGGAAGGTGCCGGTTTCTTGCCCGCTTTGTACGGCGTTGTTTAAGGCTTCGCTAAGCAGCCCGTCCCCGGCGTTGGCTAACGCCAATGCGGCCATGGCGGTTTGTACGTAGGTTTCCGCCCGCTGGGAAGAAAACCCGCCGGAAAGCAGCCAGGCGGTCCAGCCGTCCGCTTGCTGTTCCGGGGTTAACGCATAGGTATAAACGCCGGAGTCTACCGAGTGCAGCAAGAAAGAAGAATTTTCATCCGGAGTGCGTATCATAATGTGTCCGTTTACGTCATTAACGCCTTGCACGTATACATCGGCTTGCGCTACGTCTTGCGCAAATGTAACTGATGTATCCGCCCCGGAAATAATATACGGCCGGTCAAACCCGCTTACGTTTAGTTCTTGCGCGCTTTGAAAGTTAAGCAGCGTCAGCTGGTTGTTTCCGCCTTCGCCCCCATAAACGGTGCCGGATATATCGCTTTTCCCCGCCAGGGTAACGGTGTTATTGCCGCCTTGCGCGGCGGACGCGGCGTACACGTCCCCAGTAACAGAAGAGTTGTTGATGATGACTTGGTTCCAGCCGGCGGTGGAGTTTGTTCCTTCCGCCAAGCCGCCGTATACACTGCCGTTCACTTGGGAATCCGTCAGCCATAAGCGGTTGTAATTGGCGGAGGTATAATCCCCCAGCGCGGCTCCGCCGTATGCGTTGCCGGTCAGGGTGGAAGAATCCAAATGCACCAAGTTGGCCCAAGCGGTGGAAAGAGTGGTGTCTGTTACGCCGTTGGGGTTGATGTCGTCTTGCTGGGACACTAAGCCGCCGTATACATTGGCGTTGATTTGGCTTTCTGTGGCGGAAAGGGTGTTGGTGTCGGCTTGATAGCCGATGGCGAGGTCCTGCTGTCCTTGCGCCGTAAGCGTTTGCCGCTCATGCGCGGCCCAACCCCCGGCCAAGGTGGCGGCCGTGGCGGTGGTGGAAGTGTTGCCACTTCTGCTAGCAGTGTGCTTACAGGCTGCAAAGCAGAATATATGATTATAGCTGACCTTATTAAAGCGGATGATGAAAAGTCCGAAGTCATCCGTGAACATGTAAAGGAAAGCAAAACAATTATGATAATGCAGCGCACGCATCAAATTGACTTTTTGGGATATTTTCTTGAAAGTGGGGCAGATTTTATCTGCAGTAACTATAGATGAAGAAACATGGGGTATTAGGAATAAGCTGACTGGTGTAGTTAAAGTGTTCACAAGATACCCTGGGAACGCTCTATCCCAGCAGGAGAAGATGAAACTATATTAAAGAAGATAAAGGATGATATTGGTAGTAAAAATTTTGCCTGTTAAGTCAGCAGAATCTACAGGCAGAAGATAGTGGGTTTATTGTGCGGGAATATGTCAAATGTTATAATCAAAACAAATTGCCCTGATTAAGATTTTACAGGTCTTTTTACGTGCCATAGGCAAACTAGGCTTATTATTTCTTAGGCTCATTGCCTATCGTGCTAATAAAGACTGTGCTATATACGTTAAAGAAGCAATTTCAACCATAACGCCATGGGTTGAGTCCTTATTAAGAGAGTTATTTGTTTTTCCAAACGGAAAGTATAATGACCCGGCCGACGCTTTAATCCAAGGTTTAACTTGCTTAAATAAAGGTAGAACGTGTTATACGTTAGAGATTGGAAGCAGTCTACTAAGAGATGAAATCAAAAGAGGGCTACTCATCAAGGGTAGCCCTCTGTGCTTAACAAATACAGTGCCCAAGATTATAATTTAAAAATCACACATGGCGCTGTGATAATTTTGAAAATCTTTCATCATAAGAAATAATATAATTATTTTTTTCAAAATTTATAGTGCTTCCAATATTTCTAAACTCCCCTAATTCTGATTCAGGTTTTTCTTTGATTTTGCCAAACGTTTCATTATAAACAGTAAAGTAATGGTTTTTATAAAAAACCATGTATTCAGAATTAAATCCTTGCAGCTCTCCTACAAATGATGCAGGTTTCTCTGAAATTTTTTTATTATTTTCATCTAACACCCTATAGTAATTATTTTTTAATTCCACATCTGATATTGCCATATTCTACCTCCCTAATGCTTTTTTATTCTACATAAAATTTCCGACTTGCGCTTGCCGTTTAATTCAAATATAAAACAATTTGCGTTATTATATAATATAGCTAATAACGTCGCAAACTCTCACCGAGGAATGTAAAAATGAATCTGGAGCTGCTTTTAAATAATATTTATGCAATCAACAAACGTTTTGAAGAATTGACGTTCCAAAGTGGTGCTAATTTCAATATTTTCAATATTCTCGATGTATCTGTTTGTGAACTTTCCCACTCTGCTTTTTTAAGTGAACTTTTATCTCCTAATGGCTCCCATGGAAAAGGCAGTATTTTTCTTAAAAAATTTCTAAATATTATTTGTCCAGGCATAGATTTGGGAATTGAAGATGCCAAAGTGTCTTGTGAAAAATCTGTAGAGAATGGCAGGATAGATATATTAATAGAGGCCAAAAATTTTGCCTTGGTGATTGAAAATAAAATTTATGCTAACGACCAAGACAAACAACTCAAAAGATATTATGACTATTTGAATAAGGAGTACTCAAAGGAATTGAGAAAATTAGCCTATCTCACCTTGGATGGGAGAAATGCGTCTAAAGAGAGTTTGGACAGCTTGGACGAAAATGAATATATACGATTGTCTTATCGGGGAGATATACTGGAGTGGCTTAATGAGTGTTATAAGGAAACCGCTGATATGCCGTTTCTACGAGAAACTCTTGCGCAATATATTGTTCTAATTAAAAACTTAACGGGACAATCTGAGAGGAATAAAATGAGTGATGAAATTCTAAAAGTTTTAACTAAAAGTAAAGAAAATATTGCTGCGGCATTTGATGTTGAGAAGTATTTAGCAAAGGCAAAGACCTGTCTTGTACGAGAACGCCTTATCCCTGCTTTAAAAGATTTCGCAAATAAAGAAGGATTTGAGTTTTTATCAGACCCCTTTGACACCCCTTTTAAAAAGTATCTTGGATTTACTTTTTATAACAAATCTTGGAATTTTCTTAAAATACGTTTTGAGTTCCAAGGTGAAAATTTTAAAGAGTTTATTTATGGATTTCAATGTAATGCCTGCCCAGAAACTTTGAAAACTTTTTTTTCTGGACAGAACTCTTATAAACACAGCCCTTTGTGGCCCCTATATCGACCTATGGATTTACCAAAATACCGCATTTGGGATAAAGACGCTTTTGTTTCTATAGCAGAAGGCGGGGCGGACATTGTTAACTCTATGCAGGAAAAAATTAATGAATTAATTAAATTACTCGATGGGAAAGAGATGTGAGTAAGTTAATTAGCTTGTTTTAATCATTCAAGATGTTTTTTGCTTTTATCTTCAGCAAAGTTCTTTGGAGAGCGGACTGTTATATGGGGCAACCAACTTAAAACTGAGGATATTATTTCCGCAAAGTTTGAAGCCTTGCCTGTTGTTATTAGGCTATTCTCTTTTTAATTTTTTGTAATGGAACATATTCTTTCTTCTTAAATTATAGTGCTATTTCCTTCGATATTTTAACTCCGTTTCAAGAATTCTTTTTTCTGAAACCTATACATTAACTCTTTCTTTTATAAATTTATATCACCAGAGTATTTAAACGTGTTTCCTGAAGGTCCTATTTTTGTTATTTTTTTCAATCTTAAGTTCAAAAAGCACATCATTATTCCCTTCCCCCTACCAAATACAAAAAACCTTCATAGCACGCTATTTTAAGTGGTTTTAGTTTATAGTATCTTGGCTTTCTGCCACCCATATAATAAATGCTTGTAATTTCTTGATCTTTAATAGCATCTTCAATAGCCTTTGTAATTTCGGTGTTATTGCATTGTCCCCCAGAAGGCCTTTTTATAAAAGAGATTTCCCTTATATATATTTATAAACTTTTGTTGCAGTGCAGAAAAAGAATTTGCAAGGTCTTTCCCTAGTCCTACTGCTGTTTTTGAGATAAAAACAAGCAAGAATGTTTCTTTATTAGAGATCTTCATTATGCTTAAGAAAAATTTTCCTCAAATGCGTATAAGCCAGGGTTAGGGCAATAAAGTGGAAAAGCTGCTTCTTCTATGGCCTTACTATCTCTTTACACTGTGCATGTAGTAAAACCAAGATTTTGGGTCTGAGTGGCAAGATGTATAGTTCCTCTATCAAATTCGTTAAGAAAATATAAAATACGAATTATTTCGCTTCGTATTTCTTCATTCATACAAGTCTCCCATACGCGCGACACTCCGATGTCGATATCTCTCTTATACTTTAACACTACATTCTGTTACATTAAAAACCCACCCTTCATCTTGAAATATTTTATTAAGCGCAATGGGGGAAGTTGTATAGTGCAGGTCTCTACGAAATATAATATTTTCTTTATTTAATCCAAAGGCTGATATAATCTTTTTTATGATAGAAAGTTGTTTGATTCATTTGTCTTCAAAGCTTACAGTTTCCGGATTAAACTCTAATCCAATCTTTCCCGTAACCCCGTTTATAGATCGGTGGACTATAAGGGTTGCTTCGTTTTTTAAAGAAGTATCTTCTCTTTGAAACTCCTCCTCACGGTGAATCATCCAAATGCTATCCAGCTCGGATAAAGCAGTATCAGAAAACTCTCTCAAATCTGACAGGCTGGGTTCAAGAGTCTTATCATTTCGGGACAATTGAGCTAGTAAAAGTATTGGTATACTCACATCTTTGGCAAATCGTCTTAAATGTTTTAATATATTTTCCACAGCTTTCTTACGATTTCCAAATACTTCTACTGGATGCGATTGTTGCGAGCGACTCTCGGATGGCGCTACAGCGCGAATCAAGTTTAAATAATCAACTACTATCAAATCCAGACTTTGTTTTTTATTTTCTAATTCTGTGATAACCTCTTTTGCATAAGAAATAATTTCAGTAATGGTAATTCCAGGCTTATCGTTTATAAAAAGATGTGATTTTATATTGAGATTATCCCAAGATATTTCTTTTTCTGAATTACGAATGTTCGAGGGAACAAGCTTTTCTTGCATTGCATACAAGCGTTTATAAATGCTTTCTTTTGGCATTTCAAGCGAGAATAATAATATATTGTTCCCTCCATGGCAACAAGTTTTATAAATGACGCTAAGTCCAAATGCTGTTTTTCCTTGAGCGGGTCTTGTGCCTAGAATATGCAATATTCCGCGGTTTAATCCGCCTATTTTTTGGTCTATGTTTTTGAATCCTGTAGGGATTACAGAATTATTTTTATTTATCATATATATCTCCTTTAATAAACAGGCGATTCGTCCAATATTTCAAGTGTCATTTTGTTAACTATAAATTGTGATAGGGTACACACTCCCAGCACATTGTTTTTTGGTTAAATTAATGTTAATTTTTGTATTTCTGAACTCAATTCTTAGCCTTCTTTCACAGTCATAATACTATATATTCCTCAATATTACCTAGTTTACGAATAATTCCTAGTTTAATGTTTTGCTGGGAAAATGGAAAACTTGGCTAAATTATCACTACCTAAAATCCACTCCCCTATGGCAAACATATATAAAAACACCTATTCTAAAACTTGGGAAATCTACACTTATAAAACATATCTTCTGGCATCAGCAAGCGTGCCAAAATATTCTATTAGAAAAAGCTTTAGAAAAAACCGAAGTCGGCAGCGCGTTACACAGAGAGGAAATTTTGTATGAAGTCGGCACAAAGTTTATCCGATCTTATAAAGGTGCGCTATGAAGTGGAAGTTATTAAGGACGGCTTCCTATTTGAGGGCATAGTTTACAAAAGTTTATCTGTTATTGCACGCCAAATAACCGGTGCACAATGTATAGCTAAGAATATTGCCAAAATCTTGCCAATAAAACTACAAAAACCTGCAAAAAATAGCAAAAAAGACCGTTTGGAGACTTGTACCTGCAAAGTCTTAAAATAGAGAGAAAATAAAAAATCCTCGTCGTAAAACGAGGACTCTAAATGGTGCCCAGTACAGGGATTGAACCTGTGACCTTTCCCATGTCAAGGGAACGCGCTACCGCTGCGCCAACTGGGCTTAAATCGGTTTGAATACTTATCTATTATAGCATATTTGTTTTATGAAGGGGGGAAGGCCTTTCTTTATATAGTGGCTAAGTTTTTTATACTATTATATAAAACCCGGAAGAATAAAAATGAAACAATATCCCCTGGCTGTTTATCCCAGTACTTACAAATGTGTTTTACTCCTGCTGTATTCCATTCTGTTTTTTAGCCTTTGGTTGTTTGGGTTGACCCACCCTGGATTTTTTCATAAATGGTTGGAGTGGGGTTGTCTGGCCTTTTTTGTGGGTGGGGCGTTGGCCGTCTGCTGGTTTATGGCGTTACGGTTTTTACATAAACCGCTTATATGGATTTATCCGGACCGGGTGGAAAATTTTATGCCCATAAAGAACCGCTATGAAACAATAAATTTTGGAGAGATGGAAACCTTTTCGGTTATGCGTACGAGTCGTTTAGTATGCATTTTAGCGGTGTGCCGGAACCGTAGAGAAAAGGTTTTAAATGTAAACAGTGCGCTGGTGCGTAATATACACCCCGTATGTGACTTGTTAAACCGTATGCTGACTCTATATCGGAAATCTTCCGGTTCCGTTACAGACGCGGCAGAGCGGTGAACGCTCTGCCAATGCTTGTTTTGTTTGGCGGTGTAGCTAAAGAAAATCGGTCATTTATCAAAAACCCCCTGTTTTAGACAGGGGGTTTTATGGATAGCGAAAATACCGCTGGCGCGTTAACGGCCGGACGGGAGAAGAGGACAGATTCTTATTATTTAAACGACCAGCTGGTTCCCAGGGTGTTTTCTATAAATTCCAGTAAAGCGCGGTGTAAGAATATGCGTTTGTGGGTGCGCACGCGCAGGATTTTATGCGGGTCCTGCTTGGAGGGCACATTTAAAAATACCTGCGTTACGCCTTTGGTCATATCCAAATAAGAGTTTAATTTTTGCAGTTGGTCTTTGGTGTATTTGGCGGGGAGTTCTATGGTAAACTCCTGCGCGGCGGTGGCCAGCAAATCAGTTACGGTGGTAACGGATTGCAGGTTCAGCTCACAGCGGGCGCTTTCATCGTCTACGCGTATGTCTCCGGTAAAGTTTAAGATGGCGTTGGGGGCCAACTTGTGGGACATGCTTTCATACGCTTTTGCAAAAGCGTTTACGGGCAAAGAGCCGGTGCAGTCTTCTATCACAAACTGGGCCCACTCTTTTTTTTGTTTGTTTTGGCGCTTTTTAAACAGGGTGATGATACCCACCACATTTAAGTGCCCGCTGGCTCTGCCTTCCAAAATGTCAATAATGGGGGTGCATTTTAATTGTTTTAAATGCGGTTGGTATTTGGCCATGGGGTGTCCGCTGAAGTATAAACCCAGCACCTCTTTTTCATAATTTAGCAGTTCGCTTTGGGTAAGCGGGCGGACGTTTTTCTTTTCTTCTTTTTTCTTTACGCTCATGACGGAGGACAAGTCATCCCCAAACAAACTGGCGGCGGTGTTTTGTTTTTCTTTGGCCATCATGTGCGCCAAGTCCACGGCGTCTTCCATAGAAGCCAATAAAACGGCGCGGGCTTCTTTGGGGCCTTTATCCGGCATCAGGCTGTCCATGGCGCCGGCTTTGATTAAACTTTCTATGGTTTTTTTGTTTGCTTGGAAAATATCCACCCGGTTGCACAAATCGGTTAAAGTTTTATAAGGGCCGTCTTTTTCGCGCTCTTTTACAATGGAAATACAGCCCTCTTCCCCGGCGTTTTTAATGGCTTCCAGCGCAAAGCGGATGAATTCTTTTCCATCTTTTTTCTCTACGGAAAATTCCGGCTGGGAGGCGTTGACGTCCGGCGGCAAAATTTCAAAACCCATGCTGCGGGCTTCTTCCAAATAAGTAACTATTTTATTTTCTTTATCGTCCGCGCCAATGGCGTTGTGGCCGATTTCGTTGGTTAATGCGGCGCACATAAATTCTATGGGATAATTCGCTTTTAAATAAGCGGTTTGATAAGACACCAATGCATAAGCGTACGAGTGGGATTTGTTAAACCCGTACCCGGCAAAGGCTTTCATCTGCTCGTAAATATGCTGGGCGGTTTTTTCCGGGATGTTATGCTGTTTGCATCCTTCCACAAATTTCACGCCGAATTTTTCCATCACTTCCAGTTTCTTTTTACCCATGGCTTTGCGCAGGGTATCGGCCTCGCCGGGGGTAAAACCGCCCAGCTTTTTGGAAATTTCCATAATTTGTTCCTGGTATACCATACAGCCGTAGGTGTCTTGCAGAACAGAGGCCAGCAGCGGGGTTTCGTATTTAATTTTTTCCTGTCCGTTTTTACGTCGCACAAACATATCCATCATGCCTGATTCCATAGGCCCCGGGCGGTATAAAGCCACCAGGGCGGACACGTCGCTGAATTTAGAAGGCTGCAGCTTTTTAATCAAGTCCCGCATGCCGCCGCTTTCCAGCTGGAATATTCCCAGCGTTTTGCAGGAGGAAAGCAAGTCATATGTTTTTTTGTCGTCCAGCGGGATATCGTTAATATTAAAATGGGGGTCATGGCGCTGGCGGATTAGTTTTTCCGCGTTGTCTATAACGGTTAAGGTGCGCAGGCCCAAAAAGTCCATTTTTAACAGCCCCAGGTTGGAGCACGGCTCCCCTTCAAACTGGGTGGTTACCGCGTCGCGCGCGCCGCGCGCCAAGGGCACGTATTCGGATACGGCGTCTTTGGTAATCAGCACCCCGGCGGCGTGTATGCCGGTATGGCGTTTTAAGCCCTCCAGCTTTTGGGCCATTTCAAAGAGGCGCTTGCTTTGGGGGTTTTTGTCAATTTCATTTTTTAGTTCATTGATTTCCAACGCTTTTTCCAAGGTCATTTTTGGGTCATTGGGAATCATTTTGGCAATGCGGTTGGCTTCCGCCACCGGTACGCCCATGGCGCGGGCCACGTCTTTTAACGCCAGTTTGGCTTTCATGGTTCCAAAGGTGATGATTTGGGAAACCCGGTCATGCCCGTATTTATTGCGCACGTAGTCAATTACGCGTCCGCGCCCCGCGTCGGACATGTCAATATCCAAATCCGGCATGCTTACGCGGTCTGGGTTTAAGAAGCGTTCAAAAAGCAGTTTGTTTTGTATGGGGTCTACGCGGGTGATGTCCAAACTATACGCCACCAAAGAGCCGGCGCCCGAGCCGCGCCCCGGGCCGATGGGTATATCATGCGCGCGCGCCCAGTTGATAAAATCCTGTACGATCAAAAAGTAGCAGTCAAACCCCATGGTGATAATGACGTTAAACTCAAACTCCAGCTGTTTCCAGTATTCTTCCGGCACGTTGCCGCGCATTTTTTTGGTAAGGCCTTTGCGGCATAAATCTTTAAAGTATTCGGCGGAGTTGGGGTACTGGGGAGGTATTTCAAAATTGGGTAAAATAAACCCGTGTTTGGGAAACTGCAAATCACACTTTTCCGCAATGGCTAACGTATTGGCGCAGGCCTGTGGTGTGTGGGAAAAGAGCGCGCACATCTCATCGGGGGATTTGAAATACAGCTCGTGAGACATTTTCATGCGGCCCTGGTCCGCCAGCGTTTTGCCGGTGGCTATGCAGACGTGTACGTCATGCGCTTCCCAGTCCTCTTTCTTTTCGTAGTGGCAGTCGTTCGTGGCAACCAGTTCTATGCCGGTGTGTTTGGCTATGTCTTTTAAAACGGGGATGGATTCCACTTCCTCTTTAATGCCGTGGTCCATTAACTCTATATAATAGTTCCCTTTGCCAAAGACATCTTCATACTCTTTAGCCAAAGCGCAGCATTGTTCAAAGGTTTTTTCCCGCGTGTATTGGGATAAAAACCCTTTTAAACAGCCGGAAAGACAGATAAGGCCTCCCGCATGCGCGGCTAAAAGTTCTTTGTCTATGCGGGGGTGATAATAAAACCCGTCTACCCATGCCAAGGAGTTGAGCTTCATTAAATTCAGGTAGCCTTCGTGGTTGCGGGCCAGCAAGGTTAAGTGGCCGGTGCGGGATTTGTCTTTCTCGGTATGTTTGCCTTCGGTGATATAAAACTCACATCCCACAATGGGTTTTATGCCGGCGGCGGTGGCGGACTCATAAAAATCCAGCGCGCCGTACATATTGCCGTGGTCCGTCAGCCCCATGGCTTTGATGCCCTGCTGCGCAAGCCCTTTCAGAAAACCGGAAGGCTTGTGGTTTTCTGATATGCGAAGCATGCCATCCAACAAGGAGTATTCGCTGTGGTTGTGCAGTTGGACAAATTCCGCCATGGTGTATCCTTTATTTGCTGTAAAAGGCCGTTGTGGGTGCAGCGCTGTATATAGGCCAAAGGCCCCGCCGGGGCCAAAATATTATAATATGAACTATATGAAACATTATAGTAAATTAAAAGAAACAAAAATTTCCAGCAAAACATTGTATAAAGGGGTATTAACGGTAAAGTTAGATGGCGTGCGCCTGCTTAACGGCAATACTTCTTCCCGGTTGTATTTAGATCACCAAGGAGCCAGCGGTATACTGCCTGTGGAAGACGGCCATGTCTATTTGGTGCAACAGTACCGTTATCCGGTAGGTTCCCCCACGTGGGAAATTCCCGCCGGAAAACGGGAAAAAACACAAACTTTTCTTGCCTGCGCCCGTGCGGAACTGAAACAGGAAACCGGGCTGAGCGCCAAACGCTTAAAACAAATTATGGTTTTCCACCCATGCAACGCATTTTCTAATGAGGTGCAGCATTTGTATTTGGCTACCGGGTTAACCCGCGGGAAAGACTGCCCGGACGCGGATGAGTTCTTAAATGTAAAGCGTTTCCCTTTGGCGACCGCGTACCGGATGATAGAAACCGGAAAAATTACAGACGCCAAAACCATTATTACCCTGCAGTGGTACCGGCTGCATTGTCCGCAGGAAGAGAAAACTGTATAAAAAAAGGCGTGTTTTTTTAACTTTTATTAGTTATACTATATAAAGCTTTTTGTTGTTTATTTTAATGTTGCGAAGTAGTGCAAGGAGGTCTCGTGAAAACCAATTGCATACGGCGTAAGCGTGCTTTTACGCTTACAGAGTTGCTTATTGTGGTAATCGTAATCGGGGTATTGTCCGCGGTTACATTGCCCAAATTCAACCGCGTGATAGAAAACCGCAAAGTGACGGAAGCGGAAGAGATGATGTCCGCGGTTAGGACGGAACAGGAAAGACGGTGTACGTTGGACCAACACTACACCATGGACTTTGGCGCATTGTCCGACGTAATCGCGTCCAGCAATACAAAGAACTATACGTACAGTTTACAGGCGCAGGGCATATCCGCGCGCAGCGCCAGCGGGGATTACACGCTTAAGATTTTGTCCTATGAGGACGGGAGCTATTGCTGCACAGGGGATGGTTGTAAGAAGCTGAACAAGAACTATCCGGACTGCGCGACGCTGAACTTTCCCACTTCCAACTGTGCTGGGACGGAAGGGGAGACCACTCCTCCCGGAACGGAGCCTACGCCTGTGGAGCCGGAAGAACCGGAATGCGTAAACGGGCAGGTAACCGGCAACCAGGTATGTAACGGGTGCGGGACGCAGACGACGAAGGCTTGTGTAGGGGGGAAATGGGTCAATAGTTTAGGAGCCTGCTCCAAGACGGCGGAAGAATGTACGGTTAAACCGCAGTGCCCCACCAAACCGGCAGACGTAGTAAAACAGTGTGAATGCGGTACGGTAACAGCTACGCATAAGTGCGATGCAAGCACCAATTATACCTGGGTGCAAGAGGCTTTCCCGTCCTGTCCCGCCAAGCCGGCGGACGTAACGGAAACGTGTTCAGACGGAAAGACGGTACGCACGAAAGCCTATAGTTGCGTAAACAATGTATGGACGGCGGGTAACTGGGACAGAGAATGCCCGACAGAGTGTACCCCCAATCAAACGGAAACCAAAACGGAATCCTGTGGGGTAGGGTCTTCCTCTACTAAGAAATGTACCCGCACTTGCGGATCAAATGGTACTTGGGGCGCCTGGTCTTGCGATGACAGCACTTGCAAACAGTATAAGTGTATGGTTAATGTTACGCGCAAGAAAACCGGGACTTGTTCTACTATTTGGCGAGCTGCTCACTATACGACAGATATGATGAAAGATTGTAATGCTGTGGGCCTGACGTATTGCGAACCTGGTAAGGAATGCGATTGCGAAGTGGGCAAAAACTACGTATATTTCTATATGTGGGGTTGCTGCTCCGGTAACGATAAATATTGCACACGCTATAGTGCCTATAACTACACCTGTGTCACTTGCGGTCAGGTAGATAGCTTAAGCAAGTGCTATCGAGGGAACTTGCAAGATCCGGGTGCCAGCGGCGGCGGTTTTATACCCGAATGCTCGAATAGAGAAGACAAAGAGAAATGTGAAAGCTGCGGCGGTACCTGGAATACGAAAACCTGTACTTGTGACTGCGGTTTCTATCAGGGCAACAGCTGCCGTTTTGATAGGAGACGAGGTTGCGTGTGCGGTAGTTTAGTGCGCGCTTGCAGATAATGTAAGTCCAACACAATATAAACCCCCGGTGTAAAGCCGGGGGCTTTTTATTGGATATAATAGAAATTTTGTTATAGGTTTTATAGTCAAAAATAAACCCCGGGGTTTGCCCGGGGTTTAAATTATTTGCCGGATGGCAAAAGCAGGTTTAAAGCTCCCGGCAGGATTTCAATATGCAGTTCATTCTGTGTGGTTTTGGGTTCTCCGTCCAAGTGGTAAATAATTTCACCCGCCTGGCGCAAAACGGCTTTTTTAACGCGCGTGGTTTGGGTAACGCCTTTGTGGGCGGGGTCGCTGGTAAAAAAGCTGGGCAGGGCGCAAAGCAATTTTAACTTGCTTTCATTTTTAATTAGTACGCAGTCCAGCCAGCCGTCCGTTAAGCTGGCCTGGGGGGCAATTTTAAAATTGCTTCCGTATTGGGTACCGTTGGCAAATGCCAAAGAAAGCGGGCTAACGGTGGTTTTTTGACCGTCCAGCTCCAGTTCCATGGGTTGTGGGCGGTAGGTCAGCACGTCTTTAGCGCCCAGTTTAAAATAAGGCCACATGCCGCGCTTGCCGCTCTTGCCATACTGCATAAAATCATAGGCTATTTGGGCTTCTATGCCTACGCCGGCTAGATTTAAAAACAGTTCGCCGTTCGCTTTTCCGGCGTCACACGGTACGGTATGAGCCGTTTGCAGGCGCAACAGGGATTCTTCCACAGATAAAGGCATTCCCATTTCCCGCGCCAGCCCGTTGCCGGAGCCGTTGGGTATCACCCCCAAAGCGGTTTGGGTATGCACCAGCGCGCGGGCCGTTTCGTTGATGGTTCCATCGCCTCCAACGGCAGCTACGGCCTCATAATTTTGCTGTACGGCTTTTTGGGCCAGCTGGGTGGCGTGGCCCGGGGCTTCTGTTAACGCCCAAGAAGCCTGGGGAAAATTAAGCGTTACGGCGTCTATTATTTCTTGCGGGTCACGGCCTTTTCCGCTTTTTGGGTTGATGATAAATAATATCTTCATACTTTCTTTAAGGTTTCCAAATCTTCTTTTTTATTTAAGTCCAATTCACTCAGCGCGTCATAAATGCGTTCCACTTTTAGTAAATTAATCCCTGCCGAGGCTACTTTCCCGCCTGCTGTAGCCAAAAATACCATCAGAATGGCAAACAATGCGGTATTTGCCAGCTGGTTGACCCCGTCCATAGGTATTTGTATTTGCGCTTGGGCGGTTTGGGCGGTTACATTGCTCATTTTAACTACTTGGGCGACGGGGGCTTTTAAAATAAACGTTTTATACATGCCCACGCAGGCAAAGAAAATAAAAAACAACCCGGCGCAAAGTAAAAGATATCCTAATATTTTATGCATGAGTTTCTCCTTTTAACAAAGCGGGCAGCTCTTGTATATTTTTTAAAGTGACAAAATCCGGCAAGGGGGTGTTGGGCGCTTCTTCATATATCCAGCCGTCTTGGCAGGGGATATAAACGGCCTGCAAACCCGCTTCCAACGCGGGCAGAATATCTGAACGGACGGAATTGCCCACCATCAGGGTGTGGGCGGGTTCGGTTTTTAGCGCGCGGCATAAGTTTAAATAAGCCTGAGGGGTTTTGTCCGTCATAATTTCCGCATGGGCGAAAAAATCCCGCAGGCCGGAGTTTTTTAATTTGCGTTGTTGGTCCAGCAAGTCCCCTTTGGTGGCAACGGCCAAGGTATAAAAAGGGGCCAATTCTTGCAAGGTTTGGCGCACGCCGGGCAGCAGTTCCATGGGGGCGGCGATGAGTTTTTTGCCCAGTTCCAACACCGGTGCGGTAACGGCGGCGGCTTGCTGCGCGCCCAAAATACGCTGGGCCGTTTCCAGCATAGAAAGGGTGAACGCTTTAGCCCCGTAACCGTATAAAGGCATGTTTTGCATTTCCGTATGCAGCAGTTCGCGGATGCCGTCCTGCTCGTTTAACCCTATGAGCTTAAAAAACGCTCTTTCGGTATTACGGTAATGGGTTTCATTGACCCATAGGGTGTCGTCCGCGTCAAAAAAAATGGTTTTAATGTGCATGAAACTAGGGTTCATAGACTTTAGGCGAGAGGCGCGCCCTCTCTGTATTTGATATACTTTAATTATACAGTTTTATAGAGGTATTTTAGGTAATCTTATGAAAAGCACTGATATTAGAAACGGTTTTTTGCAATTCTTTCACTCCAAAGGCCTGCCGGTAGTGGCTTCCAGCTCACTTATTCCGCATTCGGACCCTACCCTTTTGTTTACCTCCGCGGGCATGGTGCAGTTTAAAGCCAATTTTTTGGGGATAGACAACTCCCTCAAAAACGCCGCCAGCTGCCAGAAATGCGTGCGCACCACGGATATAGACAGCGTAGGCTTTACGGAACGCCACTTAACTTTTTTTGAAATGCTGGGCAATTTTTCGTTTGGCGATTATTTTAAAAAGGAAGCCATAGACTGGGCCTGGGAATATTTAACCAAAACCTTGGGTATTCCGGCGGATAAACTTTACGTCAGCATTTACAAGGGCGGCATTGCCCCGCGCGACGCTGAGGCCTACGCGGCATGGCTGCAATACGTGCCGGCGGAACGCATTTTTGAATTGGACGAGGCAGACAACTTTTGGACCATGGGCCCCACCGGCCCCTGCGGCCCCTGCACGGAAATTTATTACGATTTTGGCCCCAAGGGCTGCAAAAACCCGCATTGTGATATTACGTGCGACTGCGGACGCTTTGTTGAAATTTGGAATATCGTATTTGAAAGCTACAACCGCCAGGAAGACGGCTCCTTTAAACCGCTGCCCCATAATAATATTGATACGGGCATGGGGCTGGAGCGCCTATGCATGGTGATGCAAAACGTAAAAAACGTATTTGAAACGGATTTGTTCACCCCCATTATCAACCAAGCCAAGCTGGATTTGAATCTAAAGGGAAAAACCAAAGAGGAAATATCCGCCCTGCGTATTATTGCGGACCATGTGCGCAGCTCCAGCTTTTTGATTGCGGAAGGCATTTTGCCTTCTAACGAAGGGCGCGGCTACATCTTGCGCCGCTTGATCCGCCGCGCGGCGCGTTATGCGCGCTTAATGGGGGCGGATAAACCATATTTGTATACGCTGGCCCCTAAAGTGAAAGAAATTTTTAATGGCTTGTACCCGGAAATAGACAAAAACCTTTCCCACATCCAAGACGTATTAAAAATGGAAGAGACCACCTTCTTAAAAACCTTGGTCACAGGGGAAGAAAAACTGTCCGCCCTGCTAGCCCAGGGCAAAGGCAAAATATCCGGGCAGGACGCGTTTCACCTGCACGAAACGTTTGGTTTCCCCTTGGAACTTACCAAAGAAATCGCTTCCGCCAAAGGGGTGGAAGTGGACGAGGCCGGCTATGAGGCCGCCAAAGAAGCGGCGCAAGCCAAAAGCCGTTCTTACGCCGATGAGCTTTCCAAAGATAAAGCCATTATGCTCCAGCGTATAGAAAACACCTATCCCGCCACCGTATTTACGGGGTATGACGCGTTAGAACAAAACGCCAACGTGCTGGCTTTGTTCACCGCCGCGCTGGAGCCGTGTGAAAATTTACTGGGCGAAGGCTACGCCGTGTTTGACAAAACCTCTTTTTACGCCGAATCCGGCGGCCAGGTGGGAGACGCGGGGGAAATTTTGTACCAAGGCCAGCCCGTCGCCCGCGTGTTAGATGTGCAAAAGCCGTTGGGCAAAGTGTACGTGCACAAAGTAAACGGGCGTTTAACCCAAGGGCAGGAAGTAACCCTCAGCGTAAACGCGGCTTTGCGCAAACGCTGTATGGCAAACCACAGCGCCATTCACTTGGTAAACGCGGCTTTGCGCCAAGTATTTGGGGACAGCGTACACCAAAGCGGTTCTTTTGTGTCTCCGGAGCGCTTCCGTTTTGACTATACTTTATCCCGCACGCCCAAAGCGGAAGAATTGGACCGCGCCTGGGCCATTGCCAACCAAGCGGTGGAAAACGCGCTTGCGGTTAACTGCCAAGTGCGCCCGCTGGCGGACGCGGACAAACTGGGCGCCGTCACCCTGCTGGGGGAAACCTATGCGGATCCGGCCCGCTTTGTGATGATGGGGGGCTCGTTTGAAGCGCCGGAGCAAAAATACAGCTTGGAACTTTGCGCCGGCACCCACGTGCGCAACACGGCGGACGTGATTACCATTTTGGTTTTGAAAGAAGCTTCCGTTTCCGCCGGGGTGCGCCGCATAGAGGGCGTAGCGGGCCCGGCCGCGCTGGACTATTTAAAAACCGTTTATAAAGATACGGAAAGTTTAAGTTCCCGCTTAATGGTTCCGGTGAAAGACGTTTTTAGCCGCATAAACGGTATTATGGATGAGCTGAAAGAAGTGAAAAAACGCTACACCCAATTCCGTGAGAAAACCATGGCTGCCGGCGGCATGAACGAAATAACGTTTACCATGAAAAACGGCACCTCTTTGGTTATCCGCAACGCGGAAGGGGCCGAACCCAAAGAACTGCGTACCATTGCCGATACGGTGGCCCAAAAATACCAGCAGGCGTTGGTTATCGTTACCTGTGACAAAGAGGGCAAGCGCTCTTTTGTGGTAAAGATGGCCGGCAAACTGCCTAATGTGGACGCGGTCACCGTAGCCAAGCAAATCGCGGCGGACTTAAACGGCCGCGCTGGAGGCCGGCCCGATTTTGCCCAAGGCGGCGGAGAGGCCAAACGCCCCTGGCAGGAACTGGTGGGCCAGTTAAAAGAAAACTTATAAGGATTGATAAGACTAAAAAACCCCCGCGTAAAGCGGGGGTTTTTGTATTTAACCATCTTGTAATACTGGCTGTATATCCGAAATTAGAAAGTTTTTTGTTGTTTATTAAAGGGGGCTTGTTTCGTTTTTTTTTTTTTGATAAAGTGGTTTTAATGTTATGTGTGAGGAGAGATACTGTATATGAAAAAAAACGCAGGGTTTACATTAATAGAGCTGTTAGTGGTGGTTTTAATAGTAGGTATTTTGGCGGCGATGGCTTTGCCCTATTATAACAAGGCGATATTGCAGAGCCGTTTGACGGAATTAAGAATACTTATGGATGCTGTAGCACAGGCGCAACAGCGCAAAAAAATGCAAACAGGTAAATATACTACTAATTTTGCTGCTTTAGATATAGGCTTGAAAGACGCCAGCGGGAGGTACTATACCCAAGATAAATTAGGGGGATATATTAGTCTTTCTTTAAATAGAGACAGCGTGGTTGGTAGTTCTAATTTTTCCCTTGCAAGCTATTATTGGGATTACGAATTAATCAGGCACTATGATCATACTTACACCTCTTGCCATGCAATAGGGATGGCTGAGAAAGAGAAAGAAGCGTGTGCATTGTTTTGCGGAGTGGAGGAAATGTCTGTTTGGTGCTGTTCAGATGGCACCTTGGGCGAATGTACCCGTTGAGTATTGCTTTATATAACAAAACAAAAATGATTTTAAAGACCATTTTATTTAATGTCATCTTGTTTGTAAGTAAAAATCCCTGCGTAAAGCGGGGATTTTGCTTTTTAGGTAACGCCCTCAAGCCAAAAACAATACAGCATTCTTTTACCGCGGGGCAAACAGCGGGATTGTTCCCCGGCCGATGAAAAGTTGGCTACTTTTAATAGCAACAAAAAACCCCGCACGAGCGGGGTTTAAATGGTGGTAGGAATAGGATTCGCCTTCCGGTAAAATTCCTGACGGAATTTTCCTGCAGGCCGGGCTCGCGGTTTTTGCCTTTCGGGCTTTGCCCTCAAGCAAAAACAACGCTGCGCCTTTCGAATCCTAACGCAGGCCAAGCAGTTGGCCTGCTTTCCTACCCGGCTACAGATGGTTGTTTGCCGGCTGTATAGGTCAAACAACAAAAAACCCCGCATACGCGGGGTTTAAATGGTGGTAGGAATAGGATTCGAACCTATGTAGGGCGTAGCCCGACGGTTTTACAGACCGTTGCTTTTGACCGCTCAGCCATCCTACCGTACAAATTGACGCCGAGGCTTACGCCCCGGCTTTACTTAAACAACTAGGTACATATATTATAGCAAAAAAAATAAAAAGTGTGTCTTTCTTGTTTATTTCCTTATTTTGAAGCGCTTTGTATAGTAAAAATTAATCTGTTAAACTTGTTTAAACCCCCGCGTTAAATTGCTAAAATATGGCTATGCAAAACCAAGCTACTACCCCGCTGATGAAGCAATACCAAGAGATTAAGGCTAAAAACCCCGGCGTTATTTTGTTTTTCCGCTTGGGTGATTTTTATGAAATGTTTGACGAGCAAGCCCGTGAAGTAAGCAATCTCCTGGGGCTTACGCTTACCGCGCGGCACGGTACCCCTATGTGCGGGATTCCGTATCATGCGGCAAACAACTATATTGTGCGGTTATTAAAAGCGGGTAAAAAAATAGCTATTTGCGAGCAGGTTGGTTCCGCGGCGGAAAACAACACCAAACTTTTTGAACGCAAAGTAATCCGCGTCATTACCCCCGGCACCGTGATGGAAGACACCCTGCTTACGGCCAATCAATCCAATTATTTAGTGTATGTAATGGTGCATAAGGCGGGGTGGGCGCTGGCGTGTGTGGACGTATCCACCGGGGAATTTTGGGTTACCCAAAACGACAAAGACCCTTCTTTAATGAATTTAGCCGCCGCCTTGGCGGCCATTAACCCGGCGGAAATAGCGGGGGACCAGGCTTCTTTAAAAGATTTACAGGCCAAGGTGGTTATCCCGGCCGGGTTTGGCCTGACCACCCGCCCCTCTTTTGACGGGGATTATACCCTGCCGGAAAATTGGCCCTCTTTGGGCGCGTGGGAGGGCAAACGCGCGGCTTTGTCCTGCGCTTTGCAGGTCATGCGCTATATTAATGTTACCGAACCCAGCTTTAAAGAAACGTTAATCCCCAGCTACCGGGAATTAAAAGAAACCTTAATTATTGATGAAAACGCCGTAACCGCCCTGGAGTTGGTGCAAAACCAGGAAGGCGGACGCAAAGGCAGTTTGTGGGACTTGCTGGACAAAACCCAAACGTCCGGCGGCAGCCGTATGCTGAAAGAATGGATTTTGCACCCGCTTTTAAACCCGCAGGATATCGCTTTGCGCCAAAACAGCGTGGAGGGGTTTGTAAAAAACCCGCAAGCGGCGCAAGAAGTGCAGTCCATACTTAAAAATATTTCCGATGTGGAACGCATTACCACCCGCACGGCTACGGGTACGGCTTCCCCTAGGGACATGTCCGGCCTGCGGCGTTCTTTATTAAACGCTGAGCCGCTTCACCGCTGGTTTGAAAAATTTGGGCAGGCGGTTCCGCAGCTGGCCCGGGACTTTGCCCACGCTTTTGCCGGCCTTTCAGACATGAGCCGCCTGCTTTACAGCGCCATTAATGAGGACCCGCCCCTTCGCATTAGTGACGGCAACATCATCCGCGAAGGGTATAACGCGGATTTGGACGAACTGCGCTCCCTGCGCCACAACAGCGGCAAAACGCTGGAGGAAATCTGCGCGCGCGAGCGGGAAAAAACGGGCATTCCCTCCATGAAGGTGGGCTTTAATTCCGTCTTTGGTTATTATTTTGAGGTAACCAAAGTGCATTTGTCCAAGGTCCCTTATCATTATGTGCGCAAACAAACGCTTACCAATGCCGAGCGTTTTATTACGGAAGAGTTAAAAGATTTGGAAAATAAAATTTTAAACGCGGATCAAAAAATCCTGCGTTTGGAATCTTCTTTATTTGATGAAGTACGCAAAACGCTTGCCGGGCAAACCCAAGCGTTAAAAACTTTTGCCCGCGTGGCCGCCCAGCTGGACGTGTACGCCTCTTTGGCGCAAACCGCCGCGCAAAACGGCTATGTGCGCCCGACGGTGGATGATTCGGACGTGCTTTCTTATAAAGGAGGAAGGCACCCGATTGTGGAAAGCACGCTCCCGCCCGGCAGTTTTGTGCCGAATGATTTATCCGTCAATTCCACGGATAACCAAATTATGCTTATTACCGGCCCCAATATGGGAGGCAAAAGCGTGTTTTTAAAGCAAACCGCCATTCTGGTTATTTTGGCGCAGATGGGGTCTTTCGTGCCGGCCAAAGAAGCCCGCGTGGGCGTGGTGGACCGGATTATGACGCGCATTGGCGCGCATGACGCGCTTTCACGCGGGAACTCCACCTTTATGGTGGAAATGAACGAAACGGCCCATATTTTAGCTTCCATGACGCCCAGAAGCCTTATCTTGCTGGACGAAGTGGGCCGCGGCACCTCTACCTTTGACGGCATTTCCATTGCCTGGGCGATTGTGGAATATTTGTATAAACCGCACGGCGGTCCCAAAGTGCTTTTTGCCACGCATTATTTTGAGCTGACGGATTTGGAAAATAAATACCCCAGCGTGAAAAACTATCACGTGCAGGCCAAAGAGTATAAAGATGAAAACGGCCAAAGCAAGCTGGCGTTTTTGTATCAAATTTTACCGGGCGCGGCGGACCAGTCCTACGGCATACACGTGGCGGAAATAGCCGGTCTGCCCGCCGCCTGCACGCTGCGCGCGCGCAAGGTGCTTAAAGATTTGGAAGCTAAAAAAGGCGGGGCCAAAATTTCCGCCAAAGAAAAAGACATGGTGAAAGATTTGTTCTCTTCCCCCATTGTGGAAGAAATTAAAATGGCCGATACGGACAGCCTGACCCCGCTGGCCGCCTTACAGCTTATTTGCGAATGGAAGAAACGCATCAATGAGTAAAATTACCGTTTTAGACCAAGCCACCTCCAGTAAAATCGCCGCGGGCGAAGTGATAGAACGCCCCGCCGGCGTATTAAAAGAATTGTTGGAAAACGCGGTGGACGCGGGCGCCACGGCTGTAAACATAGATATTGAAGGCGCCGGCAAGGATTTAATACGCATTAACGACAACGGCTGCGGCATGGATAAAGAAGATTTGGAACTAAGCGTGGTGCGCCATGCCACCAGCAAAATACGCACCTTTGACGATTTAACCCATTTGCATACGTTTGGCTTTCGCGGGGAGGCGTTATTTTCCGTGGCGGCGGTATCGCGTTTAACCATCAGCAGCTGCACCCCTCAGGGAGAAGGGCATTGCATAGAAACCCAAGGGGGAAGTATTACCCGCCGCGCGCCGGCCCCCGCCATACCGGGTACCACGGTGGAAATACGGGATTTATTTTTTAATACTCCCGCCCGGCGCAAGTTTTTAAAGAGCGATTCGTACGAGCGCGCTTGCCTGCTTAAAGTGGTGGAGGAAAGCGCCCTGGCCAACTTGCGCGTCAGTTACCGCGTGCGTATAGGAGGGCGGGAAGTGTATCATTTGCCGGCGCAAACCGGCCCCGTGGAGCAGGCCGTTCGCGCCCGCGCGGCGGAAATTTTAGGCCCGGCCGTGGCGGAAAGTTTGGTGTTTAAAGAATTTGAGCCGCTGGGCCTGAAACTCTTTTTAACCCCGCCGGATAAACTGGTAACGGTGCGGGATTTCCAATTTGTATTTGTAAACCGCCGGCCGATAGAGTCTAAAACCGTCCAGCAGGCTATATATAAAGCCTTGCAAAATGTGCGCCCCAAAGACCGCCACCCCGCTTTTATTGCCTATATGACTTTAGAACCGGCGGATTTTGACGTAAACATTCACCCGCAAAAGCGTGAAATACGCTTTGTGGATGAGAACCGCGTGTTCGGCTTTATTTTAAACAGCGCGGCGGAAACCGCGTTTGGTAATTCCCGCCCGGTGGAAGCGGCCGTGTTGCCTCCCGCCCCGGCAATTGATTTAAGTTTGCAGGCCCGGCCCGCGGCCCAGCAGTTATTTCAGCCCAAGGCGGCTGATCGGGCGGTTCCGCCCGCGCCGGGTTTTATGCCTAAGCCGGCGGAGCAGCCGCAATCGGTAACGGATATTTTTGCCCCGGCTCCTAAGACACGTTTTACCGTGCGCGACAGCGAGGACCCCGTTAGTTACAATGCCTCGGCGGAGGCTGGGCGCGCCTCCTCACAGGATGAATTGCCCTCCGCGCAGGATCCGGCTTGGTATAAAGGGCCTTATCATTATTTGGGGCAGCTGCAGCGCAGTTATTTACTGTTTGAAAACCCGGACGGGCTTATTTTAATAGATCAACACGCCGCCCAAGAACGCGTATTGTTTGAACATTATATGGACGCGTTTGATAAACATGATATAAAGGTGCAGGAACTGATGTTTCCCATTCATGTGGATTTAACCCCCAGCAATGCGGAAAGTTTAATGAGCTGGGCCCCGTGGCTAAAAACGGCGGGGTTTGAGCTGGAGCGTTTTTCCCCGCGCACGGTGCAGGTAAAGACCATGCCGCATATCGTCCGTTTTAAAGAAGATGAAATGAAAAGTTTTGTGGAGTCTCTGGCGGCCGTGGTGGGGGACCCCGCCAAATCTACGGACGCGCTGAAACGTAAAATGGTGGCCATGCTGGCTTGTAAAAAAGCCGTTAAAGCCCATGACGCCATGACCGCGGCCGAAGCGCAAGCCTTGCTTGAAAACATGAAAAAATGTAAAGACGGCATGCACTGCCCGCACGGGCGCGCGTGTGTGGCGCAGTTAAATATTAAAAACATCGGCAAACTGTTTGGGCGTTGATATAGGCGGCAGTATGAATATTTCCAAAGTTACTTGTATTTATTTTAGCGCAACGGGGCTTACGCAGAAAGTGTTGGATTTATTTCTGGCGGGTCTTCCCGTGCCTGCCCAAAAAAAGAATATTACCCCGCATATAACAGAGGTTTCTTACTCTTTTGCTCCCGATGAACTGGCCGTGTTTGCCGCTCCGGTGTATGGCGGGGTGTTGCCCAAGCCGGCGGCGGAGCGGTTTTCGTTGATTAAAGGCAATCACACGCCGGCGGTGTGTTTGGCCGTATACGGCAACCGGGATTATGACGACGCTTTGCTGGAAATGAAAAACCTGACCGAGGCGGCGGGATTTGTGCCCGTTGCGTTTGGGGCGGTTTCGGCGCAGCATTCTTTAATGCCGCGTGTGGCATCCGGGCGTCCGGATGAAAAAGACGCCAAGGCGTTAGCCGTTTTTGCCCGCCGCGCGTGGGAAAAACTGGGGGACTTAAAAGAGCTTTCTGCCCGGGTAACGCCGCAGGTGCCGGGCCGTTTCCCGTATAAAGAGTTTAAAGGGGTTCCGTTTAAACCGGCGGTAAATTCCGCCTGCGTGCATTGCGGGGCTTGCGCGGCCCATTGCCCCACAGGCGCTATTTCTAAAGACAAGCCAGATACTACGGATCATGCTTTATGTATTTCCTGTATGTCTTGCGTGCATATATGCCCCTCCCATGCGCGCAGTATGCAGCCCAAAGCCGCCCTGTGGCTGGCGGAGAAAGTTTTTTTGCTTAAATATGGCAAACGCAGAGAATTAGAAATTTTTATTTAACATAACAAACCCGCCATAACGGCGGGTTTGTTATTAAGCAAAGCAGTAAAAATATTTTGTTGCATGAAAAACCTCGCTTTAAGCGGGGTTTTTAGTTGAATTAAAAGATGAACCCGAAGGAGAACGACGCCCCGGCGGAAGCGGGAACGTCAGCTCCCTCCACTTCTGCCGTTTCTGAGCTTATGGCTCCCGCCAACTCCATTTGGAAGCGGGCTATCTTAAATCCTAAGCCCAATGTGTAATACATGGAAGAGTCTGACTCGGCCAAGTTTTTATTAATCCCGGCTCTTAACGGCAGGCTGAAGGTTTTGCCTTTGGCAAAGTCCCACTCGGCGCCGATGGCCAGCTGGCGGGATTTAAAGTTAGCGATAGCCGTTTCATTTTCGGTTAAGTCCAAATCGGCCGCCAAGACAAGCGTACGAAGCGGCTCTATGGCTACGCCGGCGCGGATTTGGGGTTTTAGTTTATAATCGCCTGTCTGCCAGCTTTGGGCGATAGCGTCCGGTATGCCTTGCGGCAGGCCCGGCCTGTCAAATTTGGGGGAGTTGATGTTGCGCGCCGTTAAGCCGATTACCGGGTTAAACAGTATTTCCCGGTCCGTCAGGCGGGACAGATTTACCTTGGCCCCCAGGTCCACCCCCAGCTGGGCAGAGGTTTTTTTGTTGTCCCACGCGTCGCTGGCTACGTCAGAGAGGGACTTGTCGTCTTGCAAAACCAAAATTCCCGTTTGGGCGATGGTTCCCTCAATCAGTTTTAAATTCCCGCCCACTTGCAAACCGGGTATGACTTCCTGCGCGTACCCTAAAGCGATTTCGGAGAAAAGGCCTAAATCCGCCATGGCGCGGCTTTCGTTTTGTTCATAACCGTTGCCGCCGTTATGCTGCGCCGCGGTTTGGATAATATCGGCGGCGTTGGGCAAATTGGAGGCGGCCGTTTGCGCGGCGGACAGCACTTCTTGCGCGGAGGAGCCGGCGCCTAAAGCGGTATTGATGAAAGCGTTTGCCATGTCGGCAGCGGAGGCGTAATTGGTTTGCAGTAATGTATTGATAGCGTCCAGCGTGTTGGTGTCCGTAATGGTTTGGGCCAGTATTTGCGCGGCGCGCTGGCTGTCTGTTTCCGCGGGGGGCGCGGTGTTGTCGCTAATATTCAAACCGGCGGTGCCGCCTTGATTCCCTAAGCCCACATTGACCGTGTCAATAACCGGCGTCACGCCCATAGTGCCTAAAGAACGTACGGATACGGCAAAGTTTTTAATTTTTATTCCCAGCCCGGCGTCCGCCCCTACTACGGCGCCCAGGTTGTTTTTGGTTAAGTCTGAAATGTCGGACAAGCCCTCAAATAAAGTGGAAATATCCTGCGCGTTGGGCGCGCCGCCATAGGATATTTTATCGGATAAATTTTTATAGCGGTCGGACAAATCGTTTAAATTATCCAAGGCGTTCATTACGTCTTTGGTTGTTTCCATTTGCAGACCGGCGCTAAGCAAAACGTTTTGTATTTCTTGGTCCGTATCTTTTAAAGCGGCGGGGTTCCAATATTGGGCGTCTGCCCCATATGCGGTAGCCACCCCGGCGCCTCCCATGCCCATCGCTCTGGGGCCCACCATTTGCCAAGGCTGTGCGTTTAAGGTAAAAGCGCTTGCGCTAAGCAGTACGGCTAGTAAAAACCGTTTCATTTTTTTCTCCTTATAAATATTAAGATTTGAGATATCATAGCAAATAGCATGTTGGGGCGCAAGGAAAGATATTCACATGATGAAAGCTCTATAAAAAGGGGTTCCTGTTTGAGGAACCCCTTTGGCTATTTTATAAACACAAACAAGTTTTTGTCGGTAGAGTAAGGATATGCTTTTTTTAGTTTTTTCTGTTCTTGTGTGGCGTTTAGTTTTTTAACCGCTTCTTCGTTGGGGTATATCCAAAAGATGTCTTTGGCGTTGTCCATTTCTTGGGTAAAGAAGGATATTTGGTCTGAAGCTTTATTTATGATATCTTTATCCAGTCCATAGCAGGTGCCGTCTTGGCACAGCCCGTTTGTTTCGGCTATGTTGGATCTGTTTTCATAAAAGATTTTTTTATTTTCGGGCAGTTGTTCCATCGGAAGCAGTGAAATTAACAAGTAATCTGCCACATGCAACATGGGGGCTAAATCCATTGAATAGGTTGTGGCGAGGTGTCCCGCTCCAGCGTGGACGATAATGATGTCATAAAACGGCCGCAGCGCATTAATGCGCCGTGCCCATTGGCGGTTGCGTTCCCGCACCCCCCAGGGGGATACGCTGATTAATTGCATGCTAGAAAGAACCAAATCCTCCAGTTTATCTTGCTCGAGGTTTAAAGAGGGAACTTGATCTTCCAAAGAGGCATAGACGGCAAAATTTCCGATCTTAACAATAGATATATTGTCTTGCGTTGTCCAAATGAAATCATCAAGGGCTAACTGGTCTATGTTTGCTTGGTCGGCCGCGCGGAACACCGGCATATAACCCTCTGAGATATACAGATTTGTTTTTTCTCCGGCCTTTTTTAACAGGCCGGGCGCTTCATCTCCCAGCCAGTTTAAAAATTCACTGGCCAGCAAAATGCGGGCTTGCGGGTTTTCTTTCCGGATGATTCGGATTATGTTCGCCGCATGATTAATGGCAGAAGTGGTTTCATGATTAATGTCTTCCGCAATAAAAATGGTGTTTTGTCCTTTTATTAATTGGGAGTAGGGGGGAAGCCCTAGCGCATGATAAAAAAGGTTGGAATTGGCGTCTTCTTTAAGGGTTCCCAGCTGGTTGTTTAATAAATGGTTTTCCAACTTAGTAGAAGCTTTTTCCACTTCTTTTACATGTTCATTTTGTTTTAAAAACTCCTGCCAAGATAAGTGGGAGATTTTCTCATTTTGTAATTGTTCCAATACCTGATTTAGGGAAAGGGTTTCGCTTTTTTGTTGGGCTTTTTGTGTTTGAGTACGCAAAATACTTTCCAGCTGGTTTGTGCCGGCTTGGGCCCACAGTGGACTGTTTATGAGTAGAGCCAAAAAGTATAGAGTAATATCTTCATATTATATATATTATAGTCTTTTTAAACGAACTTTCCATATTTATAACTCATCATATGCTGTAAAGGGGTGGCCCCCCTTTTCTGGCGGGCAAAAAAAAGGTATCCTGTATTATATATTTTCTATTGGAGGGCTTATGCCTGAAAACCCCGTTTTGGAACGCATATTATTTTCTGAAGAACAACTGGCGCAGCGCACGGCTGAGTTAGGGCGTCAAATTTCGGCCGATTACCGCGGCAAACTGCCGCTTTTTGTAGGTATTTTGCGCGGGTGCATTATGTTCTATGCCGATTTGATGAAAAACATCAGCGTGGATTGCAATATGGATTTTATGTGCCTTTCTTCCTATGCGGGGACAAACAGCACCGGCCAGGTGCGCACCATGCTGGACTTGCGCGAAAGCATTAAAGGCCGCCATGTGGTGATTGTGGAAGACATTGTGGATACGGGGCTTACGCTGGACTACTTGACCGCCAATTTAAAAAGCCGCGGCGCGGCCAGCCTGGAAATTTGCTGCTTGCTGGATAAACCCTGCAACCGCAAAGCGGATATCCACCCGAAATATGTGGGTTTTACCGTAGAAAATGAATTTGTAATCGGGTATGGTTTGGATTATAACGAGCTGTACCGCAATTTACCGTATATTGGGGTATTTAAGAAATAATGAAAAACAAAAACACAAATAACCGCAGAATTGTTTCCGTGGGCCAGATTATGGTCTGGATAGTTATTTTTGCGGCGGCCGTATTCTTTTTTAACAATCCGGGGGAAAAACCTTCCATATTGGATTATTCGGAGTTTAAACAAAAAGTGGCTTTGGGGGAAGTGTCTGACTTAACGGTGGCCCCCGGCGTAATCAGCGGTTTGTATAAAAACGAAAAGGGAGACTTCTCCAAATTCAAAACCGTTCGTATGGAAGACCCCAAACTGGTGGAGGAACTTTCCGCCGGTAAAATTAAATTCAAGGCCGAGCAGGACAACAGCTGGCTGAGCAATATTTTATTTAACATTTTATGGATTGTGCTGTTGATCGGTTTCTGGTGGTTTGTTTTTATCCGTCCGCAAAGAAGCGACGGAAAAAGCGCCATGAATTTTGCCCGCAGCAAAGCCAAAATGCAGGATCCTTCCCAGCAAACCGTTACATTTAAAGACGTGGCCGGCTGTGAAGAAGCCAAAGAAGAGCTGGAAGACGTTATCAAATTTTTAAAAAATCCCAAAAAATTCCAAAAATTGGGGGGCAAACTGCCCAAGGGCGTGCTTTTGTACGGCGCACCCGGTACGGGTAAAACGCTGTTGGCTAAAGCCGTAGCCGGGGAAGCGGGCGTGGCGTTTTTCTCAGCCTCCGCCTCTGAATTTGTGGAAATGTTCGTGGGTGTGGGCGCTGCGCGCGTGCGCGATTTGTTTGACCAAGCCAAAAAGAACTCCCCCGCCATTATTTTTATTGACGAGCTGGACGCCGTGGGCCGCCGGCGTTTTGCCGGTATCGGCGGCGGGCATGACGAGCGCGAACAAACCCTCAACCAGCTGCTTATTGAGTTGGACGGTTTTGAAAGCAAGCAAGGCATTATTTTGATGGCTTCCACTAACCGCCCGGACGTGTTGGACCCGGCCCTCATCCGCCCCGGCCGTTTTGACCGGCACATTTCCGTGCCCGCGCCGGATTTAAAAGGGCGTGAAGAAATTTTGGGGGTGCACGCCAAGAAAGTGAAACTTGCCAAAGATGTGGATTTAAAAACCATTGCCAAAGGCACGCCCGGTTTTGTGGGGGCGGATTTGGCCAACGTCATTAACGAGGCCGCCATTTTGGCCGCCCGCGCCGATAAAGACGCCGTGGACCGCGCGGACTTGGACGAAGCGGTGGAACGCGTCATAGCCGGCCCGCAAAAGAAAAGCCGCATCATTTCTAAAAAAGAACAGCAAATTATTGCCGCGCACGAAGTGGGCCACACTGTGGTGGCGCGCTTAACCAATCATTCTGACCCGGTTCATAAAGTAACCATTATCCCCCGGGGGCAGGCGTTGGGGTATACGCTGCAGCTGCCGCTGGAAGACAAGTTCTTAACCAGCAAATCTGAAATTTTGGACAAGATTTGCATTCTGCTGGCCGGCCGCGCGGCGGAGCAAATTGTGTTTGGAGAGATTACCTCCGGCGCCAGCGATGACCTGAACAAAGCCACCGCTTACGCGCGCAAAATGGTGATGGAGCTGGGCATGAGTGATAAAATAGGCCCTATCGCCCTGCCTAACGGAGACGACGGGGAAGTGTTTTTGGGGAGAGACTTGTCCCGCCATAAAGTGTATTCGGAAGAAATGGCCCGCAGCATTGATGCGGAAATTGTGGATTTGATTAAATCGTCTTATGAACGCGCGCAGGAAATTATTTTAAGCAACCGCGCCGCGTTTGATAAATTGGTGCAGACGCTGCTTGAAAAAGAAGTGGTGGAAGCGCCGGAAATAGACGTTATTTTGGGCTTGAAACCCGCTGTGCAGGAAGAACCCCCGCAGGAAAAAGAGGCTTCTTCTTCCGGCAAGCCCGCGCAGGACGAACCGCAGGAAGAGCAACCGAAGGCGCCGAAAGCTGTGCAGCCGGAGGCTAAACAGGCGGAGCTTTTCTAAACGTTTGTGTTTGTGCCGCAGGGTATTACCAGCGTGGAGGGCGTTGCCCCCCGCGCACAAGGACTTGTATATGGGAAAATATTTTGGAACGGACGGTATCCGCGCCGTAGCGGGTACATTTCCGTTGACGAGTGATTTTATTGAAAAATTAGGCTGGTGCGCGTTGGACGAATTAAAAACATACGCCCAAGCCGAAGGTTTAAAAAACCAAGTAATTATCGCGCAAGATTCCCGCGCTTCCGGGCCTGCTATCCTGCAGGCTCTGCAAAAAGGCATCCGCGCCGCGGGCGTAAACGTTATCAGCGTAGGCGTGGCGCCTACCCCGGCGGTAGCCAATATCGTTCGCCAAACGGGCAGCTTGTGCGGGGTGGTTATTTCCGCCAGCCATAACCCGGCGGAATTTAACGGCATTAAATTTTTTACCAACCACGGTACCAAACTTCCCGAGGCGCTGGAAGCAAAAATAGAAGCCCGTATAGACGCGTGCGCGGCGCTTCCGGCCCCTAAAGCCCACTATCAAGAAGACGAAAGTTTAATTGATTTGTACGAGAATTTTTTAAAATCCACCGTGGACGCTTCTTTATTAAAAGGCACCAAAGTAGTGTTGGACTGCGCCAACGGCGCCAGCTATAAAATTGCCGCCAAAGTATTCCATGATTTAGGCATGGATTTGGTAGTTACCGGCGCCAAGCCGGACGGCACCAACATCAACCGCGGCGTCGGCGCGCTGCATACCCAGTTTATGCAGGATTTAACCGCCAAAGAAAAAGCCTATGCCGGTTTTAGTTTTGACGGAGACGCGGACCGCGTCATCGCTTCGGACGAAAACGGCCGCCAGCTGGACGGGGACAATATCATCGCCTCTTCCGCCCTGTGTCTTAAGCAGGAAGGCCGCCTAAACGGCAACAAAGCCGTGCTTACCATTATGGCTAACCTGGGCTGTATTAATTATTTAAAACAAAACGGCATTTGCGTGGAACTCACCAAAGTGGGGGATAAATACGTTTCGGAAGCGTTGGAAAAAGAAAACCTCTCTATTGGGGGGGAAACGTCCGGCCATATTATTTTTAGGGAGTTTTCCAACACGGGGGACGGTATCCTTTCCGCATTGCAATTTTTGCAATGCGCCAAAAAATCCGGAAAGCCGTTAAGCTGGTTTGGCGATCAATGGAAAAAATATCCCAGTCTGTTGCGCGCGGTGGCGGTTTCTTCTAAGCCGGCGTTAGACACGCTGGAAGGTTTTTTGCCCGCGGTGTCTGAGTTGGAAAAACAAATGCAGGGCCGCGGACGCATTATTGTGCGTTACAGCGGCACGGAACCCAAACTGCGTATTTTGGTGGAAGGGGAAGACGAGGCTTTGGTATCCCGTATCGCGCAAGAAGTGGAACGATTATATCTAAGCAAGACGGAGGTGCACTTATGAGTTTAGCTTTAGGGGTGAATATAGACCATATCGCCACCCTGCGCCAAGCGCGCCGGGCCGGTTTTCCGGATCCCCTTTCTTATGCTTTTTTGGCTTTGGCCTGCGGGGCTGATTATATTGTAGTGCACTTGCGCAAGGACCGCCGCCATATCCAGGAAGAAGACCTGGCCCGCTTGTGTAAAAAACTGCGCAAACACATTCATTTGGAATGCTCCTACACGCCGCAAATGCAGGAAGCGGTTTTAAAATATAAACCCTATTCCGTTTGCATCGTGCCGGAGCTGCCGGGCGAGGTAACCACTACGGGCGGTTTAAAATTTACCCCGGCCGTACAAAAACGCGTGGGGGAAATGGTGGAAGCGTTGCATAAAAAGGGCATACAGGTAAGTTTGTTTGTCAGTCCGGAAGCGTCCGACATCCGCGCCGCCGCCAAACTGGGGGCGGATATAGTGGAACTTTGCACGCGCGATTACAGCGAAGCCACCACCAAAAAACAAGCCCAAAAATTATTGCAGGATTTAGCGCTTTCCACCCTGCTTGCCAAAGAGCTGGGGCTTAAGGTGCACGCCGGGCACGGGCTGGATTATGATAACGTGCTGGCCGTGGCGGACATTGGCGGCATGGAGTGCATGAATATCGGTTTTTCCATTATCAACCGCTCACTGGAAGTGGGCTTTCCTTCTGCCGTGGCAGAAATGAAAGAGCTGATGTAAAAAGCAAACAGAAAGAGGATTTTTTATGTGCGGCATTATCGGCTACGTCGGCAAGAAAAACAGCGTCCCTTTTATTATAGACGGACTGAAAAAATTAGAATACCGCGGTTATGATTCCGCCGGTATTTCCATTTTGCAGGAAGGAAAATTGGTCACGGTGCGTTCCGTAGGCAAAGTGGCGGAATTGGAAAAAGCCGCCCTGCTTGCCAACCCCAAAGGGCAGTGCGGCATTGGCCACACGCGCTGGGCTACGCACGGAAAACCGTGTGAGGAAAACTCCCACCCCCATACGGACTGCACGGGGGAAATTGTTGTCGTGCACAACGGCATTATTGAAAACTTTTTAACCTTGCGGGAAAAACTCTCTTCCCTTGGTCACCGTTTTAAAAGTGAAACGGATACAGAGGTCATTGCCCATTTAATTGAGGAAAATTTAAAAACAGCCCCCGGCGCCACGCCCAAAGAACGTTTGATTAACGCTGTGCGCAAAACCAACGGGGAAATTTCCGGCGCGTACGCTTACGGCGTGTTATGGGCGCGGGTGCCCGGGTTTTTGCTGGGGGTGAAAAACCAAAGCCCCATGGTAGTGGGCCTTGGAAAAGAGGAAAATTTTTTAGCGTCTGACGTTCCCGCTTTTTTAAAACATACCAATAAAGTTCTTTTCTTGGAAGACGGCGAAATGGCCGAACTGACGGAAACCGGCGTGAAACTGTTGGATAAAAACGGCGCGGAAAAACCGCTCAAACCCGTTAAAATTAATTGGGACCAAAAGACTGCCGAAAAGGGCGGGTACGAGCATTTCATGCTCAAAGAAATTTATGACCAGCCCCAAGCCATAGAAGACACCCTTCGCACCGCGCAGACCGATTTTGGCAAACTGCTTAATTTAAATACGCGTGAGCTGCGCGCTTTGCAGCAAGTGCATATCATTGCCTGCGGTACGGCCTATCATGCGGGGTTGGTTGGCAAGTATTATATTGAAAACTTTGCCGGCATTCCCGTGACGGTGGATTTAGCGAGCGAATACAAATACCGCTGCGTTCCCCGTACGGCGGGTACGCTGGCTATTGCGGTCAGCCAGTCGGGCGAAACGGCCGACACCATCGGCGCCATACGCAAAGCCAAAGAACTGGGTTTTAAGACGTTGGCTATTTGCAATGTATTGGCTTCCACGCTTACGCGCGTGTGCGATGCTACTTTTTACACGCACTGCGGGCCGGAAATCAGCGTGGCTTCCACCAAAGCGTTTACCAGCCAGCTGACTTCGCTGTATGCGCTGGCGTTGTTTTTGGGCAAAGCCAAAGGAAACATAAGCGAAGCGGCTTTTAACAGTTTATATAAAGAACTGCTTACTCTTCCTAAATTCATGACGGACGCCGTAAAAATAGAATATGAGGTGCGCCATATTACCAAACGGGTATATAAAGCGCCTCATTTTTTGTTTTTAGGCAGAAACGTGAACTTCCCTATCGCTTTGGAAGGGGCGTTAAAATTAAAAGAAGTTTCTTACCGCAGCGCGGAAGGATTTGCCGCGGGGGAAATAAAACACGGGCCTATTTCTATTATAGAAAAGGGCACCCCCACCATTGTTCTTATGCCGGCGGATTCATTGTTTGACAAAATGCTTTCCGCCTGTCAGGAATGCCGCGCGCGCGGCGCCTTTGTGATAGCCGTTACCACGCAGGAAGGCGCCCGCCTGGCCAAAGACAGCGTGGATAAAACCATTATTCTTCCCTATGCGGGGGAACTGTTACAGCCGGTATTAAACGTGGTGGCGCTGCAGTTCTTTTCTTATTGGACGGCCAAACGTTTGGGTTGTGAGATTGACCAGCCCCGTAATTTGGCTAAAAGCGTAACGGTGGAATAATGGCGATTGTGGGGTTGGGCACGGATATTGTGGAAGTGCAGCGCATAGCGGATTTTGCCAAAAAGCCCGGCGCGTTGGAGCGGATTTTTTCCGCCGAAGAAATTGCCTATTGCCGCGCCCGTAAAAATTGTTTTGAACATTTGGCCGTACGTTTTGCCGCCAAAGAGGCGGTTTACAAAGCCTTGCCGTTTGGCGAAGTGGCTTTTAAAAAAATAACGGTACATAACGGGCCGGACGGAGAACCCCGTATTAATATAGATGATGAAAGGTGCGCCGGTTTGCGGTTTTTTATCAGTCTGTCCCATACACAAAATTATGCCGTAGCTACGGCGGTGGTGGAAAATGCGCGAGATTAAACGTAAGACCATAAAATCTTTTTTGCCCAAAAGAGGGGCTGATTCCAACAAAGGCACTTTCGGCCGGGTGTTGGTGGTAGCCGGTTCCAATACCATGACGGGCGCGGCGGTGTTGTGTGCCAAAAGTGTTTTAAAAGCCGGGGCGGGGCTGGTGGTACTGGCTTTGCCTCAAAGCCGCCAGGCGGCGGCTATTGCCTCTTTGCCGGAAGTGATTACTTTCCCCTTGCCGGAAACGGACGGCGTGATTGATTTGCGCGCGCTGGGCGTGCTGGATGCTTTGCTAAAGGCTTTTAACCCGTGTTTGGCGGTAATTGGGCCGGGGCTGGGAGCATCTCCGGCGGCGGTTCCTTTTATGAAGCAGTGTCATTTGCCTTTGGTGGCGGATGCGGACGCGCTGAACCGCTTATCCGCAAGCGGGTTGGACAGCGTCTTCCCGCGTGAGCAAATTACCGTGCTTACACCCCATCCGGGGGAAATGGCCCGCTTGCTGAAAACCGATATCGCCCGCGACAAAAAAACCCGGGAACAGCAAGTGCGTACATTAAAAGAAAAGACGGGCGCGGTCTGCCTGTTGAAAGGGAAGAACACCCTTTTGTGCGCCGGGGATGAAGTATGGCAAAACCCTACCGGCGGCAGCGCATTAGCCAAAGCGGGCTCGGGAGACGTGCTGTGCGGCTTGTTGGCCGGTTTTTGGGCGCAGTTAGGATTGGCGGAAGGATTTAACTTCGCCAGCGCGCAAAAAGCCGCCGCCTGCGCCGTGTATTTACACGGTCTAAGCGGAGATTTGGCCGCCGTAGATTTAACAGATTATTGTGTTATGGCCGGTGAATTGCTGGACTACCTGCCAGACGCTATTAACCAAGTATTAAAATAAAGGAAACACACAATGCATTGGTGGCATATTGTATTGCTTATTTTAATTTGTTTGGCCGCGTCCGCTTTAGGGCTGGTGTGGCTGTGTGCGTATACGGCTAAAAAAGTACTGCACCCGGTATCTAAACGCAAGGCGCTGTATCTGTGGCCGGACGAATATAAAATGCCTTATGACAATGTCTATTTTACCACGGAAGATAAAGTAAACATCAAGGGCTGGTTTATCCCGTATGACGGCGCTGAAAAGACCATTATTTTAATGCACGGCTGGGGGATGAACCGCTCTGACATTTTAAAGAATACGTATTTTTTGCACGATTTAGGTTTTAACTTGTTGTATTTTGATTTCCGCGCTTTGGGTGAAAGCGGCGGGAAGGTAAGTTCCATCGGTTATTTGGAAACGCGGGACGTGCGCGCCGCGATTAAATATTTAAAGGAGACCCGGCCGGAATCCTGCAAAAAAATAGGACTATACGGCTTGTCTATGGGGGCAATGGTGGCCATTTGCGAGGGGGCTTCCAACCCGCAAATCAGCTGTGTGGCGGCGGAAGCGTCTTACTACTCGTTTAGGCGGGTGGTTTCCCGCTGGGCGTGGGTACATCATAAGGTGCCTTCCTTCCCCATTATTCCCATTGTGCTGCACTATATTCGGCGGGATTTGCACGTTAACCCGGAGCGTTACAGCCCTAAATATAATATCGGTAAGATTGCTCCCCGGCCGGTGCTTATTATTCACGGGCGTTATGACAGTATTGTTCCCGCCGCCCAGGCCAAGCTGCTGTTTAAACGCGCGGGAGACCCCAAAGAAATTTGGCTGGTTCCCGGAGCCAAACACAACAAATGCGCGGAAGTGGGCGGTTTTGAATACAAACAACGCCTGAGCGATTTTTTCCGCCGTTATTTATAACGGCGCTTGTACCGGCCGCCTAAGGGCGGCTTTTATATGAGGATTTGGGCAGTATGAATACAAAGTTAGTTATTTTTGATTTGGACGGCACCCTTTTGGATACCATCGCGGATTTGGCCGCCTCGGCCAATTATGCGTTAAAAACATTGGGTTTCCCACCGCGGGGGGAGGAAGAATGCCGCTCTTTTGTGGGCAACGGCGTTACCAAACTGTTGGAACGCGCCCTGCCGGACGGTGCCAAAACGCCTGAAAATATAGAAAAAATGCGTGCCGTTTTTCAAGCGCATTATGATAAGCACAACGCGGACGCCACATCCGTTTATCCCGGCATTATGGATGTATTAAAGACATTGAATTCCCGGGGGGTTAAACTGGCGGTTGCCTCTAATAAATACCACAGCGCCACTGAAAAATTAATTAAGCATTACTTTCCGGAAATCCCTTTTTGTTGCGTATTGGGAGCGCGGGATCATGTGCCGGTTAAGCCGAATCCGCAAATTGTGGTTGATATTCTGCGCGCGGCCCAAACCCCTAGAGAAGCCGTATTATATGTGGGAGACAGTGATGTAGACATGCAAACCGCTTTAAACGCTTCTTTGCGCGCATGCGCGGTGTTGTGGGGGTTCCGTTCGCGCGAACAGCTTGCCCCTTATAACCCTTCCTGTTGGGCGGGGAAGGCGCAGGATATTTTAAAGCTTTTATAACAGAGCAGGGCTTTTGTAGGATAAAATCAATATGGCGGCTTTTTTATATGTAGGTTTAGGCGGTTTTTTGGGGGCGGCGCTTCGTTACGGCGTAACGCTGGGCGCGGCGGCGCTTATGTGGCGTGGACATTGGGCCACGCTGGCGGTAAACGCCGCGGGCAGTTTGCTGATTGGCTTTTTAGCTCCGTATTTTGATTCTCCTTCCCACCCGGCCCGTTTGTTTTTGGTGGTAGGCGTGTTGGGCGGGTTTACCACGTTTTCCAGTTTTTCGCTAGATACCTTAACTTTGTTAAACGGGAAAGAAACCGGGTTGGCGTTATTAAATGTTTTTCTAAATATAACCGTTTGCTTGCTGTTTGTTTGGTGTGGGTTTAAACTGCACAGGCCTTTTTAAAAAGAAAAACAAAAAGCCCTTCTTTAAGAAGGGCTTTTTTATATGAAAACGGGATTAAGCGGTGCGGCGGTCTAACACAAAATAACTGAGGCCTTCATGCCGTTTAGCCAGGCATTTTAATTCACTGCCGATGTTGCTTACCATGGCAAAAGAAGTAAGCGGGCGCTGGCTGTTGTGCACAACGCCAATGCCTATGGACAAGAATTTAAAACGTTCCTTTTCCCCTTTGCGGTTAACGGATTCCATAAATCCTTGAGCCCGGTCCTGTTCATTATAAAAAGAAGGGGCCGTTGCGTCCAGTTGCTGGATAATGGTTTGTGCGATGTTTTGCGCTTTTTCAAAGGAACACACCACAATAAAATCATCCCCGCCTATGTGCCCCACAAAAGAGGTGTTATCCTGAGCGGAAGCCTGTATAATAATACCGGCCACGGAAACTAACACCCTATCCCCAGCGGCAAAGCCGTATTTGTCATTATAGGCTTTAAAATTATTTAAATCACAATATAAGACGGCAAATTGCCGGCCGGAGGCAATTTCGTTCTCCACCCGCGCTTGTATGGACGGGTTCCCCGGCAGGCGGGTAAGGGGGTTGCTGTCCATTTTTTGTTTATTGCGTTTTAATAATAATTTTACGCGGGCCACAATCTCATCCCCGTCCGCCGGTTTGTTTAAGTAGTCGTCTATATCTAGGCCAAGGCCTTCCATTTTGGTGGATTTATGCGTATCCGCCGTAAAAATAATAATGGGCGTGTGCAAATAGCCGGTGCGGCTGCGTATTTCACGCACCACTTCAAAACCGGTTTTACGGGGCATATCGTAATCCAAAATAAGCAAATCCGGGTTTTCTTTATACGTCTTTTCCACGGCGTCCTGTCCGTCTTCTGCTTCCACCACGGTAAAGCCGGCTTCAGTTAATACTTCGGCCACTAAAAAACGCAGGGTGGGGGAATCGTCCGCCAGTAAAATTTTCGCATTGTGTTCCATAATAATGTATTAAATGAAATATTGTTTCCCGGCGCAAGGATAAATTTTCATATAATAACAGTATGACTTACGCCATTTTGTTTATCGGTGCCGTTTTGTTCCTGGGGCAAATGTTTTCTTTCTTGTTTGAAAAAACCCGCCTTCCGGACGTATTGCCTTTGATGGTGCTGGGGATGATTATCGGCCCCGGCCTGCAGATAGTAACGCCGGATATGTTTGGCTCCGCCGGGGAAATTTTTACCACGTTGGCGTTGATTGTGGTACTTTTTGAAAGCGGAATTGACTTTAAAGTTTCCTCTCTGCGCGGCGCGGTGGGGCAGGGGTTGCTGCTTACTACGGTTTGTTTTGTGCTGGTGGGGGTGGTGGTTTCTTTTGCCGTGCATTGGACGTTAGGCTTGCCGCTGATGGCCTCTTTTATTATCGGATCCATTGTGGCGAATAATTCCGCCGCTATTATTGTGCCTATGCTTGCCAAGTTGAAAATTGCCGATAATACCAAAACCATTCTTTTTTTGGAAGCCAACTTAACGGGCGTATACTCCATTGTGGTGGCGTTGGCTTTGCTGGGGGTTTTGGTGAAAGGGGAAGCCGTATCCGCCGGGCTGGTGGGGCTGCAGATTGTTAAATCCTTTGGTATTGGCATTTTGTTTGCGTTGGCGGCGGGGCTGTTTTGGATGGGGGTGTTAAACCGTATCCGCCGGATGGAAAATGCCGTTTCGCTTACCTTTGCTTTTGTGCTTTTAGTATACGGAGCCAGCGAGCTGTTGGGGGGAGACGGCGCCATCGCCACGCTTACCTTTGGCATTGTGGCGGGAAATATACGTTTGTTCAGCCGGTTGTGGCTTAAAAAATTTGAGTTTAAAGGCGTTGCTTTAAACGCGGAAGAACGCGTATTTTTTGATGAGCTGGAATTTATTTTTAAAACGCTTTTCTTTGTATATATGGGCATTTGCATGCGTATTGGAGAATGGCAGTTTGTGGCGGCGGGAGCCCTGTTGGCCGCAGTAAAATTGTTGGTACGCTGGCCGGTGGTGGATTTGTGCACCTCTAAGAAAATAAGCCGTACAGACGCTTCCGTTCTGCTGGCTATGTGCCCTAACGGGCTGGTCAGCGCGGTGTTGGCGGCCATGGTGGCGCAGCAGTTGCCGGGGGACGGCGGCGCCGTGCAGGATGTAATTTATTCCGTTATTTTCTTTAGCGTTATTTTTTCCAATTTAATGTCTTTTCGTATAGAAAAAGGCGGGTTGAAATGGCTGGCGGACGGCGCTTTTACCCGCCACGAAGCGGCCGCCGTACCGTCGCCGGACCCCGCTTTGCAGCCGGCGCCCGCTCCAGACGGAGCCCAAGAACAAAATCCCTCTTAAATAGAAAGCCCGGCTTGAATAAGCCGGGTTTTCGTTTAACGCAACTTCGGGTTTATATGTAATTTATTCCGTATGCAATCATTTTTTATAACGTCTTGCAAAGGCGTTTTAGGTATTTGGCGGCGTGCAGACGGCAATCCTGCGGGGAGCGGGCAAAATCACTCAGTACGGCTATTTGGTCCGGCAGGAAAGAGCGGTGTTTCAGCGCGTCCTTGCCCAATTGCCCGCAAATGAACAGAACCGGTTTTTTATATTTTTTGGCCATTTTGATAACGGCCAAGGGGGCTTTGCCGCCGAAAGTTTGGCTGTCCAGTTTTCCTTCCGCCGTGATAATTAAATCCGCGCGTTGCGCTTGTTTATTAAAGTGCGCCTTATGAAGTAAAAAATCCGCGCCCAGCAAAATTTTTGCGTTAAACAAGCCGTACAGGCCGGCACAAATGGCTCCAGCCGCCGCGGTGGAAGGCGTGTGGGCGATATCTTTGCCCAGTTCTTTTTTTATGCGGCGGGCGTAAACGGCCATAGCGCGGTCCAATAGTTTTACTTGGCTGGGATTAGCCCCTTTTTGCGGGCCGAATACTTTGGCGGAGCTTTTGGGCCCTAAAAGCGGGTTGGTAACGTCCGCCACGGCAAACAGGCGGACCCCTTTTAAATTTTTTACTAAACCCGTATTATCTATATGCGCCAGCTGCAATAAAGGCTGGGCGCCCAAGGCCAAGGGGAGTTTTTGTTTATCCGAAAAGCGGGTCCCGCAAGCGGTGGCGGCTCCGCTGCCGCCGTCATTGCAGGCTACGCCTCCTAAACCGATATAAATATTTTTAACCCCTTTTTTTACGGCGTGCATAATGGCTTGCCCCACTCCGTAGGAAGTGGCGTTTAGAGGGTCCAGCTCTTCTTTTTTTGCCGTGCCTAAACCGCAAATGCGGGCGGTTTCTATAACGGCGGTTTTCCCGCCCGGCAACAGAAGATATGATGTTTTTTGATTTTTATAGAAAGCGTTTCGCGCGTGGAAATGTACTAAGCGCGAGGAGGGATACAGATATTTAAAAAAATCTATAAAGCCGTCTCCCCCGTCGGAGACCGGGGCGGAAAAAACACGGTGGCGGGGGGATAACTCTTTGTGCAAAATACGTGCCGCCTGCGGTGCGCTTAAAGAGCCTTTAAACGCATTGGGCAAAACGAGTATATTCATCTAAAATTTCCAGCTGGCTTGTGCGCTAAACACAGTGTTGGAAGTTGCCGAGTCTTCCAGCTCATCATTACGGGTAACGAATTGCTGGCGTACTTCCAGCCCTAACAATAAATCGTCTATGCGGGTTTCTACCCCCGCCCCGGCGGAAGCAGATATGCCGTTAGATTTGAAGGAGCGGCTTTCCACCTCTCCCCGGTAATTAAGGGATAACATCTCATACCCGGCGTTGCCCGTTAAATAAAAAGCAAAGCGGTGTTGGGGGTTGATGTAATAATTTGCCGCCACGCCGATATTAAAAATTTGTCCGCTGGTTTTTACCGTAGGATTAGGATAGTGGCTCGGGTCAGCGGCGTTAGGGTCTAAATCCGGGAAGTCTACCCCGTCAATATTGGCTATGCTTAACGTGGGCCCCAGCCAGAAGTTGCTGTCCATTACCCGCCATAAAAACTTACCCGCAACCACAACGCTGGTGCCGCTTAAATCTTTGGGTTCTGTTTGGCCCTCAAAGCCGGGCAGTTTGCTTACGTTTAATTGCAAATCCAGCGGCATGGCGCCCAGCTGGATAGCTAAATATTTATTAAAGTTTTTTTCATTTTTTAAAGGGGATTCTTTTTTAGGCTGTTTTTTGGAGGCCAACTCCGTTTTGGCCGCGGCGGCAAATTCCTGCTGGGTGACCGTGCCAGATTTTACCCCTTTTAAAAAGGCTTCCTCATCGCTTAACATTTTGGGGGCTTGGGCGGTGGGAGTGACGGGCTGGGTGGGGGTTTGGGTTACCACGCGCCCGCCTACCACGGTGGCGTTTTGGGCGTCAAACACTTTGTCTATATCAGAATCAAAAGACAATCCTCCCGCCGCTTCCACCGTGCCGGTTTGGGCAATCTGCTGTTGCTTTTGCGCGGCCTGGGCGGCGGTTTCTATTTTTTGCTCTACATATTGCTGTTGTTGTTTTTCGCCTTGGTCATAGTCATACACTTCAATATTGGCTATTTGGGGCATGTCTATGTTTACTACGCCGTTGTCTGTTTGAAGTTTCAGGTTAAATTCGTCCAAATCTAAAATAACGCCGACAAGCTGCGTCCCGCCTTTAAGCAAAATGCGGTGCTTGTCCGGCAAAATCTGTTCAATTTCTTTTTGGTTGAGGGTAACAGTGCCGTAAGATGTGGCCAGGTTTAAAGTATATTGGGTTTGGCTTAAAATGGAACCGCTTAAAATAGTGCCGTCTTTTAACTTGATGCTTTCAGCCTGCAGGGCGGCGGCAGTGAGTAATGCGGTAAATAAAGCGATGCTTCTTTTCATGCTCCCTCTCTTAAAAACGCGGCGGAGCCGTGTGCCAGCCCCGCCGCGCTTAAATTATTTGGATTCTTTTTCCACTACTTCTTGCGTGTTTACTTCCGGCTGAGCCGCGCAGGCGCAGGGAGCCACCGCGTGTTTGATTTTGCGCAGAACTTTGATGATTTTAGCCAAAGTTAAGCTCATAATCATACCCAGCAAAATGGGCGTAATGGTATTAAGGATAAAGAACCATTTGTTCTGGCCGGCGTTTTCAAACACTCCGGCGGGAACCAACATGGCGCTGATGAAAAAGTACAGCGCGGAAACCAGCGTAAGATAAAACAACGCGATAAACACATAATACAAGTGTTTCAAGCAAAGCCAGTTATGCGGCCACCATTTGGCGCATTTGCAGCATTTAGACATAATGTTCCTCCTGTTTGATAAGGGCACGCCTGCAACAACCCCCGGCGAATCCTTATATTCATATTGTATCAAAAAGAAGGGCCCTGTAAAGAATAAGAAGAGCTTATTTTTCTGCCGTTTGGCGGGAAACGGATTCCAACGTTTTAAAAACGGCTATTACGGCGGCCAGCAAAACCATTAAAAGCAAACTTTGCACGGCGGCCGCCGCCCAAATTTGTTGTACAGGGGCGGAATAAGATTCCGGCGGCGGGACGAAAAATAAATATGTCCATTGGAAGGCGCTGTATAAAAAGATAAGAAACGGAATATAAAAAAAGAAAACAAAAATCCGGCGCAAGCCTTTTAAATCCAGCCAGCGGTGGGGGATAAAAATATTTTTATTTAGTTTCATTTTTTCTGCCTGCCTGTTTTAATAATTCCTGCGCGTGTATATACGCGGCGGATTTTGGGTCTGCGTTGCCGCCCAGCATGCGGGCGATTTCCGCCGTAAGGCTTTTGCCGTTAAGCGGGGTGATGGTTACTTCGGTGTTGTCTTTTTGGGCGGTTTTGGCTACGTGAAAGTTTTCATCCGCTTGGGCGGCCACTTGCGCCAAATGGGTAACGCACAAAACCTGCCTTCCGTTGGACACCTCCTTTAATTTTTCGCCCACCAGGTGAGCCGTTTCCCCGCCTATGCCGGCGTCTACTTCGTCAAACACCATAACGGGCACGGTGGGGGCCAGCACGGTTTTTAACCCCAGCATCACGCGGGAAATTTCCCCGCCGGAGGCGATATTTTTTAGCGGTCTAAGCGCTTGGCCTGGGTTGGGGGAAAATAAAAACTCCACTTTGTCTGCACCGGTGGGGCCCAGGTTTTCCTCATCCATTTCCACGCTGGCGCGGAAACGCACCGCGTTAAAACCCAGCGGGCGGATTTGCTCACACAATAATTGGGAAAGTTGTTCCGCGGCCTGCATGCGCTTGTCATGCATTTGCTGGGACAAACGCAGCAGCTGGGCGTGTTCTTTTTCCCATTCTTGGCGCAGGTGTTCTTCTTCCTCGTTTTGATGTTCCAGCGCGTGCAGGCGCTGTTTTAAATCCTGCGCGGTTTTTAAAACGTCTTCTATCCCGGGGCCGTATTTGCTTTTTAAGCGTTTTATTTTTTCATGGCGCGAAAGCATATCGTCCAGCGCTTGCGGGTCCAGGTTAATGTCGTCTTTGTAAGCGGCTAAAGAGGAGGCGGCGTCTTCCAAAGCGGCCAGGGCGGAGTTTAGACTCTCTGCCAGCTCGGCGGCGTTTTCATCCAACTGAGCCATGTCTTCCAAACAGCGCGCCGCTTTGCCGGCGCGTTCCGTGGCGGAAGATTCATCTTCGTATAATTCGTTATACGCGGTTTGGGCCAGCTCCAGCAATTTGCCGGAATTTTTCATTTTGGGCAGGCTTTGCTCCAGCTGCAAGTCTTCGTCCGCCGTGGGGTTTACATCCTCAATTTCTTTTAATTGGTAAGCGCATAAATCCCGCAGGCGTTCTTTTTCCTGCTCGGACAGGGTGGCTGCGTTTAAGCGTTCTTCTATATTTTTTAAATGCGTGTAAGACGCCAGCACTTTTTGCAGCAGGGCTTCCTGCTTGGCAAATTTATCCAGCAGTGTTAAATGTACGGACGGGTGCAGCAGGCTTTGGTGTTCATGCTGGCCGTGAAAGTCCACCAAATAACGCCCGATTTGGGCCAAGGCGGATACGGTAACCGGTTTGCCGTTTATATAGGCTTTGCCTTTGCCGTGGCGGTCCAACTCTCTTTTTAGGGTGAACGTGTCTTGGGTTAATTGGCGTTCTTGGCGGATGTTTTCCGGCAGCATGTCTGAAGAAAATTCCGCGCTGACGGTCATTTTCTGCGCGCCGTCTTTAATGGCGTCCGCGTCCCCCCGCGCGCCCAGCACAAAGCCCAAGGCTTCTATTACAATGGATTTGCCGGCGCCCGTCTCCCCGGAGAATACATTTAACCCGGGCCCAAAGTGTAAACTTAAATTAGAAATGATGGCAAAATTTTGTATGCTTAATTTTTTTAACATGAACGGTTACCCCATTTCAGCTTTTGGCCTAGAATACTAAAAAAATCTCTTCCCGGTAAAGTAATCAGCCGGGCGCGTACGGTGCTGCGGGATATGACAACCCGGCTGCCCGCCTCCAGCGGAAAGTTGATTTGCCCGTCTAAGCTGGCGGTGGCTTGGTCTTCCGGATATTTAAAAGCGGGGGTAAAGATAATAGCCCCGTCCGCCGGCAAAATAAGCGGGCGTTGGCCCAGGGAGTGGGGGCAAATGGGGGTGAGTAAAAAAACGTCCACTTCCGGCGCGATAATGGGCCCGCCGGCGGCCAAAGAATACGCGGTGGAGCCGGTGGGGGTGGATACGATAATCCCGTCCCCAAAATATTTTTGCAGTTCCCGGCCGTTAAAGTCCGTCTCTAAAGAAAAAGCGCGCGCTTGGGCGGAGCGGATGACGCAGTCATTAAACGCCAGGCCTTCCCCAATTAAAGCGCCGCTTGCCGTTTTAACGGCGGTGTGCAGCATAAAACGCGGGTTGATGATGCCTTTGCCGTCCAGCACGGCTTCCAACGCTTGGCGGCAGTTTTGCACTTCACAGCCGGATAAAAACCCCAATGTCCCGCAGTTGACGCTAAATACGGGCAGGCCCAGCGGGGCCGCCGCGCGCGCCGCCTGCAGGGTGGAGCCGTCTCCCCCCAGACACACAACCAAATCCGCCCCTTGTTGGGCGGGCAGGAGGGAAAGGTCCGTCAAAATGTCGGCGCGAAGGTTTTTTTGGCGCGCCAGGGCAAGCAGCTCCTCTGCCAGCGGGCGGTTATGGGTTTTAAAGGCATTGTAAAAAATGACGGCGCGTTTAAATTTCATTGTTCCTTTATTTTAGCAAATATTACACTGCCCGCCGGTCCCGTTTAACCCGGGCGCGCGGCAGCCAAAATGATATAATATAAATAAGTAATAAAGTGAGGTTTTGTATGTGGGATTATACCGATAAAGTAATGGACCATTTTAAAAATCCGCGCAATGTGGGGGTTATCCCAAATGCGGACGGTACCGGCCAGGTGGGCAGCTTGGTATGCGGTGACGCATTGAAGCTTACCATTAAAGTAAATAAAGAAACCGATGTGATAGAAGACGCCAAGTTTGAAACGTTCGGCTGCGCCAGCGCCATAGCCTCGTCCTCCATGTTAACGGAAATGATTAAAGGCAAAACCATAGCAGAAGCCTCTAAAATCACCAATCAGGATATTGCCGACGCGCTGGGCACGCTGCCCGCGGAAAAAATGCACTGTTCCGTCATGGGTATGGAAGCGCTGGAAGCCGCCGTTAAAAGCTACCGCCAAGGCGGCAAACCCGTTACGTTTGAACAGGAAGAAGAAAAAATCATCTGCCATTGTTTTAACGTGTCGGAAGAAACGATTATTAAAGCCATACGCGCCAACCACTTAACCACGGTGGAGGACGTAACCCACTTTACCAAAGCCGGCGGCGGCTGCGGGCGCTGCAAAGGGGAAATACAAAAGATTTTGGATAAAGTAAACGCCTGCCAAGTTTCCGCGCCGAAAGCGGAAGAGAAAGATTTTTCCAAAATGACCCTGGTGGAAAAAATCCGCCGCATAGAAAAAGTGCTGGAAGAAGACGTGCGCCCTAAATTAAATATGGACGGCGGCTCCGTGGAGTTGGTGGATTTGGAAGGCGCCCAAGTAAAAGTGCGCCTGCTGGGCATGTGCAGCGGCTGTATGGGCGCCGCCGGCACCATTAAAAATTTGGTGGAAAAAGCTTTAAAAGAGAAAGTGGATCCTTCCTTAACGGTGGAGCATATTTAAATTGTATGAAAACGGTTTATTTGGATAACAACGCCACCACCCAATGCCTGCCGGAAGTGATAGAGGCCATGCTGCCCTATTTTGGAGAAAAATACGGCAACGCCTCCAGCATGCACACCTTTGGCGGTTCCAACCGCAAAGCCATAGACATCGCCCGCCAGCAAGTGGCGGATTTAATCGGCGCGCAATACGCCGATGAAATCATTTTTACTTCCTGCGCTTCGGAAAGCGACAACACGGCCATTTTGTCCGCCGTACGCACCCAACCCAAAAAGAAACATATTATCACTTCCGCCGTGGAACACCCGGCGGTGATGGAACCCTTTAAATATTTAGAGGCTCAAGGTTACCGGGTGGATTTTATCGGCGTGGATGAAAAAGGCAATTTTGACATGGCCCGCTTTAAAGAAGTGTTGGACGAAGATACCGCCTTGGTGTCTGTCATGTGGGCCAACAGCGAAACGGGCACCTTGTTCCCGATAGAAGAAATCGCCCGCCTTGCCAAACAAAAAGGCGCACTGTTTCATACAGACGCCGTGCAAGCGGTGGGAAAAGTACCCGTTAACGTAAGCGGCATAGATATAGACATGCTTTCTTTGTCCGCCCATAAAATTCACGGCCCCAAAGGGGTGGGCGTGTTGTATGTGCGGCGCGGCGGGCGCTTTATGCCCTTTTTAATGGGCGGCCACCAAGAAAAACACCGCCGCGCCGGTACGGAAAACGTACCCGGTATTGTGGGGTTGGGCGTGGCGGCCGTATTGGCCAAAACCCGCCTGCAGGACGGCACCATGCGGCGCGTAGCCGCCTTGCGTGACCGGCTGGAACAAGGGCTGACGTCCGCTATCGCCGATACTAAAATTAACGGCAACCCCGCGGCCCGCGTACCCAATACCACCAATATCAGTTTTGGGTATATTGAAGGGGAATCTATTTTGATGTTTTTAAATGATTACGGCATTTGCGCGTCTTCCGGGTCGGCTTGTACGTCCGGCTCGCTGGAGCCTTCGCACGTACTGCGGGCGATGGGTGTGCCGTTTCAGTTTGCGCACGGGTCTATCCGGTTTTCTCTCTCTGACCAAACCACCCAAGAGGATATAGACTTGGTGCTTAAAGTAATGCCCGGCATTGTGGAAAAACTGCGTAAGATTTCCCCGTTCAGCCGGATAGCCGCATAATTTACGGGCCGCGGGGGAACCCGCGGTCCTTTTGTTTAAGACCCAAGGGAGGTTGTATGAAAAAAGTTGCCGTTTTGTTTGTGGCTGTGTTTTTCCCGGTGTTTTTATTTGCTAAAACCACGGTTATTTATCACACCAGCGATACCCACGGTTTTTATTACCCCAAAGACGGACGGGGCGGCTTTGCCGCGTTAGCCGGGCTTTTACAGCAGGAAAAACGCCCCTATTTATTGTTGGACTCGGGCGATTTTGCCAACGGCACCGTGGAAGCCAAAAATTCCCAAGGCGTAAAAAGCGTACTGTTAATGAATGCGGTGGGGTATGACGCTTCTACCTTGGGCAACCATGAATTTGATTTTAAGGACCCCGCAGTGGAGCCTATGCTGCGCGCGGCGGCGTTTCCTATTTTGTCCGCCAATTTTGTAGAACGCAAAAGCGGTACCCAGCCGGATTATTTACAGGCGTACCGTATTTTTGACGTGGACGGCGTAAAATATGCCGTCATTGGCCTAGGGCACGAATACCCCACCAACGATACGGAACAATACAAAATTTTAAAAACCTCCAAAGTGTTAAAAGAAGTGTTAGAAGAAGTAAAAAAACAAAACCCGGACGTGGTGGTTTTGTTGGACCACAACTCTATTGCCGATGACAAGCACGGCAAGGATTCGGGATTACTCAAATTAGCTTTAAAACACAAAGAAGATATTGATATTGTGCTGGGCGGGCATGCGCATAAAATCATTCAAAATGAATACCACGGAGGTATTTTGTTTGTGGAAAGCGGTTGCTATTTGCAAAACGTAAGCCGCATTACGGTGGAAACGGACGATAAAACCGGCAAATTGGTGTCCGCCAAGTCAGAGTTAATTCCGTTAGATACGCAAAAAACCGGCCTGTACGCCCCGGTGGCCGCCCTGGCGGAAGCGTTAAAAGAACCGGGCATGGATAAAGTCTTGGGAACGGCGCAAGCTAAGTTATCGCGCTCGCCGGTTAAAGGAAACGAGGGAGACTCTCCCCTTAACAACTGGGTGGCGGATATTTGCCGCGATTACAGCGGCGCCGAAATATTTATACACAATAACGGCGGCACCCGCGTTGATTTGGAAAAAGGCACCGTTACCAAGCGGGATCTGGTCAACATGCACCCGTTTGGCAATACCATTACCAATGTAAAGGTAAGCGGCAAATTTTTGGAAAAATTTGTAAAGTTTGGCTTGGCACCGCGCAATTTGTTTTCTTATTCCGGTTTAAAAATTGAATACAAACTGCGCAAAGGAAAAGTACAGGATTTAAAAATTTGGGTAAACGGCAAACCGCTGGATAAAAACGCTACCTATATTGTGGGAACCAATTCCTACATCGCGGGCGGCGGCAGCGAAGGCTGGATGTTTAAAGAAATTGAAGATAAAGATAAAAAACAAGTAGGGGACGACAGCATCCAGGAAATTATGGAAGAAGCCATAGAGGAGCAAAGCCCCTTAAAACCCGTTCCTACCGGGCGTATTATCATTAAATAAGGTATGAATAAAAAAGTTTTTTTATGCGGTTTATTTGCGAGTTGTGTGCTGTTGGGCGGGTGCTTTAAAAAAGACGCCAAAACGGTGGATATTTTTTATACATCGGACATACAAGGCTTCTTTTGGACCCGCCCCGAACCCCGATTCGGCAACCGGGACGTGGGCGGCTACGCCGTATTAAAAAACTTTTTGGAAAAACAAAAACAGCCTTATTTATTGTTGGACGGCGGAAACTGGTTCAGCCAAACGCCGGAGGGACTTCTTTCCAAGGGGGAATTTTTGCCCCGGCTGGCGGGGTCTATCCCGTATACGGCGGCCGCGGTGGCGGATAAAGATTTGGTTTTCGGCTGGCCTTCTTTGCGCCAAATTATCCAAAAAATGCCGTATCCGTATATCATTTCTAATTTGACCATAGACGGCAAAAACCCTTGGCCCACCCACGATTATTTAATACGGGAAGTTAACGGCGTAAAAGTAGGTTTATTTGCTTTGTTGGACCCTAAACCGGTAAACACCACCCACCGCTTGACCGGCATGAAAGCCACGGACCCGGTAGCTGCCGCCAAAGAAATGAGCGAGCGGTTAAAAGAAAAAGGAGTGCATGTGGTGGTGTTGTTGAGTTCGGTGGGTTCCCCGGAAAAAGAAGGGGTGAGTGACGCCACTTTGGCGGAAGAAGCCCCCGCCATAGATTTAATTTTAAGTTCTAACATGGACCGGGAAAACGCCGAAACGGACAAAATCAACAAAACCTTTATTGTTTATCCGGGCGCCAAGTTTGACAGTTTGGGCCGCATCCGTTTAACGTTTGATAAAAACAACCAGCTAAGCAATATGGATTTTGAAGACATTTTACTGGCTAAAGACACTTTTGGGGAGGACACCCAAATCGCTTCCGCCACGGATACGCTACGCAAAGAAACCCAGCATAAAATGAACGCGCGGGTAACTTCCGCCCAAGAAGAAATAAAAGGCAATTTGCATGGGGAATCCAGCCTGGGCAATATTTTAACGGATTGTTTGCATAAATGGTCCCGCCTAGACGGAGCCGTTTTAAATGCAGACTCTATACGCGCTTCCCTGCCGGCCGGGCGCATCAGCGAATATGACGTTTACCGCATGTACCCTTACAGCGACGCCGTTACCTTTGTTACCATCAAAGGACGGGATTTGAAAAAAGCGCTGGAAGCTTCTTTGGCGGCCAAAGACAATTTTCCTCAAATATCTGGCATGAAAGTTTGGTATAACGCTTCGGATAAAGAGGCCCCCGCAATCACCCGCATTGTTTTTAACGGCGGGCGCGTATTGCGCCCCCAGGAAACTTACCGCATAGCAGTGACGGACCACATCATGGCCGGCGGTTTTGGACATGATGAATTTATTAACGCGTTGGAATTTAAAAATACATTTGTGGAAGCCCGCCAGATTATGCGTTCCTGCCTGATTAAATACAGAGAGCTGGACGTACCCCCTCTGGGCCGCTGGCAAAAGGAAGATTAATGAATTTTATCCGCCCGCTTAAAATAGCCGGAGTTACCTGCGCCAATAATTTGGTATTGGCGCCCATGGCCGGGATAACGGATTCCCCTTTTCGCATTTTATGTTTGCGGGGCGGGGCGGGGCTTGTTTGCGCGGAAATGGTTTCCGCACACGCCCTGCATTACGGCAACGCGCGCAGCGGGAGAATGCTTCAGGTATCTGCTAAAGAGCACCCCGTTTCCATGCAAATTTTTGGTTCAGACGCGCCCACCATCGCCCAAGCCGCCCGCAACGCCCAGGCGGCCGGGGCGGATATTGTGGATTTAAACGCCGGCTGTCCCGTTAAAAAAATAAACAAGGCGGGGGCAGGCTGTGTACTGATGAAAGACCCGGACCATTTAGCCCGTCTGCTGGAAGCGGCGGTGAAAGCCGTCAGCATACCGGTTACGCTTAAAACGCGTATTGCGTTAAACCATAAAGAATTTTTGGGGGCCCGGTTGGCGTATTTGGCGCAGGAAGCGGGCGCGGCGGCTGTGGTTGTGCACGCGCGCGCCGCGGTGGACGTGCACAGCGGCCCGCCCAATATAGAAGCGCTGGCCCAGGTGTGCGCGGCGGTAAAAATACCTGTTATCGGAAACGGCGGCGTGCTGAACGCGCGGGACGCAAAGAATTTTTTTCAAGCGGGTTGCGCCGGCGTGATGATTGGGCGCGGGGCCGTGGGCAACCCGCTTATTTTCCGGGATATAGCCAATGAACTGCAAGGCCTGCCCGTTACCAGCCATACCCCTGCCCAGCGTTTGCAAACCTATTTGGCGCTAATAGAAGAAAACGTGGCCCATTATGGGGAGCGCATTGGCATTAACCGCAGCCGCAAAACGGCCGGGTATTGGATAAAGGATTTCCCCAACGCGGCCGAAGTGCGGGGCCGATTTGTACGCCTGGATTTGCTGGAGCAGGTGCAAAGCCTGTTTAAAGAAGTGCTGGCCTCTTTACAGCCGGCAGCGTGAAAAACCTGCAAAAAACGCTGTTGATTTTGCTATAATATATAGGAAACCACGAGTCATTAAGACAGCGGCCACCACTCCGCTGCGCATTAATTACAAAAGGTAGAAACAAAACATGACAAAAACTTTTTTGCCTTCCGTAAAGGAAGTTGAAACCTCCCGCAAATGGCATCACATTGACGCCAGCGGACAGACCTTAGGCAGACTGGCTACCCAAATCGCCGTGCTGCTGATGGGCAAACACAAAAGAACTTACACCCCCAGCATGGACTGCGGAGACTTTGTCGTAGTTACCAATGCTGCCAAAATAGCCGTTACCGGTAATAAATTGGAACAAAAAATTTATTTCACCCATTCCGGTTATGCCAAAGGCGGTAAAGAAACCCCGCTTAAAAGACAGATGGAAAAAGATCCTACCCGCGTGATTGAACTGGCGGTAAAAAGAATGTTGGACGTGAACAGACTCCGCGCCCCCAGAATGAAACGCCTGCGCTTGTTCGCCGGTGAGGAACATGATTTTGGCCATCGTTTTGGCAAATAAGAGGGAAACTATTTATGAACAATACCAAAGAACTTAAAACCGGAAGAAGAAAAACCTCCGTCGCCCAGGTTGATCTCTTAAAAGGCAAGGGCGAAATTACCATCAATGCCAGAACTTTGGAAGACTACTTTGGCGGCTGTGAACGCTATAAAGCGGCGGTAAAAGCCCCGCTCGTGCTTACCAATTTGGACAAAGAGTACGACGTGAAAGCCAAAGTAAACGGCGGCGGTGTAGCCGCTCAAGCCGGCGCCGTGCGCCACGCTATTGCCCGCTCCTTGGCTAATATCAGCGAAGATGTTAAAAAAGCTGTAAAGAAAGCCGGTTTCTTAACGCGCGACCCCAGAATGGTGGAACGCAAAAAACCGGGTCAGCCGGGTGCCCGCAAACGCTTCCAGTTCTCCAAACGTTAATCGTTGGGCGGAACCAAGTTTTGCAAAACCCCTTTCCACAGGAAAGGGGTTTTCTATTTTAAAAAATATAGGGCCTATACAAAAGGTAGGCCCAAGGGCCCTGGTCCCCTGCGGCGGGGTTTTGTATGCTAATAAATATGAAGAAAGTGATTTTACTGGCTGTTTTATTCTTGTCCTTTACAGTTCCTTCTTTCGCCCAAGGCTATCCTCAATGGGTTTATTACCTTTGGCAAGTAGATCAAGAACTCTACCCCGCCGGGCTTTTGGCGAATTGGTATGACGCCCGCCACAAAAAAGAAGAAACCTACATTTCTATTTGTTATCATGATTTTATGATGCCGGAAAGTAAGTTTGTGAAGGCGGTGAAAGAGATTTATGGTGAAAGGGCGGATAACCAGCTTACGTCTTTATACGCTTTAATAAAAGGGCGCAGGGAGTGGCTGCAGCTGGAAACCAATAGCAATAAACTGTTTGCCCCATATGCGGTGGCTGCCGGCAACCCGATGGATTTATCCACTATGAGTGAAGAGACTTTTTTAAGGCTGCGCGCTATGTTAAAGTTGGATTTTGACCATAAGAGCCGGTTTGCCGATAAAGTGGAACGCCGCGGAAATACTGTTTATGTATGGTTTCGGGACTGGACGACGGAGGACCGTATTATCCGGTTAGGCTTTGAGGTAAAAGAAAAAATATTGGATATTTGCCTGAACGATTGTGAACACGACCCTTTTAATTAAACCGCTTTAAACAAAAAACCCCCGCTTTTAATAAGCGGGGGTTTTGTATTTTATGATAGAAAACATTGTTTTTTGTTAGCTTTTTTATTATATTTATTATTAAGGAGATAAATATATGAAAAAAGATAACTCAATATTAGCAGTATTCCTTTTAAGTCTTTTTTTGTTTTCCTCGCTAGCGGTAAGTGCTGGCCCTGTGGGTAAAGAAGCTAACCCCGCTAAAGAGCCTTTGGCTTTACAGAGTTTGTTTCCTGTAGAGTTTAAAAATATCTTGCGTGACAAAGACGACGTGGTTGCCCGCGCAGAGGACGAAAAAGGGCAGTTGTGGGCGTTTTTACCCTCGTTTGAAAATCCCACTAGCTTAACTGGTTTTTCTATTCAACCAGGGCGCACTGTAAAAAAGATGTATATAAGTTGGGCTCAAATATTAGGCAATATAGAAGCGGTACTGTGTATGCAAGAAAATGGAGAAGAAAAGTGTTATGGAGTTAGCGAAGAGGAACTAAATAAAGCCATGCAAAAAACCTATTTCAGTAAGAAAGGGCTTATGCCCCCGGCACTTATTCGTAATTTTGCCAAAGAACAAAAGGCGCTCAGTAAAGCACAAAAACAAGAGCAAGCTTATATGCGGTGCCTTGGCGAAGAGCCGGTAGAAAAATGTGACGAACAATATTCCTCTTTTTCTGTAGAAGACAAGGACTACATAAAGTACCGGGTGTGGTGTTCTCCTTGGATTTTAATGGAAGACGTTTCCCGCTGTGAAAGTCATTTGTCCGTTGTTCTTAAAAAATATCCGGACAACGTATACTACCCCAGCATGGCCAAATGTGTGAAAGGTATTAAAAAAGGTACTGAAAAAGAGTATTGTATGCCGCAGTGGTTTTATTAAGTAATTTATATGGCATAAATACAAAACCCCCGCTTTTAATAAGCGGGGGTTTTGTATTTATAAGACAAGCTTATTTGGCTTCTTTTTCATCCGCCTTTTTGCTTTCATGCAAAACGGCAGGTTTTACTTTGGGGCTTTTGGCTACCAAATCTTGAATAGGCTTGATAACCTGGGCTTGTTTTTTCATGGTACAGGGGCCGCCAATACATCCGCCCTTGCAGCTCATTACTTCTAAGAGCTGAAAATCACCAATTCCTTTGGCGTAGGCTTGCAGCATAAGCATGGCTTTTTTATCCAGCCCATTAATAGCCATTTTTTTAATGGTCCGCCCGGGCAGGGCGTGTTCCACAGCTTGCGCTACGCCGCCGGTAACGCCGTAGTAACGGCCTTCACCGGAGATAGAGGGGTCTAAAGGAGTGTCTTCACATTCGGCAGGATTAATGCCTTTTGCGTCCAACATGGCGCCCAATTCTTCGTATGTCATTACATAGTCAATATTGGGGTTGTCCGTCGCTTCTACGCGTTTGGATACGCACGGCCCCACAAATACGGTGGTAAAACCGTTTTTCTTTTCCATTTCAGCCGTATAGGCCATGGGGGTCAACGTATCGGAAACGAAAGGCTTTAGGGTGGGCAAATGTTTTTTAACGGCCTGTATCCAGGCGGAGCAGCAGGACGTGGTCATAAACTTGTCTCCGCGTTCCAAGCGTTCCACCAGTTCAGCCGCTTCGTGGGCGGTGGTTACGTCCGCTCCCAAGGCTACCTCGGTTACTTTGTCAAAACCGGCTTTCTTAATGGCGGTCATCAGCTGCGGGAGGGTGCAGTCAAACTGGCCCACGATGGAAGGGGCTATCATCGCGCATACTTTTTTGCCGCTTTTCATGGTGCTTAAAATGTCAATTAATTGGCTGCGTTCCATAATGGCGCCAAAGGGGCACGCGTCCATACAATGCCCGCAGGAAATGCATTTGTCAAAATCAATTTCAGCAAATCCATTTTCCCCTTTATGAATGGCGTTTACCGGGCAGGATTGTTCGCACGGAACGGGCACATAAGTAATGGCGTTGTAGGGGCAGGCTTCTTTGCATTGCCCGCAGTTTTTGCATTTGTCCGGGTCAATTTTAGAGCGGCCGTTCTCAAAAGAGATAGCCCCGAATTTGCATGCCTGTTGGCACGGGCGTGCCAAACAGCCTTGGCAGGCTTCCGTTACGATATGGCGCGCTTTCACGCAGCCTTTGCAGGCAATATCCATTACCGTAAGCGGGGTGGACGGGATGTCTTTGCGCAGCAACGCCTGTTTGGCGTATTCATTTAAAGAGGTTGCTTCGTCGTCTTGCTCCACACTGCCTCCTAAAGCGGCCAGTGTGCGGGCGCGGAAGACGGCCCGTTCTTTATAAATGCAGCAGCGCACGGCGGATTTGGAATCCGGCGGAATTACTTTAAAAGGAATGCGAAAAGCGTTTGTTTCCAGTTCGCCCCGGTCAAAGGCCTCAATTACTTCCCGCAAGGCCCGGCGTTTAAAAAATACGGCTTTATTGTCTGTTGTGTTCATAATTGTTTCGTAAAAATAAGCTATTTTTTATATTTTAGCATATTTGGAAAGGGGGTTATTGCACTTCCAGCAGGGCGGTAAGGGGGTTATGGTCCGACGCGGGGGAAGGAAGCGCTTCCGCGTGCAGCAGTTTTAACCCGCGCGTAAATATAAAATCCAGTTTTTTGCCAAAAAAGCAAGAGCGATTGTCCGGTTCAAACGCTATTTCTTTTAATTGTAAAGATTGCGCCGTTTGGAGCATGGCGTTTAAACGTTTTTTGCTCCACACGTTAAAATCACCCGCCACCAAAGCGGGGCCGTCAAACCCGCGCAAGAGTTCCGCCGCGGCCGCCATATGCAGGTTAAACGGCTTTAATCCTCTAAAATTGATGGCATGTAAATTAATTACCAACAGCGGGTCCCGTTCGGTGGGGTAAAGGGTGCTAAGCGTCATTTTAGGGGTTTGTACGAAAGGTTCAAACACGTTGGCGCGGTAATCGGCGCGCAGCGCCGGGGCGCGGCACCCGGTGGCTATACCTATAGGGGCTTTGCGCAGAAAGGAAAAAAAGCTGACGGCGGACGTCCATTCCAGCCCGGCGGAGCAAAAACTGTTTTCTTCTTCCGGCCGGAACATGATTTCCTGTGCAAGAAACAAATCGCTCTTTTGGCAGTGAAGGGCAAATTCTTCTTTCCAGCCGTGGTTTTTGCATTTATGCAGGTTCCATACACATAAAGCAAACTGGCGCGGAAGGCAGGGCCTTTGCGCTTTTCCTTTTATAATTAGGATATGATCTTTTTCCGGTTTGGTGTAAAACATATCAGTAGTAAGGGGTTAACAGTTTAAAGGCGTTGTTCCTTATTAATTTCCACATAGGCGGGCGTTGGTGCGGGTTGAGCACTTCCGCCTTGGCGTTTTGTTTTTTTGCGTGAATGATTTTAAGCGTTTGGGCGGCAGGGCCCGGGCCTAAACATTCCAAATTGCACTCAAAATTAAGCCGGAAGCTGCGCACGTCCCAATTGGCGGAGCCGATAAATGTCCACACTTCGTCCACCACGAGAAGCTTGCTGTGGTCAAAAGGAGGAGGGGTATGATAAATTTTAACGCCTCTTCTTAGCAAGCGGGGAAAGTTGGCCTGCATGGCCCAGTCCATCCCCCATATGTTGCTTTTGGAAGGAAGGATAATTTCCACATGTACCCCGCGCATACTGGCCAACACCAAGGCGTTAAGCACGTCCCTTTCCGGCAGGAAATACGGCGTAACGATATGTATGGATTTTTGGGCGCAGACCAAAGCCCCCATAATTAATGTTTTAATTTTGCCAAAATCATTATCCGGCCCGTCCGGAATAATGCGCGCGGGGGTGGCTCCGGGAAGGATGATTTTTTCCGAAACAGAAAACGGAATAAAATGCTTTTTCCCGGAAAAAATCCAATCTTCCTCAAAAACCCGTATCATTTGTTGTACTACTGGCCCCTGTACTTTAAAGGTTACGTCTTGGATAGGTTCTTTAGGCTGTTGGGCTACCAAGTTGCCCTGCGCAATATTCATGCCGCCAAAAAAGGCTTCTTTCCCGTCTATAATCATTATTTTGCGGTGATTGCGCAAATTAAGAAAAGGCAGAGTAACCGGGCTTTTGGAGGGGAGGAAAACGCTAAACTCTATGCCCTTGTATTTTTTAACGGCGCGCGCTAAATTGGGTTTGGAATAATTGAGCCCCACCCCGTCTACCAGAATTTTTACTTTTGCCCCGTTTTTTACGGCGTTTTGTGCGGCGGATAAAATCATTTGGCCGGCCTTGTCATTATTAAAAATATAGCTGGAAATTAAAACTTCTTTTTGGGCGGAAGATATAAGGCGGCACATTTCCGGGTAGGCGGCGTCTCCGTTAATATAAGGAGTGATTCGGTTCCCGGCGGCAAAATGTTGCGGGTGTACTTTATAACCCAAACGAAGCAACTGTATAAAAGCGGGGGGTATGTGGCGTTGGGCTTCTGTCATATTGGGGTTAGAATGTGTAATGATATTGGGCCCGCTGTTGCGCAGGGACAGGGCCTTGCGGTGTATGCGGTTTATCCCCAATAATACATAGATGACCGTACCCAATAACGGGGTAAGCCAAATAAGGCCCATCCAGCCTATGGCGCTGGGGACTTCGTCCTTATGTAATAAAATATGTATGGTAACGCTGAGCTGCAAAACAACATACAGCGCGCCGGCTATACCAAAAGAAGATAGGGCTATTGGGTCCATATGCATATACCCATTATAGGAAATCCGCCGGGGTTAGTATGTTAAAAAATTTAGTTAGCGGAATTTTTAACATGTTTGTGCCTGGGAAAGACTGGCAACCGCTTGTGGTTATTTTTTATTTTGTTCTTCTTGTTGTTTTTTGCGGCGTTCCAACGCGGCGCCTTTTATCAAGCGCGGGCCGTATAAATATTGTTCCGTGGTGCCGCCTTCCACCAAGGCGCGCTGCCATTTGGCGGCTTCCCGGCGTTTTTGTTCTTCTTGTTTTTGCAGGGCTTTTTGGCGGGCGGCCTCGGCTTCTTGTTTTTTCTTTTCCTGCGCTTGCGTGTAGTTTTTGTTAGCGTCTGAGATTTTCTTTAAATAAGCGTTATAGGATTCGTCGTCAAAAAAAGCGCGGGTAAGCCGGTCGTCCTCAAATACATAATAAGTGAAAATAGGTTTTTTAGGGTTTTGTTGTAATTGAAAAACGATTTGCGTGGTGTTGTTTTGCAAGTCGCTTACATTTAAAAAAGTGGCTTTTGGGTAAGCTTTCTCAAAAGCGGTGCGGGTAACGGTCATATCCACGTTATATTTTTGTTGCAGGGCCAATACTTCCGGCACTGTAGAGGCGGCGGCTAAAAACCGGGTGGGTTCTTGGGCGGAAAACAAAAATTTTCGGAAAGAGTCCTCGTCCCCGTAGCGCAGCAGGACGTATTCTTCTCCGGAAGAAGCCGTTAATGTGTCTTGTATGCTGGGCACGGTGGTGGCGGCTGTAAGCACTTGGGATACGGTTTTGTTTTTAAATGCTTTTTCAAGCTGGCGGGTGGAACTTTTCCAGACGGACACACTGGGTTCAGAGGAAGAAGAGGGATAATCTTTTCCGTCCATTTCTATTATAATAATATCTTCCTGCGCGGCCCACCCGGCTTGCGAGGCGGTTAATAAAAGAATACAAGCGAGGGCATGCTTAAGTTTCATTCTTCAAACTCCCAAGTGCTTAAATATCTTTCTCCGCTGTCTGGAAAGATGACCACAATATTTTTCCCTTCATTTTGCGGGCGGGCCGCTACTTGTAAAGCCGCCCACAGCGCCGCGCCGGAACTGATGCCGGCCAAAATCCCCTCGGACCTAGCCAGCGCCCGGGCCGTATGGCCGGCGTTTCCCGCCGTGACGGGGATAATTTCATCTATCAGCTTGGTGTCTAAAATGTTGGGGATAAATCCCGCCCCAATACCCTGCAGTTTGTGTGGGCCGGGCTTGCCTCCGGAAAGGACAGGGCTGTCCTGCGGTTCTACGGCTACGGTATACAAGCCGGGGCAATGTTTTTTTAACTCTTGGGCCGTACCGGTTAATGTCCCTCCGGTTCCCACTCCGCAGACTAATATGTCTGCGCGGTTATCTAAATCTTTTAGGATTTCCAAAGCGGTTTGGCTGTGGGCTTGCGCGTTAGCGGGGTTTTCAAATTGGGAAGGCATAAACGCCCCGGGATTTTGGGCCAAAATTTCCTGTGCTTTATGGATGGCACCGTTCATGGCTTTGGATGCGGGGGTGAGCACAATGTTTGCCCCCAGCGCTTTTAGCAGTTTCACGCGTTCCGGGCTCATGTTTTCGGGCATGGTAAGGGTAATTTCATATCCTTTCACCGCCGCTAAAAAAGCTAATGCGATTCCCATATTCCCGCTGGTGGGCTCTACAATGTGTCCGCCGGGTTTTAGCTGTCCTGATCGCTCGGCCTGTTGCAATATATTTAAGGCGGCGCGGTCTTTAATGCTGTACGGATTAAACATCTCCAGCTTGGCGTATAATAAACCGGGCCCCGGGTTTAACTTTTGTATGCGCACCAAGGGTGTATCGCCAATTAATTGTGATATATCTTCTGCCACTTTCATAAAATCCCCCTTAACCGAAAGCCAAAACGCCTGTTTAAACAATAGGCAGCGTACCGGCGGACAACTCGGAAATTTTATTTACGCCAAATACAATCAGCCCAAAAAACGGCGGATTATTTTTGCCGGGCTTCCCGCCACTACTGTGTTGGGGGCCACGTCGCGCGTAACTACGGCGCCGGCCGCCACAACGGCGTTATCGCCCACCCATACGCCGGGCAATATGATGCACCCTCCTCCCAGCCACACGTTTTTGCCGATGCGTACTTTTTGGGCGGACTCCAACCCTTCCAGCCGTTTTTGCGGCTGTAGCGGGTGGGTGGCCGTGTATATTTGCACGTTGGGACCAATAAGGGTATTATCCCCTATTTCCACTTGGGCGCAGTCCAAAATGGTGCAGTTAAAATTAATAAAAACATTTTTGCCCGTATATATTTGGGCTCCATAGTCACAAAAGAAAGGGTATTCTATGTGCAGGTCTTCGGCGGCGTTAGGCAACATTTCCTTTTGCAGCTGGGCGCGCAGGGCCGCATCTTGCGGGGAGGTAAAATTTAATTTCTTTAACAATTCCCTGGCGCGGTTTCTTTCTTGCAGCAGTTCCGGGTCTGCCGCGTTATATGGGCGGCTTTCCAACATGTTTTGTTTTTCACTCATATATGTATTGTAGCAATTCCTAGAATAAATGCCAGCGGTTAAAATTTATTTACCGAGCGGTAAACAAAATTGTTAAAAACTTGCTATAATTTTAAAGGATGTTTATTTTACAAAAGAGGATACGTTATGCAAAAAGTAGCTAGAAGTTTAGTAGGGGTTTTGCTTTTAACAGGCGTGTTATGCAGTGTTGCCTGTAAAGATAAAACGGTTGCCGGGCAGAGTGCCCCGGTGGCGGTAAATGCCATTAAAGTGCTTAAGACGGATTTGCCTTGGAATATAGAATATCCTGCCCAGGTGGCGGGTTCTTTGCAGGTGAATATTCGCGCCCAAGTAGGCGGAATTTTAGAAGCGCGCCTGTTTAATGAAGGGGAATATGTAAAAGAAGGTACCCAGCTTTTTCAAATAGATGACAAAGAATACAAAGCGGCTTTAGCAAAAGCAAAAGGCGCTTTGGCGCAAGCCCAGGCGCAGGAGCGCAGCACCCGGCGGGAATACAACCGCATGAAAACGTTGCGCGCGGACAATGCCGTCAGCCAAAAAAATTACGATGACGCCCTTTCCGCTTTTGAAGCGGCTCAAGCGGACGTGCAAGTGGCCGAAGCGGAAGTACGCAACGCGGAAATTAATTTGGGTTACACCAAAGTAACGGCTCCCATTTCCGGTATTACCGGGCGGGAAGCTCAGTCCGTTGGCAGTTTAATTTCCCCTGCCGGGGAAACGGGTTTTCTTACCACCATGGTACAAATTAACCCGCTGTGGGTAAATTTTTCCATGCCGGGCCGCCAGTTTGAAAAATTAGCCAGCGGTTATGTGTCAGGGCAGATTGTATTGGGGGATAAAGAATCCGCCCCTGCTATTGATCCGAAAGTATACCGCGAGGTGGCCCCTTCCAAAGCGCCCGTTTATGTAGAGGTTGTCCTTTCTAACGGCAAAGTATATCCGGAAAAAGGAAAAATTATTTTCTTTGACAGTACGGAAAACGCCCAAACTTCCAGCTTGGCTATGAAAGCCCAGTTTGCCAATCCCAATAACAGCCGCCAGCTTATGCCCGGCCAATTTGTGCGCGTGCGTTTAGTGGGCGCTACTTATAAAGATGCGGTTTTGGTTCCCTCTTCCGCCGTGTTGAATACGCCCAACGGCATGATTGTATATGTGGTGGATGAAAATAACGCCGTTTTGGCCCGCCCGGTGCAGGGGGAATTGCAGGATAATATGTACATTATCACGGAAGGCTTAAAAGGCGGGGAAACCATTGTTTCCGGCGGGTTGATTAAAATTAAACCCGGCATGCAGGTAAACGTAACGATGAAAGATTTCTCTTTGCCGGCCTCTTTAGGCGGTAAAAAAGAAGAGGATAAAGAAGCCCCGTCCGCGCAGGAAACGGAGGCCGATGCTTCCGCCCAGCCTGCCCAAGACCAAGAACAGCCTGCCGCCCAACAGCCAGAGGCCGCGGCGGACCAAGCGGAAAAATAAGAGGGAGCCATGTTCTCAAAATTTTTTATTAACCGGCCGATATTTTCCACGGTCATTTCGCTTCTTATCGTATTGTTCGGGGTGGTGTCTATCACTATGCTGCCCATTGAGCAATACCCCAATTTAACGCCTCCCACTATTCAGGTCTCGGCCACTTATCCCGGGGCCAGCCCGGAGGTAATTGCCGAAACGGTGGCCGCCCCCATTGAACAGCAGGTAAACGGCGTGGAGGACATGCTGTACATGAACTCCACCTCCGCCTCTAACGGGGACATGAACCTGATTGTTACCTTTAAAGTAGGTACCGACCCGGACCAGGCCATGATTAACGTAAACAACCGCGTACAGGGCGCCACGGCTTCCTTGCCGGAAGAGGTGCGCCGCTACGGTATTACGGTGGATAAAAAGTCCTCTTCCATTTTGCAGTTTATCGCTTTTTATTCTCCCAGCGGTTTAACGGATACCACCACCATCGGCAACTACGCCTTAATCAATATTGTGGATGATTTAAAACGTATTGAAGGCGTGGGCGACGCCATGGTCATGGCCGCTAACGACTATTCTATACGTATTTGGATTAAGCCGGACGTATTGTCCCAGCGGGGGTTGTCCGTCAGTGATTTAATCGCCGCCGTGCAAGCCCAAAACGTGCAGCGCGCCGCCGGTAAAATCGGCCAGCCGCCGCTGCCGCAGTCGGTGGACCGGATGTACTCTATCATCGCGCCCGGCCGTTTTACCAAGCCGGAAGAATTTGGCGAGATTATTTTGCGCGCCAATGCGGACGGAACCTCCCTGCGCTTAAAAGACGTAGCCCGCATAGAGCTGGGCAGCCAAAACTATGAATTTAACGGCAACTTAAACGGCAAGCCGGCTGTGCCGGTGGGGGTGTATTTGTCCCCCGGCGCCAACGCGGTGGCTACGGCCAAAGCGGTGGACGCGCGTTTAAAAGAACTGGCGGCGAACTTTCCGCCGGATTTGGATATTGACTATAAAGTAGCTTACGACACCACGCTGTTTGTAACCGCCTCCATTAAAGAAGTAATCCACACCTTAATTGAAGCCATGATTTTGGTGTTCTTGGTGGTGTATTTGTTCTTAAAAGACTGGCGGGCTACGCTAATCCCCTGTTTGGCGGTGCCGGTATCTGTTATCGGGGCGTTTGCGGGGATGATGTTGTTTGGTTTCTCCATTAATACGCTTACGCTGTTTGGGTTGGTGTTGGCTATCGGCATTGTGGTGGACGACGCCATTGTAGTGATTGAAAACGTGGAACGCATTATGCGCACCGAACACCTGCCCGTTAAAGAAGCCACCATTAAAGCCATGGACGAAGTATCCGGCCCGGTGGTTGCCATTGTGCTGGTGCTGTGTTCCGTGTTTGTGCCGGTGGCGTTCATGGGCGGTTTAACCGGGGTAATGTACCAGCAGTTTGCCATTACCATCGCGGTGTCTGTGGTGATTTCCGGCCTGGTGGCGCTTACGCTTACGCCGGCTTTGTGCGCGCTTCTGTTGCGCCACCGCGAAGAACCTACCCACGGTTTCTTTTATCAGTTTGACCGTTTCTTTGAAAAATTAACCAATAAATATACCGGTGCGGTGGCTTTCTTTATCCGCCGTATACCGGTAGCGCTGGTTTGTATTGTGCTGTTATTTGCCGGGGCGCTGGGCTTGTTTAAAATTGTGCCCAGCAGTTTGCTGCCGGACGAGGACCAGGGCATGGTGATGGTGGCGACTCAGTTGGATCCTGCCGCTTCCCTTACTCAAAGCCAGCAAGTAGCCAGCGAGTTGGAAAAATTAATTCAGTCCCAGCCCAGCGTGGCGGACGAGTTGACTTTTTCCGGCTTTGATATGCTTAGCAGCACGCAAAAAAGCAATGGCATAGCTTCTTTTATCCGCTTAAAACCGTGGGATGAACGCAAGACGGAAGCTTTGTCTTCTTTTGGTTTGGTGGGAACTATTTTTAAACTTTCCCAAACCAAAATACCGGACGCGTTGGTCATGCCGTTTAACCCGCCCGCCATTACGGGTATGAGTACCACCGGCGGTTTGGAAGGTTATATTCAAAACCGCGGCTCCGGCGGCAGCAAAGAACTGGAAGCCCAAACCAATGCTTTCTTGGAGGCAATCAAAAAACTCCCTCAGATTGCCAGCGCAAGCACTACGTTCTCTTCCGCCGTTCCGCAGTATCAGATGACGGTGGACGAAATCAAAGCGCAGAGCATGGGCGTTTCTTTAAGCGAGCTTTATACCACCATCCAAGGTACTTTCGGTACAGCCTATGTAAATGACTTCACTTATTCCGGCCGCAGCTTTAAAGTAATGATGCAGGCCGAGGGCGAATACCGCGCCCGCCCGGAACAAATAGCCGGGATTTACGTGCGCTCCAGTTCCGGTTCCATGGTGCCGCTGTCTTCCTTGGTAACGCTTACGCCCACGTTGGGGCCGGATATGGTGGAACGCTTTAACGTGTTCCCCGCGGCCAAAATTATCGCCACGCCCGCCGCCGGATACAGCAGCGGCGACGCGATTGAAGCGCTTGAAAAAACCGCCAAAGAGGTGTTGGACCCCAGCTTTACATTGGCTTGGACCGGCACCACCTACCAAGAAAAACTTTCCGGTTCTTCTTCCGCTTCCGCCTTATTATTAGGCATGCTGGTGGTGTTTTTGATTTTAGCCGCCCAGTATGAAAAATGGAGCCTGCCCATTGCCGTATTATTGGCGGTTCCGTTTGCCATTTTCGGCGCTTTGGCCGGCACGTTCGCGCGCGGTTTATCCAACGATATTTATTTCCAAATCGCTTTGGTGGCGCTGGTGGGCTTGGCGGCAAAGAACGCTATTTTGATTGTGGAATTTGCCGTACTGCTTAAAGAGCAAGGCTTAGACGCGGCCAAAGCCGCCGTACAGGCGGCCCAGCTTCGCTTCCGCCCGATTGTGATGACTTCTTTGGCCTTTATCTTAGGCTGCGTGCCGTTGGCTATCAGTTCCGGCGCGGGTGCGGCCAGCCGCCACGCCATTGGTACGGCCGTGGTATTTGGTATGTTGGCGGCTACGTTAATCGCTCCGTTATTTGTTCCGTTATTCTTTGTACTGCTTGGCGGAAAAAGCGCCGCAAGAACGGAAACCGGGGCTGAAATGAATTTGGAACAAAAACCGGCGCAGCAGGCGTCCGGCCAGGAGGAACAAGCATGAAATTAAAACAATTTGCGCTTTTATTTGCGGGCGCTTTGTTTGCGGGGGGCTGTATGCTGGGGCCCAATTACAAAAAACCGGAAACCCAACTTCCCGCCGCTTCGCAGGAAGATTTCAGCATTTTTACCACCACCAAATGGTGGGAAGTGTTTGAAGACCCCGTGTTAAACAAAATGGAAGATGAAGCCTTGGCTTATAATAAAGACTTGCAATTAGCCATTGCCCGTGTGGACGAAGCCCGCGCCAATGTGGGCCTTGCCACGGCGGACCAGCTCCCTTCCCTCAGCGCCGTGGGGGAAACCGGCCGCGCCGGCAATGCGCAGGGCTCGGGCCAAACCCAAAGCACCGCCAACGCCGTGGTGTCTTTTGAGTTGGATTTATGGGGCAAATACCGCCGCTTGAGCGAGGCGGCCCGCGCGCAGCTTCTATCCAGCGAAGCCAACCGCGATACGGTGCGTTTGGCTTTAACCGCGGATGTGGCGCGCAATTATTTTACTTTGCGCTCGTTGGATGAACAGCTTGCCATTGCCACCCGCACGCTGGAAGCCCGCAAAGAAAACGTGCGTATTTATGAAAGCCGCTACAAAAACGGCTATTGCACGGAAGTGGATTTAAAACGCGTGCAGGCCAGTATGTCTTCCGTAGAGGCGCAGCAGCGGGAGTTAACGCTTAAAATAGCCCAAACGGAAACGGCGTTGTCCGTGCTTTTGGGCAGAAGCCCGCGCGCCATCGCGCAGGACGGCGTGGAAAGAGGCAAAAAACTTTCCGCCATTACGCTTATTCCCAATGTGCCGGAGGGCCTTCCTTCTGATTTATTAACCCGCCGGCCGGACGTACGCCAGGCGGAGGGGCAGTTAATCGCCGCCAATGCCAATATCGGCGCGGCGCGCGCGGCGTATTTCCCGTCTATTCCGTTAACGGCTTCCGCCGGGTATGCCAGCGGGGCGTTAAATGAGTTGTTTGCCGGCGGTTCTTCTGGCGTGTGGAATTTGGCGGCCGGGGTAACGGCTCCCATCTTTGAGGGCGGAAAAATCCGTTCCCAAAACAAAGCGGCCGAGGCCCAATACCGCCAGATGCTGGCTGCGTATGAAAAAACGGTGCAGGGAGCGTTTAAAGAAGCGTTGGACGCGCTCTCCGCCAACCGCATTAACCGGGAAGTGTTTGACTCTTACAAAGAACAAACCCAAGCCATGCAGCGCAGCTATGATTTAACTAAAAAGCAGGAAGCGGCCGGGCTGATTGGCGTTACGGATTTATTGGATGTGGAAAGCAATTTGCTTTCTGCTGAAATGAGTCTTTCCACCGCCCGCTTAAACGAGCTCAACGCCGTGGTCACTTTGTGCCAGGCGTTAGGAGGCGGCTGGACGGAGCAGGACGGGTTTGCCCAAACGCAAACTGCTGCGGCGGAGTAATTGGTTTTTTATCCGTATACCTGGGGGAAAGCGTATTTCCCCCGGGTATTTTTATACAATAAAGATATGTTTAAAAAGAAAAATTTGAAAAAGATGGTTTGGGGTCTTGCGCTGTTGGCGGCGGCGGGGCTGGTTTGTTTCGGCGTTTTGCGCGCCTGCCAGCGCAGCTGGCTTTTAAAAGGGGTGGAAGAAGATAACCCGGCGCTTATTGCAAAAGCGCTTAAATGGGGGTTTCCGAAAGACGCCGTGGCCCAGCCGGGTTTGCCGGTTTTATCCAAAGCGGTATTATTAGGGCATTCAAAGGCGGCGCGCGCGTTGGTGGAGCAAGGGGTCAATTTACAAGCTAGAACAACGGAAAAAATTCCATCTTCCGCTAAGGAAGACGCGCCGGTCATTGCGGTGGGAACGAGTCCTTTGGGAGTGGCTGCTTTTGTTTGTTATTTGCCCGGCAGCCAGGAAACGGCCCGTTTGCTGTTGGAAAACGGCCTCAGCCCCGATGATCTAGTGGACGGGGTTTCCCTGGCGGAAGTAGTGGCGGAGGGGGGAGAAACTTATCCGGAACAGCCGAATTGTTGGGAAGTTCTCCGCTCTTTTCTGGAAGCGGGTTTGGATGTAAACTCCACCCAAGGGGAAGAACTTTTTATGGATGTGATAAGCGGGGCTCCTTTATGGGTGCGTTTGATTTCCCCGCATATCCCGGCGGAGTTAATTGAAAGCGCGGTGGCTGTGCCGGATGTAAATTTAAACGCCCAAAGCAAAGGGGGAATTTCCGGCTTAATGCAGGCGGCCCTTTTAAACCGGTCCGATATTGCCGAGGTGCTTTTAAAGGCTGGGGCGGACCCCAATTTAGCGGCGCCCAAGGGGTTTACCGCGTTGGAAATCAGCAAAAGGCAGAAATATTCTCAAGTAGAAAAAGTTTTGCGCGCCCATGGCGCCGTTAAATAATAAAACCCCCGCTTAAGCGGGGGTTTTTGCTTACAGGTCCCCAATACGAATTTGGTAAAATATAAATAATGAAAGAAAACATTCTCTGCCCGTTAGACGGGCGTTATGCCCATAAAGTAAGCACCTTGGCCCGGTACATGGGGGAGGACTCCTTGGCATTTGCCCGCGTACGTACGGAGTGCGCTTGGCTGGAGGAAATTCTTTCTTTGCGTTTGCCCGGTGTGCCCGCGCCGGTTAAAGCGCAGTTAAAAATTTTACAACAAATACCTTGTTTAAGCGAAAAGGATTTGGCCGCTTTGCAAGAATATGAATTTTCCGGCCGTAACGGCCGCCCGGCCACCAATCATGACGTGAAAGCGGTGGAATATTTTATCCAAGAAAAGCTATCCGCCGCCGCACTTAAAAAATACACCCCTTGGATACACTTTGCCCTTACCAGCGAAGACATAAACAGCGTGTCTTACGCGATGCTGTTGTCTGACGGGTTAGAAAAAGGATTGCTTCCCGCGCTTGAAAATTTACGCCGTTCTTTGGCGGCTTTAGCGCGCAAAGAAGCCAAAAGCGTGCTTTTGGCCCGCACGCATGGGCAGCCTGCCGTGCCTACCACTTTTGGCAAAGAAGTGCGCGTATTTGAAAGCCGCCTGGCCCGCCAGCTGGAGCAGTTAAGGAAAACCCGTATTTCCTGCAAATTCAGCGGTGCGGTAGGATGCTATAACGCCCATATGGCGGCATTTGCGCGGATAGACTGGCCCCGCGCCGCGCGGCGTTTGGTGGATAAACTCAACAAAGGACGCAAAATAAAACTTTTTTTAAGCCCGCTTTCCACCCAAATAGACAACCGGGATTCTTATGCGGAGCTGTTTGATAATCTGCGCCGGGTGAACGTCATTTTGCTGGGGCTCTGCCAAGATTTCTGGCGTTATATCAGCGACGGCCTGTTAAAACAAAACGCCCGGCCCGGGGAAGTGGGTTCTTCCACCATGCCGCAAAAAATAAACCCGATTGATTTTGAAAATGCGGAAGGCAACTTGCAGCTTTGCAACGCACTGCTGAGTTTCTTTTCGCAAAAACTGCCACTTTCCCGTTTGCAAAGGGACTTGTCGGACTCTACGGTTCTTCGTAATATGGGGATGGCGTTTGGGTATGCGTTGGCGGCTTATGATTCTTTAGTAAAAGGAATAAACAAAGTTTCTTTTAACCGCCAGGCCGCGCGGGAGCAACTGGCTGCCCATCCGGAGGTATTAGCCGAGGGCCTGCAAACTATTTTGCGCGCGGCGGGGATACCTGACGCTTATGAAAAAGTAAAAGCGTTTACCCGGGGGCGCTCCTTTAACAAACAGGATTTGCAGGATTTTATTAATGAGTTGGATGTAGATGCACAAACCAAAGAGCGTTTGCGCGCGTTAACCGTATTTTCTTATGTGGGGTTGGCGCCGCGCCAAGCCGGAGGCAAATTATGATAGACATCGTATGCGGCGGTCAAGCCGGAGACGAAGGAAAAGGAAAAATTTCCGCCTATTTATCTTATAAAGGCAATTACAGCTATTGTGTGCGCGTGGGCGGCCCAAACGCCGGGCATACCGTGGTGTGCAACGGGAAATCTTATACGTTAAAAAATATTCCGTCCGGGTTTTTAAATCCCAATACCAAACTGGTTTTGGGGGCGGGCGCTTATACAAAAACCGAATGGCTTTTAAAAGAAGTGGAACTTACCGGCACGCGCGATCGGTTGATTATTGACCCGCTTGCCGTATTGATTAGCGATGAGGAAACCTCCGCCGAGAAGAACGCCTCCCATTTTATGCAGCATATCGGCAGTGTGGGCACCGGCTTAGGCCAGGCGGTGAAACACCGCATTGAACGGAGAGAAGTGAAATTTGCCAAAGACGAGCCTTTGCTGAAAGATTTTATCCAGGACGTTCCTTCCCTGCTTAACGGCGCGTTGGATAAAGGGGAAGATATTTTGCTGGAAGGCACCCAGGGGATAAAACTGTCTTTGCTGCATGGGGAATATCCGTTTGTCACTTCACGCGACACTACGGCCTCCACTTTCTTGGGGGAGGCCGGCCTAGGCCCTAAAAGCGTGCGGGACGTATACGTGGTTTTTAAACCGTATGTTACGCGCGTAGGCCCCGGCCCGCTGGACCATGAACTTACCGATAAAAAACAGCTGGAAGTTTATCACACCAAAGGGCATGAGATAGGCAGCGTCAGCAAACGTCTGCGCCGCATTGGCGCGTTTGAAGAACGTTCCGCCGCGCGTGCTATTATGATTAACAACTGTACCAAAATCGCCATTACGCATATTGATATGTTTGCGGGAAATGACCAAATAAAATCCTACGAAGATTTTACCCCGCAGGCCAAAGAGTTTTTAGAAGGTTTGAAAGAGCTGGCCAAACAAACATATCCGCACCCGCAGCTGGCTTTGATTTCCACCGGGCCGGATATGGAGGACACCTTGGTTTTATAGCGTAAAAATGCCAGGTTAACCGCCTGGCGTTTTTATAAAAAACAGGTATAAAATCCCATTGAAAATGCGGCAAGCTAAAGTTATAATAAAAACGAAGGGACAACTTATCAGGGGGAAACATGAAGAATATCGTGTTTGATTTTGGAGGCGTACTGATTGATTGGAACCCGCGGTATTTATACCGTAAGATTTTTTCTTCCACACAAGAAATGGAATGGTTTTTAAACAATATTTGCACCTTGGAATGGAACGCCCGCCAAGACGCGGGGCGCAGTTTCTCCGAAGGAATTGCGGAGCTGAAAGCCAAATATCCGCGCTACTCCGCCCAAATTGACGACTATTACCTGCGCTGGGAGGAAATGCTGGGCGGCCTGATTAAAGGCAGTGTTGAAATTATGAAAGAACTCTATGACCAAGGATATAAAATTTACGGTTTAACCAACTGGTCCGCCGAAACCATTTCATTGGCTAAGGAAAGATACAATTTCTTCCCGCTGTTTTCCGGGGTGGTTATTTCCGGAGAGGAAAAAACCATTAAGCCGGATTTGGCTTTATATAAAATTTTGTTGGAGCGTTACCAGTTAAACCCGGCGGAAACATTGTTTATTGACGATAAGACGGAAAACACCATCGCAGCCGCCAAAGTGGGCATGAAAACCATTGATTTCCACTCCCCGCAGCAGCTGAGACAGGAGTTAATCAAAAAAGGGATTCTGTCCGCTAGCAAGCTGGTTTGTATTTAATTTTGCCAACTAAGCTTAATAAAAACCCCGGGCTTTTGCCCGGAGTTTTTTACTGCAAGTTAAATATTTCCTTTTGTTACCATGGCTTCCATCAGCCGGTGGCGGCGGAATTTGCGCGGGTCCACGCATAGGCCGTCCGCGGAGATTTTGTCTTCTTTGGCAACCGGACGCCCCAATTTTTGTTCGGCCCATTTTTCCAAAGAAACTTTTGCCATTTCCGCCGGTACGGGCAGGTTCAGCGCGGCGTAAATATCCGTGATGTTTGCCGCCGCGCTGGCTACTACGCCGTTCCCAAACGGGCGGATATAGGCGGCAAAAAAGTCATACTCGTCCTCAATCTCGCCCACCATTTCTTCAAAAATGTCTTCCAAAGTGACAATGCCGGTTATTTTCCCTTTTTCCGTTACCAGGCAAATATGCTGGTGGGTTTTTATCATTTTATCCAAGGCGGCGGAAATAATAGTGTCCGCTTCTAAGCTGACAATCGGGCGCATGATGGAACGCGCCGTGGTGGGCTTGCCGGCGGAAAGTTTGGTGGCTTGGAAAATGTCCTTAAAGTTTAAATACCCGATAATGCTTTGCAAGTTGTCTTTTTGGTCACACACGGGGAAGCGGGTGTGCATGTCCATATGGGCTTTTAAATAGGTGTCTGCAATAGAGTCGTTTGCGTACAGCACATATACTTGGTCTATGGGTACTTGTATTTCCCGTATTTTACGCACGTAAAAAAGCGCGCTGGAAAGCATAATCTTTTCTTCCGCTTTGCCAAATAAACGGGAAGAAGAGGCGATAGACACCGCGGTGCGCAAATCCGCCAGGGCGGCTTGTTGGGCTTCTTTGGGGTCTGTTTCCTGCTTAAAAGATTTTTGTGTGGTCAGTTTTACCAAAGACTCCATAATGCGCACGATGGGGAAAAGCACCGCGTACATCAGGCGCATAGCGGGGGAAAATTTAAGCACCACCCACTCTTTGTTTTTAATGGCAAAGGTTTTGGGGGTAAGTTCCGCAAATACAATGGTAATAAAGCTTAGCGGCAGTACCACCACGGCGACGGACAGCATATCCGCCAGCCGTTTGGGCAGGGCGAACCATTCCTGCAGCTTGGGGGAAAAAGCTTCATCGGCGCTTGCCCCGCCGGAAGCAGCCGCCACCGCGCCCACTAATGTAATGCCAATTTGTACAACAGCCAGGCTGCCTTCCATATGGTCTTTCATAAACAGCGCGTTTTCCGCGCCGGGTTTCTTTTCCTGCGCCAAAATAGACAGCTTGGTGCGGGAAACAGAGGCCAAGGCCATTTCGTAAGCGGCCAACAGTGCGTTTAGCACTAACATCAGTATGATAATAAGTATAGTCATAGACGAGTAATAGTCTAGCAAAAAAGAACAAATCTAACAAATGAAAGAAATGTTTTTGGGCTTGTTTATTGTTTGGGTAAAAAGCAAACCGCTAAATGATATATAATAATGATATACCCCCCAGGGGTGGGGTATTTGGAGGAATATGCCGCAATTTGTTTTTAAAGTATCAGGCATGAGCTGCGCCGCCTGTTCCGCCCATGTGGAAAAAGCCGCTTCAAGCGCGCCGGGCGTTAAAACGGCAGCGGTTAATTTACTGCAAAATACGCTGCGTGTAGAGACGGACGACGCCTTTAACGCGCAGCGTTTAAAAGACGCTGTGGAACAGGCCGGTTACACGCTGATTATCTTGCCGGAACAACCCGTTCCCGCAGGAAAGGAAAAGCCCTCCTCTTCCTCGGAAAGCGAGGAGCGGGCTTTGCGTTTGCGCTTGCAATATTCCCTTTTGTTTTTGCTTCCCCTTTTTTATATTGCCATGGGGCATATGTTTTCGTTGCCTTTGCCTGCCGTTTTAACGCAAAACCCGGGCGTGTTTGCTTTAACGCAAGGGTTGTTGCTGGTTCCTGTTCTTTTTATTAATCGGGTAATATTTATTAGTGGTTTTAAATCTTTGTTGCGCGGCGTACCGAATATGAATAGTCTGATTGCCGTGGGCGCGGGTGCGGCGGTGGCGTCCGGCTTGTGGACGTTATACCGCGTGCTGATCCTGATGCAAGATGCGCCAAAATGGGCGCCCGCTTTTGAGGCGTTGCACGGCCTGTATTTTGAATCCGCCGGTATGATTTTAACGCTGATTACGCTGGGAAAATATTTGGAAACGCGCGCCAAACGCAAAACTTCCGGCGCCATTGAGCAACTGCTTCAGCTCGCCCCACCCAAGGCCTTGCGGGTGGAACAAGACGTAGAGCGGGAAATAGACTCCGCCAATATTCAACCGGGGGACATTTTAGCCGTGAGAGCGGGCATGGCTGTGGCGGCGGACGGCATTATCCTCAGCGGGCGTGGCGCGTTGGATGAATCCGCCTTAACGGGGGAAAGTTTGCCTGTGGATAAAGAAGCCGGGGCGCCGGTGCGCGCGGGCACGATAAACCGGGCGGGGTATTTTCGTTTTCAAGTAACCCATGCCGGAAAGCAGACGCTTCTTTCCCAAATCATACGGCTGGTGGAAGAGGCTTCCTCCTCCAAAGCGCCCATTGGCAGACTGGCCGATAAAGTAAGCGGGGTTTTTGTGCCGGTGGTGATTGGTTTGTCGGCGGTAACGGCTGCCGGGTGGCTGCTGGCCGGTTACGGCTGGGGCTGGGCGATAGGGTGCGCCGTGGCGGTGTTGGTGATTTCCTGCCCGTGCGCGCTGGGGTTGGCTACGCCTACCGCCGTAATGGTGGGGACAGGCACCGGGGCCCGCAACGGGATTTTATTTAAATCGGCCGAAGTATTGGAAACCGCCCGCTTGGCGGATACGGTGGTTTTTGACAAAACCGGCACGCTTACCCAAGGCAAGCCGGAAGTAACCGATTTCCTGCTGGCGGACGGCATGGCGGAACGGGATTTTTGGAATTACGCCGTTTGGGCGGAGAGCCCGTCCGAACATCCGCTTTCGCGCGCCGTACTGCGCGCCCAACAGGCGCAGGGAATTGCCCCGCAGCTTGCGCAGGAGTTTGAAACCCTGCCGGGGGCGGGCATTTGCGCCCGCGTAAACGGGAAACAAATTATCGCCGGAAATGAAAGGCTGATGCGCCGGTGCCGTGTGGTTATTGTTTCTTCTTTCGCTCAGCAGGCCCAAGCTTGGGCCAAACAGGGCAAAACGGTGCTGTTTTTTGCTTTTGACGGACAACTGGCCGGTATACTGGCGTTGGCGGATTCGTTAAACCCGTCCGCGCGGGAGAGCGTTTGCCAATTGCGCCAAATGGGCCTAAACGTAGTACTCCTAACGGGGGATAATGAATCCGCCGCCCGTTTTATAGGAAGACAGCTGGGAATTACAACCATTATTGCCGGCGTGTTTCCGCAGGACAAAGAAGCGCAAATACGCCGTTTGCAAAAGAGCGGAAAAGTAATTATGGTGGGGGACGGCATCAACGACGCCCCCGCCCTGGCGCGGGCCGATGTGGGCGTGGCCGTGGGTTCGGGGACTGATATCGCGTTGGAAACGTCTGACGTGGTGCTTGTAAAAAATGATTTAACCGGCGTAGCGGCTGCCGTGCGCCTTTCTCGCGCGGTGATAAGCAATATTAAGCAAAACCTGTTTTGGGCGTTTATTTATAACGTATGCGGCATACCGCTGGCGGCGGGAGTTTTTTATCATTGGCTGGGGTGGAAATTAAACCCCATGTTTGCGGCGGCGTGTATGAGTTTAAGTTCTGTTTTCGTGGTTACTAATGCTTTGCGGCTTAGGTATTTTAAGCCGTATAAAATGAAAAAAGGAAAGGAGGATACCCCTCTTATGGTACAGGTATTAACGGTGGAAGGCATGATGTGCGCCCATTGCGCCGGCCGCGTGCAAGGCGCGCTGCAGGCGGTGGCCGGCGTAAAAAAAGTACAGGTGAATTTAACCGCTAAAGAAGTAACGGTGGAGGGGGAAAATCTTTCCCCGCAGGCGTTGCGCGGCGCGGTGGAACAGGCCGGATATCAGGTAAAAAATATCCGTTAGGAGAAATTATGCAGGCAGACCATAAAAAAATTACGCGTTTGTTAAAAACCGCCCGCGGACAGGTGGAAGGCGTACTTAAAATGGTGGAGGAGGACCGCTACTGCATTGATATCGTCAACCAGCTGTTGGCGGCCCAAGCCGTTTTGCGCCGCGCCCATTGTGAGGTGCTTCGCGCCCATTTGGGGCATTGCGTGGCGGGGGCCTTTGGCTCCGGCGGGAAAGAAGCCCGCCAAAAAGCGGCCGAGATGGTGGATATAATTGATAAAATATCCAACTAATATTACTTTATCGGCGGGACAGTCAAAATAAAATGCCAAAAGATTCCCTTTTTGATGTGGTCATTGTTGGGTTGGGGCCGGCCGGCAGTACGCTGGCGCGGCTGTTGCCCGGCAAAAAAGTATTATGTTTGGATAAAAAAACTTTTCAGCCCGGCGGCTTTGCAAAACCCTGCGGCGGCCTGTTGGCGCCGGACGCGCAAAAAACGCTGGCCCGATTTGATTTAACTTTGCCCAAATCTATTTTAGTGGACCCGCAGCTTTTTGCCGTGCGCACGCTGGATTTGGCAACCGGCCTGTGCCGCCATTACCAGCGTTTTTACGTGAATATGGACCGCCAACAGTTTGACCGCTGGCTGATGTCTCTTATCCCCGCGCACGTACAGGTGCAAACGGGGGTGCAGGTGGTCCGTTTGGAGCGGCGGCCGGACGGCTTGTTTTGCGTGTCTTATACGCGGGACGGGCAAACCCATACGGTTTGCGCCAAACGCGTTGTAGGGGCGGACGGGGCCGATTCCATCGTGCGCCGCACGTTTTTCCCGCATCATAAAATACGCAGTTACGTTGCCTTGCAGCAATGGTTTAAAGAAACGCATAAAAGTCCGTTTTATTCCTGTATTTTTGACCCGGCCCAAACCGATTGTTACTCCTGGTCCGTATCCAAAGACGGGTATTTTATTTTTGGCGGGGCGTATCCCGCGGCTAACTGCCGCGAACGTTTTGAAGCCCAAAAGCGGGCGCTTGAAAATTACGGTTTTAAGTTTGGAGAAGTTTATAAAACCGAAGCCTGCCGCGTGCTTCGCCCGGCCGGTTGGCGGGAGTTTTGCCTGGGCCAAGACGGCGTTTTTTTAATTGGGGAGGCGGCGGGCTTCATCAGCCCCAGCAGCTTGGAAGGCCTGTCCAGCGCCATGCTAAGCGCCTTGCGTTTGGCCTTTGCAATGGGAGAAAACCCTTCCCCGAAGGAACACCGCCGCTACGCGCGCGCCACGTTTTTACTGCGGCTGAAATTATGGTTTAAACTGCTTAAATGCCCGTTTATGTACTGGCCGTTATTGCGCAAATGGGTAATGAAAAGCGGGCTGGAAAGCATTTCCATTATCCGTTAAAAGGTTTTTGTAAAGGGAAACCTCCCTTCTATGCGCCGCCTGCCAGCGGCGTTTGTTTTGGAAGGAAATTTTGTGATACTTTTTGTACTTATGCATAGTATGAGTAGGAAGACGTTATGAATTTTGCCTCTTTATACCAAGAATTTTTTAAGCCTGTGTTTGCTTATATTTTGTGCCGCGTGGGCCAGCGTGCGCTGGCGGAGGATCTGGCCGCCTGCGCTTGGCGCAAAGCGTATGAAAAAATGGCTTTGTTTGACTCGCAAAAAGGTACGTTTCGCCAATGGATATTTACCATTGCCCGTAACGAAATTAATATGTATTACCGTTTGTATTACGTGCGTAAATTTTTATCTTTAACCGGGTTTGAGGAAAACGCCTTTTTGTCCCTTCCGCAAGAAGACGCTTTACAGCAAGAGGACACACGGGTTTTGCTTAACGCCATGTCCATATTAAACCGGAAAGAAAGAGATTTGGTTGCCTTAAAGTTTTATTCCGGCATGAACAACCGGGAAATTGCCCGCCAAACCGGGCTGAGTGAAAGCAATGTGGGTACCATTTTGCACCGCAGTATCGCCAAGCTGCGCAAGGAGATGAATGTATGAACAGGCAGGAAGATTTTTTAAATACGTATTCCCGGTTGGATTTTGACGCGTCCGGCGCGGCGCAGGAACGTGTTTGGCAGCGCATACACACTTCTGCCGTTAAAAGGCCGCTTTGGCGCACGGCGGCCGCCTGGGGGGTTTGCGCGCTGTTTTTTGCGGCGGGTATGGGCGCTTCGGCCGTGTTTTCCGCCCGCGCCGTGCGTGCCCCGTATGGGGGCAATTTCTCCTCTTCCGGGCAAACCCCGGGACAGGAAGCCGTTTGGGTATGCGTGCTGGACAGAGAGAATTCTCACCCCTCCGGCTGCCATTGTTGGAAACACCGCGCGGCGGGCGGCGTTCCCGCGCAGGAAATGGTTTTCCCGCTGGAAAGCGGTTCTTTGTCCCATTGCCGCCAAACGCCGCCGCACGCGCAAAAATGCGAGGGAGGGACGTATCCGTCCGCTCCGTCTTTTTATGACTTTTGTGAGGAATGTTAAAAACTATGATTAAAAAATGTGTTTTTCTGGTCGGTTTATTGCTGGTTTTGTTTTTACCGGTTTTTGCCCAAGGGCAAACGGCGGCTGCCCCCCAAGTACGGGTGGTGTATTTTGGCTCTCCTTATTGTTTGCATTGCCGTCACATGGAAAAAGAATTTTTGGACGGGTTTTTGCGCCGCAACGCTTTCCGCATAGAATTTGTACGGGTAGACGTGACAAAATATAATTTGGCTTTCCTGCACGCCATGCGGGAATATGGCATAGAGCGCGGCGGCACGCCTGCCATGGTAATAGGGGAAGAATTTTTAATGGGGTATCCGTCAGAAATTAAAGACCGGGCGGATTTGGCGGTTTCCAAAGCGTTAATGAACAAAGAAAACACCCGGGTGCAAATTCCCGCGGAACTGCTTGCTGAAGGGGAGGAGCAAGCAAAAACAAATCTTTTTGGAAAAGAAAACCCCGCCCCGGCCAATACAGGCGTTTCTCAGCCTAAAGAGCCGTCCGTTCCCTCCGTAAAACAGCAGAAAGCCCAATCCCCGGCTAAAGAAACAGACGGCCTAACTAAATCCGGCTTACCGCTCAGCCCAACCGCAAAAGAAGAGGTTTCCCAAAAAACCGCTTCGCCCGCTGCTGCGCAAGAGCCCGAACTGACCGAAACCCAGCCCACCCACCGGGACGTTTTTAACCAACTTACTTTTTGGATGATTGCCGGCGCGGGGCTGGTGGACGGGATTAACCCGTGCGCCTTTGCGGTGATTGTGTTTTTTATTTCTTTTCTTTCCGTTTATAAATACGAAAAGCGGGAAATTATTGCCGTAGGCTCGGCCTATTGCGCGGCTGTTTTTATTGCATATGTGCTGCTTGGGCTGGGTGCGTTTAAATTTTTATACGCCATGCAGGGTTTTTACTATGTGATGTGGGGTCTTAAAATGATAACGGTTCTTTTATGCGCGGCCTTCTTGTTGTTAAGCGCGTATGACTGCTGGCATTACTGCCGCACCAAAGACGCTTCCGGCATTATTTTACAGCTGCCGGTTAAGTACAAAACCTTTATTCATAAAGTAATGCACGCTTTTTTAAAAGACCGCAATAAAAGCGTTTGGCGGCTGGGCGCGGCGGCTTTGATAGTGGGGTTTGTGGTGTCTTTGGTGGAGGCGGTTTGCACGGGGCAGGTTTATTTGCCCACCATTGTGGTGGTGCTGAAAGAAGCCGGGGATAATTTTTGGCGCGCGGCGGAATTTTTGCTGATATACAATTTGATGTTTATTGTGCCATTGGTACTGGTGTTTATGTTAGCCTTGGCGGGGTATGAGTCCGCCACGTTTAGCGGGTGGCTTAAAAAACATTTGGGCTTGGCCAAACTATTGTTATGCGGGGTGTTTGCGGCGCTTTTGGTGTTATTGTTGAGAAATTGGTAAATGTTCCCAACCAAAAACCCCGGGGTTCCCCGGGGTTTTTGGTTGTTTTTAAAGCGGCCCGCCCGGGGCGGGGAGTTTGTTACTCGTGCAGAAAACTCTTTCCAAACGGCAGCGGCGCAAGCCCAAAAAATTCTGCGGCGGTTTGTCCTAAGTCCGCGTATGTTTCGCGCGCGCCTATATTTTTGGAGGTTACCTGCGGGCCAAATAAAATAGCGGGTACGTGCTCGCGGGTGTGGTCGGTTCCTTGGTAAGTGGGGTCGCACCCGTGGTCCGCCGTGATAAACGCAATGTCCTGCGGGCCCATTAGGGCGGCCAGCTCCGGCAGGCGCTGGTCAAAATATTCCAGCCCTTGGGCGTAGCCTTCCGTATCGCGCCGGTGGCCCCAAGTCATGTCAAAATCTACAAAATTGGTAAATACCAAACTGCCGGGTTGGGCTTCTTTAAAGGCTTGCAGGGTGGCGTTCCACAATTCTTCCAGCCCGCTGGCTTTTATGGCCCGGGTAATGCCTTGCTTGGCAAAAATATCGGCAATTTTACCTACGGATATTACTTCTCCCCCGGCGTTTTTTAGCGCGTCCAACAGGGTGGGGTTTGGCGGAGTGACGGAATAATCGTGGCGGTTTTTGGTGCGTTTAAACGTGGCGGGTGCGTCCCCTTCAAAAGGGCGCGCAATCACGCGGGCGATATTATAGGGTTTAACGTGCTTAAAAGCAATTTCACACACTTTGTATAAACGCTCCAGCCCAAAATGTTTTTCATGCGCGGCGATTTGAAAGACGCTGTCCGCCGAAGTGTAGCAAATGGGTTTGCCTGTTTTTATGTGCTCCAGGCCCAATTCTTCAATAATGGCGGTGCCGGAGGCGGCTTTGTTTCCTAAAATGCCGGGCAGGCCGGCTTCTTGGCAGATTTTATCCACCAGTTCCTGCGGGAAAGAAGGATACTGCGGCGGAAAGTAACCCCAGTCAAACTGTACGGGGCAGCCCGCCATTTCCCAATGGCCGGAGGAAGTGTCTTTCCCGCGGCTGATTTCTTTCATAAAACCGTATTTGGAAGGCATCTGTATGCGGGCGGGGGACTGCGGGCCGGTTTGCGGTTTACTCCCGCAAGAGTCTTCTGCCGCCTGCAGCAGGCCCAAAGCGGTTAAGTTGGGAATATTTAATTTTTTGCGGGTTTGGGCAATGTGTCCCAGGGTGTTGGCGCCTTCATCGTTAAATTGGGCGGCGTCTTCCGCCCCGCCTATACCAAAAGAGTCCATCATTAAAATGACCGCTTTGCCTGTTTTATTCATAAGATGTCTCCTAAAAAACTTTCTTTTATTATACTCTTTGTGCTCGGTTTTGGGTAGACGGCTAATGTGTTATTGCTTTTGAAAATGCCGCTCATAAAATGATACTATGGGCTCAATAGGAGATTGTATATGAATAAAGCGTATCAGAATATGAGGGGTTTTTGGCTGGATGTGAAAAATTTGGAAAACAGAAAAGGCGTTATGGAGCTAGGGCCGGATAAAATATCCATTGCCGGGGTGGAAATGCCCGTTCAAGACGGGCAGGAAGTAAAATATTTGTTAATTGCCACCAATTCGTTGGGGGACAGCAGCCTGTATTTTGAAAACAACAGCAAAAGTGGTTTGGGCGGAATTATTGGCGGGCATGGCAATGAAAAACTGCAAGAAATTGCCGCCCGTATGCTGGCCCACGCCAGCAAGCTGACGGATAAAATGGAAAAATCCACCCAACTTCCTGCCGCGCAGCCCGGCAGTGTTACGCTATTTGCCGTGGCTAAAGACCAGCTGTTTTATAAAGAACTTCCCGAAGCGCAAGCGCGTGATACGCAAAACCCGTTTTACCCCATGTTTGCCTACTCCCAGCAGCTGGTGGGGGCTTTCCGCGCGCAGGGACAGGATAACCCGGGGCATTGTTAGGGGGAAAAATGAAATTTAAAGAACTGAAAAACAAATATCCGTTTTTGTTCCCGTTTTTGGCGGTAACGGGTTTTTTGGCTGTTTTGGCTTTAATGAGCTTGCTGTATGTGGGCCGGCTCCAGCGCACGCTGGAGAGTGAGGTCCGTTCCAGCCTGGAAGAAGTAGCCCGCCAGGGAGTGAAAATTTTACAGACACAAATTGAGGGGGATGAGGATTCTCTCAAATCCATGGCCACGGCTATTTCCGGGTATACTTCTTTAAATAAAGAAGAAATGATGGATTTGCTGAATGCGGCAACGAAAAACAATGCTTTTAAACGCATGGCTTTTATCCGTCCGAATGGATACGCCGTATTTAATGACGGGTCTGTCATGGACGCCTCTTCCCAGCCGGCCTTTGTGCAAGCCATGCAGGGCAAGGCCGCCCTGTCCCAGCGCCGCAAAGATTCTACGGACGGTAAAGAAATTATTGTGCAGGCGGTACCCGTTTTTAAAGACGGAGAAGTAAAAGGCGTTTTGGCTTCTACCCGCTCCATTGCCTCGTATACGGATATCTTATCCGTATACAGTTTTGGCGGACAGGGATACAATGTAATTGTTCGTTCCAACGGGGATAAGGTCATTAACGCCAATCATGAAACAGCCATTGAAAATTTTACCAATATCTTTGCGGATCGTGATAACCTTACCTGGCATACCCAAGAAGACGTTTCTAAAATGAAAGAGGATATGCGGGCCGGACGTACCGGGAGTCTGTTGTTCACCACACGCAAAGGAGGGCGCATGTACGCCAGCTATGTGCCGGTGGGCATAAATGACTGGTATATGGTTTCCTTGGTACCTGAGAAAGTGCTTTTGGTGAAAACCGCCCGTTTGGTGTGGCTGACGCTTGCGTTTATGGCGGCGGGGCTGGGTTTAATTGCTTTGTTGTTGTACTATATTTTGGCGGTGCAGAAATCCAACCGCTTTGCCTTGGAGCGCGCAACGTATGAAGACCCCATTACCGGACTGCCTAATTGGAATAAAATGCAGCAAGTGATGGCTTCTTTATTAAAAGCCAACCCGCAGCAGGCTTATGCTTTTGTAACGCTGGATGTGGACCGTTTTAAAATTATTTCCAATATTTACGGCCCGGGCAGCGGGGATGAATTGCTAAAACATATTTCCCAAATACTATCCAGCCATATAAAAGAGGGGGAGGAATTCTCCCGCATGGAAACGGACCGCTTCCAACTGTTGTTAAAGTATCAGGACGAGCAATCCCTTCGCAACCGGCTGGAATTGATAAATGAGGAGATAGTGTCCACCCCCGGTAAAAAAACGCCTTCTTTGCGTTTGCTTCTTTCTTTTGGCGTATACCTTATTAAAGACAAGCAAATGCCCGTAGAAGAAATGGTAAACCGTTCTTTTTTGGCGCGCCGCAGCGTAAAATACAGCGTGGAGGCGGTTGCCTTTTTTAACGAGGATATGCTCGCCCAGGCCAATCTGGAAAAACGGCTGGAAAATGATATGGAAGGGGCCTTTTCCCGCGGTGAGTTTAAGCTTATGCTTATGCCGGTGCGGGATTTGGAATCCGGCCGCATCGTGCGCGCGGCCGCGCGGGTGCTTTGGCGGCACCCGGCGCTGGGGGATTTGCACGGGCACACCTTTCGCCCTATTTTTGAGAGGAACGGTTTTGCCCGCAGAATAGATATGTTTGTGGTGGAAGAACTGTTTAAACTTATTAAAACGCTGCGGGCCCGGGGCAGGCAAGAGGGGCCTTTTTCGGTAACTTTATCTCCGCTGCATATATATAATCCGTATTTCGCCGCCGCGTTGAAAAAGCTGGCTGACAGTTATCAAGTAAACCCGGCGGATTTGGAATTGGATCTTTCCCAAAATTCCTTGGAGCATAATATCGCAGACTTGATTGATTTGGGCACCCGCCTGCAAAAAGAAGGTTTTGTGATTGGGGTAAGCCGTTTTGGGGAAGGGCTTTCCGCCATTCAATTTTTGGCCAAGGTAAAAGCCCAATGGCTTAAAGTGCAGGTAGTGGCGGTGCCGGATTCCCAAGATTTAGAACGCATGAAACAAATGTTTGATTCTTTTAAATATTTGGCTTCCGCTTTGGGTGCCGAGCTTGAGTTTGACGGAGTGACCACTTCCAAACAGGCAGAGTTCTTAAAACAAAACGGCATACGTTTTGTTTCCGGCTCTTTATGGGGAGACCCGCTTCCTGCGGAGGAATTTCTAAAAAGCCTTTAATAACCCCCCGCTTTGAAAGCGGGGGTTTTTTATTTAAAAAGATGGGGCTAAAAAACGGTTAAGTATAGGACTTTGGGCCCTGTCTCTAATTGCGGTTTTTATTGTATTTTATTGGTATGATAAAAAAACTATTTTATGGCATCTTATTTGTTTTGTTTGTTTCTTCCCTCTCTTTTGCCCAAAAGACTGTTATAAAATCTTTTTGCAAGAACGCGGAATCTTTTGGCGTCAAAGCGACGGAAAGAGACCTCCAAGAATTGGAAAAACGTTTTATTTTGCTAAGGAAGGATCCTTCCCCCACCAGTTTGCAAAGAGTTTCCGTTCTGTTAAAAAACAGGGTGGAACCCGGCCCCCAGCGTGATGAGCTGGAGTCTTTGTTTTCGTCCGGTAAATATCTGCAGGCGCAGGCCAAGGTGCATATGTGGCTGACGGGGGAGGATTTGTTTAATCCGCCTGCTCCCGTTAAACCTAAAAGCCGCCGCGAAGAATTTGCCAGCTGCTTTTTGGGTTTTGACCTTTCTAAAGGCGCGGAGTTACAAAAAGCGGTTTCTTTTTTACATGCGGGCTGGCAGACAAGATTGCTAAACGTAAAAGAATACCGCAATATTATATGGTCTCTTTCCCGTATGGACTTTCGCAACGCGGAATACATTTTAACCCGTAATGACAAAGCCGTTTTGCACCATACGATTCCGCTCTCCCAATACGAAAGGGCTCAGCTTCAGCTTGCCAAAATGTATGAATGGGAAGATCTAAATCCACGTCCGATGGAAATACCCCCTTTGGACAATGTGTCCCGCAGAGAGGCTGTCCGCCAGGTATTGGGGCCATTATCGGGGGGAAAGAAGAAGCCCTTGTCTGTCCACCAAGCCTATTATGAACAGCTTCCGCCTTGGCGTCAGCAAGAATTGGACGCGCAAATAGACCAAATGGAAAAAATAATTGCCCAGCGTGCGTTGCAAGCCAGCTCTTCCAACAAGGGGCATATGGATAAACGGCGTTTTTCTTTGGCTTTGGCCAGTTTTGTAACCGGGAAGGTCAATTCTTCTTGGACGGTGATGCAGGTGCTTTACAGCCCTTATGTGTCCGCGTCGGCCCGCCTTGCGGCTGAGAAAGCCTTGTCCAGCAACCTTTCTTATTGGGAAGGAGTAAAAGCAGGGGAATATTTATATGAGGATTATTCTAAAAATTTAGAAAAAAATTTAGTAGTGTCTCCAGAAATGCAACGTATGCAGGAACTTTTTCAGGAATTAGATAATTATTTATCTAAAAACCGCCAATGGCCGCAGGAGGGAGTTGACTTATTTCCCCGTTTGCAGGAACTGGAAACTGCTCCCGGGCTGGAAGGGGCCAAACTGATGATAAAACGCTTGAAACAGCAGCAACAGAAATTGCCGGAAAAAGAAATATATATTTCCCTTCAAAATTATATTGCCCAGCATGGCAAGCTTCCGCCGTCTACCTCTTCGCTGTACCATGCGATTATGCGCTATAAAAAAATACCCGGGCCGTATCGGGAGAGTTTCCGTAAGCTTTTTGAAAAATATCATTATAAAAAATAGGTTTTATGCCTCTTTGCCCCCGTTTAAACGGGGGCTTTTTAATGGAATTATTCCATAAATAAACGCTAGGGCCTTGCCAGAACATAGGTCTAAAAAACACGGGAGTTAGGTCTTAAGGCCCTGGCTGGGAGTATTGGGGTTTTGATATCTTAAAAATAATGAAGAAACTATCTTGCTTTATTTTGTTATTGCTGGTTGTATGCCCGGCTGTTTTTGCTCAGAAGCCGGTAATTGGTGCGGTTAGCAAGAAACTGGCCTCTAGCGGTGTAAAAGCCGCCGAAAAAGACCTTTTGGAATTGGAAAAGCGGTTTGCTAAATTAAGAGGATTTCGTTCCTGCAAAGATTTACAGCGGGTTTCTTTTTTGTTGTTAAAACGTTTTCCCGCCAGCCCCCAGCGTGATGAGTTGGACGCTCTTTTCCGTTCCGGCCGGTACGCGCAGGCCCAGTCTTTGGTGCATGGCTGGCTGACGGGGGAAGAACTCGCTTTGTCGGAAAGTTCTCCTACCAAAGACATCTCTTCCCGCAGGGATTTAAACCAACAATTTCTGAAATTTGATTTATATGACGGGGCGGACCTTCAACAAGCGGTTGCTTTCTTAAACGGCGCCGTACAGGAAAAACTGCTTACACAAAACGAGTACCGCAATATTTTATGGTCCCTTTCCAAGCTGGATTTTTCAAACGCCAGGAATATTCTGGCCCGTAATGATAAAGCTTTCCTTTATCAACGCATTTCAACTGTGCAGCATAATAAAAATTTAACGGTTCTTTCCCAAATGTATAAATGGAATGATTTGCATCCGGAGCAAATGCTCCTTCCCGCGCCGGAAGAAACCGTCCGCCGGGAGGCCGTCCGGCGGGTAATGGGTTCCGTATATGGAGGCCCCCAGCAGCCGCTGGAGGTTTATAAACAACATTATGATAAACTTTTTCCTTGGCAACAGCAAGAAATATCCCAGCGTATTGACCAGATGGAAAAAACGCTTTCCTCTCGTTTGGCGCAACTTAGCGTAAAGAGAAAAAAGGAAGGCGTGAGATCTGGTTTTGGGCAATCTTTTAAGGCTTTTGCCGAAGGCGAAGCTTTTATTTCCTGGAAAACAATAAAAATATTGTACAGCCCGTATGTGTCCGCCGGTGCCCGGCGCGAAGCCGAACAGGCGCTTGGGGAAAATGTTTCCGCGGCAGAAAAGTACCAGGCGGGGTTGGCGTTATATGACCACTATGCTTCCAATTTGGCAAAGGGCATAATGGCGGGAGGCGAAACCCACGCGCGGGTATTAAGTGTTTTGGAAGAATTAAAAACTTATTTGCTTCAAACCCGCCAATGGCCGCAAGAAGGGTCTGCCTTATACTCCAAGCTCAGAACCCTGCAGGATAACCCGGATTTTCCAGCTGCCAACCTTCTTGTGCGGCGTTTACAGCAGCAACAGGAGTCTTTGCCTGAAAAAGGCCTTTATGCCAGATTGTTGGATTATATATCCCGTTACGGTAAGTATCCTCCTTCCTCTTCTTCGCTGTATAGTGTATCCAATTACTATAAAACAATTCCCGGCCCATACCGTGATAAATTTCAGGAATTGTTCCAAAAGTATCACCGGAACAAACCCAAGTAAAGTTTTTATTTTCCCCGCTGTTTCAGGCGGGGTTTTTATTTATGGCTTTTATTAATTTTAGCCGGACAGCGTGTACAAATATGCTAAAATCTACGAATATAAAAAGATTTTGGAGGGCCCGATATGAAGCATACGATTTGGATTGTAGACGTGACCAACCGGGACGGGGTGCAAACCTCCCGCTTAGGCCTGTCTAAATTTCAAAAAACCATGTTGAATTGTTACCTTAATGAGCTGGGGGTCGCTTTTTCTGAATTTGGTTTTCCCACCACCAGCCACGAAACCAATTATTTAAACGCCAATTTGGAACTGGTAAAACAAGGTATTATCACCAAAACCCGTTTAAGCGGCTGGCTGCGCGCGGTGGAAGAGGATGTGGAGCTGGCTTATAAAAACGTGCCCGGCTTGCAGTATTGCAATTTGTCTATGTCCACGTCAGACCAAATGCTGGCGGGTAAATTTGGCGGCCGTTTTGACCGCAAGGCCATTTTAAATAAAGCCGTACATGCGGTAAAAGAGGCTAAAGCCAAAGGCGCTTTAGGCGTGGGGGTAAACGCGGAGGACGCCTCCCGCACGGACCTGGATTTTTTGGTTGAGTTCGCCTGCGCCGCCAAAGAAGCCGGCGCTTCTCGCTTTCGCTATTGCGACACGCTGGGCTATGACACGCCGGACGTTATCTATACCCGCATACGCAAAATTGCCGAGGCTTCCGGCATTGGCATAGAATTGCATTGTCATAATGATTTGGGTATGGCGGTGGCCAACTCCGTCATGGGCGCCAAAGGCGCGGTGGACGGCGGGGTGGAAGCCTTCATTAACACCACCGTAAACGGCTTGGGGGAACGCGCCGGCAATGCGGATTTGGTTTCCTGCCTGTTGGCCATTGTGCATGGCAGCGGCATGGGGGATTATAAATTAAACCCCAATATCCGTTTAAACAAAGCCTGGCAGTTGGCTAAGTACGCGTCTTACGCGTTTGGCGTGCCGATACCCATCAACCAGCCGGCGGTGGGGGCCAACGCGTTTGCGCACGAGTCCGGCATTCACGCGGACGGCGCTTTAAAAGACCGCCGCAATTATGAACTGTATGATTTTGAAGAACTTGGCCGCGGGGAACCGGAAGTGATAGAAACCGGCCGCGTAATTACCACCGGGGAGTATGGCGGCATTAAAGGCTTTCGCAACGTGTACGAAAAGCTGGAGCTGGAATTTAAGAACGATGCCCACGCCCGCGAAATTTTGGAACTGGTGCGCTACGCCAACGTGCACAACCAGCTGCCGCTGGTGGAAAGCGAACTGCGCTTTATCTATCATCACCCGGACATTGCCGCCAAAGTAATGACCATTACCCCGCATTATTTGGGAGAAGAAAAAAATGCTTAAACAGACGTTAGCCGAAAAAATCATTTCCGCCCATGCTCCCGCGCCGGTGCGCGCGGGTGATTTTGTGGTGGCGGATGTAGACGTTACCGCCGTGCAGGACGGCACCGGCCCCCTTACGGTGGCCGAATTGGAAAAAGCCGGTTTTAGCACCGTCAAAAATCCTTCCCGCACCATTTTATTTATTGACCACGCCGCCCCCAGCCCCCGCAAAGAACTTTCCAACACCCATGTGGTTTTGCGGGATTTTGCCAAACGCACAGGTGCCGTCCTTAGCGAAATTGGCGAAGGCGTATGCCACCAGTTGCTGGTGGAAAAATACGTAAACCCCGGGGAAATTTTAATCGGGGCGGATTCCCACACCTGCACTTCCGGCGCGCTGGGCGCGTTTGCCACGGGCATGGGTTCCACGGACGTAGCCGTAGGCATGGCTATTGGCAAAACCTGGCTGAAAGTGCCCTCCACGTTTAAGGTGGAAGTAACGGGCAAATTCCAGCCCGGCGTGGGAGCCAAAGACTTAATTTTGCATTTAATCGGCCTTATCGGGGCGGACGGCGCCACCTATAAAGCGTTGGAATTTTGCGGAGACACCATTGAAAACATGGAAATGGCGGACCGCTTCACCCTTTCCAACATGGCCGTGGAAGCCGGCGCTAAGGCCGGGCTGATTGCCACGGACGAAAAAACCAAAAAGTATTTGCAGGAACACGGCCGCGGCGATAAATTTAAAGAAGTAAAAGCGGACGATGGCGCCGAATACGAACGCGTCATTAAAATAGACGCGTCTAAGCTGGAGCCGGTGGTTTCCTGCCCGCACACGGTGGACAATGTGAAAAAAGCCAAAGAATTGGCGGACGTCAAAATCAACCAAATTTATATTGGCACCTGCACCAACGGGCGTATAGAAGATTTGCGCGCGGCCGCGGGTATTTTAAAAGGCAAAAAAGTGGCTGACGGCGTACGTTTGTTTATTACACCCGCTTCGCGCGATGTAATGCTGCAAGCCTTAAAAGAAGGCTTGATTGAAACTTTTGTGGAAAGCGGCGCCAGCGTGCAAACCCCGGGCTGCGGCCCCTGCGTGGGCGTGCACGGCGGTATTTTGGGCGATGGGGAAGCCTGCCTTTCTACCCAAAACCGCAACTTTCAGGGCCGTATGGGCAACACCAAAGGGTTTATTTACCTGTGCAGCCCCGCCACGGCGGCAGCCAGCGCGTTGACCGGGCACATTACAGACCCGAGGGAGATTTAATATGCAATTAAAAGGAAAAGCTTGGAAATTTAGCGACGATATCAGCACGGACCACATCGCTCCCGGCCGCTTGTTTCATTTGCGCAGCAATCTGCCGGAAATGGCCAAACACGTTTTGGAAGACGCGGACCCGGCGTTTGCCTCCTCCATGCAAAAAGGGGATTTTGTGGTAGCCGGCAAAAATTTTGGGCTGGGTTCCTCGCGCGAGCACGCCCCCACCATTATCAAACTGGCGGGCGTAAACGCGGTGCTGGCTAAAAGTTTTGCGCGTATTTTCTTTCGCAACGCCATTAATATCGGGCTACTTTTGGTGGAGTGCGATACGGATAAAATCAACGCCGGGGACGAATTGGAAGTGGACGTAAAAGCCGGCGTAGTGCATAACCTGACGCAAAAAACGGACATTCCCGTTACCCCGCTGCCGGACGTAATGATTAAAATTTTAAACGAAGGCGGCCTGATGGCGCATATTAAGAAACACGGCGGGTTTGATTTGGTATGACAAAAAAACATTTGGTGACCTTAATCCCGGGGGATGGCATCGGGCCGGAAATTACCCGCGCGGTTACTTCCATTTTGCAGGCGGCGGGCGCGCCCATAGAGTGGGAAGAACAAAGCGCCGGCGCCGCCGTGCTGGAGGCGGAAGGGGAAGTGCTCCCCCAGCGCGTGCTGGATAGTATTGCCAAAAACGCGGTGGCGTTAAAAGGCCCTATTACCACGCCCATTGGCAAAGGCTTTCGCAGTGTGAATGTGGCGCTTCGCAAAGCGTTGGATTTATATGCCTGCGTGCGCCCGGCTAAAACATTGCCCGGCGTAAAAAGCCGCTATGATAAGGTGGACCTAGTCATCGTGCGGGAAAATACCGAAGACCTTTACGCCGGCATAGAACGCAAGGTGGACGACGATACGGCGGAATCCATTAAGCGCATTACGCGCGGCGCGTCCGAACGCATCGCGCGTTACGCTTTTGACTATGCCGTAAAAAACCACCGCCGCAAAGTAACGGCAGTCAGCAAAGCCAATATTTGTAAATTTTCGGACGGGCTGTTTTTGGAAGCGGTTCGCGCCGTGGCGCGGGAATACCCGCAAATTGCCTATGATGAAGTATTGGTGGATAACCTGTGCATGCAGCTGGTTATTAACCCGGAAATTTACGACGTACTGGTATTGCCTAATTTGTACGGGGATATTGTGTCTGACCTGGCCGCCGGGCTTACGGGCGGGTTAGGCGTGGCCCCGGGGGCAAACATCGGCGTAAAAGCCGCCGTATTTGAAGCGGTGCACGGCAGCAGCCCGGCCTTGGCGGGGCAGAATAAAGCCAACCCCACCGCCCTGTTGTTAAGCGCGTGCTTGATGCTATGCCATTTGGGCGAGGCCGATTGCGCGCAGCGTATAGAAACCGCCTTGCTAAACGTATTAAAAGAAGGCAAAACGCTTACGTTTGATTTGGGCGGAAGCGCCACCACGCAGCAATTTGCCCAGGCGGTCATAGCGCATTTATAATGTTGCTTTTAGATAAAAAACCTCCGCTTTTAACAAGCGGAGGTTTTTTATTGGGCAAGTTGTTTTATTCCAATTCTACCGGGTGGAATTGTTCCGGCTCTTTATCCAGCGGCAGTACTTGCGCTTTTATGCCCGCAAAGTCTATTTTGGTCAAATCCACTTGGCGGATTTGGCTGTTGTTCATGGTGCGGTAATAGAAAGCGGGCTGCGTTAAATTGGTTACGCTCGTCCATTGGGTGGCGCTGGGGAGATTGGGTATTTCTTCCCCGGCGGCAAATTCCACGCCTATCGGAATATCAAAGTTATTTAAGATGTGAAAAGCCTGTAATACCCCTTCTTGCGCCGTGGCGGGCACGGGCGCCGTATGCAGGTAGAAAAACGCCCGTACAAAGCGCGAAGGCGGAGTAATGTCTCCCGGCAGGCCCCACATGCCGGCTCCCGCGCCGAAAGCGGCCAGTTCCGTCTGCCCCAGTTTATTGGGTTTTACCGCGCCCGGGTGCAGGTTTACGTAATTGTTTAAATGCGTTACCTGCCACGGAAACGAGGGAGAGTTGGTAAACACTCCCACGGTGTTTTCATAAATATGGCGCTGGCCGTTGTTTTCAATTTCCAGCACAATGCTGCGGCCGGAAGCGTCCGCAATGCGCCAGTGGCCGGTGGAAGCGGCTTTTTGGCCCGGTTGGGGCGGATAGATGCCTATAATTTCTATCTTTTTTAATCCGGCGATTACTTCGTCCACCGTGGCAAAGTTGGTCAGCATCCAGCGCACCAGTTCCACGTCCGCCACGGATTTCTTGGCTTTTTTGGCGTTAAACGGCGCCAAGCTGCCGTAGCCGGAGAAATAGAAAATCCCGGCTCCTAAACCCTTTTCGTTTACCCCTTCCCCTATAAAAGCGTCTTTTACCGTGCTGATACCCACGGCCCCGTATTTGTTTTTCCAAGAAAGGCCGTTTTGCCCCTTCGGGGTGAAAGAAGTATTTTCCTGCCCGCGTGGCATGATCACCAGTTTACTGTCTAAAGAAAATCCGCCCCACTCTATTGTGCGGGCTTGCAGGCGGGAACCGTCTTTAGCGCTAAAGGCAATACCGGTACACGCCCAAGCGGGCATGGATTGCCAGGCGGTTAAAGCAAAAGCCAACAAACAAGCAATTATTTTTTTCATAAAATCCTCCTTCGTTTATTATAAGAAACAGAGCGGATTTTTGTATGCCTGATTTTGGATTAGTGCCGTTGCGTCAAAATTTTAGAGAGCGGTTAAAATTGTGTATAGTATATAAAAGCGCTTTAATAAGAGGTATTTTGTGGCAAAGGACGTTTTAAAAAATTGGCTTAATAAACCCTTAACGCTGTGGTCCGCAAGTAAATTATTGTTGGCGGCCGTCGCGGTATGGGGGGTTATTGCCTGCTGGCCCAAGCCCAAGGTGCCGGTCCGCCCGGTTATTTTGCTGATTAATCATTATCCGTTTACGCCGCAGGATACATATTTTTACAAGCAGGCCAACCCGTTTGGGTTTTTATTGGGAATACCTAAACGTGAAAATTTAGATCCCCGTATATTGCGTTTGGAATTGGCGGAGGCGCTGGGCCGAAATGATTTTTTATTTTTTATTGACCAGGAAGGCGGAAGCGTAAACCGTTTAAAACAATTTTTCCCGCAGGAAAAGGCTCCTTCTCCCGCTTATTTTGGAAAGCTGGCCGCTAAAGACGAAGAATCCGCCGCGCAAGAAGCGTACCAATATGGGCTAAGCGTAGGGAAAAAACTAAAAGAATTAACGGTGGATGTGGTATTTGGGCCTAATGCCGAGGTGTTGCCGGAAGGAGAGGATTATTTATTTCGCAGCCGGTATTATTCTTCTTCTCCTCAAATAGTAAAACGCCTGGCGGATGCTTATGCGGCGGGCTTGGCGCAAGGGGGGGTTATCCCGTGCTATAAACATGCGGTGGGGGCCAGCGGTTTAAATAAAGATCCGCATTTAGTAAAGCAAGAAGCACTCTACTCCGTACAAGAAATAAGGGAAATTTTCTTGCCTCCTTTTCAAAACGCTTCCCGCTGGCCTTTTTTAATGACGGCCCATGTTTTATACCCGGCTATTGACGCGCAACATGTATCCACCTATTCCCCGGCATTTTACCGGTTTGTGCGTGAAGAGTTAAATTTTAACGGGCTTATTATCCCAGACGCTTTGAATATGGAAGCGGCGGACCAAGATGCTTTTGTGTCTGTTTCCGAGCAAATGAATAAAGCCTTGGCTGCCGGGGCGGACGTGGTTATTCCGTTTTTTAATGTGGATGCCAATCCCGCCTGGATATTGAAAGAGCTGGAGGCTATTTCCCCGGCTTATGTAAAACGCTTGAATAAAAAATGGAGCGCCTTACGGCAGGAAGCTTTTTTTCAAGAAGACTTTTCTAAAGAAAATCCCCAAAATAGTTTTTAAATGTTGGTAACCGTCTTTCCATCTGCGCAAATGCGGGGGGCGCCCGCCGCGGGTGTCCGGCAGAAAGGCGGGAAGAATCCACTCTTTGTATTTCCAATGATGCAGAGCGGCTAGGCAGAGCATTTCGCTGGCATATTCCATGCCGGCGGTTCGCAACGGCAAATCTACATACCGTGCCCGGTTGATAATACGCATGCCGCTGTTGCAGTCATAAACGGGTATTTTAAAAAATACGCGTATTAAGTAAGAAAGAAAAGGCGTCCCCGCGTAGCGGTTTAAAAAGGGCATTGCTTTTGGGAGTATTTTCCCATGCAGGCGGTTGGCTAACAGCAAGTCCGCGTTTGCCTCTTTGGCGGCTTTCAGCATATCCGGGAAATAACGGGCCGGGTAGGAACCGTCCGCATCACAAAAAGCCACCCATTTCCCGCGGGCGGACAAAATGCCGCAATGCAAAGCGGCCCCATAACCCACCCGGCTGCAAGAGATGAGTTTTGCCCCATGGGTTTTGGCTATTTTTGGGCTGTCGTCAGTAGAGGCGTTGTCCACCACAATTATTTCCGGCTGTATATCTTGTTGCTGAAAGGCTTGCCGGGCTTGCTCTAGGCATTCGGCCAGAGAAGCTTGCTCGTTGCGGCAAGGGAAAACGATGCTTATTTCTGGGGTGTTTTTTGTGCCGGGCATAAAATAAATCCCCCGTAAATATTATCTAAATTGGAAGAAAATTTTTGACAGCTTTTTTGCGGTTCATCCAGCCGGATATGATACTTTTCCCAAGAACGGTTATCCGTAATTACGGGGTGATCCGGCCCCATAATGTAAAGAGGCCCGTGGTGGCTGGAAATCGTTTTGTGAATGATGTCTTCAAAATGGAAGCGGTAATCATCCGGCTGTAAAATGTTTAACCGTCTGGCCGTTAAACCCAGTTGCTGCGGGTATTGCTCCGGCGGGAACCAAATGCCCCCAATGTATTTGGCTTTAGGGTTCGCTAACGCCGCAAGGAAAGAAACATGCCCGCCCAATAAAACCAACGCATTGTCTTCTACGGCGGGGATAACGGCAGTGGAGTTTTTATTCCCAAAGGCAGATCTCCCCCAGTCCGGCGGCGGGGTAAGTAATATATACAAGGTGAAAAAGACGCATAACGCCCCGCCGGTGGCTTTTCCTAAAAAATGTTGGATGAGCACAATAAATAAAAGAGCGGAAGTAAATTCCAATAAAATGGAATAGCGCATGACGCTAAAAGCGCTTAACCATAAAATATAATTTATCCCAAATAAAATAAGCAGGGGGGCGGAAGCCTCCGGGAGTAGGTTTTGTTTACGGCGCAGTTTGCTTAATAGCATTACGGCGGTTAATACAATAAAAGATAATACACCCAAACAAAGGCGAATGTCTAATTGGTATTCCACTACTTGTATGCTTCTTCTTAAAAAGGGCAAAAACAGCCATTCCCGCCAGGAGGAGGGAGTTCCCGGCCCGTTGGAAAGGTTTATCGGGTCAAAGAAAGGGGACTGAAACCATTGGTTAAAAAAAGGAAAAAATGGATTTCCAAAGAGGTGAAACAACCTCCACATAAAAAATCCGTTTGTTAATAAGAATCCTCCCGCGCAGGCCGCCAAACATCCCGCCAAATGGTACCAAGATACTTGCCTTTTAAACAGTATATAAAGCCCCATAATCCCCAAGCCCGCCGCGCTGGGGCCAAAAGTGTATTTCAGGCCAAAAAACGCGCCCAGAATAAAAAAAGACAGGTAAAACGAAACAAAAGGCCCGTTCTTTTTTTGAGGGGTTTTTAACAGCAAATAACATGCCAAAAGACCCGCCGCGGCTAAGGCAAGCTCGTTGGAAGAAAGGCCGATTTGGCTTAAAGCGGCTATACCGGTAGTTGCCAAAATAAAAGCGTTCAGGCGGATTAATTTATCCTGCGCTCGCGTAAAGGGAGGGAAAACAACGGCCGTTATTTTCCAGGCTAAAAATAAAAACAGCCCGTACCATAACCCTTGGATAAAGGCTGTCAAACGGGGAAATCCGTTCAATACGGTAAATAAAATGTAATACGGAATATCCAACAGCGGATTAAAAAATGTATGTATTCCGGCGGGGATAACGTCCCAAAAGAAGCGCTGGTGCAGGAAAGAAAAGGGAATGTATAAATGGTAATTAAGCAAATCTACCGAAATATCCTGCCCCATTAGTACGCTTAATCCCCCGCTAAAGAGCAAAGCTAAGCTTAGTAACAGCATATCTTTGATAAAAGGGGAAAAGCGTGTTTTTTGTTGTTGGGGCGGATGTTTTTTCATGCTTTTTATTAATACGGCACTATAAAAGAAGGCTTCCGGATTGCGGGCGCCTTCTTTTATTTTAGCTAAAACGGCTTTATTCCGTAAATGACCAAGAACAATCTCCTCCTCCGCTTCCGCAGGATTTATATCCGTTTTCAAAGCCTAATTTCCTGCAGACGGAATCATCAGAGGAATCCCTAGGGACATATTCCGAGCAGTATTTAGTGCCTTTTTGGTTTAAGCTGAGGTTAACTCTTCCTCCGTTTTTATCATAATAGAAAATGGCGGTTACTTGCCCGTACCCGGAAGCAAAAGAGTAGCAGGAATTCAGATTGATAGCGAAATTCCTTCTCTGGGAAGGAAAGTCTATGGATAGATCTTCCACTTGGGGATAGCCGCCTCCGTTTGCTAAACAATATGCCTCGGTTGCTGCGCGTATTGTGGGAAGCACGGTCCATACTTCCGCGGCCCGGCTGCGCAGGACGGCGCGATCATACTGCGGCAGAGCGATGGAAACCAACGCGCCAATAATAAGAACTGTTACCAACAGTTCAATTAATGTAAAACCCTTATTAAAAGTATTCATAAAAAGCTCCTTTTGCTGCTACTAATAGTATAAGATTTTTTGGGTTTTTTACAATAGAAAATACTAATTTTATGATAAAATTTGAACTGCTCTATCTATCAAGATTATAACAGCAACAATTATTTCAGCTACGGGAAGTTAGTTTATAATTTGGATGATTTTAGTTATTTAACGCTATCAGCAGGTTTTTCTTATCAGGACGGCCCTTATAAATGGGATAGTTATTTCCGCCAGCTATACTCCTTAAGCTACGGAAGAGAATTGCCTTGGGGTTTTGTGCTGTATGTGGAACCTAATATCTCACTTACTCACTATCAGGATTCCCTCTATTTTTTTAACGGTTTAGGCGGTATGGAAAAGTGGAAACGCCAAGATACCACATATGGGGTGTTTGTTTCTTTAAGCAGTAAGTTCTTGCGTATATATAATATCACTCCTACTATTAATTACGTATACAACAAACGCCAATCCAATGTTTTTAATTATGACTACGAAAGGAGCCGTTGGGAAATAGGTATTAGCCGAAATTTCTAAGAAACGTACAGGCGTTTAGTAAGGGCGTTTTTCCTAAAAAGATTAAAAACAAATTTTTTATAAAGTTTCATCGTATTTATTAGGATGTGGTTAGTTGTGGGTTGCTCCCCCTGTTATTGATACGCGTATTTCCTTATTAATATAAGGAATATTTAAAAGATCTTTGTAAAAATAGAAGGTTTTTAAGGTGGTTAGTTTTATGGCGGGCGTGCTTAAAGCGGAACTCAGCAAAAAGCAAACGGAATTAGAACGGCTATATGACGAGGGCTGGGAAAAGGGCTATCCGGCGGAGTTTATAAAACGCACGGAAGAACGCTTAAAAACGGCTATTGCCGGGCTTACACAGCAAGTACAAGCCCAAACTTGTACAGCCGGAAGCCGTACGGCAAAAAAGTACGGATATTTTAAAGTTGGTATGTAATATGGGTACTATTTATCGCGCGGCTCCGCTTTCAGAAAAAAAGCCGCTTTTGCGCCATATAGCCAGCGATTTTGTATTGGACGGGCACAAAATTTACCCAAAATACCGCGAACCGTTCAATATTTTTGCGCAAGGAAATAAAAAATGCTTAGAAATTAAGGGAAAATACCCAAAAAGTTCTAAGCATTTAATATGGGGTCAGCCAACCAAAACGCTTTGGAACCTCATTGAAAGCCAGTGGCCAATCTTGCAGGATAGTTTGTTGGAAATAGAACCAGCCCTAAACACAGTTATATCTTTACTAGAGGAAGAACATTTGTGCGGATAAGTGAATTTTACGCATATTTTGGAGTAGGATAGCGTGGTAATGGCAGTTTGTGGCGACTATCTTTCGCTTGCCAAAAAGAAGAGATTCAATGCAAACAGGCTTTATGTCGATTATCAGATATAAAAAACAAATTTGGAAATATGAAATAAAAGGCAGCTCTTCTTTTTTTTCGGGAAAATTTATAGAAAACCTCTTTGTGGGCCAATGATATTCCTTTTTTAGTAGATATTATAATTTCCCTTGGAATATGCAACCTCTATCATTCCTACCAAGTCTATGCCTTAATTATTCACCCCCTATTAAGTACAGAATATTAGCACACACAGCCCTTTGGGGGAATAAAAAGCCGTAAAGCCTGTTATACTCCCTGGTAATTTGTAACTAACCTTTTTATAAGGGTATTTTGAGCATTTAAGCAGTATTTATGTGTGCGCTTGAATCTAATTTATTTTGTGTAGTATATTTTTCAAAATAACTGTCAAATTGCTACAATACGAGTAAAACATCTTTTAGGGTTTATTTATGAATAAAGAACAAGAAAGAGCAGAGTTGCACCGTGTCATTTGGCGTATTGCCGAAGATTTGCGTGGTAGTGTAGATGGGTGGGATTTTAAAGCCTATGTATTAGGGATGTTGTTTTACCGCTTTATTTCTGAAAATATAACGGCTTATATTAACGAACAAGAAGCCAAAGCAGGCAATGCAAATTTTGACTATACCACCTTGTCCGATGAAGACGCTGAACTAGGCCGTAGTTCTACCGTCAATGAAAAGGGCTTTTTTATCTTGCCTTCGGAGTTGTTCTGTAATATCTGCAAAAATGCCAAGAATAACCCCAACTTAAACGAAACTTTAAGCAGTGTTTTTAAGAATATAGAAAATTCAGCCAAAGGGGCGGAAAGTGAAGAAAATTTTAAAGGCTTGTTTGACGACCTAGATGTAAATAGCAATAAATTAGGGTCCAGTGTGGTAAAACGCAATGCTACATTAGTTAAAATTATGAGTTCGGTGGCTACATTGAATTTAGGTAGTTATGCCGATCATTCCATTGATACCTTTGGTGACGCTTACGAATTTTTAATGACTATGTATGCCAGCAATGCAGGCAAGTCAGGTGGGGAGTTCTTTACTCCGCAAGAAGTATCCGAATTACTAGCCAAAATCACGCTGGTAGGCAAAAATGAAATAAACAAAGTGTATGACCCCGCTTGTGGCAGTGGCTCCTTGTTACTTAAATTTGCCAAAGTATTGGGAAAGGATAAAGTCCGTCAAGGATTCTTTGGGCAGGAAATAAATATTACCACCTATAACCTATGCCGTATCAATATGTTCTTGCACGATATTAACTATGAAAAATTTAATATTGCGCTAGGTGATACGCTATTAGACCCCAAACATTGGGATGATGAACCTTTTGACGCAATTGTTTCCAATCCGCCCTATTCAACCAAGTGGGAAGGGGATTCCAACCCTGTTTTAATCAATGATCCACGCTTTTCCCCTGCGGGGGTGCTTGCCCCGCGTAGTAAGGCAGATTTGGCTTTTACAATGCATATGTTGTCTTGGCTCTCCACGCAAGGCACAGCCGCTATTGTAGAGTTCCCTGGCGTGCTATACCGTGGAGGGGCAGAGGCCAAAATCCGCCAATACCTTGTGGATAACAACTATATTGACTGTGTGATCCAGTTGCCTGCCAACCTATTTTTTGGTGTAAGTATAGCCACTTGTATTTTTGTATTAAAGAAAAGCAAGGCCGATAATAACGTGCTTTTTATTGATGCCAGTAACGAATTTATCCATTCGGGCAATAAAAACAAACTGTCAGATGCTAATTTGGACCGTATTTATAACGCCTATGTGAACCGAAAAGACGAAGAATACTTTACTAAGCTAGTAAATAATACAGACATTTCCAAGCAGGATTATAACCTGTCCGTTAGCACCTATGTGGAGCAGAAAGACACCCGCGAAGTAATTGATATTAAAGTATTAAATAAACAAATTGCCGATATTGTAGCCAAAGAACAAGTTTTACGGGCGGAGATAGACAAAATCGTAGCGGAAATAGAAGGTAAATAAATGAGAAAAAATAACCAAATAGTAATATTTCAAACTCCTGATAAAAAAGTAAGTATTGATGTTATTTTTCAAGATGAAAATGTTTGGCTAACCATAGATGATATGGCGGCCTTGTTTGAAAAATCACGCTCTACGATTAATGAACACATTTTAAATATCTATAAAGAAGGGGAATTGGTTGAGACGGAAAGTGTGAGAAAAATCGGAAATTCCGATTTTTCTACCAAACCCACCAATTTTTATAACTTAGATGTCATTATTTCCGTGGGTTACAGGGTTAAATCCTTGCGTGGTACACAATTTAGGCAATGGGCTACAAAGCGGCTTAATGAATATATCCGCAAAGGGTTCACTTTGGATGATGAACGCTTAAAACAGGGCGGGAATCGGTACTTTTTGGAATTACTGCAAAGGATCAGAGATATTCGCAGCAGTGAACGCAACTTATACCAACAGGTTACTGATATTTATGCCACTTCTGTTGATTATGACCCTAAGGCACAATTAACCAAAGATTTTTTTGCCACTGTTCAAAATAAAATGCATTATGCCGCACATAAAAACACGGCGGCAGAGGTTATTTATAAACGGGTAGATAATCATAAACCCTTTGTGGGAATGACCAATTTTAAGGGCAATTACATTACAACCGAAGACGTAAAAGTTGCAAAGAACTATTTAACCGAAAAAGAATTGCGCACCTTAAATTTATTAGTTTCCCAATTCTTAGACTATGCCGAATTGCAAGCATTGGAAGAACGCCCCATGACAATGCAAGATTGGGTTGATGAACTGGATCATCTAATTGTTTCTACTAAACGGGAATTGTTGCAGGGGAAAGGTACAATATCCCATAAACAAGCCATAGAAAAAGCGGCAAAGGAATTTGAAATTTATAGAGCGCGCGAAATGAAAAACCTTGAATCAGATTTTGATAAAGCGGTTAAAAAAATAACCCTCAAAAAAGGTAAGGCCAAATGAGTAAACTAGAACAACTGATAAAAGACCTCTGCCCGAATGGTGTGGAATATAGAACTCTAGGCGAATTAGGAGAGTTCTATGGTGGCCTGACGGGAAAGACAAAAGAAGATTTTAAAGATGGTAATGCTGATTTTATTACCTACAAAAATATATATTCTAACCCTGCTTTAAGTGTTGATATTGAAGATAAAGTTAAAATACAGGCCAATGAAAAACAGAATACAATACAATACGGAGATGTGTTGTTTACTGGATCTTCAGAAACTCCCGAAGAATGTGGTATGTCGTCGGTTTTAACAATAAAAACTGATAAGAAACTATACCTAAATAGTTTTTGTTTCGGCTTTCGTTTTAGACAGTTAAAATTATTTAACCCTGATTTTTGTAAGCACTTATTTAGGTCTATCCCTTTACGAAAACAGTTACAGAAAACAGCCGACGGTGTTACACGATTTAATGTATCAAAAAAGAAAATGGCAAAAGTGACCATTCCCGTGCCGCCAATAGCCGTACAAAATGAAATAGTGAGAATTTTAGATACCTTTACAGAACTAACGGCTGAACTAACGGCTGAACTAACGGCTGAACTAACGGCTAGAAAAAAGCAATACACACACTATTTGAATGAATTGTTAAATGGCCCCTACCCAAATAAAACTTTGGGCGAATTAGGCACATTTGTGCGGGGTAATGGATTGCAGAAAAAAGATTTTGTAGAAAGTGGTGTCGGTTGTATTCACTATGGACAGATTTATACATACTATGGAACATATACTGATACAACAAAATCCTTTGTCAGTCCTGAATTAGCACAAAAACTAAAAAAAGCACATAAAGGTGATTTAATTATTGCAACAACTAGTGAAAATGTGGAAGATGTGGGAAAGGCAGTTGTTTGGTTAGGAAAAGAAGATATTTGTATCGGGGGACATTCTTTTGTGTTTCACCATAATCAAAATCCCAAATATATGTCTTATTTATTCCAAAGTGAACTTTTTCGCAAACAAAAAATTAAAAAGATAATAGGGGTTAAAGTAATTGAGTTATCAGACAAGGCAATGAAAAAATTTTCTTTTCCAATACCACCATTAGAAGAGCAGGAGCGTATTGTAAAGATTTTGGACAGATTTGAAGCGTTGTGCAATGATATTACAGTAGGGTTACCTGCGGAGATCAAAGCCCGCCAGCAACAATACGAGTATTACCGCAATAAACTTTTAACTTTTAATGAGGTAAAAGCATAATGACGGTTGTAAGTATTAACGGTTTTGGGTTGCAAGAAGAAACGGTATTGGCTATTGGTAAGTTTGCCGTGTTATGGAATATCTTTGAAAACGAAAGGTTTGGCAACCATTGCACGGTAGAAAAACTTGAAAAGTTAAATTTGGGACCCTCAAAAGAATGGCAAGAGTTAGCACAGGTGGTAAATAAACGACAGAAATTGTGGGGAGTTACACAAGAAAATTATGTAGGAACTAAACTCCGTACCAAGGGTTTAAACAGTGCTAAAATAGAAAAAATTAAAACTTTTCTGCAAAGTGAAGGACAGCAAAGCATAGAAGGCGGCTTATTTATTCTGTATCGTATTAGAAATAATATGTTTCACGGCTTGAAAGAATGGCAGATGTTAGATTCGCAAACAGAATTATTTAATGCCGTCAATAAAGTCTTAGAGCGTATTTTAAGGGGTAATCAATGAATCAGTTTAATATTGTATCTGAAAATGCCGAAAGTACCGTAGTGGCGGAATTTATCCCCAGCCATACCAAACGCCCTACAGCGTACCAATCAGAGGCTGAATTAGAACAAGACTTTATTAAACAATTACAACTCCAAGCGTATGAATATATTTCTATTCATGCGGAAGATGAACTTATTGCCAACTTGCGCAAGCAACTGGAAAAGTTAAATAACTACCAATTTACCGACCAAGAATGGGCGCATTTCTTTAAAACCAAAATTGCCAACCAAGCCTATGGCATTGCCGAAAAGACTGCTATTGTGCAAGAGGATCATATCCAACTGCTGGAGCGAGAAGACGGCACAACCAAAAACATCTACTTGCTGGATAAAGAGCACATCCACAACAATCATTTACAAGTAATTAACCAGTACACTACCGATAAAGGCTCCCACAATAACCGTTATGATGTTACGGTGTTGGTAAATGGGTTGCCGCTTGTGCATATTGAACTAAAGCGGCGTGGGGTAGATTTAAAAGAAGCATTTAATCAAATTAACCGCTATCAACGGGAAAGTTTTTGGGCAGGGAGCGGACTATTTGAATATATTCAGGTATTTGTTATTTCTAACGGCACTTATACCAAATATTACAGCAATACCACCCGTCAAACACATATTAAAGAAATGGGCTCTGCCAATGTACGTAAAGGCAAGCGTACCAGCAACAGTTATGAATTTACAAGTTGGTGGGCGGATGCGAACAATAAGCCCATTACGGACTTGTTGGACTTTGCCAAAACCTTCTTTGCTAAACATACTATTTTGAATATTTTAACGCGCTATTGTGTGTTTACGGCTGAAAAATTATTGCTGGTAATGCGCCCTTATCAAATTGTAGCCACAGAACGCATTTTATCTACTATCAATGTAGCTAACAATTATAAAAAATACGGCACCATAGAAGGCGGTGGGTATATTTGGCATACTACGGGGAGTGGAAAGACTTTAACGTCTTTTAAAACGGCACAACTTGTCACCCAACTGCCATACATTGAAAAAGTGCTATTTGTGGTGGATAGAAATGATTTGGATTATCAGACCATACGGGAATATGACAAGTTCAAAAAAGGTGCCGCAAACAGCAATACAAGCACCGCTATTTTGAAACAACAATTAGAAAGTGCGGATAGTAAAATTATTATTACTACTATTCAGAAACTTACGGTATTTATTAAAAAGAACCCTAATCACCCTGTATTTGAAAAACAGTTAGCGATCATTTTTGACGAAGCCCATCGTTCCCAATTTGGGGAAATGCATACGGCTATTGTCAAACACTTTAAAAAGTACCACTTATTCGGCTTTACAGGCACGCCTATTTTTGCCGATAATGCCAGTGCAAACGGAAACCCCGAATTTAAGACGACCGAGCAGGCTTTTGGTAAAAAATTGCACACTTATACGATTGTGGATGCTATTACGGATAGGAATGTGTTACCTTTTCGTGTGGATTACATCAGCACAATGAAGGAAGAAGAAAATATTCAGGATGCTAAAGTGTGGAATATTGACCGTGAAAAGGCTCTTTTAGCCCCTAGGCGCATTAGTAATGTGGTGGAGTATATCCTAAAACATTTTGACCAAAAAACAATGCGCAATAGTTTTTATAAATTAAACGAAAGACGGCTTGCAGGGTTTAACTCTATCTTTGCGGTATCCTCTATTGATGCGGCCAAGTTGTACTATACCGAGTTTCAAAAGCAATTGGCAGAATTACCCAGTGACAAGCGGTTAAAAATAGCCACTATTTACAGTTTTGGCATTAACGAAGATATAGATGGGGTATTAAGTGAAGAAGATACGGATAACACGGATAAGCTAGATGTCAGTTCCCGTGAATTTTTAGATAATGCCATTAAAGACTATAACGAAATTTTCGGTACGAACTTTGATACTTCTTCTAAAAAGTTTGAAAATTACTATAAAGATGTGTCAGAACGTGTCAAAAAGCGTGAAATAGATCTTTTACTTGTGGTAAATATGTTTTTAACGGGTTTTGATGCCACTACTCTAAACACGCTATGGGTGGACAAAAACCTGCGCTTACACGGCTTATTACAAGCCTATTCCCGCACTAACCGCATTTTGAATTCTATTAAGACATTTGGTAATATCGTGTGCTTCCGCAATCTGGAAAAAGCCACTAATGACAGCATTGCCCTTTTTGGTAACAAAGAGGCTGGCGGTATTATTTTGTTAAAACCTTTTAAGGACTATTATGAAGGGTATAATGACGGGCAAAAGGATATTATCGGTTATAGAGATTTGATAGCTGAACTGCAACAAAAATATCCATTAGGGGAGCAGATTGTCGGAGAACAGGCAGAAAAGGCCTTTATTAAGTTGTACGGGGCAATTTTACGCATGCGCAATATATTGTCCACCTTTGACGAGTTTGTGGGTAAAGAAATCTTATCTGCCAGAGACGTGCAGGACTATCATAGTATCTATTTGGACTTGTATAACAAATACCGCAACCAAAATAAAAAAGACCAAGAAGATGTTAATGACGATATTGTGTTTGAAATGGAACTAATCAAGCAAATTGAAATTAACATTGACTACATTTTAATGTTACTGCATAAGTATCAGGCCAGCCATTTTAAAGATAAAGAACTTATAGTTACTATTACCAAGAGTATTGATTCTAGTATGGAACTGCGTAGTAAAAAGGACTTAATTGAGCAATTTATTAGTGCTTTAACTCCTACTACGCGGATTGACGATGATTGGCAGACTTTTATTCAGCAAAAAAAGAAGATTGAACTAGATGCTATTATCAAAGATGAAAATTTGAATAAGGAAGCCACCTATTCGTTTATAAATAACGCTTTCCGTGATGGATATGTGCAGACTTTTGGTAAAGAGTTGGCTGGTATTTTGCCCCCTATTTCTTTATTTTCTCGATCTAATAACCGTACTCAAAAGCGTTTAAGTGTAGTAGAAAAGTTAACCGCATTTTTTAATCGGTTCAAAGACTTGACCCATAGAATGTTATAACAGGAAGCGACTTGTAGGTGTTATGTAAAGAGTATTTGCGTTTTCAGCGGATAGATTTTTCTTCTGATGGTTGTTGTTTTAAGGCCCGCGGAGTTTTTTGCAATATAACATCTGTCAAGACGGTTTTGAACGGTTTGAATTGGGGAATAAAGTTCAAAAAGGGTCTCTTTTCTGACATAATATAATTAGTGTTCGTGAACGAACTTAAATTGTGGGTACTCAAGGGTGTTTATATGCGCTTATAGAGCGTCCTGTTCGGTTTTTACAGAGTATCTTAAAGGAAATTAAGTGGATTTATGATGAAAAAAATGAACTTTTTAACACCTGATGAAGCGGCAACTATCTTAAAAATTAGACCAATTACCATATATCGAAGTATTCGATCTGGTAAATTGAAAGCCTTGCTGGTTGGTAATAAATACCGAATAGAAGATCAGGATTTTCAAAAGTTCATTAAAGAGTGCTACAAGGCTCCTAGGGCGTTAAGGGGGCAGCATGGGCACACGGCTAAATAAAAAATGCAAATTAGGGCCTATTTTGGCCCAACAAATTGATATTGGAATATGGAAGGCTGGAATAATTATAAGGTTTTAGTATAGATTGTGGCTAAATGGAATAAATGTTATGGTACCTACTATTCTGGATTTACTAATTTTAATAGCTCTGCGGGATACCCCTGTTCCCATTTTTTTGGACCAAGATTTCTTTAAGAAATATTCGCAAATTGTTTCTGCTAGGAAATGTTTCGGCGTTGTAGATAAACCTGGTCAAAAAACTTGGTTGGAAATAGCCAAATTACAAGATCCCTTTCTGACGGACTTCAGAAAAGATCATCAACAGGATATAAAGAAAGGCCAAGTGGCTATTTTTATCAGGGATCGAATGTGTTTTAAACAATATGGAAACCATATTATAAACGCACATGAAAAAAATGAAATTTTAGATTTAGCTACTTATGACTTTACCTTAAAGCGTTTATCAACTCACAGGGCACAAATAGCAGATATATTTTTTAAGAAGATTCCCGTTAGTTGGGATTTAAGTAATGATTCTTGCACGATTGGTGGAAAAGTATATCAAGGACAGGGGTTAATGTGGGCGTTAGATTTAATGACGGCTTGTTGGAAAATGGCCCAGGATGGACATGCGTATTTTTCGGTGTCGATCAAGCAAGAAAACAAGAATTCTCACATCATCACCTTGCAAAGTGAAGGTCTGAGTGAGTTTTATTTCAAAAACACACAGCCTATTGATATTGCTGAAAAGTACAAAGAAAAGCCCAAAGCGCCAAGAGATGCGTGTTTAGAAGCAATCTATAAAAATGCTCAATGGATGGTATCGTATGGACCGTTGTCTATGACTACAGATGGCAAATGGGCTTATTTTCGTGGCTATCCCATTGATTTAAGAAGAATAGATGGGAAAGCCCAACGTTTATTGTGGCTTTGTTTAGAAACTCCTCCTGATAAGCAACCCATTGCAATTCGTAAGGCATTTGGTATGGTACAGAACGGTAGGCGTTATAAACCCAACAATAACTATAATTCTGATGCTTGGCAGGAACAATACACTAAGCATCGTGATCAGACCGTGACACAAAAAAGAATTATCTCTCGTCATATAAAGACGCTTGAAAATGCTCGGGATACGATTATGAAGGCCATTAAGCAGACCTGTGACACCTATCATATATGGATTGATCTGAAGTTTACTGTTAGTAAAGACGGAGTTTCATTTATTATTAACTAATTGTCTTGTGAATTCCATTTTTTGCAACCACCTCTTAAAACGAGGTGGTTTTTTTATGTTTTTAACCCTGTAAAAAAGCATTGATCCTTTCCTCAAACAAACAGTGCAATTGGGGTCTTTCTCCGACGATAAACGCAACTCAATCAGTCTTATGTTTCCTGGTGCAATGGGGGTATGCAGGAACAAAATAAGAAGAATGATGAGTTGTTTAAAGAAGGCCTTGAGGCTTTCTGCGGACATCAGGTGTCCAAACAGGAGGCACTGGATGTTCTACATGACCTGACGGCATTGGTCAAATTATTATTGGAAATAGAAGAAGAGGAGAAAGACAAAAATTTGTATCAAGGGGGTATTGCGCATGTTTGATACCCTTTCCTTGATCATTGAGCAAGAAAACAATAATTGGTTTGTAGTACAAGATAATGAATGTCTGTTTCAGAACAACTTGAGACATTTCGGCATAAATCAGCACATATGGAACTATGAGCGTAAAGAGGATAAAAAGAACAGGGAATATTTTCCCCATGTGGAAATCAGACACTTTCCCTATATTCCGTATTGTCAGAAGTTGTCATATACTTATAACTTATTGGTGCGTTTTTCTGCGCCTAAATTACTTTATGGGAATAACTTGTATGAGGTGCAAGCATCCCAATTTGAGGCGGTATGTAAAGCGCTGGAAACCAAGTTAAATAAGATGGGTATCAGTATTACGAATGCTGTTATTAAAAAAGCCCTTATAACGCGTGTAGATGTTGGGCATAATATTGTGTGTAATGGTATCCCCGTGGATTGGATAATTAAGCGTTTAGCGAGTGCTGGTTTGCCAAAATTCGAAGAAAATGTACAAAAAACTTCCTATCGGATGGCAGATGGTAAGGCGGGTCAACAAATCACTTTTTATAGTGAACATGAAGAATTGACCTTCTATGACAAGTACCGGGAATTGGTACGTAAAAAAGAAGACCTGAACCTGGTGGGTATGCTAACGAAAAGGAAGGATTTGCACGATATTTTGAGAATGGAAATCAGGCTGAAGGATAAAGAGAGTATCCAAAGAGTGTTTGGAAAAAAATATCCAACTTTTGCAGAGGTATTCAAGGAGAATTGGGCCAAAAAACTGATAACACAACGTTGGAATTGCTTGTATCAGTCCCTTGCTCGTGTGGTACCAGATAATTATCCGCCAGAATATTTACTGTTGGTAGCAAAAAGGCAAAAACATTTTTCCTTTAAAAGTGCAAAGGATATTGTTTTTATACAAACCTTTATTAGTTCTATAGGGGAAAAGGCCACAAAGGAATTGCTGAAATCAGTATGTACGAAGCAGGAGTACGATTCTATGTGGAACCGATGGAAAAAATATCGGGCCCCAGTGCTACCAGCCCAGTACGACTATATGAAATTGATAGACATAGAGTTAAAGCAATTTGAATGGCTGACTCCAGAGGGATTACAGAAAAGAAAGAAGTTTCAGTTGAGCCAGGCACCTATGGAATATGGTATTTTGATGACCCCAAAAGAGTCGCAAAAATACCTTAAAGTAACCAGTAGACAGGTTCAAAGGTTATGTGAAAAGGGGCAGTTGGGACATATCCGAATTGGCAAGAAATATCTTCTGAGAATGGGGGATATTTTGGGACGTATTTGCCTGCCTAAAATATAACTAACGCCCCTATTATATTATAGCTGTAAGAAGGTTATATCCAGTTATGATAATAGGGGCTAAGATAATAAAATAGATTGTACATAAGAGTACATAAAAGTACAATATAAAAAGAGAGGATTTATGATTAATAATAACCAAATTAGTAAAGCAAAAGAAGCTGTTATTTTGGCAAGGGTATCCAGTGCAGAGCAGGAAAACGGTAAATCTCTTGATGCCCAGATAGAGTTGTGTCAGGAATATGCAGAAAGAAATAACCTGCGTATTATTCAGACTTATGCTCTGGTTGAATCTTCTACAAAAGGGGATAGAAAAAAGTTTCAGCAAATGATGGATTTTGTCTGCCAACAAAGAGGGCCAATTGCAATTATTGCCCATACGGTGGATAGATTTCAAAGAAGATACAACGAATCAGTAGAAACAGAACCTTTAATTAGAGATGGACAAATAGAACTACACTTTGTTAGCAATGGTTTGATTATTAACAAGGAAAACTATGATGAGGAGTCTTCTATTTGGGATTTTAATGTGTTGGGCGCAAAATACTATGTACAACGTATTCGCATTAATACAAAAAGGGGGATCAACAAAAAGATAGCAGACCAAGAATATCCTGGTCTTGCCCCGCTTGGTTATAAGAATATTAGTAATCCCACTAATATAAAGAAACGCACCATCGTCATAGATGAAAATGAAGCCGTAGCAATCAAAAAATTATTTGAGTGGTATGCCAGTGGGCTCGATTCTGTATCGACCATTACATCTAAATTAAATGCCATGGGTTTCCGAACCCATGAAGGAGCGCCATATAATGCCAATACTCTTTGGGTTGCCTTACAAAACCCTTTTTACTATGGAATGATGAAAATTAAAGGGAATTTGTATCCCCATATCCATGGTGCTCTAATCAGCAAAGAATTGTTTGATAAATGCCAGGAAGTGCGTTTGGGATATAAGAAAGAACATCATAATTATGGGTGCAAAGAATTCCTGTTCCGTGGTCAGATACACTGTGGAGAATGTGGAAATCTTATCAGTCCATATACCAAAACAAAAGTATTAAAATGTGGTAGGAAATTAACCTTTAACTATTTATCTTGTAGTCATAAAAAGAATAAAGCGGATGGACATAGGTGTGATTGCAAACAAATAAATGAAAAGGTGGCTATAGAAGCTGTTTCTAAAGCCCTACAGAAGATTACATTGAACCCAAAGATGGCTCAAGCTATAGCTAATCATTTGAGTGAAATGGTAGATCATAATGTGGAGTTCAAAAAACAACAAGAAACTAGTATCAAAAACCGTCTGTCTAATATAACCACAGAGCGCAATTCTCTGTTTGCTATGAATGCCAGCGGTGCGATAGATAGTAAGTACTTACAAGATAGATTGTTAAAACTGAAGGAGGAAGAAGCTTCTCTTAAATCTCAACAAATGGATGCTAGTCTAAAAGAAGAGCGGGCCAAAATAACTTTTGAAAAGGTATTAAATGTTATGTCAGTTGTAGGAGATCTATTTAAAAAAGGTTCAAGAATTGAAACAAAACGAGCCATTTTGAATTTAGTTTTCTCGAACCTGCTTTTGAAACAAAAAAACATTGAAATTATATACAAAAAACCCTTCCAACTGTTGTTGGAAGGGTCTAAATGTTGTATATGGGGTGCTAACCAATTGCCGGTACCTCATTTCTATCCAAATCCCGCCAAAAAGATAGCTTTTTCCCTGTGCGAAACAGGGAATATCTCACTGTATCCAAAAGAGTGTTTATATCTGTTTTGTATCCAGATACAAAGAAAATAAGAGAACGTATTCAAAAAACTAGATAAATTCCCTGATAAACAGGGAAAATACAGGGAATTGGTGCTTTTTAGCCCTATTACATAAGAAAAGGGCGGCCTGCTGTATAGTGCCGCCCCTGTATCATTTACTCAAATTCCCTAAAATAATAACAGGGAATTTTTTAATAATAAAATGTGCAATAAATGGAACAATATAGACTTTTGAGGTTTGATAAAACTATATAGTTAATTATTTTGTAGTATAAAATAAACTGTAATAATATACTGAAGAGTTTTATTATGCGTTTGAAATCTTTAAAAATATTGAATAATACAGGAAAAATCATTTATGATGTCTCTTTTCTTGGTAAAGAACATAAAGAACGTTCGGGTCCTTTTATTTCTGTTGTAATAGGTGCTAATGGCACAGGTAAAAGTTTTTTATTAAATCAAATTACGGAATTGTTTGCTCATTATAATAAAAAGAAATATAAATGGACATATTCTCTTTATGAAGCAGAAATAATAGATAAAAAAAGTAGTCAAAAGATTATTATTGATTCTAAGAAACAAAAAGAAAAATATTTTAATGTGCCAATAAATTTTAATGTATTAGCTGTATCTTATACGATTAATGATAAGTTTTTGTTTCAAAAAGATAATTTTGATAGTTGCTATAAGTATTTGGGTATTCGCCAAAGTAGTAATGCTTCCTTTTCTAGTAATGTAGAACGAAAGATTGTAGAAATTTTAATTAACCTAGCTGTTGCAAATAGCAAGACAGAAGAGATAAAGTCTATTTTTAACTATCTACAGTGGCGGAACTCCTGTATTCTTCGTATTAGTTTAAAGAAGAGTATGATAAAGAAGTTTGATTTAAATATTGAGCATGTAATAAAAGAGAAAATAAAAAAACTAGAAACAAGTGTAAAGTATAAAAAACTTTTTTTTATGGCAAATAATTTTGAGGAAAAAATAATACATTTTATTGATAGGTTAAAGAAAAATCAGGAAATAAGAATAGATTTATTCCAGCCTTTATCTTTAGAATTTGATTTGAAACTATTCGATTTATTAAATGCTCTTGAATTGATTAACTATGATATTTTAGTACAGAAAGGAAGTAACGAATTTTATTTCTCTTGGGCTTCGTCAGGAGAAAAACAATTATTTTTTACCTTTTTAAATATTTTAGCGAATATAAAAACTAATTCTTTGGTATTAATTGATGAACCCGAAATTAGTTTGCATCCCAATTGGCAGATAGGTTATATTGATTTTCTAAAAAAACTTTTTAAAAATTATGATTGCCATTTTATAGTGGCGACTCATTCTCATTACCTAGTGTCAGATTTAGAAGCAAGATCGTCCTCTCTGGTTAAGTTAAAGCGGAATGAAAAACAAATATTACCAGCTATTCCAGAGGAAATTAATACCTATGCATGGTCGGCAGAAAATGTTTTATATGATGTGTTTGGTGCAATAACATCTCGAAATCGATTTGTAGCGGAAGATCTAGCTAGTATTTTTGAACGGTTCGTAGAACAAAAAGATGCAGGGATCAATATTAATAATAGAGATAGAGAGAAACTTGTTTGTTTAAATAGATCTTTAAAATCACAAGATCCTTTAAAAGGTGTAGTTGAGGCGTTATTAGAAGAGATGGGAAAACAAAAATGAATCCAGATTACATTTTCCCAATAGGGCAAATTTATAGAAAAACTCAGCAAGAAGAAGAGGAAACTTCACGTTTTAGTGATGGTAAATCTCACTGGGTGGGAAATTATGAAAATTTCAAGAAGAACATCAAAGCGCATTTAAGAAGAGAACAATGCGGACGTTGTGTCTTTTGTCGAAGAATAATAGATGAAAGCCAATGTCCAGCAACTATTGAACACCTTCTTCCAAAGGCAATATATCCGCAATTTGAAACATTGCCAGAGAATTTGGTTTTATCGTGTTTTTCATGTAATAGTCAAAAAAGGGAAAAAATTCCTTTGATCGATTCGATGCAGAGTGTTAACTTAGAAAATTATCCTCAAAGTGCAAGTGATTTTACTATTGTATATCCCTATAAAGATAACTATGAAGATCATATCGATATAGAGGAAAAAACATGTCTTGCTTTTAAAAAATCTGCCAAGGGAGAAAAAACTATTTCTCTATATAACCTAAATAGAGAGCGCTTGGTTTCTGCTCGTAAAAGTGATCTAGAATATAAAAAAAATCAGAAATATATCAGGCGATGATTCTGTTGGTTGGAGCAGAAGAGCCCTTGAGCTCAGAGGTTATGCAAAAACTTAAAGCTATATTATCACAAAGAGGAAATGACCATCCTATACTTAGCTGAAAGTTTTCTGGATAAAACTTATTAAAATTAAAATATCGTCTAACTAAAGGACAAAAAACAAGTCTTAATCATAAACAGTGGAGTTTGAATAGGAGAAAATAATGAAAATTAAATTTATAGATATTAAAAATTTTAGAAAATTGAAAAAAGTGCGAATTGATTTTTCTGATGATACTACTTTGTTCGTTGGGGCTAATAATAGTGGCAAAACTTCCGTTATTACTTTGTTTAAAAAGTTCTTTAATTCCGTTAAGTTTTCTTTAACTGATATTTCTTTGGATGCATGGAAAAAACTTGAGATGGTTGGGAAAAAAATTTTAAATCAAGAGATCGTAAGTAGGCAAGACTTCCAGGATGTACTTATTGCTTTAGATATCTGGTTAAGCGTTGATGAAAATCAGATTCATTATGTTGCAGATTTAATACCTACTCTGGACTGGAATGGGGGAGATTTGGGGGTGCGATTGGTACTTGAACCAGATGAAAAGAATCTGGAACAATTACAGAGAGATTTTAGAGAAGCACACAAAAAAGAAGAGGAAAAGAAGAAAGAATATAATTTGATCGATTTTCTCTCAAATAAATTTAATTATTTTTCCATAAAAATGTATTTGCTGGATCCGGCGAAAAAAGACCTGGTTTCTCAAGAGCTTATATCCGAACAAGAATCTGTGGATATTGAATTGTTAAAAAAATTAATTCAAATAGATGTTGTTGATGCCACCCGAAAAGTAGTGGATTCTGATGTAAAAGATGTTATGGATAAAAAATATATTCTGTCTTCTAGAATATCTTCTTATTATAAAAAATATTTAGAAAATGTTGATGAACTTTCTCAAGAAGATATCACTGCTTTGGAGGCGGCTCACAATGCAGAAAAAGCATATAGTGAAAGGTTTAGTACAAAATTACAATCAGTATTAAAAGAGATTTCACATTTTGGATATCCTGGATTGACCGATTCGGATATTGTTTTTAATAGTAAATTGTCATTGGTTGATAGCTTTAAACATGAGGGAGCTGTTCAATATAGGGTCAAATCGTCGAATAAGACAAATATGTCTTATACGCTTCCTGAACAATGCAATGGGTTAGGATATCAAAATTTAATTGATATTATTTTCCAACTTATATCCATTAGGGATTCATGGTTAAATAATAAACAAGGGGATTTTATTAGCCCTATTCATTTGGTCCTTATAGAGGAACCGGAAGCGCATCTTCATGCCCAAGTTCAGCAAGTGTTTATCAAACAAGCTTATACTCTGTTAACTCATCATGAAATAATTAGAAATGTTCCATCCCTGTCGACGCAGTTAGTAGTAAGTACTCATTCTTCGCACATTGCATATGAGTGTGATTTTTCTCAAATTAGATATTTTAAACGAGAGCAGCCTGCTGATGATCAAGTTATTCCTACATCTACAGTTATAAATATGTCACAAGTATTTGATAATAACCAAGAAGAAACAAAAAAATTTGTAGAGAGATACATTAAAGCGGCCCATTGTGATCTCTTCTTTGCGGATGCGGTAATTTTGGTAGAGGGAAGCGCAGAAAGAATATTAATACCATATTTTATAAGAGAAAGATATAAAAAACTAAATCAATGTTATATTTCTATTCTTGAGGTTGGTGGGAGCCATGCCCATAGACTAGAGCCATTGATTGGACAGTTAGGTTTATTCTGCCTTGTGATTACAGATTTAGATGCCGCAAAGGGGAAAGAAAAGACATATCCTGCGAGAAATTGCGGCCAGAAGACAACTAATCCTACTCTAAATAAATGGTTAAAAAAGACTGAGATAGATGATTTGATAAGTTTGACCGAAGAAAAGAAAATTTTAAAAGGAGAAACAGGCTCTTTAGTCTATTTTTGTTATCAGCAGGAGGTGGATTGTTCGGAGGATAAATTTAAAAAAATAATCCCTTCTACTTTTGAGGATGCCGTATTTGTTGAGAACTATCAGTTTTTTGCAACTATAAAAGAGTCAAGAGGATTAGTATATAGTTTTTGTGAGGCCTATGATAAGAGTAAAGATTTTGAAGACTGGAAAAAGAATATGCTCAATATTTTAAAAAAATCGGGAGGCCAGAAAGCTCAATTCGCGTTAGATATTCTTTGTTCTATTGATTTTTCATTATTTCATATTCCGACTTATATTAATGATGGATTAGCATGGTTGGAGAAAAATCTTTGTCAGTAAAAAATAATACTGTTTGGAAAAATATAACAAGGGAATATCAAACAGGAGGAAAAAGTGATAACCAATAATGAAATGGATGGAGCGGTAAAGGAAAAACTGGAAAAATGCCTCCAGCTGGAAAGTCCTAAGAGTTTCTTTTTGTCTGCAGGAGCAGGGGCGGGAAAGACTCGTAGTTTAGTGGAATTATTAAAGTATATTATTGGCCAATATTCAGTGGATTTCAAAACCCAAGGAAAATATGTTGCTGTAATTACTTATACAAACGCAGCCGCTGATGAAATAAAGAATAGGCTTGATTTTGACCCATTAGTTAAAGTATCCACTATTCATAGTTTTGTTTGGGAAATAATTAAAGGATTTGATGAAGATATAAAAGCTTTTTTGAAAAAAAATCTTCAAGAGGAAATCAATGATATTAGGGCTAAACAAGCCAAGGGCCGTTCTCATACTCAGAATAGACAGAAACTTCTTGAGAAAAAAGAAGAACGATTAAGTTTCATTCCTAAAATTAAGCATTTTGTTTATAACCCTACTGGTGATAATAGAGAAAGGAATTCTCTCAATCATGCGGAGGTAATACAAATCGGGGCCGATTTTATTTCTAATAAAAAAGTGTTGCAGAATATAATTATTCAAAAGTTTCCTATATTATTAATTGATGAATGCCAAGATACTAATAGATATCTAATTGATGCATTATTTGCTTTGCAAAAAGCATATAGATCAAAATTTACTTTGGGGCTATTTGGCGACATGATGCAACGTATTTATCTTGATGGTAAAGAGAAATTGGAACAATCTCTCTCATCAGAATGGGTTCTTTTAGAGAAAAAGATGAATCACCGATCTCAAAAGAGAATTGTAGATTTGGTTAATAAAATACGTTCAGCGGCCGATGGCAAAAAACAATATCCTAGAATAGAAAAAACAGAAGGAATTGTTCGTTTTTTTGTCTTTGATTCTTCGGTGTCAGGTAAAGAGGAATTAGAAAATAAAGTCAAACAAAGGATGCTTGGAATAACAGGATCTTCAGCGTGGAATTCTAATGAAATAAAAACTCTTGTATTGGAGCACCGTATGGCAGCGCGGCGGACTGGTTTTTTAAATATGTTTGTTGCCTTGAATGAATCCCAGAATTTTAAAACAGGTTTTTTGGATGGCACTTTGGAGTTTGTTAATTTTTTTGCAGAGATCATTTATCCTCTTTTTACAGCTCAAGAAGCAAATGATCAGTTTACAATAATGCGTATTTTAAAAAAATATGTTCCTGCATTGTCTTATGATGTGTTAAAGGATGTCCCTAATCAGCTGGAAAGTATTAAGGATATTAAAGCTAAATTAAAAAAATTATATGAACTTTATAAAACAAATCAGAAAGTCACATTTTTAGAAATTTTACGTGAAGTGCAAAGGTTAAAGCTTTTTGATATTCCAAAAGAGTTATATGCTTTTTCAAAAGAGGATTTTGATTCGGGCGCTAGTCAGGCTAAGATCAATTCAGAGGCACAAGATATAACAGATAAGCAGTTGGGGATGATACGAAAATTTTTGGAGGGACCTTTTCAACAGATTCAATTTTATTCAGAATATATTAAAAATAAAAGTCCTTTTGCTACGCATCAAGGGGTTAAGGGGCTGGAATTTGATCATGTTATGGTCATTATAGATGATGAAGATGCTCGTGGTTTTCTATTTAAATATGAGCGTTTATTCGAAGTTAAACCCTTGCCAGAAACTAATTTGAAGAATATTGAAGAAGGAAAAGAGACGGTAATGGATAGAACTAGGCGTTTGTTTTATGTTGCCTGTAGTCGTGCAAAAGAAAGCTTAGCTTTGGTTATTTACTCTCAGTCTCCCAAACAAGTTGAACAGTTTCTTATAAAAAATGGATGGGCTCTACCAGAAGAAGTGATTACTAAATTATCTTGATGTAAAGTATATGAGAAAAGGAAAATGAATAGCGTGGTGGAATATAATAATAAGGCTTTATGTATAGATGATTCAACATTGTTCCTTTTGGGGAATGGGTGTTCGATGGAATATGGTTTTCCTAGTGGGGATGATTTGCTTGTTGAGGGATTTAATATTATTCAAAAATATTCCTATGATACTAATAGTCGTCTGCAGGGAAAAGCATCAGGGATATATCAGTCCTTAGAATCATTATTAAGTAGATTGAGTGATTTACATAAAAAAGTTTTAGAGGGAAATCTTGACTTTTTGCATATGCCTGAATACTTGTACAGACTTATAACCGCGCATGAGCCTAATTTGTGTTCTTTTAGAGAAGAATGTCCGTATGAGTGCCAGGATAAAAATTTATCAGAAATTGGATTTGATATTTCCGATAAAAAATATGAAAATTGCCAAAAAATACGAGAGATTTTAGCTCAAAATAAAATTTGGAAACTTTTCCCAGAGTTGGTAACAAAATATAACGATAACTAAATTTATGGATTTGGAAGTCATTATAACAAACAACAAATTATAAAGGATACCTATGATGGCTGGGCTGAGTGGACGGTTTCAGTTTTATTTTTTTGGTATCAGACGATCAAAGAAAATATAAAAAATAATCCTTATTTGTATTTTTGTCAAAAATTAAAAAAATATCATGGGGTTATTATCAATTTGAATTATGACTTATTATTGGATGCAGCAATAAAAAAGTATAATGGATATTCATTTAAGATATATAAACCTCACGGATCTTTTGATTTGGTGTATTACACGGAGTCCCCGAGGAATTATTGGAATTGTGAGAGAATTCGGCAGAATGTATATCAGCTATTAGAGGGAAAAAATATTAATGAATTTTATCAGGGGAGGTATGATGTTAAGAGTCCTTTGTGTGTGGCTTATTCTAATATAAATACCCATCAATCAATTCCTCAAACGAAACAAGCGCGGTTTGTCAAAGAATACACAATTCCTATGTTGCAGAAATTAAAAAGAGAAATGAGTTCTTTTAATAAGGTTGTTTCAATAGGATACTCATTCTCTACGGATAATACAGGAGGGCATTTAATTGACCAACACATTGTTGAGCTGTTTCACGGAAAAGCTCTTTATATAGTGGGTAAAGGGGATACCTCGCAGATTGCAAGAGTGGTAGAAAAAATTTTTCCTCATATCCAAGTTTACCCTACTAATTTTAAGGGCTTTTCTGATTATCTGAAACAAATAAAATAATGATTCGTCCCCCACTAGTTCAATAAAGAAATAGTGTCCTTCTTAGAGAGCAGATATTTCTGAGAAAAACATTTATAATTTTTGCCAATAAGTAGTTAAAGTCCACACCTCTTTGGTTAATTTTAATAGCAATTCTTGGCGTTGCTCGATGGATTCCTTTGTCCAGGTATCCCAATGGAGGATATGTTGGAAAAATTGCCCATGCTGACTTGTCGCCCCGGTTGTGTTTGGGAGGGCAATAATGCTTTTCGTAAATACACAATTGCTTGTTGTGTAAGTTTGCTTTTTGATTTCAAAGAAATCATTCCCTAACGATCTGTTAAGCGGGGCTTCTAATAAGGTAAGATTTCCTAGCCTATTTTTATATTCTTCATATATTTCTACTCCAAACGCTTCTCTTAACCCTTCTTTTGGATGGTTGGGTAAAATGTGCTCAATATCTAACCCCGAGAATAAGTTGTTGGATACATGGCAGCCATTCCATTTCTCTTGTACATAAAGACTAATTTTATTCAAAATATAACGAGTACGTGTTCTATTTTTTCCCATTTGTAGACGCCTAAAATAATCATCAAAATTATTCATTCTTTGCTGAGTAGGAGTTATTAAAGCGCTAGTAATAAATTTATTATATGAGGAAAGTTGTTCTTCTTCATTTTGTATTTTGCTCAAACTATATAGTTGCTTTGCCCAGCTGGCACACTCACGCTCTAACGCATTAGTATTATTCCCTGGTATGATATAGAAGAACATAAAAGATTCTACTTGCTTAATAAAATGTTTTAGAATAGGCAGAGGCAAATTTTTGGCGGACAGCAAGGCAATAATGTATGTAGACAGCCCTCCATTTAAGGTATTAATATTCTGCAACTGTTCGTTGTCTTCACCGTTAAGTTTCCCTTCCAGAAAACCATTGTAATCGAGGGCAGCTTGATATAAATTTTGTAAAAAATCCTGGGGCTTAGATATATCCTCGAGATTAGAGGTAAAGTCAAAGATATCATCGGTTCTTAGGATGCCATTTTTATAAATGCCGGAATCAATTTTATCCGGGAAATTGGCCATGAGAAAATAACGGATAAAACGTAATTTATGGGTTTCATTTTTGCGAAACAGTTTGAATGTTTCTTGCCATTTGTCTTTTAGGATTTTAAAATCTTTTTTATCGATATGACAGAACAAACGGTTTTTAATCAAATCTAGTGGATTTAACCCGACACCGCGCTCATTAATGGTCTCAAAGATTTGTAAAGCTTTGTTGATATCGGTTGTGATTTGCAGTACAAAAACTTGATGCAGTGTGTATGTAATAAAAGCGAATAGCTCTTCTGCGGATGAACAATGTTCATCTAAAAAATCATTAATTTGTTGATAAGCATTATATAGATTTTTAATAGTGTCTGGCAGTCGGTTCCCATAATCGGAATGCAATTGCTTGATAAGATTACTCGGTTGCGTGTTAATTATTTCTAAGAATTTTTGTGCATTGGCATAATTGAGATTAAGATGATAACGTGAGGATAAATCTCCAAATGAGTCCCAGCTTTTATTTTTGATAAGGTCATTAAGGAATTCTTGCCGATCGTTTGTAACTTTTTGTGTAAATATACTTAATAAAATGAACAAAGTGGTTAAACGTTGCTGTCCGTCAATGACTTCTAAAGTGGAGCTCTTTAGATTAGTTGCTACGACGGTAGTTCCAATAAAATAGGCATTTTGCGCATTTTCTTTGAATGCGCAATAGATATCATTTAGCAAAGCTAATACATTTGCTTTTCGCCATACATATTCACGTTGGTAGTCTGGTACTTCATAAAATTTTTTAAAAATTTCTTCAATGTTTAATTGGTCCTTATCAAATAATTGGGTATTCATTTTCCTTTTTCCTCAGTTATGTCGAATTGATTGGGCGACAACGTATTATCGCTAAGAACAGCCGGGAAGTCAAACAGGAGGGCAATAAAAAACGGCTGTTATTTCCAATGGAAACCAATACGCATTAGAAACACAGCCGTAGTTACTTACCAAAATGGCAAATAACATTGACCGTAAGTCGGCAGGCTCATGACTTCCTGCCTTCTTGCGGCTAATTGGCCTTCTTAGTATTGGTTTCCTTTTACTTTCGTAAAAACGTGCCGTTGGTGCGGCACTAAGCCAGGGTAAAAATGTTAAAGATAATGTTAAACGTCAGTCCTCCTTAAAAGTTACTTTCATTGTAGCAATTTGTTGAAAAATAGTTTTCTAAAAGCATTAATTAGGGGGTTTTAATGGATAAATGGCCTCCGCATTTCCGAAAAAAATTTTAAAAATAAAAATCTAATAATTTGTCGTCGTATTTTATTGAAAACCCTTATTTTTTAAGGATATTTATTTATGATAATAAATGGCAAAAATTTGATTTTTGTCTCAAAATAATGCTATAAATTACCTTTGTATTCGTTTGATGGCAATATCAAACGGGTGCAAAAACTAAATTATCTTACCTTTGGAAAGGTCACAGTACCCTACCCTTGGCACAAGGACAAATGTGCCGGCACCTCTTTCCTGCCTTAACATGAAGAAGCAAGGCCAACTGCTATAAAAACCTGAGGGTTTCCCTCAATACACTCATTAGGAGTTTTTCTCTATGACGGACCATATATTAATTACGCCTTTGGTGGTGGAGTATGCCGCTTTGTCTAGTTTAAAAGAATATCCAGGCAACCCGCGGCAGCACAGCCATAAACAAATCGCGCAAATTACGCGTTCTATTGAGCATTTTGGTTTTATCAACCCTATTTTAATCGACGAGCAGAATGAAATTATAGCCGGCCACGCCCGTTTTGCGGCCGCTCAAGCCGCCCGTATGGAAAAAGTGCCCGTTATTTGCTTAAAACACTTATCCCCGGCACAAAAGAAGGCTTATCGCATTGCCGACAACCGTTTGACGGAGTTGGGTACCTGGAGCATAGAACTGCTACAGGCGGAGTTTAAGGCCATAGAGGAACTGCATTTGGATGTTCCTCTTACGCTTACGGGGTATGATATGGGGGATATAGACCTCATTTTAGAGGGGGAACAGCGCGAGGAGGACCCCAAAACCAATCAAATCCCGTTTATTGCAGACAGCGATATCATTGCCCGGGAGGGGGACCTTTGGCAGTTGGGGGCACACCGCCTGATTTGCGGCAATTCCCTGCAGGAGGAAACCCTGTGGGCACTGATGGAGGACAAGAAAGCCGATATGGTGTTTGCGGATCCTCCGTACAATGTAAAAATTAACGGGCATGTCTGCGGGGCCGGCAGTGTCAAACACGATGAATTTAAATTTGCCTCCGGCGAAATGACCAGCGAGCAATTTACGCATTTTTTGCGTGCGGCGTTTGAACGCCTGTGTGCGTTCAGCAAGTCTGGCTCTTTGCATTATATTTGTATGGACTGGCGGCATATTAAAGAGATGGTGACGGCGGGAGAAGTATATGACCAGTTTAAAAATCTGTGTGTATGGCGCAAAAACAATGCGGGGATGGGCTCGTTTTACCGTTCCCAACACGAACTGATTTTTATGTTTAAACACGGCACCGAGCCGCACATCAACAATGTGGAACTTGGTATACACGGCCGTTACCGCACCAATGTATGGTGCTATCCCAGCGTCAATACCCCGGGGGAAGAAAATACCGAAAAACGTTCTATGCACCCTACCGTCAAACCGGTAGAAATGATTAAAGACGCTATTTTAGACGCGTCCAACCGCGGCGGATTGGTGCTGGACAGCTTTTTAGGCTCCGGCAGTACGCTTATTGCCGCCGAAAAGGCCGGGCGGATTTGCTATGGGGTGGAATTGGAGCCCAAATATGTGGATACGGCTATCCGGCGCTATGAGGGCCTTGGGGGTGGCCGGACGGCCGTGCATCTGCCCAGCGGGAAAACATATCAAGAGTTACTGGCCGAAAAACGGCGGGAGGCCGCGCATGTTGAATGATTACGAGGTAGGATACGGCAAGCCCCCAAAGAAGAACCGGTTTAAGCCGGGCTTTAGCGGCAATAAAAAAGGCCGCCCAAAAGGTCATCCCAATTTGCACACCATCGTAGGAAAAGTATTAAAAGAAAAAATTAGCATTTTGAAAAATGGCGAGGTGCTAAAGATGACGATGCTGGAGGGAATTATCCGCAAACTTTTTGTGGCGGGATTGCAGGGCAAAGAGGGGGCGATTAAACGTATCCTGGAGTTATGCGAACGCCTGGAACACAGCCAGGCGGAGCAGGCCGTCCAGCGGGAGGTCCTTCAGCAAGATGACAAAGCCTTGCTTGACGCTGTTTTAAAAGAGTTTTTGGGGGAAGAGGCGCGTGGATGAAGAAATAATTCTTTACCGAAAACAGTTGGACGCGCTTCTTCGGCAGGATTTTAAAACATTCGTCTGTAAGGTGTTTTTGGAAATCAGCCCGGGAGCGGTTTACCAGGATAATTGGCACATCAGTCTTATTTGCGCCGAGTTGGAGGCTATGCTCCGCGGCGAAAATAACCGATTAATTATCAATATCC
>CALUXF010000002.1 GCA_944324655.1 Candidatus Avelusimicrobium aviculae
AAGGAGTTTTTATTTCCCAACGGTAAACCTGAGTAGCACCCCCGGCATAGCCGGGGGTTTCAAAAACACAAACAAAACCCCGGGCCAAACGCCCGGGGTTTTTATTTGTGGAAATTTATCCTTGGCAAACGGCTTTTACCACTTGGGGGTCTTCCATACATAAATACACCACCGTTTTTGGAAAAACCTTTTTTAACAGCGGCACAAAATAACGGTATACTTCCAGGCGCTGCCCGTCCCCGTAGCGCATTTTTCCGTCAAAATCCAGCAGGAATTCTCCGTCCAACAATTTGCCGTTCGGAAAGCGGGTTTCCATCATTTTCTTCAGTTCCCGGCTAAAGCGCAGCGTACCCACGCTAATCCAGGCCACTTTGTCCGCGGGAACGGCTTGGGCAATGGCCTCTACCGTTTGGGCGTAGTCTTGTTTCCAGCCGTCATAAACGATTACCGGGTCAAAATGAAAAGCCGTGCGGTAACCGGCTTTTACCACCTCGGCCGCGGCCGCCAGGCGTTCCTGCAAAGACGGGGTAAAATGTTCCGCCGTTTGAATAACGGGCTGCGCGTTGACGGACCACGCCGCAACCACGTTTTCCGCTCCGCCCGCCTGCAAAAGGCCCTCAATATTTACGCTTTTGGTCTTAAACTCAAACTGTAAATGCGGGCGCGCCCGAAAGAAAGGCACTATTTGCTGGCTGTACTGGGTAATGTGGTCAAATACCAGCGAGTCCGTAAATTCCCCGCTGCCGATGCGGGGGCGGTCAAACGGTCCTTTATTAAAAGAAGCCGTGTCTATTTTCGCCAAAAATTCTTCCACATTGGCCGGCAACAAAACAGCGTGTAAATTTTGGTATTGCTGCAGGAAACAATATTCACACTCAAACCGGCAGCCAAACCCCAAATTGATTAAATTGTACCCGCAGCCCGCGGCCGCACAGCTGCAGGGGCAAGGTTTTAAAAAATCATATTTTTCACGGTGGATAAGCAGCGTTTCCGTACGGCGGGAAAAATGGGGGCTGCCCACTTGGGTTTTGCCGTCCGTTAACTCAAAACGGGCTTTGGGAAACAACTCCCGCACGCGTGCGGCCAGCGGCGTATTTTGCACGCTTTCTTCTATATACACCGTTTTGGGATAAAAGGGGCGCGGAGTTAAATCCGCCCGGAGGGCCGGGTCCAGCTCCAGCTTGGGCAAATAAAAACGGTTGCGCGCGGCCGTTTTAAAATTAACGGGATAGCGTTTTTTTAACAAATGGGTTTTGGCTTTTTCAAAATTCCATTTTTCTTCTTGGGGAAGAATTTGGGGCAAGGGGGCGCCGTCGCGCTGGGCGATTTCATACAAAAGCCGCACCAGCTCCCGCATTTTATTAATGCCCAGCCCGGGCAGTACAACGGATAAATAGTTTTCAATATCAACGGGCCCCATGGTTTCCCTCCAAAAATTCCAAATCCCCGGGTTTAGGTTCCCACCCAACCGCCGCGGCGTTTTGTGCCGCCTGCTGCGCCGTTCTGGCCCCGGCTAATACGCTGGTTACCCCGGGCATATGCAACACCCAGCCCAAGGCGATATGCGCGGGCGGAACGCCGTCGCGCTCAGCTAGTTGGTTAATGCGCTGCACGAATTGACAACTGCGGTAAAAATTTTCCCCTTTGTAAAAACGGTAAAAATAGCTTCTGGCGTCCGCACGGCGGATATTGGCTTCTTTTTTATATTTAGCGCTTAGTATTCCCCCACCCAATGCGCCGTATGCCAAAAAAGACAGGTTTTTCTCCCGCAACAAAGGCATAAGCGCCCGGGCTTTTTGCGTATCCAGCAAAGAATAAGCGCCCTGCACGCAGGAAATCTCCGCCACGGAGCACGCTCGGCGAAGTAAATCCGGCGGAAAATTACACACGCCTATAAAACGTATTTTGCCGGACGTTTTTAAACGGGAAAGTTCTTGCAACGCGTCTTCCAGCGGGGTGGCCGGGTCCGGCCAGTGGATTTGATATAAATCAATGTAATCGGTTTGCAGGCGGCGCAGGGAGTCTTCCAGCTCCCGGCGTATGGAATCAGGCTTAAGCCAATGGTTAATCCCTTTGGCAAAACGCACCAACCCGCATTTGGTAGCCAAAAAAACCTGGTGGCGGCGGCCTTGCAAGGCTTGGCCCAGCACTTCTTCGCTATGGCCTAAGCCGTAAATGGGGGCGGTGTCTATCCAGTTTACGCCACTGTCCAGCGCGGCGTGCACCGCGCTGACGGACTGGGCGTCATCGGCCGGGCCCCAATCGCTCCCGCCGCCCATGGCCCAGGTACCCAGCCCAATGCGTGAAAGGTGTATCCCCGTATTTGCCAACGCCGCGTATTGCATTACCACAAACCGTTTTCCGCCATAAAACAACCGTCTTGCGCGGCAATGCCGGCCTGCACGGCCAAATCATAAGCCTCTTGGGACTGCGCGCCGGGCTGAAACCAAATCTCTTTTACTCCCCCGTCTATACATTGCCGCACGGCCTGCGGCAAAGCCGCCGGAGGAATAACCATAATGGCCGTATGCGCCCGCTGAGGCAAATCAGCCAAACACATATATAGCGGGGCTCCTAAAATCTGCCCGCCCTTTGGGTTAATGCCAAATACCGTAAAGCCTTTGGCTTGCAATGTTTTAAAAATTTTATGACCGTATTTGGCAGGCTCTTGCGATACGCCAAACACCGCCACCACGGGGTGCGCGTTCATATATTTATGCCTGCGGCATGGTTAAGCCGGCCATTCCGCCCATGGCTTGCGCGGCCATGGATTGGGAATCACGCACGGCTTTGTTAACGGCGGCTTTGATTTCTTCCCCCAGTTCGGCCGGGGTAACTTCTTTATACGTTTCAGCCAGTTTTACTTCTTTAATTTCCTGGGAGCCGGAAATGGTGATTTCCACCAAATGTTTGGGGCCTTGCGCTTTAACCACCATGCCGTCCAAGCGTTTTTTTAATTCTTCCATTTGGCTTTTTAATTTCCACAAATCTTTTAACTGTCCCAACTTATCAAACATAATACAACCTCCAAAAGTGTTTTATTTATTTTAGCTTTTATAAATCCACCCCCGCAAACCGCCGCACAAAAAACACCGTGCAGCGCAGTGCAACGCCGGGAAATAATTTTTCCACCGCCCGGCGGTACATATCTAGCTGGGGCGCGTATTTTAAAGCGGCGGTTTGCAAATCCCCCTCCACCACGTCCGTCTTATAATCAGCCAGCCACAACCCTTCGGGCGTGCGGACCAGGGCGTCCATCTCGCCCGATACGGTTTGCCCGTCCTCATTGATAAACGTAAAAGGGATTTCAGAGCCAACCAGCTGGGCCTGCAAAAACGGGGCAAACGCCTCGCATGAAATAAAATTCTCCGCCAGCAGGCAAGCCTCTTGCTGTAAGGATTCGTCCGCCTGCAACAGCGCCGCGGCGCGCGCCAAAGCGCGGGCTAAATTACGCTCTTTATCCGCCAAATACAATTCCAGCGTTTTATGGGTTAAACTGCCCAAAGCCATGGCCTGCTGGTGGGAAGGGAGAGAATCCCCCTCCAAATGGCTGGGGGCAAGCGTTCCCTTGCGCGCGCAAGCTAAAGCGTAGCGCGTTTCCCGCGCAGCGCGCGCCTGTTTCCAGCGCGCGAGCTGGGCTCCGCTTTGGCTATGCGCTGAGGACCCAACAGCCTGATAAATAAATTCTTCCGGCGGGCGATAAGCAATATAACGCACCGGCACGCTTAAAAGTTCCCGCTGCATTTGGGCGGGGCGGTTGTCCTCGTGCGGGTATAAACCCGCTGCCACAAAAGCGGCGGCCGGGGTTTTAGCGTTGCCGGATAAATTGCCCGCTATTAACAATTTTTCTTTGGCGCGCGTAAGCGCCACATACAACACGCGAACTTCTTCACAGCGGGCGTGCTTTTTTTGTTCTTCTTCCAAAAACGCCAAATTTACGTCACACACATTTCCGACGCGAAGCCCGTGCATATCATACTGCCAGGAATAAATATGCTGCGCCCGTTGGGTGGGAGAATAAGATTCTTTGCGGGAAACATCCGCGAAAATCACCACCGGGAATTCCAACCCTTTGGATTTATGCACCGTGGTGACACAAACCGCATCCAGCGCCTCATCGCTGACGACGCCTTTCAGCCGCTCCGGTTCTTCTTCTATCAACTGCTGGGCCTGCGCCAAAAACTGCCCCAGCGTAACCGGGGCTTGCTGGGCGTATCCCCCCGCCAAGGCGCATAATTTTTCCAGGTTGGAAAGAGTCCTTTCCCCATCATAAGCCATAGCACAAAGCGGCAACAGGAAAGTTTCCTTCTTGACGGCTTGCAGCAACTGCTCCAGCGGTACGCGCCCGGCGCGCGCGATAAACGAACGAATTAAACGGTAAAAATTATTTAGCTCTTCACTCTGGGTTTTGGCAAAAACGTTCAGCTCCCCCCGTTGGGAAAACTGGAAAATTTCCTCATCCGTAAACGCGCCCAGCGGCCCGCGCAAAAGCCCCGCCAAAGAAATTTTGTCATCCGGGTCATCTATTACCCGAAGCAGGTTTAAAAAATCACTGACTTCCTGGTTTTGGTAAAAATGTTTATCTTCCTCTACATTAAATTTAATGCCGCTGCGGCGCAGAGCGTCCAAATAAAATTCCTGAGAGGTGGACGCGCGGGATAAAAGCGCGATATCCCCATACGCCAGTTTTTTGCCGTTGGAAAGCGTCATCTTGCCCACATGGGCGCAAATCCAATCCGCTATAAACTGGGCCTGATTGCGGCGCAGGTCGTCCGCCAGCGGGGTTTTATCCCCCCCGTCCACCACGGCTAATTCCACCGCGCCCGTACGGGCGGTTTTATCCGTAAAAATAGGCACATACGCTGGCTGAAACGCCGCGCTTTGCACCATAACGCGCCCGCAAACGGCGTTGGCCGCGTCTATAATTTCCGCTTCACTGCGGAAATTCTTTTGCAAAAAACATTTTTGCCCGCCTTGTTTTAAAATCAAATCGGTAAACAATTCATAAGCGGTGATGTCCGCCCCGCGGAAGCGGTAAATGGATTGTTTGGGGTCCCCCACCACAAATAATTTGCCGGGGGCCAAGCGCACATCCTGCCAGCGGGCGGCGTGGGAGGTTTTTTCCTCCGCCAGGAAAAGGAGCATCTCCCCCTGGACGGGGTCCGTATCCTGGAATTCATCAATAAACAAAGCGTCGTAATCTTCTTTCAGGCGGCGGCGCACGGCAAAATTATGCTCAAGCAAATTGCGGGTTTTAACAATTAAATCATCAAAGCTTAACACGCCCTCCTGCGCTAAACTCTGGCGCACCAGCTCAACCAGCGGCTGCACCAAAGAAAGCGCAGCGCGGAAAACCTGTTGGTTTTGGGGAGCCGCCTTTTGGGCGAAATCCGCCAAAGCTTCCGCCTCTTCAAAACTTTCTTCGTCCCAGCCTTTTGGGGCCTTGCCGGAAAAATCAATTTCTTCTTCCAAAACGGGGCCGGGGTCTTTGCCTTGCAAATAAAGAGCCGCCCGGTTAAGTTCCCGCGCGCTTAACAAAAGCATTTTTTCCGCCTTGCGGGGGGTTTTTACCCCCTGGGAAAAATACGCCGCCATTTCTTGCGCGCGGGCCGCTTTTTGCAAACAAATTTTAGCCAGCATGTCCGCGTGGGAAAAATAATCGTACTTTTCTATGCGCCCGCTGCAAAGCTGCCGGGCAAAGTTTCTTAAATCGGCAAGACTAACGCGGGAAAGAACGCTTTTCCACTCCTGTGCGCGGGGCGCGTTTACGCCCAGCTGCTCATCTAAAAAAGTATTCCAGGCCGCGTCAAACAAGCGCGCCGCGCGCGTGCCCGTATCAATTTGCGCATTGGGGGAAAGACCGGCTTCCAGCGGGTAGGCGCGCAAAATATCGGCACAAAAACCGTGTATGGTGCCTATGGAGCTGCGGTCCAGCAAAGCCAAAGCCTGCTGGCTGCGTGACAGAATATCTTCCTCTTTTACGGCAAAATGCTCCCGCAGCAAAGAGAGGGTGCGGTCCTCTTGGTTGTTTTGTACGCAGAAAGCCAAACGCTGTAATTTAAAAATTAAACGGGTTTTAATTTCCGCGGCGGCTTTTTCCGTAAAAGTTAAAGCCACTAAACGCGGCGCGGGAATGTTTTGCGCCACCAAAGCCAAACAAAGCCGGTCAATAAGCAAAGTGGTTTTACCGGTTCCGGCGCCGGCCTCCACCACCATATTTATCCCAAGCAGGGTTTGCACTTTGGTGCGGTCTTCTGAAATCATGCGGGTATTTTCTCCTCTACTTCCTTAGCCGCCGTACAACGCAGGGCGCGCTGGCGCATTCTAAAAGCGTCTTTGCGGCAAACGGCCGCGTAACCGCAGTATTGGCAGTCCGCCGCCGGGCGCAAATAAAAATCCCCCTCTTTTACCAAACGGGCCAAACGCGCGAAAAACGCGTCCGCCGCCGGCTTTAAAGCCTCAAACTCCTGCGGGGTTAAATCTTTGCGCTGATACCCCTTATTAATGGACATTAAACAAGAACCCGCGCTCTGCCACCCTTTAAGAGGCTCCCACTGCTGCACCAATAACACGTATAAAAAAGGCTGAAAAATGCGTTTTTTAAGTATATCCTGCGCCAAAGATTTGCCCGCCTTGCGGCCGGACTTGTAATCACACACGCGGTAAAGTTTGCGGGAAGGGTCCGTATCCACACGGTCCAAAATGCCTTTTAAACGCAAAGAAACGAAAGAATCCGGCCGGTAAAGGCCTACCAGTTCCCGCTCAAAATAAGAGGGAACAAGCCCCTCCAGCTGGGCGATATCCGCAAGGACGAATTCTTCCAAAGCGAATTGTATGTCTTCTAAAATTAAATCCCAAATAACCGGATAAATGCCAAAGCGTTTATAAGCGTTTGGCGGGTACAGGGAAAAAAGCGTTTTTTTAAGCTGCGCGCGCAGGCCGTCTGCAAATAACTGGTGCAAAGCGCCGGTTTTTACCAGTTCCCCATAAAAAGCAGCCAGCACTTCATGATAGGCGCTGCCGCGCAGGTTGGGGGCCAGCTCCTGCCGGCTGAGCGCTTCTTCCGGCTCGCCCAGCCCTAGAGCCCGGGACAAAAAATAACGCATGGGGCAGGAAGCCAACATCATTAACGCCGAGGCGGAAAAACCTTTTTCGTTTGCCCGCGCAAAAATAACTTCCCCGCTTTGTACTTTTCCGTCATAAGGAGTTAAATCCCCGCGGGTGCATACACAAGCGCCGGCGGAAAGCCCCCTGCTTAAAGAAGGGGTTAACAGGCCGGCTTCCTCAAATTGGGTTTCTTTGTCTTTCTCACCGCTTAGCGCAAGATAAACCGCCATTTCCTGCGGGGTAAAATAAACGTCTTCCGTATACTCCAGGCGCTCCAAAATGCGCCCGCTGACGCGCTGCACTTCTTGGGAATGCAAATCCACCCCGCAGGCGCGCGCCAACTCCGCCACGTAAACGGATAACACCGCCTCTTTGCCTTCGCCATCCGTACGCTGCCAGCATACAAACAGCCGTTCTTTGGCGGCGGTAAGCGCAATATAAAACAACAGTTTTTCCTCTTCCAGCCGCTCCCGCGTTTGGTTTATCCAATAACCCAAACCGTCCCGCAGAACAAAACGGTAATAATCTTTTAAAATGGGGTCTTCCGGCACGACGCGGGGAAATATTTTTTCATTCATTCCCAACACAAACACCGCTTTAAACGAAAGCCCGCGCAAAGACAGCGCATCCGTAAATGTTACCCCGCCGGGATGGTTTACCCCTCCGCCGGCCGGGGTTTGGGCCAAAACGGCCGTCAAATCAGGTAAAAATTCCCCTTCTTTTGCCATAGGCCGTACGCTGGCGCGGCGGGTGAAACTTTCCAGCGTTTGCAATATTTGGCTAAGTAAAGCGTTTTCCCCTTCCGTTAAGGAAAGTTCGTCTATATTGCTTCGCAAATAAGCTTGGGCCATGGCGCACAAATCCGCCCACGGCAAGGGTTTGTTTAATTGCTCCAAGCGGGTTTTGCAGTCCGCCAGCCAGGTCAAAAAATCCGGGTCATAAAATTTGGTTTGCGGGGTGATTAAATCTACCCATTGGGCATAATCCCGGCTGGCCAGGCAGGCGTTTACCAACTTGCGCCAACGCTCCGCTTTGTATTTAAAATAAGGAGAAGTAACCAACGCTAAAATAGTTTCACGCGCAAAGCCGTTTTGCGCAAGCGTTAACAAATTCAAACAAAATACGCCAAGCGGGGTAACCCCCAGCAAATTCTCAAAAGAGGCGTTTAACGCAATGCCGTTTTGTTCAAAAACGTTTACTATTTCTTGGCGGTAAGGTTCCGCAGATCGGGCCACTACGGCAATGTCTGAAAAGTCAAACCCCTCTTCTTCCACCAGTTTTAAAATTTGTTTGGCGGTATAAAAAACCTCCCCCCGCGCGCCGGGCGCCTGCACCAAACGCAAAGCCGGGCATAGCGCACTTTGCCCGGGGTTAAACAAGGCTTGCCGCGCCGGGCCCAAAGCGCCTGGCTCCGCCGGGCATTCTTCCACCTGCCCGGCCCCCATATAATTGCTTTCAAAAAATTTGCGGGCAAAAGAAAAAGCGGGCACTCTTTCATACGGGGCGAAAACCGTTACCGGGTAATGCCCCGCTATGCGGGAAAACAGCTCCAGCTGGCGGCCCGTCATATCATAAAAGCCGTAAAAAATAATTTGGGAAAAAGACGCCAAATAAACCGAATTTTCCGCCTGTTCCAACGCGGAAGAAAAAAACTGCGCGTACGAACGGTACCCCGGCACTTGGGCGGTGGCTTGCAGGTACGCCTCGTACACCTCCACCAGCCACGTTAAGTGGGGAAGGTCTTCCTGCAAGCACGGGTCCGACGAAGACAGCAGCTGTTCCCTCAGTACTTCCGGCTCCGCCAAGGAATCGGCCAAGTCCCGCAAAGAACTTTTTAACGCGCTGACAAACCCCCTGCCCGCCGCATAGCGGTTTAGGCCGGGGCGGGAAATAATTTCCCGTATAATAAAATCGTGCAAATCATCATTGGGCAAAAGCTTTTGCTGCGGGGCGGGGTTTTGGGCGTCCAGCTCACGCATCAGCCCGTTAAAAGAAACAAAACGGATATTGCACACTGCTTGGTAAGCGTGCGCCAAGCAATCACGCAAACGCGCCCCCACCCGCTGGGAGGCGCACACCACCAGCACCCTCTCCTGCGGCGTACGCCGGGCCGGGTTCATATACTTAACAAAAGCCTCTTCCAAGGCGGGATAGTTTGCGTATTCCAAGCGCATAAAATGATATAGTAATAAAGATAAATTTACTTTATTATTGCATTTTTTAAGGATACTTTCACCCATGAAAACGCTTATTTTGGTGCGCCACGCCCACGCGCTTGGCGCTTTGGAGGCAGGCGTACAAAAAGACGCATTGCGTCCGCTCTCCCCACAGGGGCTGGAAAAAGCCGCCCATACCGCCAAACGGCTGCAAAACGCTGGCTGCCGGCCGGAACGCATTTTGCACAGCCCGTTGCTGCGCGCCTCCCAAACGGCGGATATTTTATCCGGCGCGTTAAACGCCCCTTTACAGCCTTGCGCGGAATTAAACGGCATGCATGATGACCAAGCAGTGTGCGATTTTTTAATACAACAAATACAAGAAGCCAACTGCCTGGTTGCCGTGGGGCATAACCCCAATATTGCCGTTGTGCTGCATTTGCTTACCGGGCAGACGAGGCACTTTTCCCCCGGTTCTTTTGCCATATTGAATATGCAAAAGGCACAGGAACCCCAATTAATGAGCTTTGAGGAATAATCATGACTATTTTTGACGCCGTTTTACTGGGTCTTTTGCAAGCGCTGGGAGAGTTTTTGCCCATCTCCAGCTCCGCCCATTTGGTGCTGTTGCCTTATTTGCGCGGGCAGCAATACCAGGGGCTGGCTTTTGATGTCATGCTTCACGTAGCCACCTTGCTGGCGGTACTGTTGTATTTTTGGAAAGATTGGTACCAGCTGATAAAAGACGGGCTGACGCGCCCTTTATCTGATGAGGGCCGCACCATTTGGTACTTGGCTTTAGGCACGGTGCCCGCCGGCTTGGCCGGCGTGTTGCTGGGGAACTGGGCGGAAACCACCTTTAGAAACCCGTTAATGATTGCCGTTTGCTTAATGGTGTTTGCCGTTATTTTGTGGGCGGCGGACCGCAAAGCTTCCAGCCAAACCGGCACGCTGTTAAATTTAAAAACCGTACTGCTTATCGGATGCGCGCAGGCGTTGGCCATTATGCCGGGAGTGTCCAGAAGCGGAGTCACCATTACGGCGGCTTTGCTGTTGGGGCTTTCCCGCGCGTCCAGCGCACGGGTGTCGTTTTTGCTCTCCGCCCCCGTCATAGGCGGGGCGGCGGTACTGGAACTGAAAAACCTTTCCTGGGCGGAAATAAACGCCCCGTTTATATGGGGGTTTGTCAGCGCGTTTTTAGGGGCGCTTTTGGTAATCGGCTGGCTGATGAAATACATTAAAACCCACAGCTTTAACGTGTTTGTTGTTTACCGGCTGCTGCTGGGGTTGTTTATTATCGGGTTTTATTTTTGGAAATAATCTCGCCCAAACGCAAACTAAAAACGCCCCTTGTTTCCAAGGGGCGTTTTTAATAAAAAGCTATTTGGCAAATTCCCGCGCTTTGTTTACGGTGGCTTGCACCACTTTTTCAAACAATTGGTCCGCGCGGGTTTCTTCCAACACGGCCACACCGGCCGCCGTACAACCGCCGGGAGTGGTTACGCTTTTTTGCAAAGCCGCCGGGCTTTGGCCGGACAGAAGCGCCATTTCCGCCGCGCCGGCCGTCATTTGCGCGGCCAGCAAATTGGCCGTTTTTTCCGGCAGGCCCAAATCTTGCCCGCCCTTGGACAACGCCGCAATAACATAATAAATAAACGCCGGGCCGGAGCCGGAAACCGCGGTAGCCGCGTCAAACAAATCTTCCGGCAGTTCTTCCACGCGCCCCGCACAGCCGAAAATGTTCCGCGCGGTTTGCATTTGCTCGTCCGTTACATACTTTCCACGCGCCAGCAGGCTCATCCCTTTGCCTAAGGCAATAGGGGTGTTGGGCATTACCCGCACCACGGGAAAACCGGGCAGCGCTTTTTCCAGCATAGCCGTAGCAGACCCCAACGCCACTGAAAGCACCAGCTTGGGGGCGGTTAATACGCGCGCGATTTCCCGCAATACTTCAGGCACCACGGCGGGCTTAACCGCAATAATCAGCACGTCCGCCTGGGCGATAACGCGCGCGTTATCGGTACAAGCGGTTATGTTAAAGCGGGAAGACAAATCCCGCGCTGATTTTTCCGTATGTACGCTAGCCAAAATGTCTGCACTGCGGTAAGAGCCGTAATTTAGTAATCCTTTAATAATGGCGCCGCCCATTTCTCCGGCGCCTAAAAAACCTATTTTCATTTTTTATCCTCTTGCAATAAATTTTTATGTGTAAATTTCTGCGCGTGCGGGCCCACAAAATCCCCCACTATCTGCCCCGCACCGCGCAAGCGGTATTTATAAATGGTTAATCCTTCCAGCCCCACCGGGCCGCGCGCGTGGGTTTTGGCGGTGCTGATGCCTACTTCCGCCCCAAAGCCGTAGCGGTAGCCGTCCGCAAAGCGGGTGGAAGCGTTGTGGTACACGCCGGCGGAGTCCACGGCAGAAAGGAAATATTCGGCTTCTTTATCGTTTTGGGTTAAAATGGCGTCCGTATGGTGGGAACCGTAACGGTTAATATGCAAGGCGGCCTCTTTTACCCCATGCACCGTACGTACGGAAAGTTCCGGCGCGCCGTATTCCGCATGCCACTCCAGCTCTTGGGAATACGCGCCGCCGGGAAAGCGTTCTTTTTCTTCTTCCAACGCGTGTACGGTTACCCCCGCCTGATGAAGCGCAGACAGCAAACTATTGACGCTCTCCTGCGGCCAGGCCGCGTCCACCAAAAGCGTTTCCACGGCGTTGCAGGCTGCCGGATATTGGGTTTTGGCGTCCACACAGATTTTTATTGCCAAATCCGCCGGGGCGGAGGGAGCTATATAAATATGGCATACGCCGTCCGCATGGCCCAAGACGGAAATGGAAGTATTTTCTTTTACATATTGCACCAACGCGTTGGAACCGCGGGGAATGACTAAATCTATATACGCGTCTTGCTTTAACAATTCGGCCGCGTCTTGGCGGGAGTGCACCAAACTAAGCGCGCCCTGTGGCCAGCCGCCGGGCAAAGAAGAAAGCGCCCCCGTAAGAATTTTTAAAAACGCTTCGTTTGTATGCTGGGCTTCTTTGCCGCCTTTTAAAATCACCGCATTGCCGGATTTAACCGCCAACGCCGCAATTTGGGGAAGTACGTCCGGCCGGGCCTCAAAAATAACCAATAATACCCCCAGCGGACAGCTTACTTTTTGCAAAGTAAGGCCGGGAGCCATTTCCGTATACGCCAGCACACGGCCAACCGGGTCCGGCAAGCTGGCTAAATCTTCCATGCCGCTGGCTACGGCGTTTAATTTATTTTCATCCAATTTTAAACGGGCAAACAAAGACGGCTTCATTTTGCCTTCTTTTACGGCCTGTTCGGCGGCTTGCAAATCCAGTTTATTGGCGGCAAACAACGCCCGCGCCCCCGCGCGCACCGCCTGCGCCATAGCCAAAAGCGCGGCGTTTTTTTGCGGCGTTTCAACCAACGCCAACAGGCGGGAAGCCTCTTTTGCTTGTAAAGCCAATTCTTGCGCGTTCATAACATACCTCACAAAATGACAATATTGTCGCGGTGGATTACTTCATCGTAATTTTTGCCGCCCAGTTTTTTGGCGATGTCTTCACTCTGGCAGCCTAAAATTTTGCCGCAGTCCGCGCTGGAATAATTCACCATGCCTTTGGCAAATTCGGCGCCGTTTTCGTCAAATACGCTGATTACGTCCCCTACGTCAAACTCGCCCGCTACGCCTGTAATCCCGGCCGCCAGCAGGCTGGCCCCTTTCTGGCACAGCGCTTTAAACGCGCCGGCGTTTACCACCACGCCGCCCGTCATATTGGTGGAATAGGCTATCCACACTTTTTTACCGGGCAAATCAGCCACCGGCCTAAATAAAGTGCCGGTAAACTCGTCCGAAAACACACGCCCCAACGCGCCCGGCGTTTTGCCGTTGGCAATCACCATGGCGCAGCCGGAATGGGTAACCACTTTGGCGGCCTCCAGCTTGGTTTTCATGCCGCCGCGGCCCCGTTTGGAGGCGCCTCCGGCGGCGGATTCTATTTCCGGCGTAATGGCTTTTACTTCCGCAATCAGCTTGGCGTCTTTATTTTTGCGCGGGTCACTGTCATACAAGCCGTTGATGTCTGACAAAATAACCAGCAAATCCGCGTCCAGCCCGCCGGCTACCAGAGCGGAAAGTTTGTCATTATCTCCAAAGCAGACCTTAACCCCTTTGTCTTTATAGGCGCGAAGTTCGTTGGTGGAAACGGTGTCATTTTGGTTAATAATGGGAACCACCCCCAGCTCCAGCAGGCGGCAGAGCGTATCGCGCAAACTTAAATAACGGGGGCGGATGGAAAAGTCGTCCTCCGTTAAGAGCACCTGGGCGGTGGTAAGGCCCAAAGCGGCAAAGCCGTCTTCATAAAATTTCATCAGCCCGCACTGGCCTACCGCCGCGCAAGCCTGCTTAATGGAAACCAAATCCGGCATTTCCGTTAAGTGCAAACGCTGCGCGCCCAGCCCCACCGCGCCGGAAGTAACCACAATAATCTCTTTGCCTTTGGCTTTTAAGCGGGCCATGTCTTCCATAAAAGAATAAATGCGCGACAGCGCCAGCCCCCCCTCTGCCGATGTAAGCACATTGGTGCCAAATTTAAAAACAATGCGTTTTGCGTTTTTGATTAGTTCATGCATAAATAAATATCCTCTGCAAAAAAGCCCGCTTGGTTAAGCAGGCTTTGGAAAAAATAAATTATTCTTGAGTTTGTTTCGCCAAAGCCGAATGTTCGCACCGGGTATTGAACGGACACTGCGCGCAATGGGAAAGGTTGGGCTCAAAATCGTTTACTTCTATTTTTTTCCCAATTTCTATAAAAGTGTTTAAAATTTTATCTTCGTCAAACGCGTCAAAAGGGACGCTTTCGGTTTTATCGTACGCTACAAAATACAAAGTGGCCCGCCCGTTTTGCAGCCCCCACGCCCGGCGCGCGCCAATGGCGTAAATGCCCAGCTGCAAAGAATCTTTTACCTCCTGCGCAAAGTCTATATCCGTACCGGTTTTATAGTCTATCACTTCCCAGGAACCGTCCGGCCATTTGTCTATGCGGTCAATTTTACCGCGAAAGGTCCACGGTTTTTGTTCAAAAATAAATTCCCGCTCGGTAGCGTCCACCGTGGTTTTGCGCTCATATTCCCGCTGGGCGTAGGTTTCCAGCATTTTTTTGCCTTTTAAATACCACTCCATCTGTTCCCCGGCGCTGGAATAACCGGCGCCAAGCCAGCAGTCATCGTAAAAAGAAAGCAGTTCAGACGGGTCATTGCTTTCCCGGTGGTACTCTTCCAACGTGCGGTGAATAGACACCCCTAAAGAAGAAGCGGGCACCAGCCCTTCGCGCTTGCCTTCTATGTATTTTAATTTGTAAAGGAAAGGGCATTCCTGATAGGTTTTTATTTTGGAAAAATTTAACTCGTAAACATCGCTGTACATAAATCAGCCTTTATTTGTTTTATAGCGGAAAAAGTGCACCAACGTATCGCCGTATTTTTCTTGGCGGTACATTTCAAATTCGTCCGGTATGGAAAATGCTTCGCTTTTATGCGTTTGCAAAATGACAATGCCGCCCGGGGCCAATAATTTAGCCTGAGCCACGTTTTTTAAAGCCGGTTCTGAGAAGGCCAACATTTTGTTGTTTTGGTCCCGGTAGGGCGGACCCATAAAAATAATGTCGTAGCCTTCGTTATCACTATATGGAAGCAGCCAATCCAGCGGGCGCAAAATATCCCCTTTAAGCACTTTGGCGCGGTCCTCAAACCCCAAATGGGCCAAGTTGCGGTGGATGTTTTTAATACAGGCGGGCTCCCGGTCCACCATGACCGTTTTCTGCGCCCCGCGGGAAAGCGCCTCCAAAGACACGCTTCCCGTACCGGCAAACAAATCCAGCATAATGGCGGCCGGAACGCGCGGACGGATAATATCAAACAAGGATTGTTTGATACGGTCCGAAATGGGTTTTACGGGCAAATTTTTAGAAACGGAAAATATCCTCCGCCCTCTGGCGCTGCCTGCGATAATGCGCATAAAAAACGTTTCTCCTTATAACTGGGCAATGCCTTCCTTAATGGCGTAACGCACCAGTTCCGCCTGTTTATGAATGGAAAGCTTCTTCATAATATTATTGCGGTGTACGTGAATGGTGTTTAAAGACAAATTAAACGTTTTGGCGATTTGCTTGCTGCTGTAGCCTTCCGCAATTAACTGCAAGACTTCTTTTTCTTTGGGGGTAAGGCCGGTTACATCGCGCTTGCGGCCGGAGGTTTTACCCAAAAAGCCCTGCACAATGTATTTGGAAATTTTGCTGCACAGGTAAAAACGGCCGGAGGCTACTTCGTGTATGGCTTCCACAATTTCATCGGCGGTGGATACTTTTACAATGAAGCCTTTTGCCCCCGCTTTGAGGGATTTTTCCACCGCTACGCGGTCATCATACATGCTTAAAATGATTACTTTGGCGGAAGGTTTCATTTTTACCAAACGCTGCACCGCTTCCACCCCGTTTAAAAGCGGCATGGAAATATCCACTACATATACGTCCGCATCGTTGGAGGAGGCCCACTCCAACAGTTCTTTTCCGTTGCCCACTTCGGCCACAACGCTCAAGTCTTTGCCTTTGCGTTCCAACACCGCTTTCACACCGTCACGCACGATAATATGGTCGTCCGCCAATACAATTTTGATAGTCATGGTCTTCCTCCGTATACTACCCGCGGGCAGGTAACCGTTATTTGGGTACCTTTTCCGGGTTCGCTTTTAATCTTTAAAGTGCCGCCCAAATAAGCGGCGCTGTCTTTCATGGCCAGCAACCCCACATGCCGTATGGAACGCTGTTTGGAGGGGGCAAACCCCACCCCGTCGTCTTCTAATTTAACGGTAACGTTTTTTTCCGTCTTGCGAAGCACCAGCTTTACCTTTTTGGCATGGGCGTGCTTTACCACATTATTAAGGCCTTCCTGTATCACACGGTACAACATAATGTTTACGTTGTCAGAAGAAGGCTCCTCACACTGGTCATCCACCACCAGCTCGTGTTGGATGCCGGTAAACGCGCTGAAATTTTCCAACAGTTCGCGCGCCGCCCCTTCCAGCCCCAAGGCTTCCAAATGCGGAGGGCGCAAATTGACAATAATGTTTTTCACCCGGTCAATGGTGTTTTTTATTTGTTCGTCCAGCCGGGCAATATCCTGCAGCGCCTGCTTTTTATTATTAGAGCGGACGCTGTCTTTCACCAAGGCCAACAAAGAGGTCAGCGTGACGGCTGAGGTGCCTATTTCGTCATGCAGCGCTTTGGATATTTCCCTCTTTTCATCTTCCCGCGCCGCCAACAAAATTTGGGAGAAGGTGTGTTCCCCTTTCTCATGCAAGGCCTTTTGGTGCCGCAATGAGGAGGACTTGTCCAAATTACGCACCAACCCCAACACGTTGGCTACTTTTTTGTCATTGTCAAACAACGGCAATAAGGTGGAATGATAATAATAAGTGACGGATCCCCGGTCCAAACTCCACGCGTATTTGACCACATTGCCTTTTAACGCTTGCTGGAAAGCTTTATCATGCAAGGCAAAAGCGTCCGGCCCTTTGGCGTTTGTATAAAAACCTTCCGCATTGCCAAACATAAATACTTTTTTCGTTTCCGGGTGGGCCACGTAAATTAAATCATACCCGTATATTTTGGAGTTATGCGCGGAAGCGACGGCTTGGGGACTGTCTACATAAAAAGCCGCTTCGGCGCAATGTTCCTTGCACGGGTAGATACACGTTTGCTTTTTGTTTTTTTCACAGGGCATAAATACCTCGGAAACGATACTTAGTAAAATTTTACTATTTTTATTCTTATTTTGTACAAAAAGACGTCCCTCTTTTATATAGGTACTGCCCCGAAAATATCCTTAAGTTTGATATAATTTTAATAATATGAAGAAATACTTAAAAAAACTTTTTTCCACAAAACCCATCCTTTTCGGCTGTCTGGCCGTTCTATTTTTACTTATTATCTGCACCGCCGTGTTTATGCGTTATATTTTTTCCGGCTTGCCGCCGGTGTATGAAATGGAGGAGTACACCCCCTCCCTCACCACCCGCGTATATGACCGCAACAATAAACTAATTCATGAATTTTCCATAGAAAAACGCAGTATGGTGCCCCTTTCGGAAATACCGGTGGACTTGCAAAACGCCGTGGTGGCTATGGAAGACCGGGAATTTTTTGAGCATTCCGGTTTGTCTTTTAAAGGTATTTTCCGCGCCGCCTTGCACGATCTTATCCACGTAAGCGCCAAACAAGGGGCTTCCACTCTCACCCAGCAGCTTTCCCGCGGGGTATTTTTAAGCCAAGAAAAAAGACTCATCCGCAAAATACGCGAAATTATTTTGGCCGTACAAATTGAACACCAATTCAGCAAACAGGAAATTCTGCAGCTTTATTTAAACCAGATGTATTTAGGGCGCGGGGCTTACGGCGTAAAATCCGCCGCAAAACGCTATTTTAATAAAGATTTGTCCGAACTGACCACCGGGGAAGCCGCCATCATTGTGGGTTTGGTGCCGGCGCCGGAACGCTATAACCCGTTTACCAATCCGGAACTTTCCCGCCAGCGCAGGGATTTGGTGCTCTCCGTCATGAAAGAGCAGGGTTACATCACCCAAGAAGAATACGAAACCGCCAAGCAGGAACCCATGCCCACCCGCCAAACGGTAACGGAAGAATACAAACCCGGTTTGTATTTTATTGAGCACATCCGCCGCGTGTTAGAAGAAAAATACGGAACGGAAACTTTATGGAAAGGCGGTTTAAACATTTATACCACCGTGGATATTGACCAACAGTCCGCCGCCGAGCAAATTATGAACGACCGCCTGCAAAAATTGGACGAGCGCGTAGCCAAAAGCTTAGGGATAGACATTACCCCCAAAGAACCGCAGCCGCAAGAAACCCCCGAAGGGGAAGAAGCCCCCGCGGAAGAAGAAACCGAACCGGATTTTCCCCGTCTGCAAGGCGCTTTTATGGTGCGTGACGTAAAAACCGGGGCCGTGCGCGTGCTGATAGGCGGGCGGGAATTTGACGAAAGCAAATTCAACCGCGCCACCCAGGCCAAACGCCAGCCGGGGTCTTCTTTTAAACCTTATGTATGGATGGCCGCCTTACAGAAAGGCTACACCCCCGCCACGTTGGTAAAAGACTTGCCCACCATGTTCTATAACGACGGCAGAAACTGGCGCACGTTTGATGAAACGTCTGACTTGTATTCTTTGGATTTAGCAAAGCAGTCTTTTATCTCCTCCAAGGATTTTAACGTATGGGTGCCGCAAAACTACGGCGGACGCAACGAAGGATGGATTACCCTGCGCCGCGGGTTGGAAAAATCCAAAAACCTGGTAGCCGTAAACTTAATTGACGCCGTAGGCGTACCGGCCGTGGTGCGTGTGGCGCGCAAAGCGGGGCTTACCTCCGCCCTTCCCCGCGTGCCCGCCTTGGCCTTGGGCGTAAGCGTGCTGACGATGGACGAACACCTGGCCGCCCTTACCACTTTCGCCAATGCCGGCATTCATACCGACAACTATTATATTGAACGCGTGGAAGATGCCAACGGACGCATTCTGGAACAGCATATTCCGATGGAAAAAGCCGCTTTCTCCCCGCAGGATTCTTACCTGCTTATTAATATGATGAAAGGCGTTGTGCAGCGCGGAAGCGGACGGTATGTATCGCGCCTGGGGCGCAATATTGCCGGTAAAACCGGCACCACCCAAAGCCACCGGGATATGTGGTTTGTGGGTATGACGCCGCGCACCGCCGCCATTGGCTGGATGGGGTATGACGACGACTCCGCCTACGCAGACAAAATCCACCTGGAAGGAAGCAACACCGGCCATTGGTGGAGCGATATTATGGAAGAGCTCTTAAAAGACGAGCCTAACGACGATTTTGCCGTGCCGGAAGGGATATCCTTTGCGTATATCAACCCCAATACCGGCAAACTGGCCATGCCCACGGAACGCAACAAATTCTGGGAAGCGTTCATCAAAGGAACCGAACCCAAAAGTTATTGATTTCCCGGCAGGCTTATAAAACGGTTTTGTGTGTATGACTGCACAGGAAAACCAAAACAAAACTGCTTGTTTTTACGGGCTGCCCAACGCGGCAGCCCGGGGCTATTTTTTGTGTGAAAAATTCCTGCATAAAGGGCAAAGCGTGGTATTTGTGCGCGGAGCCCAAACGCAAGAAGACGCCCTGCACGCCGCGGTAAAAGAATTCGGCCCCCAAAACGCGCTTGCCGTACACTTGCCGGAACAGCATATCGGCCGCATGGCGGCCCTTTATCAGTTATTACAAAACCAACAACCTTTTTTGCTGGATATTCACCCGCAAGACCTGGACGCGGCCTTCCCCTCTGCCCAAGAATTTAAACGGCGTTTGTTTGAAGTGCACCGCGGGGCCACCCTGCGCCGGCAGGATTTGCTGGACGTATTGGAAAACGCCGGCTACCAACGCGAAGATTACGCCGAATCCCCCGGCCAATACGCCGTGCGCGGCAGCGTGGTGGACGTGTTTTGTTTGGACCAGCACCTCCCCCTGCGCTTGTATTTTTCCGGCCGAACCGTGCAGTCCATCGCCAGTTTTGACCTAGACACCCAAAACACCCAAGAACAAACGGATAAAGCCGTTATTGTGCCCCTGCGTTTTGAGCGGGAAGAAGATCCATTATCCGCCTATACCGCCGGAGCCGTTTACGCGTTTGAGGAAAACCTTCCCCCGGAAGGCAGCTTCCCTCAAGCCGTTGTTTTATCCACCCTGCCCGCGGCTCACGCTACGGACTGCGGGCTGCAGGCCAATATCCGCTTCGGGGCCAACTGGCCCCTGCTGGAGCGGGAAGCCCAACAGCTAAAAAACCGCAACATACACTTAACCCTATGCTGTTTAAACCGCGGGGAACTGGACCGCCTGGGCGAAATCATGCAGGAATACCCCACCCTATCCAAAACACCTATTAAAATATCCCCCCTTATACAAGGTTTTGTAAACCCGGTCAAGCAGCAGGCTTTTATCACTTCCTGCGAAATTTTAGACCGCCGCTACAATACCTCCGGCGTGTTAAAAAGCTTTACGGTGGAAGGCGCCAAACGGGTGCGCTTTAAAGAATTGGCGCCGGGAGATTATGTAGTACACCAAACCCACGGCATAGGCAAATACCTGGGGCTGGAAATTATGGATAAGGAAGAAAACCCCACAGACTGCCTGATTATTGAATACCGCCGAGGAAGCAAACTGTATGTGCCGATGTATGACTTTAAAAAAGTGCAAAAATACATCAGCGCGGGAGGCAAAATACCCGCCTTGTCCGCCTTGGGCGGAACGGCTTGGCGCGACGTAAAAAAACGCGTAAAAGAAGAAGCGCAAAAAACCGCCAAAGAGATTTTAAAGCTGGAGGCCCTGCGCCAGGCTTCCCCCGCGCCGCTCACCCCGGGGGACCCGCGCATAGAGCAGGAATTTGCGGACTCTTTCCCCTACGACCTTACCCCCGGCCAACAGCAAGCCATAGAGGACGTCCTGCGGGATTTAAATTTATCCCGCCCCATGGACCGTGTTCTAGTGGGGGACGTGGGCTTTGGCAAAACGGAAGTAGCCATGCGCGCCGCCTTGCGGGTGGCCGTATCCGGCAAACAGGTAATGGTATTGGTGCCCACCACCATTTTGGCGGACCAGCACTATAAAACTTTTTCCAAACGCTTGGCGGGTTTCCCGGTTAACGTGCGCATGCTGTGCCGCTTTCAAACCCCTAAAGAACAGCGGGAAGTGGTACAGGAAATAAAAAGCGGCGTGTGCGACATCATCATCGGCACCCACCGCCTGATGAGCAAAGACATTGTATTTAAAGATTTAGGGCTGGTAATTATTGACGAGGAACACCGCTTTGGCGTAAAACAAAAAGAAAAAATCAAGGCCAAAAGCGCCGGCGTGCATACCTTAATGTTAAGCGCTACGCCCATTCCGCGCACGTTAAACCAATCGCTATCCAGCCTAAGGGACATATCCCTCATAGACACCCCTCCGCGCGGGCGCACCGCCATAAAAACCGTGGTAACCGCCTGGAACAATGAACTGGCCGCCGCCGCTATTACCGAAGAACTTGCCCGCGGCGGGCAAGTATATTATGTGTACAACAGCGTGCAAAGCATGGAAAGCCGCTACCTGTTTCTTAAAAAACTGGTGCCGGAAGCCAAAATCTGCATGGCGCACGGACAAATGGACGAAAAACTGCTGGAACAAACCCTGTGGGACTTTAACCAAGGCAAATACGATATTCTTTTAGCCTCCACCATTATAGAATCCGGCATAGACATTACCAACGCCAACACGTTAATTGTGGAAAATGCACACAACTTCGGCCTAGCCCAGCTGTACCAGCTGCGCGGGCGCATCGGGCGCGGCAGCACTAAAGCCTACTGTTATTTATTCCACCCGGACTGGCTGTTTAAAAAACCCGCCCCGCAGGAAGAAGACAATTTTGCCCAGCTGGCCGCCGTACCTTGGAACCCCAAACCGGAAAAAGACCCCACCGAAGAAGCCAAAAAACGCCTGGCCGCCTTAATGGAATTTGGCGAACTGGGCAGCGGCTTTAAACTGGCGCTTAGGGATATGGAAATACGCGGCGCGGGAGAACTGTTAGGCGTCAAACAGCACGGGTACGTGAACGAAGTGGGGCTTAGTTTGTACTGTGATTTAGTGGCTAACGAAGTAAAAAAATTAAAAGGGGAGCCCGTCAAGAGGGAGCTTCGCTCCACCGTTAATCTGCCTTTGCCGGCGTATATCCCGCCGGATTATTTGCCCGACGAAGCCGAACGGCTGAAATATTATAAGGAACTAATGAGCGCGGATGAAACCAAAACCCACCTGCTTCTTACCCGCCTGGCGGATTTATGCGGCCCCGTACCGGCGGAAATAATCAATTTAACCAAGGTGTTTGCTTTGTCGGCCCGCGCGGGGGAATTAAAAATACAGCATATTGACGCCAGCGATGACAAGCTGGAATTTTCTTTCTCACGGGATTTTAGAATGCCGGCGGATTTTCCTTCCCTTCTTTTTAAGCGTTACGGGGCGGCGCATGTAGAATTTTTAAAATCCAATTCGGGAGACGGCATCCGCCTGCGTTTCGCGCCGGGGACGGACTTGGTAAAAGAAGCCCAAAACGCCGTTTGCTTTTTTCAAACGCTCCCCTCCGGCGCGTAAAATGATATAGTATGGGTATGCGCAATATTTTTTTATTTTCTGTTTTATGTGTCTTGTTGGCGGCCGCTTGCAATAAGCCGGCCGAAACCCCTGTTGCCGAAACGCCCGCGGAACCGGAAATCGCCGCTAAAGTGGGGGCCGTTATCATTACGGAAAAAGACCTGGAAGATAAATTGGTTTTCATGTCCCCCGAAGACCGGGACTTTGCAAAAACATCCATCGGGCGCACCAATTTTATTAACGCCTTGGTGCGGGAAAAACTGGCCGAACTGGCCGCCCTAGACGCTAAGTTGGACGAGTCTGACTCCTATTTAGCCGCGTTGGAAGACAAACGCGCCCAACTCAGAAAAATTTACGACGACTACGCCCAGCAGCTGCTTATCCGCTCTTGGTATGACCAGCTGGAAGAATCCGGCGCAACCGCGGTAACGGAAGAGGAAATAAAAGATTATTTTGACAAATACCCTTATGAAATGACCGTCAAACAAATCATCATTTCCAACGCCCAAACGGCGGACCAAGTACTGCGCGCTTTAAAAGCATCCCCCTCCCGCTGGAAAGAGCTGGAAAGGCAATATTCCATCGCGCCGGAAGCTATACGCGGAAAGGAGTTTTCTTTCATGCCCGGGGAATTTATACCGGAAATTGAAGTCATAGCGGCCAACTCCCCCTCCGGCAGCGTACAGGGATTTATCAAAACTTCCCAAGGATTTCATATAATAATGAAAGTTAAGGAAAAACGGCTTTCTCTTAAAAACGCAAAAGAACGCATAGAGCAGATTTTGCGTTTACAAAAAGAAGACGCCGCTTTAAATGCTTTAAAAAATAAATATGAGGTGTTTGTGTATGAAAAAAACTAACCTAACGGCTTTACTGGCCCTGGTGCTGGCCTTCGGGGTAGGCGTACAGGCCAAAGTGATGGAATCCTCCGTCGCCACGGTGAACGGACAACCGGTACTCAGTTCCGAATATGATTCTTATTTGGAAGGCGTGCTGGAACAATACAAAGTGGCGGCTCCGCAATTTTTAGAACAGCCTTACGCGCAGGACGTACTGGGGCGCGAAGTGCTTAAAGAGCTTATTTCCAAAGAACTCTTATACCAAGCCGCCGATGAAGCCAAAATACAGGTAAAAGACAGCGAGGTAGATGCCGGCATCAACGAAATCAAAGCCCGGTTTATCGTGGATGAAAAAACCGGAAAAGAAGACCCCAAAGGCGCCGATAAACGCTTTAACGAAGCCCTTAAAAATCAGCATATGAGCTTAAAAGCGTATAAAGAAAAAATCAAAAAAGACATCGCCGTGCGCAAACTGATGGAACAACGCATCACCGCCACGGTAAAACCGGTGGAAGAGGCGGACGTAAAAGCCTTGTATGAAGATGTGGAAATCTGCATGAAAGGCAACAGCAAAAAAATGAAAGCGCTGGAGAAAAAAGACCCGGCCCGCTTTAAAGAAGCTACCGCCATCGCCGCCAAATTAAAACAGCTTACGGCGGAACAGGTGCGCATTGGGCATATTTATTTAGCCGTAACCAAGGACATGAAGCCTGAAGAAGCCAAAAAGAAACAAGAACTGGCCGTTAAAATCAAAGAAGAAATTGACGGCGGAAAAGATTTCTCCGAAGCCGTAAAAGAATCTACGGAAGACAAAGCCGCCTTGGCCTCCGGCGGGGACATGATTTTAATTAAGGGCATCGCCCCCAAAGAAATTGACAATAAGGCGTTCTCTTTGGCTGTTGGCAAAGTGAGCGACCCCATTAAAACGGATCTGGGCTACCATATTATTAAAATTAAAGAAAAACGCGCCGAAAAAGATTTTGGTTACGATGATATCGCCAAAGATCTGGCCCAATATTTAGCCCAGCAAAAAATTCAAAACGCCATGGGCGATTATATCGGCGAATTGTATGACAAGGCGGACGTAAAAGTAACCATTAGCTTTGAGTCCGACAAACTGATTGAAGAAGCCTTGGCCCAACAGGCCCAAGCCGCCCAAAAAGCGGATAAAAAAGAAGTAAAATCCGAAAAAAAAGCGGACAAAAAAGAAGCTAAAGAAGAGAAAAAAGAAGAAAAAAAATAATTTCCGCCAAGCGGTTAAATTTATAAAATAAAGAGGGAGCAAACGCTTCCTCTTTATTTATTGGGGTTTGCTATGTTACAAAAACCGTTTATCGCCGTAAGCGCGGGTGATCCGCTGGGCATTGGGCCGGAAGTAACCGTAAAAGCGTTGCAAAATCCGGCCGTACGGCAAGCCTGCCGCGTGATTGTAGTGGGGGAGCCGCACTCGTTAGAGGCGGCCGGTTTCACGCCGGATCTGGCGCAGCTTCTTCCCATAGAGCACCCAAACGCCTTCGCCAAAACCAAACCCGCTCCTTGCAAATGGGCGGGGGAAGTGTCTTTTAAAGCCTTGCAAACCGCCTGCAAATTAGTGGCCGCACACACCGCCAAGGCGTTGGTTACGGCCCCCATATCCAAACAAAGCTGGGCGCTGGCGGGCGTCCCGTTTACCGGACATACGGAATTTTTACGCAAATACTACGGCAAAACCGCTTTAATGATGTTTGTAAGCGGAGCGTTAAAATGCGCCCTGGTCAGTGAACATTTTGCCATTAAAGACCTGCATAAAATCATCACCCGCCAACGCATAGAACAAACTTGTTTGGATTTTAACTCCGCACTAAAAAAGCTGGGCGTAAAACACCCTCAAATTGCGCTGGCTTCTTTAAACCCGCACGGCGGGGACAACGGACGCTTTGGCAAAGAAGAAGGGCAAACCATTCTGCCCGCCATGAACTATTTAAAAAAACACGGTTTGCGCGTGCAGGGGCCCTTCCCCGCAGACAGCCTGTGGCTGGCGCATAAACACGGCAATTTTGATGGGCTTTTGTGCATGTATCACGACCAGGCCCTCTTGGGCTTAAAACTGGCCGCCAAAGAACCTATTGTGCACGTGACGGCAGGCCTGCGTTTCTTACGCGTTTCCCCCACCCACGGCACCGCTTTTGATATTGCCGGCAAAAACCTGGCGGACCCGCAAAGCATGGCCGCCGCCCTGCTGTTTGCCGCCCAACACGCCGGCTAATGTTTTCCGTCAATAACCGCGTTTATTTTGTTACAATGAAGGTATGCCCCGCATATTGCATTTTCCAGCGTTAAATTCCACCAACGCGTACGCCAAAGAGCACGCGCGGGAACTGGAAAACGGCACCGTTGTCTGCGCCGAAGAACAAACCGCCGGGCGGGGCCGGTTTAACCGCAAGTGGTTTTCCGCAAAGGGCGGCTTATATTTTTCCGTTCTTTTAAAAACAGAAAACACCCAATACCTGCCCAACTTAACCCAGCTGATGGCTTTGTGCATTTGCCAAACCGTACGGGAGCTGGGGGTTCCGGCGCAATTAAAATGGCCCAATGACGTGTTGGTAAACGGCAAAAAACTTTCCGGCATATTAAGTGAGGCGGTATTGGAAAACAACCGTTTTTACGCTTTGGTAATAGGCGTGGGGATAAACATCCGGCAGCCGGATTTAGGGCACGTGGGCCAGCCGGCCGTTTCCCTGGGGGAGCTACATATTTCCGTCACCGCGCGGGAATTGTTAAACGCCTTGCTTGCGCGTTTTAACGCCCGCCTGCCCAAAGCGCTGGCTGAAGGGTTTTCTTCTTTCGGGCAGGAATACAAGGCCTTGTTTCCGTACATAGGCCAAACCGTTTGCATTACCGCCGCAGACCGGCAACATACCGGAACCGTGCGGGATATTTCCTCCGCCGGGACTTTGCTGCTTAACACGCCGCAGGGCCCGAAGGAGTTTTCTATAGGAGACATGAACGCATGAACCTTGCAGAAAGTACCTCCTTGATGGACAGCGTAAACTTAACCATTATCGGCATGATGGTGGTGTTTACGTTTCTTTTCATCATGGTACTCGTGATGAAAGTGCTGGGCTGGCTGGTGAAAGTATTGGAAAAATATTTTCCGCAGTCTGCTCCCGCGCCGGCCGCCGTGGCCGCCCGCGCGGATAATTTGGCGATAGCCGCCGCCGTGGCCGCCGCCAAGAGATTTACCGGTAAATGAGAGGAAGCCAAAAAATGAAAAAAATTGATTTTATGCTTACCGCTTTCCGTGACGGGTTTCAATCCGTATACGGGGCGCGTGTGCTGACTAAAGATTTTATGCCCGCGGTGGAAGCTGCGCGCCACGCGGGTATTACGCATATGGAATTTGGCGGCGGGGCCCGCTTCCAGGCGCTGTTCTTCTATTGCAATGAAAACGCTTTTGACATGATGGACACGTTCCGCAAAACCGCCGGGCCGGACGCCAACCTGCAAACCTTGGCCCGCGGCGTAAACGTGGTGGGGTTAGACAGCCAGCCTTCCGACGTTATTAAAGCCCACGCCCAACTGTTTAAAAAACACGGCACCACCACTATCCGCAATTTTGACGCGTTGAACGACATAAACAACCTCATTTACTCCGGCCAGTGCATTCATGACGCGGGCTTAAAGCACGAAGTGTGTGTAACCATGATGTCTTTGGCCCCGGGGTGGGACCCCACCGGCAAAATCCACACGGAAGAATTTTACGAAAAAGTACTGCGCGAAATTTTAAAATCCGGCGTACCTTTTGACTCCGTCTGCTTTAAAGACGCGTCCGGCACCTCCACCCCCAGCACGGTGGGCAAAACCATCGCCATGGCGCGGCGCATCCTGCCGCAAGGCACCAAGATTGTGTTCCATACGCATGAAACGGCGGGCAACTCCATCGCCTGCTGCTTGGAAGCCATTAAAGCGGGGGCGGACTCGCTGGACTTGTCCATGCAGCCCGTTTCCGGCGGAACCTGCCAGCCTGACATCTTAACCATGTGGCACGCTTTGCGCGGCACGGAATACACCCTGGATATTGATTACAAAAAAATCCAAGAAGCGGAAAACGTATTTAAAGACTGCATGAGCAAATACTTCCTGCCGCCGGAAGCCACCGCCGTCAACCCGGAAATTCCTTTCTCCCCCCTGCCCGGCGGTGCGTTAACCGCCAACACGCAAATGATGCGCGACAATGGCACCTTTGACAAATTCCCCGAAGTGGTAGACGCCATGGGCGAATGCGTCAAACTGGGCGGGTTCGGCACGTCCGTCACGCCGGTTTCCCAGTTCTATTTCCAACAGGCGTACAGCAACGTAATGTTTGGCCGCTGGAAAAAAATTACCCCCGGTTACGGCAAAATGGTGCTGGGCTACTTTGGCAAAACCCCGGTGGAACCCGCAGAGGAAGTGGTAAAAGCCGCCAGCCAGCAGCTGGGCTTGGAACCCACCGCCAAAACCCCGCTGGAAATTAACGACGCGGACCCCAAAAAAGGCTTAAAACCCGCCAAAGAAAAACTGGAAGCCGCCGGCCTGCCGGTAACGGACGAAAACGTGTTCATCGTAGCCACCTGCGCCGACAAAGGGTTAATGTATTTGAAAGGCGAATCCAAAATAAACGGCATCCGCTGGGCCAAAGACGCCAAACCCGCCGCCGCGGCGGACGGCGCCAAAACCTGTAAGGTAACCGTAGACGGAACCGCCTATAACGTAAGCTTTGACGGCGACAACGTGGCTGTTGTAAACGGCAAACGTTTTGCCATTTCCGTAGGCGAAGCGGACGCAAACGCCGCCGCACCGGCCCAATCCTCCGGCACCGCGCAGGAAGTAAAAGCCCCCGTACCGGGCGCCATTTTGCGCTTCAGCGCCAAGGAAGGGGACAGCGTTTCCGAAGGGCAGGAAATACTGGTGATGGAAGCCATGAAAATGGAAACCGCCATCAGCGCGCCCAAAGCCGGGACGGTCAGCTTCCTCGTTAAACAGGGGGACCAAGTGCAAACCGGCCACCCCATTGCGCTGATTAAATAGGGGGCGTTATGGATATTACCGTTGCATTAACTAAAATATTGCATACCACTTCCCTATACGCCATTACCTGGCAGCAGCTGGTAATGATTGGGGTGTGTTTGTTCCTGCTGTGGCTGGGTATTAAAAAACAGTTTGAACCGCTGCTCTTAATCCCCATCGCGTTTGGCGGGCTGTTGTCCAACATTCCGGTGGCGGACATGGCCGGCCCCAACGGGTTTTTGGGCATTGTGTACAACGCCGGCATACAAACGGGTCTTTTCCCGCTGTTTATCTTTATGGCCGTGGGCGCGATGACGGACTTTGGGCCGTTAATCGCCAACCCGAAAATGGCCCTATTGGGCGGCGCGGCCCAGTTTGGTATTTTTGCCACGCTTATCGGCGCCATTGCCATAACCAATATGCACATGGGGGACTTGTCTTTCACCATGAAGCAGGCGGCCTCCATTGGCATTATTGGCGGGGCGGACGGCCCAACGGCCATCTTTTTAACCAGCCGCTTGGCGCCGGAACTGCTAGGCGCTATTGCCGTGGCGGCGTATTCATACATGGCGCTGGTGCCGATTATCCAGCCCCCCATTATGAAACTGCTGACTACCGAAGCCGAACGCAAAATTAAAATGGAGCAGCTGCGCCCCGTAACCAAACGGGAAAAAATCCTCTTCCCGCTTACGCTGCTTTTGCTGTGCGCGTTTTTGCTGCCGGACGCGGCGCCCTTAATCGGCGCGCTTACGTTTGGCAACCTGATTAAAGAATCCGGCGTGGCGGAACGCTTATCCAAAACCTTGCAAAACGAGTTTTGCAACATCGTGACCATTTTGCTGGGGTTATCGGTAGGTTCCAAATTGCAGGCCAGCCAATTCTTAACCGCGCAAACGTTGGGTATTTTGGTGCTGGGGGTGGTGGCGTTCTCCATTGCTACGGCTTCCGGCGTGTTAATGGCTAAACTAATGAACCTGTTCAGCAAAACCAAAATCAACCCTCTTATCGGTTCGGCCGGGGTATCTGCCGTGCCCATGGCGGCGCGCGTATCCAACAAATTAGGCTTGGAATACGACAAAAACAACTACCTGCTGATGCACGCCATGGGGCCCAATGTGGCGGGCGTTATCGGCAGTGCGGTGGCGGCGGGGATTTTGCTTTCTCTGCTTGGCAAATAAAGTTTACCAAAACCAAAAACCCCGCTTTTACAAGCGGGGTTTTTTATTTTTATAAAAAGACGAATATTTTTCCGCAAAAACTAAACGCATGTGTAAAAAATTCCCGCCTTTCTTTTTAGGCGGGAACAGCTAAAACAAAATAATAACATCCTTCTTTTATGGCATGGGCGGCACCGATACGTGCGCTCAGGCGGAAACTTTCACCCCGTTTTTGGGGCACAGCCCGCATAGCGCGCAAGCCGTACACACGGGTTTGCGCGCGTTACACACATTGCGCCCGTGCAAAATAAGCGCAATGGCTATCCAGCCCCAATATTCGTACGGAATAAGACGGATTAAGTCTTTCTCCACCTTTACGGGATCCGTCTGTTTGGTAAGCCCTAGGCGCAAAGCCAGCCGCTTTACATGCGTATCCACCACAATGCCTTGCGGGGTTTTAAAATAGTCCCCCAACAGCACATTGGCCGTTTTTCTGGCTACCCCGCGCAAGGACAGCAAATCCTGCATATTTTGGGGAACCTCTCCATTAAAAGCTTCACAAATGCGCTTGGAACTCTCTATTAAGGACAGGGCCTTGCTGTGGTAAAAACCGGCGGAGTGGATGATTTCTTCCACCTCTTTGAGATCCGCCGCCGCCAAAGCCTGCGGAGTGGGATATTTTTTAAATAAGTTTGGGGTAATGGTGTTTACGCGCGCGTCCGTACATTGGGCGGATAAAATCACTGCCATTAACAGCTGCCAGGCGTTTTGGTGGTGAAGCGGAATGACGTGCTCCGGGTAGAGTTTTTTTAATTCCTTAATTAAGGGAATAACCTCTTTTTTACTTTTCTGCGGCATAGGCGTTCCTTATCCGGCTGTATGCGTAAGCGCAGGCCAATATGAATAAATTTACCAAAATAATAGTGGCCCCGGAAGGAATATCAAACAAGAAAGACAAATACACCCCCGCCCATACCGCCGCCAGCGCCAGCCCGGCGGCCCAATACAGCACCTGTTTAAACGTACGCGCCAGCATAAGGGCGGAAACGGGCGGAATGATTAATAAGGCGGAAATAAGAAAAATCCCTACCACCTTAAACGCCAACACCACCGCCGCGGACGTAATTAAGGTAAGCGCCAAATTCACCGCGCGCACGTTAATGCCGCGCGTATGGGCAAACGGCGCATCAAATGAAGCGGAAACCAAATCCCGGTAAAACACAATGACAAAAAACAACAAAATAACCAGCAATACAGCGCACAGAATCACTTCATCCGTGCCCACGGTTAAAATACTGCCAAATAAATAGCCAAACAAATCCGTATTAAACCCGCCGGCCAGGCTGGTAATAAAAATACCCACCGCCAGCCCCGCCGCGCTGATGATGCCGATGGCCGCGTCCCCATAAATGCGGAATTTTTCCGTCAGTTTTAAAATCCCCAAAGAGGACGCCATCACCACCGGAATAGAAACATACACCGGCGAAGCCCCCATTAGCAGCGCCGCCGCCACCCCGGTTAAACACACGTGGCTGAGGCCGTCCCCAATTAAAGAAAGCCGTTTAAGCACCAAAAACACACCCAGCAACGCGCAAATAACCGCCGCCAAAGAGCCCGCCAACAGCCCGCGCTGCACAAAGCCGTAACTTAAAAATTCACTCAGCATGGTCTTTCTCCCCGCAGTGGCAGCCCAAAGGGCAGTGCCCGTTATTATGCAAGTGGTCTATGGTGTGTTGGGCAAAAGCGCCCAGCTTGGCGGCCACTTTTTCCGATTGGCAAAACTCCTGCTTGGTGCCGTAGAAAACCAATTCCTTATCCACGTACATAAATTTAGAAATGTATTTGCCCACTTCGCCCGTGTCATGCGTGATGAGCAAAATGGTTACCCCGTGGCGGGAGTTTAACTCCCCCAGCAAACTAAAAAAATCTTCCCGGCTGCCCGCGTCCAACGCGGCGGAGGGCTCGTCCAAAATCAATAATTCCGGGCGGCTTACCAAGGCGCGCGCCAACAATACGCGCTGCTGCTGGCCGACGGATAAATCGTGAAAAATCCGCTTGGCGTAGCTTAGCGTATTGGTTTTTTCCAACGCGTCATATACTTTTTTTAAATCTCCGTGGGTTACCCGGTTGTGAAAGCGCTCAAACCCAAGCCCCATAAACACCACTTCTTCCACTGAAATAGGAAACCGGCTCTGCGCCACCGGGCTTTTTTGCGCCAGATAGCCTATTTTTTTCCAGTCTTTAAATTGCCCCAAATCCTGCCCGAACAAACGCACCGCGCCTTGGGCTTTTTCCAACCCTAACAGCACTTTTAACAAAGTGGTTTTTCCGCCGCCGTTGGGACCGATGAGTCCCACATAATCCCCCGGCTGAACCTGAAAAGAAATATCATCCAGCACCCAGGCCGTTTCATACCGAAAGCGCACCCCCCTGGCTTCAATTACGGCTGGCATTCAAGCCCCCTTTGCAAACTGGATAAATTACGGCGCATTAAATCGGCATAGGTTACATTGTTTTGCGCGTCTTGCAGGCTTACGTGTTCCACGGTATACAGGGGCAACAACTTGGCGCCCGTTTCTTTAGCCACTACGCCGGCTAAATTTTGGGAGAGGGCCTCTTCCGTAAATACATACGGCACGCCGGAATTTTTAACCAAATCCACCACTTGCGCCAAACGTTTAACGGAATGTTCCCCGTCGTGCGAAGTGCCCGCCAAGGCGGTCAGTTCCAGCCCGTAGCGGGAGGCCAAATTGCCAAAAGCCAAATGCCCCACGTGCACAATGCGCCGCTGACGGCAATTGGCAAGAGCGGCAGAAAAGGCTTGTTCCAGCTCGTCCAGCTGCGTATTAAACGCGGCTAAATTGGAGGCGTACACGTCTTGATGAGCGGGGTCTTTTTCCTGCAAAGCTTGGGCAATGGCCCGGGCAAACGGGCGCATATTGTCAAAGTCCATCCAGATATGCGGGTCTTTGGAAGGTTTGGCTGATTGAGCCGCCTCCACCACCACGGCCCCTTCTTTTACGTTTTCCGCGATATCCGTTACCCACGGTTCTATGCGGCCGGATACATAAATAAATACGTCCGCCCCGTGCACGGCAATAATGGCCCCGGGGGTGGGCTCAAAAGAATGGGGCTCCGCATTGGCGGGAAGCAGCATAGACAAATCTATAAGCTCCCCCCCTATCTGTTTGGCTACGGTATAGGGTACGTAGCCGGAGACCACCACTTTTATTTTTCCGTCCGCTCCCGGCCCTTGCGGGCGGGAGCTGTTGGCGGACCAAAACCAAAATACACCGCCAACCAACAATATGAGCAAGACAAAAAAGAGTATTTTCTTCATAAATTTCCTTTATATATATTATACTTTTTTACTCAAGCGCCCTTTTTGGCAAACCCAAGCCAAAACACGCCGCGCGGCATCAACCAACCCCGCCGCGCACAGCACCGCAAACAAAACCAATACGGCAAAACGGCATACCAGCGTTTCCCCAAACAACGCCACGTTGCCCGCGTACCAGCTTTTAGGCAAAGCAAACAACCATACCGGAAGCCATATAATAAGAAACAAAGCAAAACAAAACCAATCCAAAGGGGATTTTTTATCCGCTTCGTCCACCAGCAACACAAACGCCGGGAATAATAAAATCAAAGCGTAAAACCCGCTCATCTGCGGCACCAGCGCCATTAAACACCCCGCCAGCGCCCACGCCCGCCACGTTTTTTTGCTAAACCAAGCGGCCAAAGCCCCCACCCCTAGCACACTATAAGAAACGGCGTGTATCCCCGCCAGGGAAACCGGCTTCCCCAGCCAATACGACACCAGCATAAATGTATTGGGCGCGCTGACCTCATAGCCAAACCCGCCAAAACGCCTAAGGTAATTTAAATGCAGCTGCATATTGCGCCACAAACGGTGGTACACGGCCTCCGGTCCGCCGTACAAAAAAGAAGGCAATAACAGCAAAGCCGCCGTATAAACGCCCAACATCAAAATATCTTTCCAACGTCTTTCCCGCACCAAAATAATGCCCAGCGCCAGCGGATAAATTTTACACGCCCCGGCCGCCGCCAAACAAATAAGCGCCAAGTGGCGCACCCAGGGGAGGGGGCTGTCTTTCCAACGCAAAAAACCTAAGATTAACAGAAGTACGGGGAAAATAAAATTAGCCCGCTCAAACTGAAATAAAAACGGGGCCGAAAACAAAGCCGCCGTTAAAAACAGCGCTCTTTCTTTTTTCTCCCCTTTTTTAATCCCTAATACCAACGCGCAAAACAGATATATCCCCGCTATTTGATACAACGCATATAATCCCGTCCCCTGCCAGCTGGCCCGCAAAGTGACCGCGCCGCCTTGCCATATCTCCGGGGGGAAACAAAGACCGATTGCGTTATAAAACGCCATAGGCAAGGGCGGATACAAACTGGCCGTGCCGGACAAAGCGGCATAAATAGGATTAAAAAAATCCATGCCCATATCCCACTTATTTCCATAAAACAAACAGTATGGGTTGGCCGTTCCCAGCAGAACCCCCGCACCTGCCGCCAGCACCCCGGTTAATACCACTACGCAAAACAAAAAACTCATGGTATTTTTTTTATAAAACCACATACACACCTATCCTCCGCAGAAGGAAAGTAAAAAATGGGATAGGTATATTTTATAAAACTTACCCCGCTTAACAATTTACTATAATGTTATTTACGGAGGTTTTTATACATGAGTTACTTACTGGCGTTTTGTTTGGCCCTGTGTTGGGGCACGGCCTTTCTGGCTTCTAAAAACATGGTGGAAGCCCTGCCGCCTTATTGGAGCACCTTTTTCCGCGTGGCGGCCGGCTTGGCGTTTTTCCTTGTATTATACGGGGTGCAGCGCAAAAGCTTAAAAATTAATCCGCGCGAGCTGTGGCGCCCGTGGCTTATTGGTTTTTTACTTATTTTATTTCCGTTTGCGGCAATCTCCTGGGGGCAGCGGTTTGTGGCCCCTACCATTGGAGGTATTTTTAACGGTACCGTGCCCATATGGTCTTTCATCGCCGGGGCAATTATCTTAAAAGGGGAAGACCGCTTTACCTGGCGCCGCGCCATCGGGGTAACCATCGGTATGGCGGGGCTGCTAATTATTGTTTGGCCCTCTTTTACTTTAGGCAGTGACAAAATGGCCCTTTACGGCTGTTTTGCGTTTTTATTAATGGCGTGGTCTTACAGTTTAGGAAACGTCATTACCAAGCTGGTCATGGTGGACAATACTTCCGTTACGCTGGAAGCCAACACGTTCCACCAATATTTGTTTTCCGCCGTGGTGCTGGTGATTGTGGCCGCACTGGCGGAGCCGTTCCCCCCCGCTTCGGCATTTAGTTTAAAAGTGGTGTTGTCCATTTTCAGCGCGGGTATTTTTTCTTCCGCGGTGGCTTTCCTGCTGATGGTGGCCTTAATCAAACGCTGGGGGGCTACCCGCATGGCCTCTGTTACTTATTTCACGCCGGTGGTAGCCATGGCCAGCGATATTATCGCCCGCGGGCGTATTCCTTCCGGCATGGAAATCATCGGGCTTGCAATTATTTTTGTAAGCTTATTTTTAATACAAAAACCGGTAAACGCCAAATAAACCCTTTATGAAAAAAATCTTAAACCTGCAATGCATCAACTGCGGCAAAGAACACAAAACCAGCGAAACGGATTTTGTGTGTACGGCCTGCGGCGGAAATTTGGAAGTGAATTATGACTATAAATTAATTTCCAAACGTTTCAGCATCGGCAAATTAAAAGACAACCGGGAATACAACATGTGGCGCTATATGGACCTGCTTCCTATTGACGACCACGACAAAGTGCCCAATGTACACGTAGGCTGGACGCCGCTGTACCGCTGCAAAAAATTGGCCAAAGAGCTGCATATTTCTAATTTGTTTATTAAAGACGAGGGACGCAACCCCACCGGTTCCATTAAAGACCGCGGAAGCGCCGTGGCCGTGGCCCGCGCGGTGGAACTAGATAAAGAAATTATCGCCGACGCTTCCACCGGAAACGCCAGCGATTCTCTAGCCTGCCTGACCGCCAGCCTGCCCATGAAGAGCGTTATTTTCGCTCCCACCTCCGTACCGGAACCCAAACTGGTGCAGCTGCTGGTATACGGGGCGGATGTCATAGCGGTGGAAGGTTCTTATGATGACGCCTTTGAGCTGTGCAAACAAACCGTGGAACAATATGGCTGGTATTCCCGCGCGGCGGGGTTTAACCCTTATACGCGCGAAGGCAAAAAAACTTGCGCTTTTGAAATTTGTGAACAGCTGGAATGGGAAGCCCCGGACAAAGTAATTGTGGCCGTGGGGGACGGAACCATTTTATGCGGCTTATGGAAAGGATTTGTGGATTTCGCCAAACTGGGCATTATTGAATCCATGCCGCAAATGATTGCCGTGCAAGCCCAAGGAAGCGCCGCCATTAAAGAAGCGTTTGACGCAAAACGCGAGGTCCGTTCCGTTAAGGCCCATACGGTGGCGGACAGTATTTTGGTAAATTACCCGCGCGACGCGGCGCTGGCTATGCAGGCGCTGGAAGAATCCCACGGGTTTGCCGTTTCGGTAACGGACGAGGAAATCATCACCGCCATACCGGAACTGGCCCGCAAAGCCAATATTTTTGCCGAACCCGCCGGGGCGGCCACTTATGCCGCGCTGAAAAAATTGGTGGCGGAAGGAAAGATAGAACATGATGAATCCGTCTGCCTGATTATAGGCGGCAACGGGTTAAAGGATACGGACTCCGCCTTAAAAGCGGTTCAAACGGCGGATATTATCCCCGCCAATATGAACGCCGTGCGCCAAGAACTGAAAAAGAAAGGGCTTATTTAAGCCCAAAAATTCATTTAAAACCCCGGGTTCGGCCCGGGGTTTTCATTTTACATGTTTTATAAATGATTCTGCCGCCGCTACTCAAACTCACTCAGCGGGCAAACTCCGCTGGCGTCATCACAGGAGGGGCGGGGCTCCTGCGCCTGTTGCTGCGCCGCGCGCCCGCCTTGCATTTGTTTTAACGTTTGGGACTGTGTTTTTTGAAACATAGCCTGCACCTGCAGCAATACAAAAAGCAGTACTCCTCCGGCCGCCAGCACAATAACGGCCCCTATCCAGCCAAATCCTTTTTTATTCATGCTTTTATTGTAACAAAAAAAGATTTTTTGCCCAAGAAATTCCCCTTCTTTAAAACTTTTTTAATTTTCCGCAAAAAAAACCCTATTTTACGCCGAATAAATGCTACAATATAATGGCTGAAGACTATCATGCTTTTTTATTGTTTTATTCTTAAAGGGTGAGGTAATAATATGACACAAAATTTATCGTCCTCCGCGCTGGTGAAACCCGCGGTGAAAGACGCGAAAGCGGAAGCCGATATTCCGGCTTCTTACGGCAAGACTGAAAGCTACCTTTTGCCAAAAGACCCGGCCTGGCTGTTTCTGTTTTGGGAAATTACCGCCGCTACCATTGAATGCATCAAAAGCCAATACAGCGCCGATGTATTAAACGCCGCTAAAACCATTATCCGTTTATACGACGTAACCGGCATCAGCTATTTTGACGGCACCAACGCCGTGCAATTTTATGATATGCCTGTTATTTTTGAAGCCCGCAGCTGGTACATCAACGCGCCGGCAACCGGCCGCAGCTACGTGGCGGATTTGGGCTACCTGACGGCGGACGGCCGCTTTATTTTAGTGGCCCGCAGCAACCAAACCCTGCTGCCCCCGGGCAAAATTTCCGATATCATTGACGACAAGTGGATGATTGTGGAGGGCGACTTCCAAAAATTATTGAAACTTTCCGGGGCGGATTACATCGGCCTGGGCGCCAGCGAGCTGATGCAGGTAATCGGCCAGCGCTGGAAACTGACTCAGCTGCCTTCTTCCGGCACGCCTACGTCTTGGTCTTCCTTTGCTTTGCACTTGGAAAAACCGGAAAAGAAAGAGGACGAAGACATTTGGCTGAAAGCGGATTGCGAAATCATCATTTACGGTTCCGCCTCCAGAAACGCCACCGTCTCCATCAACGGCCAAATTATTGAATTAAAGGAAGGCAAATTCTCTATCCGCCAACACCTGCCCGCCGGCAGCGTGGTGGACTTGCCCATCAAAGCCCAAAACGCCAAAGGGGATAAAGTCCGCCAAATCAACATAAAAGCGCTTCGCGAACAGGGGAAATAACATGGCAGAAGAAAAAGGCTATCTAGCACTTGTATTACACGCGCATTTGCCGTTTATCAAACACCCCGAATACCCGGACTTCTTGGAAGAAGACTGGTTCTATGAAGCCATGGTGGAAACCTACCTGCCGCTTCTGAACGTGTTTGAAAATTTAACCAACGAGGGGACGGATTTCCGTTTAACCATGTCCCTCACGCCGCCTTTGTGCAATATGATGTCGGACCCGCTTTTAATAGACCGCTTCCGCCATTATTTAAACCAACGGGTGGAGCTTTCCGGCAAAGAAATAGAGCGCACCCGCGGTACGGAATTTGAAGCCGTGGCCAAGATGTATTATGATAAATTCCGCCGCTACCAAGACTTGTTTGAAAACCGCTACCACGGGCGGATTTTGGAAGGATTTAAGAAATTCCAAGATATGGGCAAGCTGGAAATTATCACCTGCTGCGCCACCCACGGCTATTTGCCGCTAATGGTACACAAAGAAAGCGTAAACGCCCAAATCAAAATCGCCGCCAACGATTACCGCAGCCGCTTTGGCCGCAGCCCGCGCGGCATTTGGCTGGCGGAATGCGCCTACAACCCGGGAGACGATAAGTTCCTGCGTGATGAAGGCATCCGCTTCTTCTTTACCGAGTCCCACGGCATTTTACACGGCACTCCCCGCCCCAAATACGGTATTTACGCCCCCGTGTACTGCCCGCAAACGGGCGTAGCCGCCTTTGCGCGCGATATGGAATCCGCCCAGCAGGTATGGAGCGCAGAATCCGGCTATCCCGGTGATGCCAGATACCGTGAATTTTACCGCGATTTAGGGTATGACTTGGATTACGATTACATCAAACCTTACCTGCACAGCGACGGCGTACGCCGCAATATCGCCATGAAATACTATAAAATTACCGGCAAAGTGCCCTTGAACCAAAAACAGGCCTACAACCCGCAGGAAGCGCGCGAAGTGGCCGCCGTACACGCCGGCAATTTTATGTTTAACCGCCAGAAACAAATTGAATATTTAAGCACCTTGCTGGACCGCAAACCGCTGGTTGTTTCTATGTACGACGCCGAGCTGTACGGCCACTGGTGGTATGAAGGGATAGACTTCTTGGAATATCTCTTTAAAAAGATTTATTACGACCAGACGGATATTAAGCTGATTACTCCCAGCGAATACTTGGCAAAATATCCCGTCAACCAAACGGTGCAGCCTTCCATGTCCTCCTGGGGGGATAAAGGCTATCACGACGTGTGGCTTAACAGCGGAAACGACTGGATTTACCGCCATTTAATCAAAGCGGCCGAACGCATGATGGAAATGGCCAACCAGTTCCCCAATGCGGACGGGCTGCTGCGCCGGGCGCTCAACCAGCTGGCAAGAGAATTACTGTTAATGCAGTCTTCCGACTGGGCCTTCCTGATGACTACCGGTACCGCTAAGGAATATTCCACCAAGCGCACCAAAGACCACATACAGCGCTTTAATGAGCTGTATGAGCAAATCAAAGGCAACCGCATTAACGAAGCCTATGTGTATGAGCTGGAACAGAAAGACTCTATTTTCCAACAAATAGACTATAACCACTACTCCAGCGCTTCTAAAGAAGCGGTGTTAAAAAAATATCAATAACAAGCCTTATGTAAAAAACCCCGGCGATAAGCCGGGGTTTTTTAATTGCTCCGCGTCTTAAAATAAACCCTCAAATAAGCCCAAGCCCCAAGGCAAGAAGTTAAAAAATTTTTACCTGTATTTTCCAATAACACACAACAGGCTACACCCGCCAAAGCCGCCGCGGGTTTTTGTTGCCCAAGAAGAGCCTCCTGGGGAAAGCAGACAAGACCTCTTTTGCTTATCTTTAAAAACAAACCCGTCCATGCGCCTGTATTTTTAACAATTTATCTGAAAAATTAGGCCCAAAGGCCCAACGGGACTTAGGTCTAAAGACACTGGTTAGGGATTTATAGGTTTACTACACTAAAATTATGAAGAAAATTACTTTATGTTTAACCTTTATTTTAAGTGCATGTTGCGCTTTTTGTGCCACCGGCCCAGGCGGAGGGAAGAAAGCGCTTCGCCGTTTAGTAAAGGAGGCTTCTTCCTCCTCTTCCAAAACTGCCGCTAACGCCGAGAAAATCCTGTCAAACCTGAACCGGGGAACTCAGGGCCTGTATTCCACCAGCACTTACCGCCACTTGGGGCAAAAGCTGGAAGTGGTTATGTCCGCCTCTCCTTTTAAAAAATTGTTAAACCGTCACCAGGCTTACCAACATGAAATTAACGCCATGACGGAAATACTCCCCCGCGTGATGGCCTTACAGGCAGACCCGAAACCCTCCGAGGTGGCTTGGGCAGAATTGTTAATCAAAGACCAAGTAATTAACCAAACCTTATCCAGAACGTTGCTTAAACTTTTGGAAAATGAAGAGTATGCCCAATTGTCCAAAGAAATTTCAGATTACTACGCCATTCCGCTTGACCGGGATCTGGAAAGCTTGTCTAAACAAGATTTGCGTGAATTTGTGGTAAACAGCGCGTTAAATTACGCAATCAGCCACCCGCATAAACCCAATTTGCCGCTGCGCGAATTGTTGAAATCTTGGAAAGTATCCCATCGCACGAAAGAACATCTGCGCAGATTTTTAGCTATACCGGAACTTTTATACAATAATCCGGAAGAATTCAAAAAATTTACCCGAGACGCATATAACCAACATCAAAAAGGCATGCAGCAATCTATTAACGCCCCAGAAGTGCAGGCTACTATCAGCGCCTATAATTTAACCTTAGAAGACCTGCGCGCGTTTGTGGCTAAAAACCACCGCCAGCCTATGTGGAACGCCCCCATTAAAGAACGGCGTTTATACAACACCCTGCAGCTTATTTTAACGCGCAATGTTACCAATACCTTTTTGGAAACAGAAACCATTAAACGCCAAATACGTGATTTACTGGCAAAATATCCTAACCGCTCTTACTATGATTTTTTAGAAGACTTTAAAGCCTTCCGCGAAAAACACCAAAGGCTGCCGCAATCCGTGCAGGAGCGCCCGTCCGCCAGCCTGCACGAACGCATCTTGTATGATGAAATGGTACGTTATATGGTAGACGGCAAACTCACCTTACCCCTGAAATAATAAGCCCCGTTAAACACAGTTTCCAAACGTAGCCATTGCAAAAAACAGGCCGCTTAAAAGCGGCCTGTTTTGCTATAAAATACGGAACAAATTATTTGTATTCCAACTTTATCAATTTATATTTTTTGGGCCCGCGGGGAAGGATGGCCTCAAACTCTTCCCCTTCTTTTTTGCCCAGAACACCACTGGCTAACGGGGATTTTACAGACAATAACCCTTTATCCGGGTTGGACTCCATAGACCCCACCAGCGTATAGGTAAACTCAATATCTGCGGCTAAATCTTTAATGGTAACAGTGGCGCCAATGCGGGCTTCGCTGCGGTCTACCGCCAAATCGTCGGTAATTTCTGCGTTGCGAAGCTTCATTTCCAAATCATCAATGCGGCGCAAGGTTTCCGCTTGTTTTTCTTTGGCGGCGTGATACTCCGCATTTTCTTTTAAGTCCCCCTGGGCGGCAGCCGCGCCGATTTCTTCAGACAGCTGGGCCTTTATTTCCTTTAACGCTTTTACTTCTTTTACTAAATCTTCATACTTTTTGCGGCTAACGTAAAACTTTTCCATAAAACACTCCTGTTACACTAAAGTTTACAATTTATACCCACTCTTTTCAACCGCGCCTAAAGGCCAAAATTTATTATAATCGGTAATATGAAAAACCTTTTTCCGGCTTTTTTGCTGTTTTGCTTTTTAACACCTTCATTGGAGGCAAAAACCCATGTGGAAATTGCCGATGAAAACGCCAAAACCGTGGTAGCGGTTAACGTGGCCAAAAACGACGGCACCACCTTTACCGGGACAGGGTTTGTCGTCCATCCGGACGGGATAATAGCCACCAGCCGCCATGTGGCGGACAACGCCCTGTACATAAATGTAACTTTTAACACGGGAGCCGTGTCCGGAGAGGCAAAACGGATTGCCCAGTCCCAAGAAGTGGATTTAGCCTTACTTAAAATACAGGCGGCCAACCTGCCCGCCGCCGTTATTGGCGATTCAGACACCGTGCTGCCGGGGCAGGTGATTACCGTAATCGGCAACCCAAGACGTTTGCAAAATACCGTTTCCTCCGGTCTGATCAGTCAGGTGCGCCAAAAATCAAACGGCATCCTGTGGCACCAAATAAGCGCCCCCATTTCCCCCAGTTCCAGCGGAAGCCCTGTTTTTAATAGGGAGGGAACCGTCATATCCGTGGTCTTTGGCAGCTATAAAGGGGAAGGAAACCAAAACTTAAATTTCGCCGTTCCTTCTAATTACCTAATCCAACTCATGGAGCAAGCAGGATATCCCCCTCTGCGCAGTCTCCAACAGCCGGCCCAGCCCCAGCCCAACGCTTTTGTAAAGCATATTCAAAAATCCTGGCAAATACTAAAACGCCTGTTAAAAATGGAGTAAGACCCTTGAAAAATGCTCTTTAAACGGGTAGACTATGAATAACCTTTTGCGGGGGCGTTCTTTACGCGGCCCGGAAAAAGGAAGATTTTTATTTATGTCAGGGGCTATCGTATGAAGAAAACCATTGGCAAAACTTTTTTAATCATATGTATTTGCGCGCTGCTTCTCTTTTTGCTTCTGCCGTTTTTAGAAACGCAAGAAACTGCCGGCGGGCCGGGTAAAAAGGCTTCCCCGCAGATTTTTACCTCCAACCCGTTAACAGAGCTTGTAAACCGCATAGCTTCTATATTTCAAAGCAAACAGAAGCGCCTGGCTAAAGCCCGGGGGAAAATACAAACTTCCCCCGAGGATTTAAACGAACTGTATGCCGACGTCCCGCCCGAAATCGCCACCCGCTACGCCGCAGAAAGCTCGGAAGAAGGGGCTTCTTCCCAAACCACTTTGTTAAGACCCTCCAATTTTGATTATGGAGACGCCGCCCTGCAAAACGACGACGGAGACTGGGTACTTGTGCGCCAAACCGCCCCTCAGGCTAACGCAAAAGGCATATACGAGATAAACACGACCGATACCGCCTATGACCGCTATGTTCGCCAGGAACGGGCCGCCCGTTTTACACCGGGGCTAGACGCCCCCGCCCGCCCGGCGGATTCCGCGCTGGCGCGGCTTTTGGCACCCATTAAAAATTTGCTTGGAAAGAAACCGGCTTCAGAAACCGTTCAAACAAATCTTTCGGCGCGCCCGGTGGCCTCTTCCCAGGGATTAGGTGGAAACCAAGGGAAAACCCCTTCTTCCACCCGTACCGCCGCGGCTCCCGCCATGCCTAGTTATACCGTGGCTTCTTTGCCCAGAACAGGCGCAAGAACCCCGGCCGCATCCACCGGGACGGAAACGGCTACCGTCTACTCCGGCGGGGATTTGTTTAACCCCATGCTGGCCATCACCCGCACAAGCGAGTGGATTATAAATAACCAGGATGAAGACGCCACGGATGAAGAAAAGAAAAACAATCAGCAAAAATTGGCGGCAATCATCTCTCGGACAAAAGAAAACCTTTCTAACAGATTAACCCGCCAAGTACGGGAAGAAGCCGGCAACGCCCCCGCGCCGGACCGGCTTCCTACCACGATTGGCTGCAAAGGGGAGAGTGACTCTTTCTACGCAGAAGATCTTACCCTCTGTGGCACGATTCCTTCCATTTCGCAGGATGCCAGCGCCTGGATGAGCCCGGAAGAACAAGAAAAGCAAAACCAACAAGGCAGACAAAAACTGGTGGAAAAACTGAATTTACCGGCCGGGCATCCGGCCTTGCCGGAAGTAAACGTGATGGTTGTTTTGGGTAAAACAAAAAATATGCGTCCCCCGGACATGGAAGACGATACGGAAGACATGCCGGAACAGAAGCAAGCCAAGGAAGCCATATCCCGCATCTACGAGCTGATGCTGGAAAAACAAAACTGCGCAAACGAAGAGTGTTATTGGATCCCCAATCAGCTGCAGCAATATCCCAACGTGCGCGAAACTGTTATTTCCGCCGGTTTAAACTCCGTAGAGGATCCGTTAAACTTATATAGTCAATGGGTGCCGGAACTGGAAAAAAGGTTGCTGGATGACACCCAAGACGATGAATCCGGCGAACGTTTTATAATTATGCAAGAGGCTTTATCTAAAAACGCCCCGGCGTATATTCCCATAACACGCGCGCAAATGGAAGAGCTTAACCGCCGCAACGATGACCGCAAATTATTAAACCCGCAAACACGGCAGGAGCACATTATCTTTTACGTGCCGGACCCCCAAAACGCCCGTGACATGACAGACGTGTTTAAAGAACATCCGGCTTTTTTGGTATGGGGTAAAGACGGCAAAGTGTTTGACCGCAGCGCCAAATTAGACACCGCCGCCCGGGCCGACATCTTACAAAATGATTTAACCGAACGCGCCAAAGACATGGCTGCATTCGCCCAAGGGGTTATACAGGAACTGTATAGGGAAAACTTAATTGATTCTTCCCGCCGCAAAACCCAAAAAATAAGCAACATGACAGCAAGCCAAGCCACGCAAGAATTACAAAGAAACATACCGGAGGGGAAAAAATCCTCCGGCAATAAAATAACAAACAGCAAAATCCCCGGGCTTCAGTTTAAAGAATACAAACCATAATATACAGGCCGCTGGAAACAGCGGCCTTTTTATGTAAAAAATATATTTCCCATTTCATTCCAAAAACGGGTATAATTTATTAGCGAAAGGTATAGACTATTCTGACCTTTTTAAGGAGTTTTATTATGAAAAAACTAATTCCCGTTTTAGCCGTTTTATGCGTTGTGGCGTTTGCCGGCGCGTGCCGCCATACCGAAGAACCTTATAACCGCTCCGACTATAAAAAAGAATACGAGCGTCTCTTCCGCCGCAATGTTTTTGCCCAATGCGAGAATATGGGCACTTTCTATGCTACCTATTGTTTGGCCCGGCTTGACCAAAAACCCGCCAATAACGACCCGCGCTATAAAGTGACGTTTCTGCGCGGTCCGTTAAAAGGGAAAACCGTTTGGACTACCAAAGTAATCACCAAAACAATCCCGGTAGACGCCGGACCCTTGCCCAAAGGCATGGTGGTGTTGCGCAATTACGACAACCCCCGCCAAGCCTATGACGCGGACCATATAGACCGCTGGCACCTGGGCGTTGTTCATGACACCCGCAATATAGACAAAGGCAATATTGAGCTGGAATTTCCCCGCGACGCCAACGACTTTATGGCCGCGCGCGAAAGTATTTATTTGCACAACATCCGCTATGTGGTTAAACCGGAAGTAAAAGATATACGTGTTTGGCTGTAAGTAGTATAAATCCAGAAACACAGGAGCGCTAACGTGAAACTTAAACAAGCTTTTTTTCTTACTGTATTAACCGTTTTTCCCTTAGGAGCATGGGCCGCGGAAGGAGATCCCATCACCACGGAAACCATGCTTTTGGACGTCCCCACCGCGCAAGTGCTGGACCGCTACCAGGCCTCTTTCCTAACCCGGGCTTATTCCCATGGCTCGCTTATGGAAACCATAGAATTTGGCGTATTTCCCCGGATTAATTTAGGGGTTTCTTTTTCGGCGCATGAACTGGTGGGGAACTCGTCTTCTGTAAAAGTGTTGTCTCCCGATTTCCAGGCAAAATGGAAATTGTTTGACGGCGATTTATACCTTCCGGCTATCGCCATCGGCTATGACGGGCGCCGCTATGGGTACGGCTATAAAGACCATCTCTATACTTACCCCATAGATAAAAGTAAAGAATATATGGATAACCGCAAAGGCGGCTACATTGCCATGTCCCGCGAGATTATTATCCCCGGGTTAGACGCTTCCGCCGGGTTGAACTTTTCAGATTTTGACTGGGAAGAACTGTATTTCTTTACCGGTATGTCTTATGTGTTTAAAGACGCCATCGGTTTAGTGGCGGAGTGGGATAATATCCGCAATATCCGCGATTCCCGCTTCAACGCCGCGCTGCGGTTCTATTTACACCCTTCCCTTTCGCTTGACGCGGCCGTGCGCCGTATAGGCCGCGGAGATGAGGCCGAACGTATTATACAAATCCGTTACGTCGGCAATTTTTAGGGCCGTTTTTCATTTGCGTACGGCTCCGCGGTTCCTGAAAAGGGAGGCAAACGGGGCCGTTGTTATTTAAGAGGTTTTATGACAGATAAATCTACCCCGGCACCCGCGCAAAACGCGGCGCCCCAGTTTAAACGCCGAACGATTTTTATTAAAAAATCGCTCCAGCTGCGTTACATGCTGATGATAATTTTCAGCGTATTAATCGGGCTGGGCATCATGGCTTTTGAGTTAACCGTTACGCTGGATGAAATTTTTGACCGTTACCCGGTACTGGTGCAGCCTTTATACGAAAATATACTTCCTATAATGACGTCTTTCGCTTACAAAATATCCCTATACGTATTATGTGTGGTGGTTATATCCGCTTTGGTTTCTCATAAAATGGCCGGGCCGGTGTACCGGTTTGAACAGGTGTGCAAGGCCATTGCCAAAGGGGATTATTCCCAGCGGGTTCACCTGCGCAAAGGGGACCAGCTGATGGAACTGCAAGACGAGTTTAACAACATGATGGATAAAATAGAATCCGACATGAAAAATAAAAAATAAGGGGGCCTATGAAAAAACTTTTTATGTTGCTGCTGGCACTATGTTTAACGCAGGCAGTTTTTGCCCAAAAAGAATACGGCATTAAATTTTCCAGCCTTATTAACGACGACCTAACCCTGGAAAACGCCATCCGCTTAGGGCTGGAAAATAATTCGGACTTTTTAGCCGCACGGCAAGAAATTACCATTGCCGAGCAAAAAGTAGCCGAGGCTAAATTTATGTATTTGCCTCAAATTTCTTTGCAAGGCACCGCCACTTGGTTTAATTTAGATTATCCCATGGTATTGCCGGAAGCCGTTGGGAACCGTTTTTTAATCAGCGACGACCTGCTAAAGCTGACGGAAGACTCTATAAAGAACCAATTCTACGGCGTCGGAGTAACCGCCACGCAGTATTTATATTCCGGCGGCCGCATTTCCAGCACGCTCAAAATGGCCAAAGCCAATTTAAAACAAGCCCAAAGCAAATATGACACGGTAAAAAACGCCGTCGTATTAAATATTAAAAAAGCTTTTTTTAATTTGCTTTACGCCCAGGAACACACCAAATTAACCGAACAAACCGCCCAACAAGCGCAAAGTTTTTATAATGCCTCCACACTAAACGCGTGGGAAAAAGTACAGGCCCGGGCAAAGCTTGCTTCTTTGCTGGGGGCGCGCAACGGGGCTGTTAAAGAATTAAAAGACGCCGAGCTGGCTATGCTGGTAGCCCTAAACAAAGAACTCAACACCCATGTAAAAGTGGTGGGAAATTTTAAACCCGTAAAGACGGATTTGGACTTGCCTCATTTAAATTTGTGGTCTATGGAATTTAGACCGGAGCTTAAATCCGCCATTTACGCCTTGGAACTGGACAGTTTATCTATTGACTTGGCATTATCCCGCCGCTATCCGGATATTATTTTAACCGGCAGTTATGAACAATTGGGTTATGATAATTTGGACTCCGTAAACCGCCAAATATCATTGGCCATGCGCTTGCCGCTGTCTTATAATTTGGCTACGCAATCAGCCCAAAAAAAGGCGGAACAGACAAAAAGCACCCTGCGCCGGGCAGCCATAGAAGACAAAATACACGTACAAGTAGCCCGAGCTCATGCGGATATGCTTTTTTGGCAGACGGAAGTACTGCAAAGACAGGAAGCGTTTAATGAAATTTCCAAACTCTTTTCCCAAGCGCAAAAAACACCTAAATACGGAACGGCCCCCCTGGAAGCGTTAAGCGCTTATTTACAAGCCGGTAGCGACTACTACTGCGCCATCCGCGACAACTTAACGGCCAAGGCGGAATTGGAATGGGCCATTGGACGGGATTTATAATATGCGCAAAGCTTTTCTAATCTGCTTAACAACCGCTGTGCTGGCCCTGCTGCCGGCAGCGGCTGTTTACGGACTGGGAAGGCAAACGGATGATGAAATCCTGCGGGATTTTTTGTGGGAAGAATTTACCCAGCTGCCTAAAAACAAACGCCCTACGGTAGGGTTGGCGCTTTCCGCCGGAGGGGTGCGCGGTTTTGCCCACGTGGGCGTGTTGGAAGTGTTAGACAACGCCGGCGTACCCATTGATATGATGACCGGAACTTCTATGGGTTCTGTGGTAGGCTCCCTATACAGCGCGGGGCTGCCCGTATCCAAACTATGGGAAATAAGCCATCACATGACAATGGAAAAAATCACCCCGGATTTTAACGTAGGCGGACTCTTGCGCTTTTTGCTAGCAAAGAAATTACCGTCTTCCAGCAATCTGCAAAAATTTTTTAACGAGCAAATTGGGGAAATGCGTTTTGAGGATTTGCAAATTCCTTTTTCCTGCGCGGCCATGGACGTAAAAACCGGGGAACGCGTTTTATTCAATTCCGGGCCGCTTTCTATCGCGGTGCGCGCCAGCATGAATTTACCCGGCGTATTTGAGCCGGTGGAATACCGCCACCGCCATTTGGTGGACGGGGCGGTGGTAGACTACCTGCCCACGGAAACTTTGCGCAAAATGGGAGCCCAATACGTTATAGCCTCTGTCACCCCGCCGGACTTCTCTTCCCAAACACCTCGCACCATTGCGGAATACTTCCTGCGGGTAGGAGACGTGCGCGGGGCGGCCATGATTGAGGAATCCTCTAAAAAAGCAAATTTTGTCATTACCAACCGGGTGTTAGATATTTCCACCTTGGAGCTAGACAAACTGCCCAAAGCGGGAGAAGAGGGCATACTTTCCGCCACCAAAAGTCTGGCGGATTTGCAAGAAGATATGCTTCTTAAAATGGGACATTATGTATACCAACCGTAATTTTTTACTAACGCTTTTAAGCGCATGTTTTCTAGCCGCCTGCGCCGGCCAGCCCGGCCTGCTGGGGTTAGACTTCGCCACCCGCCATGACCGCAAAGAATATGTACAAGCTCGTGATTTATTTAATGAAGGCAAATACCAAGAAGCCATTACCGAATTAAGCGCCTACATTTATAAAACCAAAAACGTTAAACGCCGCGAAGTGCGCGCCTACCGCCTGCTGGGCCAAAGCTATGAACAATTGGGGGATTTAAGCAAGGCGTTGGAAACGTATCAGGAAGCGCTGGAATTTCACCCGGACGACGTGCCTCTGCTGCTCTCCGCCGCCGCTTTGTATAAACGCACTGGACTGACGGACCGCTCTTTATCTTTATATGAACACGCCCTTTCTTTAGAACCCAATAACCAAAATGTGCTGGCCGGTGTGGGAGAAATCTATTTAACCACCGGGTATTACGCCAAAGCCCGCTCTTATTATGAACAGCTTTTTAAACTCAACCCGCAGGCGCCGGCGGTCCACCGGGCCCGCTACGCCCAAACGTTCTATCAACAAAAAGATTATGCCAACGCTTTTATAAATATTACCATGGCTCTTTCCGAAACGCCTGACAACCCGGACTTTTGGCTCCTAAGCGCCAAAGCAAACCGCGGTTTAGGCCGTTTTAATGACGCATTGGCCGATTTGGACACCGCTTTATTATTGTCCCCCCACCGCCCGGATTTAGAAGCATACCGCGCTTTATGGTTGCACCAGGCCAAACGCTATGCCGAGTCTGACTGGCAGGCCCGCCAAATACTGGATAAACAACCCGGAAATGAACTGGCTCTTTTTGTCATGGCCATGAACGCCAGCGGCCAAGGCCGGCATGAGCAAGCCAAATCCTTGCTGGAGCAAATACGCCAAGGGGAAAAAGACACCTTTATCCGCCGGTTTACTGACAGCCTGTTTGCGGCTCCGGCCATTTCCCTTACGCAACCCTCCGCCAAACCCAACTGATAAGTAGAATTTTCTTTTAAACACATACATCAAAACCCAAAAAAACCCCGCCTTTAACGGCGGGGTTTTTAACATAAAAACCTAACTAAATGCTTTTTACGGCTTAGGCACAAAAGGTTTACGGTCCGGGTGTTTGCCCGTAGGAACCAGTTCCACTTCGTCCACCAATAAAGAAGGAACGATGATAGCATGCGCTGGATCTGAATCCTCGGAAAAATTGAAAATGGTTTCATCATCTCCCGCCGCTAATATATCACGCAAAGAGCGGGATGTGAAATTTTCCAACTTGGCGCCATATACTTGTTCTTTACGCCCGTCTTTTACATAAACACGCGTAATGTTGGGCAAATCCTGTTTGGCATTGGGCATCATTTCCACAATATAACCGTATTCCAGGTCCAGCTCACGGCAGCGGTCCAAGAGTTTCTGTTCCAGCTCTTGCTGGGATAAAGGATCCTGGGGCGTAACAAACAAATTGGTTATTCCGGCGCGCGGGCGCTGGCGGTAAGAAACCCGCGCGTGCCCGTTGCTCTTTTTGCGTCCCTGCGTTAAACTGCGGCTAAAAGGCAAATCCAATAGTTTGCCGTTGCTCACCAAAAGCAGGTTTTCAGCCGGTACGCCTTCGGCATCAATAGGGGCAAAACCCGCCAGCGAAACCCCCTTATATTCCCTTAACAGGGGTTTGTCTTCCACCGTAAATTGCTGGGCAAACACCCGCTGGCCTATTTTATCTTTAAACCCGCCGGCGCTAAGGTCCTCCCCCTCCTCTTGAAGCAAAGGCTTGGTGTTAGACACGTTAGACACAAAAAGGGAGTTTATCATCTCTTGCGCGGCGGCCGGTTTAAATAAAACAGGCCCTATGTAAGGGGTGGCTTTTTCGGCTGAATAGCCCTCACTGACCCATTTATAAAACGCATTGGCTTTTTGCAGCAGTTCTTCTTTAGAAGGAAGTTCTTCCAACGTATACATCCACTGCGCCATAGGGCGTTGTTTTATACCGTCTTTATTACGTATTTGGGCTTGCAAAAAGACGTTCTTCCAAGTGGTGTTTAGGCGCATTTTGCCGCCTTGGCTGTTTACGTACCATAACATGCTAAGCAAAACACGCACGCCGGCGGAAGCTTCTTCTAAATTCGGATATTTTTTAGCTTCGGCTGACAAAGCTTTTGTTAAATCTTCATAATAGGCGTAATCCAGCTCTTCCCATTGGGGTTGCGGCTCCAAGAAAGACCCTTGTTTGGCGGGGGCGAAATCGGAAGATTTATCCGCCAGGTTTTTTTGGCGCATAAAGGCCTGTTTTTGGGCAAAAATTTCTACCATTTCCCGGTATTCCGCATCCGTAATACCCCATAACCCCAGACGCACGGCGTCATATCCGTCGCCTATTTTAAACACCTCGTTGGGGATGTAATAATAATGGCTGTGTAAAAAGCCGTGGCTGTTTTCTTTTTTATCACCCACCACCATATGCACCCGGCCCATCAGCAGCCAATCGTCCGATACGTCTGTGCTGGATACGGTCAGTTCCCCCCATAAAGATTCGTAAATTACGCCTTTGGTTTTGGTCAGCCAGTAGGCCGTAAAATACGGGCGGGGAGCATTAGGAATGCGAAGCTGCTTTTGCGTGCGGGCCAGCTCGTCCTGCATGGCTTTAAAATACACATCGTCCTGCGCCCAGGAAAAAGCGGGAAACAACAAACATAACAAAACAAAGAACTTTCTCATTTTGTACCCCCTTTAGAAGAATTTTCTGTATATGGGGGGCGTAAAATGGGAGGCTTGGAGGGATTTTTTTGCACCTTTTCCACCTCCATTTCCGAAACTAAAATACTGGGAGACACGGCCGACACCGGCACCCAGCCCGACTCGGCCCCGCAGCTGCCGTTGAACACGGCGTAATCGTCCGCCGCCGCAATGACTTTGCTAAAACTGGTCAGCGGAGTGCCCACCAAGTCTACCCCGCGCACCATTTCTTTATGCCCGTCCGGATAGATTTTATACACCAACAGCGGGTTTACTTTAAAAGCCTGCGGGGCGGAGGTTTCCGTCATGGTAAAACCGCCGGAAATGTCTTCAATAATTAAACCGTACGGCTTGCCTTGGCGTTTAATTTCCGCCAAAAGCCGCTTTTCCAACTCTTCATAAGAAACGGCTGAAACCGGGGTAATCATGGTATTGCCCATACGGGCCACGGCGCGGTTCCCTAAAGACTTGCGGCCATGCCCGTTGGAAGCGGGAAACCCTTTAATGGGGCTGGAACCCATGAGGAAATTTTTTAACACGCCCCTTTCTATCAACAGAACGTCTTGGGCGGGGTTTCCCTCATCATCATATACATAATGCCCGCGCAGCGGCACTCCCTGAAAGTGGGAAAGGAGCGGGTTGTCGCTCACGTTTAAAATGGGGGATACCACTTGTTTACCTACCCGGTTGGTAAAAGTCTGCCCAAAAGAATCGCTTTTTTGGCGGTGCCCTTCTAAGCGGTGGCCTAATATTTCATGAAAAAACACCCCACTGGCGCGGTTTTTTAAAATAACCGGCCCGGTATAGGGTTCCGCCGCCGGGGCGGAAAGCAGACTTTTTAATTCCTGCGCCATACGGGTAAAATCTTCTTTCATTTGCCGCATAGAAGGGAAATCTTCCATGGTAATGCCGTCATATAATTCATTGCGTTCCAGCACCATTCCTTCCGGCGTTTGCGCGCGGATAACCATGGAGTAGCGCCCCAAAATACGCGGGGTGCGAAGACGGCTGCCCACACTGTTTACAAAAAAAGTATCTTCCTGCGTGAGAACAAAACTAAAAGAGCTTTTGTCTATAAAATCATAATCTTTTACCAATGAGGAAAGCGTTTTTAGGCGTTGGGCTATTTCCTGGCGGTCATAGCTTACCGAAGGCTGCGTTTGGCAGAAGAGGGCCTTTTGCGGAAGGACAAAATCGTCCGAAGTATCCAAACTGGCGGAAGACACCTGTTTATTGCTGATTACATTATTATAATCATCCTGCGCCTTCTCCACCGCTTCTTGGGTGCCCCGCCATAATACATTACGTAATACTTTTTGGGACTCAGCATCCAGCGGGGCTTCTTTTTCCACTTGGCGGAAATTATTCCAAAAACCTTTTAATTCGTGGGTGTTATCCGTCTGCACGCTGCCTACGCGCACGTCAAAATCCACCCAGTTGGAGCGGCTGTCCGTATTTTGGCGGATTGCGCCCGCTTGCGCCGTTATCACCAACTCCTGTATGGACGTTAGCTGATAAGACATATAATACACCGGCGGATTCTGTTTTTTAAGGGTTTTAAAATTGCGCATCAACTCATCTGACAAAATAGAAAGGGTAGAGTCTTTCTGCGCATTACACTCTGCCCCTTGGGCCGAAAAGCCGCACACACAAAGCAACAGCAATAAACAAATTTTCTTCATAAATCCCCCTTTTTTGTATTGTAGCATAATACCCTTGCGGCGTTTTGGTTGGCCTTTGACCTTAAAAATGATAAAATAATTTAAATTTATTGCGCCGAGATAGCTCAACTGGCAGAGCAACGGTTTTGTAAACCGTAGGTTGTGGGTTCGACTCCCATTCTCGGCTTTCTTCTTTTCCCGCTTCGTGGCGGGTTTTTTATTGTTTACCCCCCTAAAAGCAAAGGAAAAGTTCTTTTTCCTAAATTGCTATAATATAAAAGCATCTTAACTTTTGGAGAATAATTTAATGGAACCTGTCAGCACTTCCGTTTCGGTGGCTATGTGGATTGCCTTTTGGGTAATTGTACTGGCCGCTTTATTTATTGATTTAGCCGTTTTAAACAAACACCACGGCAAAGTAACCATTAAAGAAGCCGCCGTGATGGTTTGCGCTTGGGTGTCTTTGGCCGTTTTATTCGGCGGAGCCATTTGGTTGGTGGAAGGCCCCAACCACGCGCTGGAATTTTTTACCGGGTATGTGTTGGAGTACTCATTGTCCGTAGACAATATGTTTGTGTTTATTATGATTTTCGGGTACTTTGCCATACCGTCCCACTTGCAGCCTAAAGCCTTGCTGTGGGGTATTTTGGGCGCGGTGATTATGCGTTTTATCTTTATCTTTATAGGGGTAAAACTTATTTCCGCCTTTTCGTGGACGATATACGTCTTCGGCGCGCTGCTCATTTTTACCGCCACCAAAATGCTATTGCAAAAAGAAGACGACAATTTTGACCCCAGCCAGTCTTTCATATTAAAAGTATTCAAAAAAATCATGCCCATTAAGACCGATTACCACGGCGAAAACTTTTTCATCAAAGAAGCCGGTAAATGGTTTGCCACCCCTCTGTTTGCCACGGTGCTGGTAATTGAAATGTCTGACTTGATCTTCGCGGTGGACTCTATCCCCGCCGTTTTGTCCATTACGCAAGACACGTTTTTGGTGTATTCCTCCAATATTTTTGCCATTATCGGGCTGCGCTCGCTGTATTTCCTGCTGTCCGGCATGGCCACCAAATTCCCGTATTTGAAATACGGTATTTCGGTCATTTTATTCTTTGTGGGCGTAAAAATGATAATCAGCCGCTTTTTCCATATACCCGTAGTGGCGTCTTTAGGCGTTATTGTGGGCATTTTGGTATTGTCCGTTTTGGCCAGCCGCTTCTTCCCCCCGAAAGAAGAACAAGCCGGTTGACAGGGTAGACAAAACGGCCCGGATTTAATAGAATATAAGGACCAAATTTAATTCAGTTATAAGGAAGGAAACTATGGCGTATAAATGTGCTGTGTGTGGCAAAGCCCCGGTATCCGGCGGTTCTTACAGCCACTCTAACATGAGAACAAAAAGAAGCTTTAAGCCCAACTTGCAAAAACAAAAAGTGATGTTGGACGGCAAAGCACAGACTGCGTATGTTTGCACTGTCTGCATCAAAAGCGGCCGTGCAGCCAGACCCACCAAATAGTCATACTTTTTGCGCATTCAATCAGCCCGTGCTTTCTATTAGTGCGGGCTTTTTTTGTTAAGTGAGGGAACGGTTTGATTAACTTTTATAAAACAAGCATAGTTTTAGGGGCCGCTTTGCTGCTGGTACAGCCCGTATTTGCCGCTGAGGTCTTGGAAGAAGAAGTAGACCCCAACGGCCCGTGGATGATTTGTGAAATTGACGCAACTGGCCTTCGCAATATATCCAAAAGTACCGTTACCAAAGCCGCCAACGCCAAAAAAGGCACCCTGTACGAACGGTATACCGTTTCTGATGATATTCATGATATTTCCGCTTTAGGCAATTTTGATAAAGTGGAAGTAGACATTTCCCGCATATCCGGCACCAAAAAAGACAAACAGTTTTTTCAGGAATATCCCTGCCACCGCATTACCTACATGGTGGAAGAAAAACCCATTTTTGACCGCTTAACCTACGAAGGCAGAAAACACCTGGGCAAAGGCGCCATCACCCAGGCCATGACCTTAAAACTAAAAGACCCTTTCAACCAAGCCAAGCTGGATTTGGACCTGGAACGCATCAAAGCCAAATACGCAGAAAAGGGCTACGTCAGCGCCCAAGTAAAGTACGAGCTGACTGCCGTTGAAGACGAAAACACCGTAGAAGTAAAACTGATTATAGACGAAGGGGAACGCACCCGCGTGGAAGCCGTAAACATAAACGGGTTAAAAGAAATCCCGCTGGAAAAACTTATCAAAAAATCCTCCAACCGCCCGGGCAAAGTGTATAAACCCCAAAACCTGCCCAAGGATTACGTAAAAATGATGCTTTTCGGGCGCGATAAAGGCTACGCCCAATTTATGATGAGCCAGCCTAAGCTGGATTATAATGAAGATAAATCCCGCGTAACCATTACGTATGACGTTACCGAAGGCCCGAAGGTGGATTTTGGCAAAACCGCTTTTGAGGGCAGCAACGTATTTACCACCGAAGAACTAAACGAAAAAATCTACTACCGGGAAGGAAAACTCTACAACCAAAAAGATTTTGAAGACACCGTGGCCGCCATTCAGGAAGCCTACGCCGACAAAGGCTACCTGCAAGCCCGCGTAGAGCCCCAATATAACGTGCAGGACGGGCTGTTAAACATCCGCTTTGACATCTCCGAAGGCGGCATATTTTACATTGACAATGTAGACGTAACCGGATACGGAAAAACCAAAAAATACGTTTTTACAAGGGAGCTTTCCATTAAATCCGGCGATTTGTACGACGCGGCAAAAATACGCCGCAGCCAAACCAAAATCATGAATTTGGGCTTTATTAACGACGTACAAATAGACCTTCAACCCACGGTAGACCCGCAAAAAGTGGACCTGGGCTTTAACGTGGTGGAAGGCCGGCCGGGCATGTTCCAGGCGGGGTTAGCCATGTCCTCCATGGACGGGCTGTACGGGGAAGTATCTGTCAACCATTTGAACTTTTTAAACCGCGCCCAGCGTTTAACTTTGCGTACGCTGTTTGGGGAAGACATTTTGGACTATACCGTCAGCTGGTCTACCCCGTGGATTTATGATAAGCCCACTTCCCTAGGGGTAGATTTGTTCAGCACCCGCCGTTACCGCTCTTTTTCTACTGACGACCAAGCCTATACAGAAAAGCGCACCGGCGGCCGCTTGAGAGTAGGCCCCCGCTTTAATGACGATATCTACCAACTCAGCTTTGGTTATTCTTTTGAAAACATTGATATTTATGACATTGACGAACAATTCCAATGGGCGGAGGGCAAAAAACCGGGCAGCTATTTGGAAGAGGGAGATACCAATGTATCCACCATCAGCACGGATTTTGCCGTAGATACCCGCGATAATATTTGGGATCCCACCTCCGGCTGGCGCAACTCCGTTGGGTTGGCGTTGGCTGGCGGACCCATCGGAGGGGATTTGGATTTATGGTACTTTAACGCCCGTTCCGTACTCAACTATACAGTGCTGAACGTGGGCGGCAATTACCCCATTGTGTTTGTATTGTCCAATAAAATAGGTTCCGTACAGCCGTACGGCCGCACGAAAGAAGTGCCCCCTTATGAAAAATTCTTCCTGGGCGGGGCCGACACCATCCGCGGTTATGACCGCGCCGGCGAAGTGGGTCCGGAATACGGCGGCGATATGTATTATGTCATGAACGCGGAGCTGCGCTTCCCCATCGCGCGGGAAGGACGGCGCAATATGGCGCAGTTTGCGTTCTTCTTTGATTTGGGCAACTCCTGGAATAAATTTGACGAAATTGACTTTAGCCTCGGCCCCGATTCGGACCAGTTTAAAGCGGGCGTAGGCGTGGGGCTGCGTTTTACCACCCCGGCCCTGCCCATACGCATAGACTGGGGCTACGGTTTAAACCACAGAGACGGGCAGGACAAGTCCCACTTCTATTTCAATATGTCTAATATGATGTAACAGGCAGAAGGCATGAATAATAAAAAGGGTGTTTTTACTTTACTGGTTTGTTTGGCGGCCTTAAACGCTTGGGCGGAGGACGACTTATCCCTCACCCCGCAGGAAGCCGCCATCGTGCAGGCCATTAAAGCGCAAAACGCCTCGGGTACGCTCTCCGCCGCGCAAGCCCCCGCGCCGGACGCGGGCACCCAGCCGGTGGATGAAGACGCCATCCAACTGCCGGAAAGCACCAAACAACAAGCCTTTGCGGAAACGCCTTCCCCCCTGCCGCCGGAACCGGAACAAGAACACGGTGCCGTACAACCAACGCCGGAAGTGGCGCCCTTCGCCGAGGAGCAGGCGGCCCCTTCTTCTATAACGGAAAACGCCGGGCTGCCCGCGCAAGAACCGCAAACGCCCGCGGAAAACGCGCCGCGGCAGCCTTTAGCCGAAGCGGAACCGGAAGAAGACCTTTCCCAATATGAAAACAAATGCCTGACGGTGGCCTATGTGGATATAGACGAGGCCTTCAACAAACACCCGCGCACGGTGGCGGTAAAAGAGCAAATCCACCTAAAAATTTTAGCCAAAGAACAAGAGGTGGAAAGCGCCAAACAAATCATCTCCGCCCTAAACGCTGAAAACAAAATGCTGGCGGCGCAGCTTTTGCAGTTAAAGCCGTTTTATGAACGCATTGTGGTGCAACCGCAGGAATTTGAACCCAAAATTGAGGAAAAGGCGGACTCTTTACTGCTAGGCAATATCATCAACCGGCTGTTGTTCTCCGGGGCGGAAGTTATTACCACGTCCCCTTTAAACACGCCGGAAGAACTGGAAGACATTACCGCCCGCATATCCGCCAACAAAAGAATTATTGCGGAAAGAACCTTTTTTATTGATAATTATAAATATGCCACCCGGGAAGAAATTTTAAAGCTGGAAGAAAAAGAAGTAAAAGAAATTTTGAAAGACATTTATACCGAAATAAAATCCTTCGCCAAAAAAAGAAACATCGGCGCCGTGGTGCGTAAAGACGAAGTGCTATACGGGGAAAAACCCGTCAACGTCACTAAGGATTTTATCAACCGGTTAAAAAAATCTAAAAAGTACCGCAAAAAATAGTGCGGCCAAGAGGTATTATGAACATCACTTTAAAAGAAGCCGCCCGCATTGCCCAGTGTGAAACCGCGGGAGATGAAAATTTTGTTCTGCGCCAATTATGCGCCTTGGACGAACCGACAGAAGACGGTATTTGTTATTTAACAAATTTAGAAAAGCCGGAAGTGTTGCAAAACTTAAAAGCGGGCTGCGTGATTTTGCCGCTGGAAGCCAAAGGGCAGGACTTGCCTTTTAAAGGCAACATCTTGTACGCCAAAAACCCGGAATGGGCCTTCATCCTGCTGTTAAAATACGTGGATTCCCTGCGCGTAAAATATACGCCCGGCATTCACCCCACGGCCGTGGTAAGCCCCACGGCTAACATCGGCGCCAACGTAAGCATTGGGGCGTACAGCGTGGTGGAGGAAGATGCCGTAATCGGGGAAAACACCGTTATTTATCCGCAATGCTATATAGGCAAAAACGTAAAAATAGGCAAAAACTGCTTAATCTACCCCCAAGTGGTCATACGGGAAGACTGCGTTTTAAAAGATTTTGTTATTTTACAGGCGGGAGCCAAAATAGGGTCCGACGGGTTTGGCTTCTCTTTCCACGAAGGGCGGCACCAAAAAATACCGCAAATCGGCAATGTCATTATTGAAAGCGATGTGGAAATCCAATCCAACACCTGTATAGACCGCGCCAAAATTTCCAGCACGGTAATCGGCGCCAACACCAAAATTGACAACTTAGTGCAAGTGGGCCATAACGTAAAAGTAGGTATGAGCAGCATCATGTGCGCCCAGGTAGGCGTCGCCGGCACAACGGACATCGGCAACGGGGTGGTGTTAGCCGGCCAAGTGGGTTTGGCCGGACACATGAAAATAGGGGACCGCGCCCAAGTAGGCGCCCAATCCGGCGTGATGAACAGCATCCCCGCCGGGCAGACCTATTTTGGTTATCCGGCCATGCCGCAGAAAGAAGCCTTCCGCCAGTTGGCTATTTTGCGTAAACTGCCGGAAATGTATAAAGAGATAAAAGAATTTAAAAAGCAATTATCCCAAACCAAGAAACTTTCTCTCTTGGGTAAAATTAAAAAATTGGCAGGCAAATAATTTATGAGAAAAAAACTTCAAAAATCCGTATCCGTAAGCGGCGTTGGGCTGCATACGGGCGTGCCGTCCACCATGACGTTTAACCCGGCGGAAAACGGCATTTCGTTTTTGCGCACCGATATTCCCGGTGCAGAGCCCATAGCGGCGCTGGCGGCAAACGTCAGCTCCACCCTGCGCGGCACCAATTTAAAAAACGCTACGGCCGAAGTATGGACGGTGGAACATGTACTTTCCGCCCTTAACGCTTTAGGCATAACGGACGTATTGGTGGAAATGGACGGCCCCGAACCGCCTATTATGGACGGCTCCTCTTTATTGTTTGCCAAAGCCGTGCAAGAAGCCGGCATAAAGGAACTGGAGAATAACCGCCCTACCCTGAAAATTAACCGCAAAATCACCTACTCCAGCGGCAATATTTCCTACTCGGCGGAGCCGGCGGATAAACTGACGTTGAGTTTTGAGTACATTCACAACCATCCGTTGGTGGGCCGCCAAACGTACACCTTGGAGCTTACCCCGGAAAATTACCTAAATCAAATCGCCCCTGCCCGCACATTTGGGTTTGAGGAAGAACTGGAGTTCTTAAAAAAACACGGCTTAGCCAAAGGCGGTTCTTTGGAAAACGCCGTAGTGGTGGGCAAAGACAAATTTTTAAACGAACTGCGCTTTCCGGACGAACTGGTGCGCCATAAAATTTTAGACCTGGTGGGAGACTTGAGTCTTACCGCCCAAAATTTGCCGTCTTTAAAAATTGTTTGCTCCTGCGGGGGGCACAAACACAATGTAATTTTTGCTAAACTGTTACTAGAAAACTCGGAGGACAAATGAGCGAAAGACGTGATACGCTTAAACATTTTTTAGAATTGCCTGTTATTAAAACATTAAACAAAGCAGACATTGAAGCCAGTATTCCCCACCGAGACCCGTTTTTATTGGTGGACGAGGTGCGCGTACTGGAAGAAAAAAAGAAATACTTAGGAATAAAACACGTCCGGGCGGATGAGTACTATTTTAAAGGGCACTTTCCGCAGAAGCCCGTTATGCCGGGCGTGCTGATAGTGGAAACTATTTCCCAAGCGTTTGGCGGAGCCATTATGAGCCAAATTTCCAAAGGAGGGGGCATCCCCCTGTTTTTAAGTATAGACAGCGCCAAATTCCGCGGTATGGTTGTGCCCGGGGACACGCTGGAAATGCCCATAGAAATTTTACGTCTTGGAAAGATTTCCAAAATTTATGCCGAGGCTTACGTAAAAGGCAAACTTTGCACGCAAGCCTGTTTGACTTTTATTTTAGGAGAAAACCTTCATGCCTAATATACATCCCACCGCTGTTATAGATCCTTCGGCTCAAATAGACCGCTCCACCCAAATAGGCCCTTTTACCGTAATTGGGCCCAATGTCATCATCGGAAAAGATAACATCATCGGCCCCCACTGCGTTATAGAAAACACTACTATGGGTGATAAAAACCGCATTATCGCCAGCGCGTTTATCGGCGTTATGCCGCAAGATTTATCTTATAACGGGGAAGACACCCGCGTCGTAATGGGCAACGGCAACCAAATACGCGAATGCGTCACCATTCACCGCTCCACTAAGCTGGACGTTCCCACCTCTATCGGCAACAACTGCCTGCTGATGGCAAACTCCCATGTAGCGCATGACTGCCATTTAGGCAATAATATTATTGTTGCCAACAGTACCGGCATCGCCGGACATGTTATTGTGGAAGACCGGGTGGTAATGTCGGGCATGGTGGGCATACACCAATTTGTACGCGTGGGTACTATGGCTATGCTTTCCGGCGGAGCCATGCTGCCGCTGGATATTCCCCCCTACTGCATCGCCCAAGGGGAACGCGCCCGCCTGGTGGGCCTCAATATTGTAGGCATGCGCCGCGCCGGCCTTTCGCGCGAAACCATTATGGAAATCCGCCGCGCTTTTAAAACCTTGTTCCGCGGAACCAAACGTCTGGAAGAAGCCATGGCCGAACTGGAGGCCGAGCACCCTTGCAAAGAAGTGCAGCATATGATTGATTTTTGCCGCGCCTCTTCCCGCGGGGTGGCCCTGGCCAAACGCAAAGTGAACGAAGCTGATAATGACTGAGAAAATAGGAATCATCGCGGGTGAAGGAAAAATGCCCCTCTACATAGCCCAAAAAGCCGCACAAAAAGGCTATGAGGTGGTTATTGCCGGCATTAAAGGCAACGCCCGTGAAGAGGACTTCAAACATATTACCGGCGTTTTTCGTCCGCTTAGGCTGGGGCAGTTGGGCGCCGGACTGGAATTTTTTAAATCCCACGGCGTTAAAAAAATCTTAATGGCGGGAAGAGTACAACATACCTCTATATTTGCCAATTTAATGCCGGATTTGCGGGGCGCCAAATTTTTGGCTTCCCTAAAAAATATGGGCACCCAGTATTTATTATCCCGCGTAATAGACGAGTTTAAAAAAGAAGGCATAGAATTTACCAATTCCGCCTTGTTTTTGGAAGATTTCATGCCGGGCAAAGGGGTTTTGACCAAACGCCCTCCCACCCCGCAGGAAACGCAAGCGGCCTCTTTTGGGTTTAAAATAGCCAAAACCGTGGCCGGGCTGGATATTGGGCTCACCTGCGTGGTAAGCCAAAACGCCACTATTGCGGTGGAAGGGATGGAAGGAACGGATAAATGTATTCTGCGCGCGGGGGAATTATATAAAAAATCCGCCGATAAAGAATCCGCCGTGGCCGTGGTGAAAGTGGCCCGCCCCCAGCAAGATGAACGCTTTGACTTGCCCGTCATCGGCAAAGGCACGGTGGAAAGCCTGAAAAAAGCCGGTTTTAAGATGCTGGCTTTTGAGGCCGGGAAAACCTTGGTTTTAGACTTAGAAGACGTAATACGCCTGGCGGATAAATACGGCATTACAGTGGCCGCTATTTAAGAAATAAATTTTCTCTTATCCAACCCGGCTTATATGCCGGGTTTTTTATGGTTTTTAAACTTTTTTACAGGCTTTTCAAAAAGCCCCTTATTTGATAGTATTTAATAGGATACTTCCCCCCTTTTGCGGGAGGATATTTTGCCGTATTTTATTTAAGAGGAAAAAACATGACTAAAAGAACACCTATCATCGCCGGAAATTGGAAAATGCATAACACGCTGGCGGAATCCGCCGCGCTGATTGAAGGCTTAACCAAAAATTTTGAAAATAAACAAAACGCAGAAGTAATTGTGGCCCCGTCTTACACTTCTTTGGCTAAAGTGGCCGAATTGTGCAAAGGCACGGCTATTCAAGTAGCCGCCCAAGACGTACACTGGGAAGACAAAGGCGCTTTTACCAGCGCGGTTTCCCCCGTGCAGGCTAAAGATGCCGGCGCCACCCACACCATTATCGGCCACAGCGAACGCCGCAGCGTATTTGGCGATACCGATGAAATCTTAAACAAAAAAGTAGCCGCCGCTTTGCGCCACGGCTTAACCGTTATCTTCTGCGTGGGCGAAACCTTGGAAGAACGCGAAGCCAACAAAACCCTTAGCGTAATTGAAAGCCAGCTGGAAGGCGGCTTGAAAGGTTTCAGCGAAGCGGATTTGAAAGGTTTAATTATCGCTTATGAACCGGTATGGGCTATCGGTACCGGCAAAACCGCCACGCCGGAACAAGCGCAGGAAGTACACGCCGCTATCCGCAAATATTTAGCCGGTAAATACTCCGACGCTTTTGCCCAAGCCACCCGCATTTTATACGGCGGCAGCGTAAAAGATTCCAATGTGGACGAAATTATGGCAAAAGAAGACGTGGACGGCGCTTTGGTGGGCGGCCAGTCTTTAATTGCGGAAAAATTCCGCCGCATTATCAACTTTAACTAAAAGAGGCTTTATGAACTTGGCCAAAGTGATAGACCACACCCTGTTAAAACCCACGGCTTCCCTGGCGGATATAGAAAAACTTTGCCGGGAAGCGTTGGAATACGGTTTTTACAGCGTTTGCGTGAACCCCTGCTGGGTTAGCGCGGCGCACGCTTTGTTAAAAGACAGCGATGTAAAAACCTGCACGGTGATTGGTTTTCCCTTAGGGGCCAATACTACGCAGGCCAAAGTTTTTGAAGCTAAAAACGCGTTGGAAAACGGCGCCGACGAACTGGACATGGTCATCAACATCGGCGCCCTGAAAGGCAAAGATTATCAAACCGTCTCCCAAGACATACGCCAAATCCGCGGCTTGGGGGACGGCTTTATTCTAAAAGTAATTATTGAAACGTCCGAGTTAACAGACGAGGAAAAAGTAAAAGCCTGCCAGCTGGCGGCTGAGGCGGGCGCCGATTTTGTAAAAACCTCCACCGGGTTTTCAAGCGGGGGAGCCACCGTAAAAGACGTTGCTTTAATGAAGAAGTCTATCCCCGCCGCCATGCAGGTAAAAGCCTCCGGCGGCGTGCGTACGCGCGCGGATGCGGAGGCTATGCTGGCAGCGGGAGCCTCCCGTTTGGGCGCTAGCAGCGGCATTAAAATTATTGAGGGCAAATGATTAATAACTGGGATATTATCTCTCATATTGATCCGCAGACCAAGAGTTTGCTTTACAGCCTGGTAACTGACGGAACAGAGCATGACGCCCGGCTTATAGCAAAAAAGCTGGAAGGATACGCGCAGCCTCCGGTTCCGGCCGTGGCCCCGTTTGTGTATCAGTTTGATTTGCCGTCTGATATGGACGAGGGCATGTTGGATAAAATTCGCACGGCTGTGGCGGAAGGCGTTGCCCAAACCAATAAAGTAAACCAGTTTGTTCCGGGCGGCGTATTGGGGGAACCTCTCTTTAACCAAGAGGTTACCAAAGAAGACAAAGATTTTCCTACATTTTTAACCTTAGATCCCTCTGCCAGCTTTTTCCAACCGCAGGACAGCCAGTCCGACGGGAAAGAAAACAAAGAACGCCGCTCTATTAATTTAGAAAACGCGGCTGATTTAAAATTGGAACAACAAACGCTGCAAACGCCGGATGTATCTGTTAAGGATACGCCCCAACCGCCAGTTCCTTCTGCGCCCCGGCAAGAACAAACGCAAGAAGAAAAATTTCCCACTTCGCCGGAATCGGCGGAGCCTTGGCCCGCCGCTTCAGCGCCGCAACCTCCGCAACCGGCCGCCCCCGCGGAGCAAGAAGAACTCCTTCGCGAAGAAGCGCCGTCGCAAGAAGCTTTGCAAGAAGAAACGCAAACCGGAAATCCCATTAACGACAAAGACATGTTAATTAAAGACATGGAAGGGACGTTGCTTGACCAAATGCCGCTGGAAGATATTTTTGAAGCCAGAACAAAATATGATATGTTCTTGGACGTGAACGACCCGCAAGCCAATCAGCAGGCCGCCCAGCTCAGAGAACAAAGAATAGACAATCTGGCCGACGGGAAAGACAGCCTGGAAGAAACCTTTAATGTTTTTGAACAAAAACTAAGAGAAGAAACCAATTTCATGGACGTTAATGATATTTCTGAATTGGAACGCATACCGCGCAAAAAACAGGAAATTTCCCTTACGCAGATTTCATCTCATAATGTGGATCAGTCCAAAACACCCAAAGAAGTAAAACCGGAAGACAGTCTTCCGCCCGACGCCCCAGACAACGATTCCCTTAAGTTGCACGGCCGGGTTGCACAGGAAGGAGAAGGGACTATTCAAATTCCGCAAGAAATTCCCACTGTTTCCAATGTTCCTCCGGCCGAACCGCAAACCCAAACGGAAAACACTTTAAAATTAAACCGCCGGGAAGATACTTCTATGCAGTCTGTTTCGTTCAACCAAGTACAGAACGTGCCCGAACAGGGTTTTCAAGACCAACCTGGGGGGAAACAACTGCCGGATGAGGTGGAACTATTAAACACCGTTCCTCCCGTTCCGGGCGCTACGGTGCGCCATTTTAATGCCACCCAACACCCGCGTCCCCCCCAAAGCGCTCAGCCGGAAGGGGATCTGCCGGAAATTACCATACGGGAAAAAATAGATTCTTTAGACAAAACTTTTAATTTGGAAACCACCATGAATACGGAGGTTTTGCGCCGCACGTTCCAACAAACGCTAAGCGACACGACCCCTCCTGCCGAGGCACAGGAAAAGCCGGCGCAACCCACGCCTAAACAAACACAGGCGCCCGCGCCCGCTCCTAAGGAAATTAAACAAGAAAAAGCGGCTCCTTTGCCTGAGCAAAAAACTGCTAAACAACCGGAGAAACAAGAGAATTTACAGCAAATTCCAGTTTCTCCCAAGCAGACTTTCCGTATCCGGCTGAAAAAAGCCCCGGCGAAGGAAACCCCGACTAAAAATTTACAAAACGATAAAAAGGCGGAACAACATATGGAAGAAAATAACGAAGAAAAAACAACTTTTCGCATTCGGCGTAAAATAACGGCTCCGCAGCCGCAGGCGCCGCAAGCACCGGCGCAACCGCGTATTCCGGCCCAGCCGGCGCCCCAGCCTCAAACGGCTCCCGCGCAACAACCGCAGCCGGGCATGTCTTTGGGACCGAATTCTTCCGGGTCAAAAATAGAAAAAACCAAAACCATTGACCATTCCATTGAACTGCCTTTATCGGAACTTAAAAAACATAACTGGCCGCTGGAAGTTCCGCTGGTGCCCACGTTTACGTTAGAGAATATGGTCATTTCTGTCAATCGTTTTGCGCACGCTACCGCCATCTCCGTTATTGATTCCCCCGGTAAGTTATACAATCCGCTTGTTTTGTACGGACCGACCGGCACCGGTAAAACCCATTTCTTAAACGCCATCGGCTACGCCATGAGCCAAAAAATGGGCCAGGAAAATATTTTTATGACCAACGGGGTGCGTTTCTCCCGCGGGATCCAGCGCTATGTAATGGAAGGGAATATTGAGAAGTTTGAGAAATTCATGGATTCCGTTCAAGTATTGCTGATTGACGATATCCATTTGGTAGCCGTCAACGAACAGAACCGGGTGTATATTTCCAAACTGCTTAACAAGTTTTTGCGGGAACAAAAACAAATTGTCATTACCTCCAAATACCCGCCTGAATCCCTCGCTAAATTAGAGGAATTAATCAATTTTAAATTAGATTCCGGCTGGATATCCGAACTCAAAACCGCTCAGGGGCCGGCGCATTTTAAAATCGTCAAAAAAATGTTGTCCGACAACGGGGTGGATTTAACGGATAACCAAGTAGAATCTTTCTTCGGCGCCCCGAATATGACGCTTAGCACCGTATCGCGCAGCATACGGCGCATCAAAGTATTGGAAAACGTCATTTTCCCCGGCTTGCCCAATGTGGACCGTTCCCAAGCCATGATTTTAGAGAAACTCCTCGCCACCAAAGGTGAAGACAAAGACAGCATGGTGTGGAAACGCGAGATAGATGAAATAACCACCCTTCCCCCGTTTGGGAAAGGCGAATGGGGAAGAATAGGGTTCTTCTACCCGCATAATAATTCCCAAATGATGAATTGGATGGTATACGCATTATCCGAACGGGCCAAAGAGCTGGGCGTAGAGGGCAGCTTTGAAATTGCCGTGCGCTCCTCATACGCTACGGAAAATATTATTTCCTCCGCCTTTAAAATCGCCAACCTGTGCGACAACAAAAAATTAAAAGGCGCGGTTATATTAGGTCCTTCCGTACAGACGTGCGACCCTTCCGTACGGGAAAATTTCTATGACATTTTAACGCATATGTTAGAGGTTATGTTAATCCGCTGCGGCATTATTAATATGGAAGACGTAAAACTGCCCAGCACATATGTCAAACTGATATCGGAATTATTGAGGTAGAACATGAAACGCATTTGTTTGTGTATCGCCGCGGCACTGGCTTTATGCGCCTGCGCAAGCGGGATGAAATCCGCCGTAAAAGACGGCAAAATAGCGCCGGAATTTAACGATACTTTGGTAGACAGCGAGTATTTATGGGTCAGAGGTTTTGGCGCCGCCAACCCGGACCACAAAACCGAATCCCAACGCCGCATCATGAGCCGCGAGGCCGCCATCGCCCACGCTTACCAACGCGCCATTGAAGTATTGTACGGCGCCAATTTAGATGCAGACGTGCAAGTGGTAGACGCGGTTTCCTCCGGGTCTACCATTCACTCCTCCGCGGAAGGTTTGGTAAACGGGATGGAACTGGTTTCCACCGAATATTTGGCCGATGACGGCTGCGCCGTTATCATGCGCCTGCCGCGCCAGCGCATCAGAGAAGCCGGTATTAACTTAAAGGAAAACAACTAATGAAACATTTTATTATTTCTTTGTTAGCCCTCAGCATTTTTACGGCCGCCTGCGGTTCCATACGCATAGGCCCCAAAGGGGAAGGGGAATACGTTATTGCGGAATCTTTGGTTCCGTATGACGAAAACAATCTGCGTCAAATGAAAAAAGACGGCGAGCTGGAAGCCCAAAAACAGGCGGTTGAAAAAGTAGCCGGCGTGTTTATCTCCTCCACCGCCACGGTAGACCAAGCCCAGCTGGTGGAAGACAAAATCACTTCTAAATCCGCCGGGTTTATCCGCCGTTATCACACTCAAAAAGCCTACCGTAAAAACGACCAATGGTACACCCGCATCAAAGCCATGGTGCTGGTAAAAGACATTGGGGACGTGATCAAACAGTCCGAATCGGACGCGTTTGCCAAAAAAACAACCATTTTGGTGGCCTCCCGTGAAACGGTGGGAGACGAAGTATCTTTAAAGCAAGACTGCAAACAAGCCGTATACCGCGCCATGAAAGAACAACCCTTCGCCTTGGTAAACGGGGATAATTTAAGCCAAAATAATTTAGAAAGCCCCAATCAAACCATAGACAAAGCCCGCCGCGACGGCGCCCGCTTTTTAATTATTGCGGACGTGGAAACCAAACCCTTAACCACGCTGGCTACCGGGCTCACCTCTCCGTTCAAAACATACCGAGCCAGCGTAAACATGAAAGCCGTTTCCACCAAAAATTATGAAGTGGTGGCGGAAGCTTCCCAACAGTTAAGCGGCTTGGACCCGCTGGAAGACATCGCGGCGCAAAAATCCATCTCCGCCGCGTGCGAAGCGGCCGCCAAGCAACTGGTGGAGCCGCTTAACGCGTCTATCAATTCCGCCTTAAAATACAATTTGCGTGTGGAAAACGTAAACAATATTGAACGCCTGCGCCAACTGCAGGACATTTTAAAAGAACTGCGCGAAATTGAAGATTTCAATTTGGTAAAGTACAGCAATTCCGCCGCGTATTTTGAAATTTCCGCCAATATTTCTTCCGGGGAAGAACTGGTGGCAAAAATTCTGCGCAAATACAACCAGAATTTCACGGTCATGGGCGTATCCCCGCAAGGAATTGTACTCAACTTTATTTAAATGCTCTCTAAGGTAAACGCTTGCGCCATTAAAGGCATAGACGGGTTTTTAGTATCGGTAGAGGTGGACATTGCCCCAGGCATGCCCACCTTGTCCGTCGTTGGGCTGCCGGACACGGAGGTAAAAGAAAGCAAAGAACGCGTGATAGCCGCGCTTCGCAACAGCGGGTTTGACTTTCCGCTCAAACGCATTACCGTAAACCTAAGCCCGGCCGAACAGCGCAAAAGCGGCACCCAGTTTGACTTGCCCATAGCCGTTGGCATTCTAGCCGCCAGCCAGCAGCTTTCCCCCGCCGCCAGCCAAACGTTAGCAAACTATCTTTTTGCCGGGGAACTGGCGTTAGACGGCGCCCTGCGCCCATGCGCCGGGGTTCTGCCTATGCTTATTTCCACCAAAAACGCCGGTAAAACGGCGGTTATCCCCCCGCAAAACGTGCAAGAGGGGAATATATCCTCCGTCCCGTTTATTACCCCGCACACGTTAAGGGAACTGGCCGATTTTTTGGAAGGAAAACTTTCGCAAGAAGCGGTGCAAATAAACTTTATTCCCCCGCTGGCGGAGCCGGAAGAACCCGTGCTGGATTTTTGCGAAGTAAAAGGCCAACCGCTGGCCAAACGCGCGTTGGAAATAGCCGCCGCCGGCGGGCATAATGTGCTGATGATTGGCTTGCCCGGAACGGGTAAAAGCATGCTGGCAAAGCGTTTCCCGGGCATACTCCCCCCGCTCACCCAACAGGAAGCGCTGGAAATTACCAAAATTTATTCCATTTGCAACTTAATGGGCAAAAGCCGCCTGATCACCAAACGTCCGTTTAGAGATCCGCACCACACCATTTCAGACGCGGCTCTTATCGGAGGCGGCACCAACCCGCGCCCGGGGGAAGTATCCCTGGCGCACAACGGCGTGCTGTTTTTGGATGAATTTGCCGAGTTTTCCCGCTCCAGCCTGGAAGTATTGCGCGAACCCTTGGAAAACGGCGTGGTGACCATTTCCCGCGCGAAAGAAAGCGTTACTTTCCCGGCGCGCTTTACGCTTTTGGCGGCTATGAACCCTTGCCCGTGCGGCAATTTGGGACACCCGCACAAAGCGTGCACCTGTTCCCCCACGCAAATCAACCGCTACCGCGCCCGCATATCCGGCCCGCTGTTAGACCGTATCGATCTAACCGTTAACTTAAACCCCGTTTCTTATGGGGACTGGAACCAAAAAACCGAAGGGGAACATTCCAGTGCCATTCTAGCGCGCGTATTGGCCGCGCGGCAGCGCCAGGCAAAGCGTTTTGCCGGTTCACCCACCACCGCCAACGCGTTTATGACACCGGCCGAAATTAAACAATTTTGCCCGCTTCCCGCCGGGGCGGACACCGTGCTGGAAGCCGCCATGCGCAAACTGGGTTTAAGCGCGCGCAGCCTGGACAAAATTTTGAAAACCGCCCGCACCATTGCGGATTTGGAACAAAAAGACCAAATAGAAACCCGGCATATTATAGAAGTGCTGCAATACCGCCCGCTGGACCGGAAAGGAGTGGCAGACATTTAATGAACAATACCATTTCCGCCGCCGAAAGGCTGGCACGTATACAAGTGAACGCTTTTCCCTACTTTCGGGCGGATTGGCTGGAGCGGCTGATACGCATTTTCGGCTCCGCGCAGGAAATTTTGCGCCAAGACGCCAAAACCCTGGCCCAAGAAGCGCAAATGAACCCCGCCACCGCCCAGCGTTTTTTAAAAGAAGCCTTCTCCATAGACCCGCAGCAAGAGTGGGACCGCACCTCCCAGCTGGGCGGGCACATTTACCTGCCGGAGGACGAAGAATATCCCCAGGCGCTAAAATCCATTAAAGAACCGCCGATTGTTTTATATGTATTGGGCAAACTTCCCCCGGCCGAACAGGCCGCCGTGGGTATGGTGGGCACGCGCAAAATTACCCCCTACGGCCGGCGCGCGGCGGACAAACTGGCCACAGAACTCACCCAATGCGGGGTAACCGTCATCAGCGGGCTGGCCCGCGGGGTGGACAGCGCCTGCCATGCCGCCGCCGTACGGCTTAAAAAACCCACCGTGGCCGTCATTGGCACCGGGGTGGGGCGATGCTATCCGGCCGAAAACCGCCCCCTGGCTAAAGCCATTTTGGAATATGGCGGGGCGATTGTATCTGAACTGCCGGTAAACAGCCCGCCCAGCGCTTTTCATTTTCCGCGCAGAAACCGTATTATTGCCGCTTTGTCCCATGTGGTAACCGTGGTGGAAGGGGAAATTAAATCCGGCGCGCTCATCACCGCCAAGCTGGCCTTGGAAATGGGCAAAGACGTGTTGGCCGTACCCGGGCCGATAGACGGCCCCCAATCCGCCGGCCCCAACCAGCTGATAAAGGACGGGGCGGGGGTTGTTTCTTGCGTGCAAGATATAATAGACTATATACCGGAGCCGCTGCGCTTTGGCATCAGCGCGCACGCGTTGAAAGCCCCCCTTATCGCTAAAGAGGAAGAGGCGGGGCTGGACGATTTATCCAAGCAGGTACTGGAAATAATAGGCCCCGGGGAAGCCAGCCTGGACGCAGTGGTGGAAGCCCTGCAAATAGACGTGCCCCAAGCGGCCGGCCTGCTTTTTGAACTGGAAATAAAAGGCATACTGGCCTGCCGCAACGGCCTGTACAGCCGAAACAAATTTTAATTATTAAGGATGTGACCCCATGGCAACAACAAACGTAAAAGGAAAAAAGCTGGTTATCGTAGAATCACCCACCAAGCAAAAAACCATCAGCAAAATTCTCGGGAGCGACTTTATTGTGCGCAGCTCTTTTGGCCATGTGCGGGACTTGCCTTCCAAAGACATCGGCGTGGATATTGACCATAACTTTACCCCCACCTATGTGGCGGTGGAACGCGCCAAAAAATTAATTAAAGAGCTGGAGCCTTTAGCCAAAAACGCCAGTGAAATTTACCTGGCTACCGACCCTGACCGCGAAGGGGAAGCCATTGCCTGGCACTTGGTGGAACTGCTAAAAATTCCGCAGGACCGCTACCAGCGCATTTATTTTCACGAAATTACCCCTTCCGCCATTAAAGAATCCTTTTCCCACGCGCGCAAAATAGATTTAAACTTGGTAGACGCTCAACAAGCCCGCCGCATTTTGGACCGCATTGTAGGGTATAAACTTTCCCCCCTGCTTTGGAAAAAAATCACCTCCGGCTTATCGGCCGGGAGGGTGCAGTCCGTAGCCGTGCGGCTGCTGGCGGAACGCGCCAAAGAAATCGCCAATTTTAAAGAACAGGAATATTGGACTTTAAACGCCCAGTTTGAAAAACCCGGCGCCGCCCCTCAATTCTGGGCCCGCGTTTTAAAGTGGGAAGGCAAAAACGTGGAACAAACCACCACCTATCATTTGTTTGCCGAAGATTACAAAGTAAAAACCACCGTATTTAATAAGCCGGAAACGCTGGCCCCCGTCAGCGCGTTGTTGCGCAAAGCGCCCAGCACGGTATTAAAGGTGGAAAAGAAAGCCGTTAAACAAAAACCCAAACCGCCTTTTATCACCAGCTCCATGCAGCAAGACGCTTACAACAAGCTGGGGTTCTCTTCCCAAAAAACCATGATGACCGCCCAAAGCTTGTATGAAGGTATTGCCATTTCCGGCCAAACGGTGGGGTTGATTACTTATATGCGTACGGACTCTTTCAACGTGTCCAAGCTGTTGCAGGAACAAACCAAAAAATTTATTGCCGCCAAATACGGGGAAGACTTCGTCCCCGCCAAGCCGCCCGTATATAAAAGCAAAGTGATGGGCGCGCAGGAAGCGCACGAAGCCATTCACCCCACGGACGTAAACCGGACTCCGCAGGCTATGAAACCCTATCTGACGGCGGACCAATATAAATTGTATGAACTGATTTGGCTTCGCTTTGTGGCAAGCCAAATGGCCGACGCCGTATTCAACACCGTAACCATAGACATTGCCGGCGGCGGGGACGAAAAACAATGCGTGCTGCGCGCGACGGGAAGAACGGTAAAATTTCCGGGGTATTTGTCCATTTACAAAGACGATGAGGACGATTCCGACAAAGAAGAGGGTTCCGCCCTTCTTCCCGTGCTGGCGGAAGGGGACCGGTTGAACCTGGTGGAACTGGCCAGCAAAGACCACAAAACCACTCCGCCCCCGTGCTATAACGAAGCCAGCCTCATTAAAACGTTGGAAAAACACGGTATTGGCCGCCCGTCCACCTATGCCCCTACCATTAAAACCATTTTAGACCGCAAATACATCGCCCGCCAGCCCAAATCCAACAAACTGATTGCTACGGAACTGGGCATTACGGTAACGGAAAGCTTGAAAGGATTTTTTAAAGAAATTATGGACCTTTCCTACACCGCCGGAGTGGAAGAACAGCTGGATAAAGTGGCCGAAGGCAACGAAGGATGGGTAAGCCTGCTGAACGGTTTTTACGACAACTTTAAAAAAGAGCTGGACGAAGCAGACAAGGGCATGCAGCGTCCCGCCGCCAAAGAAACCGATGAAAAATGCCCCATATGCGGCAAAATGATGCTTTTAAAGCACAGCCGCTTTGGGCAGTATTTGGTATGCAGCGACTCCGCCTGCAAAGGCAAAATCAATTTAACCAGCGAGGGCCAAAAAGTACAGCCCGAAGCCACCAACGAAGTGTGCGACAAATGCGGCGCCCCCATGGTGATACGCACCGGGCGCCGGGGTAAATTTATGGCGTGTTCGGCCTATCCTAAATGCAAAAACACCTATTCCATAGATGCCGAAGGGCATAAAGTGGCTTCCACCGGCCCCATTGTCACCAGCGTTTTGTGCGAAAAATGCGGAAAACCCATGGTGCTAAGAAGCTCTAAACGCGGATACTTTTTAGGCTGTTCCGGGTATCCGAAATGCAAAACCATTGTGAATATTTCCGATGAAGAAATAGCCAAAATAAAAGCGGAGCACGAAAAGAAAAACTCCGCCCAGTAAACATATGGAAAAATGGGTACAGGCGTTTTTATTGCATTTGGAAAATAAAAACTTTTCACCCAATACGGTAAAAAGCTACCGGGCTGACTTGCGTGAATTTACGGACTATACAAAAAAACGCAAGGTGAACGATTTAAAATTTTTTACGTCAGCCGTTATCCGTTCTTTTTTAGCGTCGCTTCCCAAAGAAGACGCCCGCAACACGGTACTTCGTAAGATAGCGGCTTTGCGCAGTTTTGCGGCATACTTAATGCGCCAAGGGGAATTGGCGCGCAACCCGTTTAAATTGTTGCCGGCACCCAAACGCCAGAAGCTGTTGCCCAAGTTTTTAACCCAGGAAGAAGTGGAACGTTTATTGGGCACCGCCGCCAACAGTCATTTAGCCGCGCGCGATAAAGCGCTGTTTGAGCTGATGTATTCCAGCGGATTAAGACGCAGCGAAATCACCGGGCTTAAAATAAAAGACGTGGACTTTTTTAACGGGCTGGTAAAAGTTTTTGGTAAAGGGAGCAAAGAACGCCTGGTGCCCGTAACGGACGAAGCATTAAAAGCGTTAAAAAATTATCTGTCCTGCCGGGTGAACCCAGCGCCGGAGGACGCGCTCTTTTTAAACAACCGCGGCACCCCGCTTACCGGGGACGGGCTGGCCTATATTTTTAAAAATACGGCCATCAGCGCCCATTTGGCCCGGCGGGTTACCCCGCACAGTTTGCGGCATTCATTTGCCACGCATCTTTTAAATAACGGGTGCGATTTGCGCAGCCTGCAGGAAATGCTGGGGCATAAAAGCTTAGCGGCTACGCAGGTATACACACATGTGTCACTGGATAAATTAAAAAGCGTATACCAAAGCGCCCACCCTAAAAACAAGGAGAACTGATTTTATGATTGGTATCGGCGTAGATATTGGAGGAACCTTTGTAAAAGTGTTTGTGATGAACGAACACGGGGAAATTTTCCGCCAAGAAAAAATGGAAACGGATTACAGCAAAGGACCAAAATTTTTTCTGCAGCAAATAGCGGATTATATCAACAAAATCCAAAAAGAATTTGCCGACCAAAGAGTAGCGGTGGGAATCGGCGCGCCGGGAGACGTGGATAACAAAAAAGGGATTTTGCGCTATAACCCCAATTTAAAATTTAAAGACGTGAGCGACTGGCCCATCGCCCGTATTATTAAAGATTTAACCGGCATCACCCCCTCCGTAGCCAATGACGCCACCTTAGCCGCCTGGGGCGTATATGAAAAAGAATTGAACCGCCAAGGAACCAATGTGCTGGTAGTTACTTTGGGCACGGGCGTTGGCGGCGGGATGATTGTAAACAGGGAGCTCTTTCAAGGATCCAACGGCACCGCCGGAGAAATAGGCCACACCAAAATAGCGGACGTACATAACGGCCCGCTATGCGGCTGCGGAGCCAGGGGATGCCTGGAAGCGTTCGTGGGCACCATTGGCATTAAACGCCGGGTTATGGAAGCGGTAATGGACGCGCCTGAATCCGAACTGGCCAAAATGGTGGAAGCGGAAAAAGATTTTAAAATAGAACTGGTTTCCCGCGCCGCCAAAAAAGGCTGCCCCGCCGCTAAAAAAGTGTGGGAAGACACCGGCTTTTATTTGGGCATCGGGTTGGCCAACTTCTGCCTGATGCTGGACGTGGATACTATTGTGCTGGCGGGAGGCGTGTCCGGCGCGTCTGAATATTTTATGCCTTCCTTAAGACGCGTGTTGGAACAACAACAAATACAAACCCCGTTTAAAAAACTAAAATTGATTACTTCCTCCAACCCCAATATTGGAGGCATCGGCGCGGCGATGTATGCGATCCACCAGGCTTTAGTGCACCCATGAAAAGAATAATCGCTTTTTTGTTTGCCTGCATACTATCCTGTGCGGCTTACGCGCAAGAAAAGAAATTGCCCGCCCCTCCCGGGGAGGACGGGTTTGTGTATTTCACCGCGGATAACGCCAATGTAGATCCTGTTGCCAAAACAGTCAACCTGGAAGGCAACGTAACTATTGTGCAGGAAACAAAAGATAAACAACGCCGCGTAGTAACGGGTGAAAGTATTACCTTGGACCAAGCCAGAACGGAAATTTCTTCCGTAGGGCCTATGACAGTAAAATCCTCCGGCGCCACACTGCAAGGGGAAAACATGTCCGTCAATTATACGACCAAAGATTATTGGGCGGAAAATATTACCACGGAATATCCCCCGCTGCGGGTTATCAGCGCCAAAGAAATATCTTCCGTAGGCGGAAAAGAAACCCTGCGGGACGCCACCCTGACTTGCTGCGACAATCCGGACCCGCACTACACCCTGTCCGTAGGGAAATTGACCGTATCTCCCAAGAAACGCGTTTTCGGCACCAACGCCGTCATGCGGCTGGACGGTTTCCCGGTAATGTATTTGCCGGTTTTTTGGCGTTCTTTAAAAACGGAAAAGCCCTTTGCCACTCATGTGGATTTTTCTCAAAGCAACAAAGTCGGGTTTGCTATTTTGACTTCCACCGTTTTTGACCCCGTGCTGGGATTTAGACCCAAATTAAATTTAGACTATTACACCAAATCCGGCCTGGGTATCGGCACGGAAATTACAGCCATCACCACCCCTACTTTAAAAGGCAGCGGAGAGTTTTATTATATTCATGATAAAGCCAGTCCCATTGAACTAGGTAAAGAGGAAATAAACCGCTGGGGCCTGCGCGGCGGATATTGGTGGGAAATTGCGGATTCTTCTGACCAATTAAATAATGAAACAGGCTCTTTATACCAGTTGCAGACGCAGTTTCGCATGGTGTCTGACCCGTATTTTAACGACTCTTTCTTCCGCGGCAACCCGTATATTTTTATGCCGGACCAACAAACCAGCTTGTCTGTGTCGCGCCAAACGCGCCACTCTACCTTGCGTGTCAATTATGACCAGCAAGACATCTACAACCGCAACCAAAATAAATTTATTGCCAAAACCCGCACATTACCGGAAATAAAATACATTATGCACCCGGTAAATTTTTTGGGGTTGGCTAACCGCATAGAAGCCAATTTCAGCAACACTTCCTATATGGAAGAAGAATTCCGCCAAAGCGGAAACGCCCGCTGGACCGGGGAAAGAGCTTTCCGCCTGGCCCGCGGATTAACCATCACCCCGGCCGTGTTTTATGACCAAACCATTACTTTCGCGGACCCGCAATACCAAGATAAAGACGCCTGGGTGGGCCGCATAGGGACGGATTTTAACGTACAGACGGAAACCTTCCTGGGCACGACAGACTTTGGATATCGTTTTACCAAACGCCTTTCCACCGGAACGCTTACTTCAGACCAGGACTCCTTAGATAAAGGCATTGAAGAAAATATTTTGTATTTAACCAATTATTACCGCCCCACGTTTGACACGTACGTTCGTTTTGGTACCGGGTTTAACCTTTCCAACACTAAGCTAAACCTGCAAACCGGGCAGCTGCAACAAGTAAACTGGGACCACCTAAAAAGCCGCATTGAACCTTTACTGTTGGAAGCGGGTTATAACTCCCCCGGCGGGGCGTTCCGCTTCTTTGTGCAGGACTTATATGATTTGGAAGAAAAGAACCAAGCGTTTATTACACAGATGGACTTTATTTATAAACGACAGATTTTCGGCATCGGCTTCAATAATTTTGCCGATCACCAGGACCCTAACTCCCGTTACCGCACATATTCGGACGAATACACATTTACCACTTCGTTGGGAATTCGCCCCAATAGCACCAAATGGCTTATGGACGCGGGGATAGATTTCCGCATTAAAGACGACAGTTTAATAGGTTTTAACAAAATGCTGCGTTTCTCTTATACATTTCACGACGCGAGGGCCGAATTTACCGTGCGGGACCGCAATGACAACCTCTCTTTAGCCTTCCGCATTAATATCCTGTGCGGAGGAGACCCCCGCAAACAAAAAGCCCTGCCGGAAGATAACTACTGGTATCCTTGGCGCGGCGCCAACGATTTAAGAGATATGTAAAAGGACGATTACTATGGCAAACCCATTGATGTACCACAAACAAGGGTGGATAGAAGTAATTTGCGGCTGTATGTTTTCCGGAAAGACGGAAGAACTCATCCGCCGCGTGCGCACGGCGCTGATCGCCAAGCAAAAAGTGCAGCTGTTTAATTCTAAAATAGATACCCGCTACGGGATAGACAGCATTACCAGCCACAACCAAAACAAAGTGGCCGCCACGTGCGTAAAAACAGCAGCGGAAATACTTCCTTTGGTACAAAAAGACACGCAAGTGGTGGCGATAGATGAAGTAAACTTTTTTGATAAAGCCATTGTGGAAGTATGTGAGAAATTGGCAAAATCCGGCAAACGCGTTATTGTGGCCGGCCTGGATACGGACTACCGCGCCGAACCATTTGAGGTTACCGCCGCTTTAATGGCTAAGGCGGAATATGTAACCAAAAACTTGGCCGTATGCACCAAATGCGGCAACCCGGCCAGTTTCACCCAACGTATCACTAAAGACACCAAGCGTATAGTGGTAGGCACTACGGACGCCTATCAGGCCCGTTGCCGCCGCTGTTATAAAAAACCGGCAAAATAACCCCTTTTAAAACAAGGAAAAATGCGGTTTTTATGTATAATAAATAAAAATTTTAAAAAAATTACAGGAGCCTTTCTTATGCAAAACCCGTATGCAAACTTTTGGCGCCGTGTGGCGGCGTTTTTAATAGACAATATTGTTTTGGCCATTCCCATGTGGATGTTAACCGGATTTTTTTATATGTATTATATGCCGCAGGTTATGCTTAATAAAACAGAGGAAGAGATGGCAGCGGTTTTCCCGTTATTTTTTTTATTTACCATACTGTCCAATTTATTCTTTTTTGTTTTATTTATACTCTATACTTCCATTATGGAAAGCAGCTCCAAACAAGCTACCTTGGGCAAAATGGCCCTGGGCATCAAAGTGGTGGACAAAAACGGGCAGCGCCTGCGTTTTTGGCACGCCGTAGGGCGCAACTTGGGGAAAGTGGTCTCCTACTTTATTATGTATTTTGGGTTTTTTATGGCCGCTTTCACACGCCGCCGTCAGGGCCTGCACGATATGATGGCCTCCACCTTTGTGGTAAATGAGGCCTATCAGCCCGGCCAGCCGCTGCCGGAAGAGCCCTTCCGCACCGGCTGTTTAGTCAGCACAATAGCGGTTATTCTTCTCCCGTTTGTCTTGGGAATCATCGCCGTTATAATGATTCCTTTCTTGGTGGAAACCGCCAACACTCAAACAGCCTACGTACGTTTATTGCAGACGCAAATGGACGCGCTGCGCGGAGAGGATATAACCCAAGACAATCCGCTGCAAATTAATAACATTTCTTTTTATATACAAGACGGGGACGTATACGCCGCACAAACACAGCCGGAAGCTTTCACCGTACGTCTGCCCTTGGGAGAAAAACACATTTGCTGCGTGGAAGAGGAGGGGAATTTCTGCCAGCTTAATGAAATTAAACCTTGTATGTAAAATTCCTTTTATAAATACAAAAACCCCGCTTAAACAGCGGGGTTTTTATTTTCTTCGCAAAAAATCTACCAACAAGCCTCCACACAAGATTGTGTTGTATGAACCGTTTTGCGGCAAACGGGTAAACCCTCGCCATACATTGCTATCTGCCCCCCTCAGCGCGCGCCATTTCGGCATAACAAAAACCCCGCCTGATGAAAACAAGCGGGGTTGTAAAAATATACACTATGTTTTAAAAACTCCAATGCGGGGTGTAGGAATTCCCCTTTAAATCCGCTATCAGGTGCGGGGCGCTGCCGTCCGCGTCCATCACATACAGTTGGCGTTTGCCGCCGTTGCGCGTAGTGGTAAAGGCGATAAAGCGCCCGTCAGGAGACCAGGTAGGGTCTTCGTTAGTGCCGGCGTCCGTCGTTAAACGGCGGATTTGTGTACCCGTTAAATCCACCAGGAAAATATCCATGGGGTGGAACGGAGCCTCCCTCCCGGCAAAAACAATCCATTCCCCGGTGGGAGACCATTGGGGAGTATCGGACCAGTTAAAACTGCGCGTTAAGGGGCGGGTTTCGCCCGTTTCCAAATTCATAACATAAATTTGCGGGTTTCCCGCGCGGTTAGACACAAAGGTAATGTACTTTCCGTCCGGTGAATAGGAGGGAGAACCATCTACCGAAGTTTTATTGGTCAAACGCGTCTTTTTATGGGTTTCCAAATTATAGACATAAATGCTGGGGTTTTTGCCGCCGGAACTGGTAAATACCAGGGCTTTGCCGTCCGGAGAAACCCCACCGATGAGCGACAGTCCGCCGCGTATAATTACCGGGGCTATTTTCCCTAAACGCATATCAATGGCAAAAATATCCGGGTTATCATACTTATAGGTGGTGTAGTAAATACGCCCGTCTTTAGACCAGCGGGGCAAAATGGCAATGTTCTTGTCATTGGTTAATTTTTGCAGGTTATGGCCGTCATAATCCACCACATAAATTTCTTTATGTTTGGTGGCATCATTGGCGAAAGCTATTTTGGTATCCGCAATACCCCGCTTGCCAATAAGGGCAGACACTATCTGGTCCGCCGCCACATGCGCCAAACGCCGCAGGCTGGCTTCCGTTCCTTTATACGCTTTGGCAAAAACAGCGGTACGGGTGCTTACGTCATATACATACAAGCGAATAGTATAATTGGGGGCTTCATAAGAGACACTGCCGGAAAGCACATAAGCCGCGCCTTGTTTTCCCCAGGAGCTTACACTGTCAGTAATATGTTTGTTATCAAAAGCCGGGCCGTTTTCCTGCACGTCAAAATAACGCATATACATTAAATCGGCGCGAAGCACTTCCTGCACTTCCTGCGCGGCTTGCTGGGCTTCCAGCCCCTGCGCTTCAAAAGCGGGAAGGCCAAACCCCGGCACTTTTTGGCTTCCGTAAGAAGTAATGCCTATATACACATCGGCATTGGGCCGCCCATAGGCGGCGGAAAAAGCTCCGGCGGCGCATACCGCCAGCAATAACAATTTGGCAAGATTTCTCATAAATGGGTTAGTTTAATTTAGCAAGTTCCGCCTGCGCCTGGGAAGCTTCCGCCGTGCCGGGGAATTCCTGCACCACGGAGGCTAAATAGCGCTTGGCTTCATCCGTCTTACCCAAGGGCACAATGCTGCGCGCATATTTTACGCGCGCTTGGGCGGTTAACTTGCTTTTAGGAAATTTTTGCAGCAACGTGGCATAAGCCACAGCGGCCGGTTTGGCTTCGGAAAGGCCGGTGTAAGCATCTCCTAAATAAATATAGGCCTGCTCGGCACTTTCACCCGTAGGATATTTGCTGATGTATAATTTAAAACCGGTTACGGCGGCGGAATAGGATTGTTTATCTAAATGATTTTTGGCTTCCGCAAATAAATCTGACGGAAGCATGGACACGCCCTGGCTGGCCGTTTGCTGCGCGCCCGAAACAGAGGAGACAGAAGCCCCCGGGCGTACCACGGCGGACAAATCATCTAATTTAGTGGAAAGGCGCACCATTTGCGCGTCCATCTGGGCCAGATTTTCACTGGATACAGATAGGTTGCGGTTTAAATCTTCCATTTTGGTGGCCAATTCCGCCTGATTGGCCTGCAGAACAGAGATAGAATTATTTAATTCTTTTAGCTGCAGTTTCAGCGTGCCCATATCGCGCTCACTGGCTAAGCAGCCGGACAAAAGAAAGCCCGAACCTCCTATAAAAATAAGTTTAAAAACGTTTTTCATAGTGGTTCGGGCTCCTTTTGTGTAAAATTACTTATTTTACGATCAGCACAGTGTCAGCGCGGCGGTTTTTGGCCCAGCAGCTCTGAGTGGCTTCGTAGCAGACCGGTTTTTCTTCACCGTAGGAAACGGTGGTGATTTTGTCGGCCGCAATGCCCAAGCGGACATAGTAATCTTTTACTTCATTGGCTCTCTTTTCGCCCAAAGCAATATTGTAGGCGATGGTGCCTCTGTCGTCGCAGTTACCTTCCACAACCAATTTCACATTGGGGGCTTTTTCTTTGATCAACTTGGCGTTGAGTTCCAAGATTTTGCGGTTTTCAAGGGTCAAGTTATACTTGTCCAGCGCAAAATGTACAGAACCCAAGTTCAGTTCCGCGGCGGGAATTACTTCGGTTACGGTTTCTTCCAGTACCATTTCGGCAGAAGAACCGGCGGTCAAGTCGGCGTTGGCATCGTCTTTAACATTTTTTTTGCAGGCGCTTAAGCCGGCGGCTAAAGACAAAACCAGAACAACTTTCAACAAGTTTTTCATTTGTTTCTCCATATTAAATATTTTGAAGCTACCCATAAATGATAGCAGACTTTTTGCCCGCGGGTCAATGCGCCGCAAGCGTTTTTATTAATTACTTAATAAAAGCTTGTACAGGGCCCGGCTGGCGGCCCAGCTATTTATCCAACAAACGCGCCAAGGTTTTGCTAAGCAAAGCCGGGTTGGCCTTGCCTTTGCTTTTGCGCATAACGGCCCCCACCAACGCGCCAATGGCTGCTTTATTTCCTTTTTTATAGTCGGCCACGGCTTTGGGGGCGGCGGCTATGGCCTCCTGGGCCCAGGCTTCCAGCTGGCCTTCATCACTCACCTGCACCATGCCGGAAGCTTCCACAATGGCTTTGGGGCTTCCGCCGTTGGCCCAAATTTTATCAAACACTTCGCGGCCTTGGCGGCGGGTAATTTTGCCGCTTTCCACCATTTCCAATATTTCCGCCAAAACGGGGGCGGAGATGGGGCTTTGGGAAATTTCCTTCTTTTCCGCGTTAAGCATACCCAGCAAATCGGTTTGTATCCAGTTGGAAGCCGTTTTTACCGATATGGCTTTATTAGAGGTAACCTCTTCAAAATAACGGGCTATATCTAAAGAAGAAGTCAACACGCCCGCGTCATACGCGTTTAAACCGGCCGCCATAAATTTGGCTTCTTTTTGGGCGGGCAGTTCCGGCATTTGCGCTTTCACGCGTTCCAGCCAGTCATGCTTAAGCACCAGAGGCGGCAGGTCCGGCTCCGGGAAGTAGCGGTAATCCAGGGCGTCTTCTTTAGAGCGCATGGGGCGGGTAATGTTTTTCTCTTTATCCCAAAGGCGGGTTTCCTGCACTACGTGCCCGCCGGCGTTTAACAGCTCCGTTTGGCGGGTGATTTCATAATGCAAGGCATCTTTTACCGCTTTGAAAGAGTTTAAATTTTTAATCTCACAGCGCGTGCCGAATTTTTCCTGCCCGACCGGGCGCAAAGAAACGTTCACATCCACACGCAGTTCGCCTTTTTCCATATCGCAGTTGGAAGCGTCCACCCATTTCATCAGGCGTTTGATTTCAGTCAAATACGCGTAGGCTTCTTCCGGGCTGCGCAAGTCCGGCATGGACACAATTTCCAAAAGCGGGCAGCCGGAACGGTTAAAATCAATTAAAGAATACCCGTCAAAATGGGACGATTTGCTGGCGTCTTCTTCCAAATGGGCATGGTGAATGCCGATTTTCTTTTTTTGCAAATTTTCCTTAGGGCCAAAAGTAATTTCTATACTTCCGGCGCCGTTGATGGGCTTGTCGTACTGGGTGATTTGGTAGCCTTTGGGCAAATCCGGGTAGAAATAATGTTTGCGGGAAAAAGTGGAATATTCGTTTACTTGGCACCCCAAGGCCAAGCCGGCTTTTACGGCCAGTTCCACAGCGCCTTCCGTCAGTACGGGAAGCACGCCCGGCTGCCCGGTGCAGCGGGGGCAAATGGCGGTATTGGGTTTGGTTTCATCCCCCACACCGTTGGGGCAAGAGCAAAACAATTTGGTTTTGCTGGCTAGCTGGACATGGATTTCCAGCCCGATAACAGGTTCAAATTGGGTAGTCACGTTTATATATCTCCTAAATTATTATAATATCAAATATGGCAAACCTTTTTCAGCCCGTTTCTTACCGTAAAGGGGCGGTGTGGGCGGTAGGCTCAACGGCCGCGTGGAAAATATGCTCGTTTATCAACGGCATATTAATTGCCCTCTATTTTGGCGCCCACACCCAAACGGATATTTATTTTTACCTTATTATGATATGCGGCATGGGAGTAAACTTTTTGCAGCATATCAACGCCGCCGTATTTATACCCGAAGCCATCTGCGCGCAAAAACAATCCCCCCTCTCCGCCATGCGGCTGCTTAACGCGGTGCTGGTTTTTTACGTTTTATTGGGAGCGCTGTGCATTGTTACGGGGGCATTATATCCACAGTATCTAGCGGGGGCGGTATCCCGTTTTTCTCAGGCGCAATTAAACCAAAACCTGCATATGGTAAGTTGGGTGTGCGTGCTGTTTGCTTTTCAAATGTGGGCTTCTTTTCTGTGCAATATTTTGGAAATGCGAAAACTGTTCGGCTCCGCCTGGTTGATGCCCGCCAATGCCCTGCTGCCGCTTATATTGCTCCTAGGCGGCGCGCAAAAATGGGGCATTATGTGTATGGTATACGGCTTTTTAGCCGCCAATGTTTTGCAAACCGGGGTGTTTTTGTATTTGCTTAAAACAAAGTGCGCTTGGCAGTTTACGTTAGGGACGGAAGGCTTCCACGCGCGGCTTAAAAAAAATTTGCTGACCAGCCAGGCGCTTGAATTAATCAGCCTGGTCAATACTTGGATACCCGCCTATTTGATAAGCGGGCTGGGGAGCGGGCTGGTCAGCGCGCTTAATTACGCCAAGCAACTGTCTGATTCTCCCACCGAAATACTCACTTGGCGCGTATGCGCGGTAAATAAAATTGAACTAAGCGAAGACTCCGCCCAAAAAAACGAGCAAGCCCTTAACGTGCACTTCCTGCGCACCAACCGCCTGCTTCTTTTTATGCTTACGCCGCTGGCTGTATTCAGCTGTTTTTACGCGCTGGATATCATCCGCCTGTTTTTTGAAAGAGGAAACTTTACCCCGCAGGCCGCGCGCAATGCGGCGGCGTTTTTGCAGCCGCTGCTTATTATGATGCTTTTATTCATACCCATTACCATGCAAAACAATTTATTTTCGGCGGAGCGTAAATTAAAAGAAGCGTTTCCCTATTTGCTTGTATCCAATCTGATTTTTACAGGGGCGGTTATTTGGGGCGTTAAACAATGGGGCGCTTTTGCCTATCCCTATGTGCAAGTAGTTTGTTGCTTGATTGGTTTTGGCATAAACAAATTTTTATTTAATAAACATTTCCCGCATATCCAATATGGGCGGGCCATGCTGGACATGGCGCGTTTGGCCGCCCTGAACGTACTGGCTTTGCTTCCGGCCGCCGTATGCACCTGTTTGTGCGGGTGTAAAACCCCGTTTTTTACACTGCTTAGCGGCGGGATTGTTTTTCTGTCCGCCTTATACGGCTTAACCAAATACAGCGGGGACTGGCAAATTTTTATAAACGCCGCCCGCCAAAGCCGACTCCCCGCCCCTTTTAAATAATTGGTCTCCACCCGGCATTGTTCCAATAAAAACCCCGGGCACACAACCCGGGGAGCATGAAATATTTTTTATTTTTCTTTAAAAAGCCACCGCCGGCTGCGGCGCACCTGCCGCATACACCGCGCGTATGAAATACCGGTACGCAAACACCATTTTAATAACTTCACCCGGGCGCGGAAGCGGAGATTTCTCTTTTTAAATAATCTGGCGGGCAACAGCAGGCTGGAACGGTGTTGGGCCAATAATTTTTCTTCCGGGGCCGACAGGCCGTACATCTCCATAAAACTAAGCAAACACACCAAACGCACGTATTCAAACCCGGGCGCATAGGCGGCGTATTGCCCGGACTGTATTAAATAGTCGCGCGCGTCTAAAAAACCGTGGAACAATCCGCCAAAACGTTCTTTGGAACTGGTACTAAGAGACCCCTCCCGCGCTTGGCGGTAAAAATATACCGCCTCTTTTACGGGGGCTATTTTCTTGGCGCAGGCAATGAGCTGTATAGAAGGGCAAATATCGTCCCCCGCCGGATAGGAAGAAAAAGTTAAGGGGGTGCTATCCCATAATTCCCGGCGGATTAATTTGCCGCACAGCGCCATAACGGCCGGGAAATTGCTAAATAAAAGCGTTTTTTCCTCTCCCTCCAAACAAAGGCGGGAAAAGGCCTCCATGTCTTCCGGCACGGCTTGGCGGGTATCGGTATAATAACGCACCAAGGGGCCTACGGCAATGTCCGCCCCGTTTGCCTGCAAGGCGTTATATAAACGCTCGCAATAAGTGGAAGGAACAAAATCATCCGCGTCTATAAATAAAACGGTTTCTCCCTCCGAATGGGCCAGCCCGTTTCGGCGCACGGCAGAAACGCCTTGGTTGCTTTGGGATAAACAAATAAAATGGGAATAACGCTGTTTAAACTCTTCTATGATGCGGGGGCTTTGGTCGGTAGAGCCGTCATCCACCACAATCACTTCCGTTTCTTTCAGCGTCTGCCCGGCCACGCTGTTTAAACAGGTTTCCAGGTATTTTTCCACATTATAAACGGGAATGATAATGCTTACTTTCGGGCGGCTGTACATAAGTCCTCGTAAGACTGGATATATTTTTCCAGGGAGAAACGCTCGCACACTTGCGGGGACTGCCTGGCCAGACGCTGGCGGAAATCTTCGTCTTTCATTAAACGCGCCAAACTTTTGGCAAAAAGCTCGCTGTACCCGGGTTTAACCAACAGGCCGTCCACGCCGTCGCGCACTATCACGTCCGGCCCGTTGCACGCGAAACTAACCACCGGCAGGCCGGAAGCCATGGCTTCCAACAACACCATAGGAAACCCTTCAGTGCGAGATGTCATGGCATAAATATCACTGTATCGGTAAAACGCCGCCAGACTTTCCTGCGGGGGCAAAAAGCGTACGCTGTGCTGCACGTCCAGAACTTCGGCCAAGTCTTTCAGTTCCGCTTCCAGCGGCCCGGAGCCGATAATACACAAACACCAAGAAGGAAACTCCTCACACACCCGCCGCCAGGCTTCCAACAAATAATCAAAACCTTTTTGTTTCACCAAGCGCCCTACCGCCAGCACATAACGCTGATCCTGCGCCAAGACATCCGGGCGGGGCAAATCACCCGACGGGGCGGACAGAGCCGGGTTATAAATGATGGAAGTTTTCCATTGGGGATAATAAAACGCCAAATATTTGCGGTCCCGCTCCGAAAGTACGGTTACCCGGCTGGCAAAACGCAGCAAAACGCGGCGTAAAAATTGCCACTTGGGGCTCCACGGACAGGTGCGTACGTCTAGATGGTCGGCATAAATATAGGGAATTCTTAGCAGCAGGGCCGCCCCCAGAATACTGACCGTCATAAAGCTTATCAGCACGTCTGGCTTTAAACGGCGCAAAGCCTTTATCATCAGCCACAAACGCCAAAACCCGCCCCAAAAACCGGCCTTGGCAAACGGAGGCAAATCCAAGCGCACCCGCTCCACCCCTTCCGGCACCGCGTAAAAATCAGCCACGGCGTTGGAAAGAGTCAACAAAGTCACCTGATGTCCGCGCGCGGCCAAACCGCCGCACAAATAGGTCATTACGCGTTCCGCGCCGCCAGGCCCCAAATTAGCCACCACACAGGTAATTTTCATGGAAGGCAACTCCGTAAATAAAAACCCCGCGCCAAAACGCGGGGCAAAACTTAGTTCAGCAAGTCTTCAAAAGCCCGGGCAAAATCTTCAAACGCATAGCGGTCTTTTAATTTGGAGGCTTCCACCGCTATCTCCACGCGTTTGCCCCAGTTTACCATTAGTTCGTCCAAAGCAATGGTAAAAGGTTCCTCTTCCCCGGCGTTTACAATCAGGCCGTTAATGCCGTTGGACACCAAAGCCACCACCGGTGCCGATTCACACGCCACACAAGGCAGTTTGCTGGCCATAGCGTCCAGCAAAATATCCGCATTTTGCGGGTTTAAAGCCGGGTAGGCAAAAATATCCGCGTTGCGAAGCAAACTGTATACATCCGCATCGCCGGAAACAATTTCCGTGCTTTCTTCCAACCCGTTTTTGGCAATAAATTTTTTAAGCGCGGTTTTACCGGTTCCGTCCCCCACAATCGTCAAATGCCAAGAGGAGTGCGCCGGCGCCAGGCGCGCCCAGGTTTTAAGCAGATTGTCAAAACCGCTTTCCTTCACCAATTGGCCCACCGCTATGATATTGTTTTCTTTTTTGAAACAATCCGGCTTATTGTAATTGTAATGTTCCACCCATACGGCGGGGTTAGTGACTTCCTGCACTTTTAAACCGGCATAGGGCTTTTTATTGAGCGGATCTTCAGACGTGCGGATAACCAATATTTTTTGGGCTTTCTTTAAGATGGCTTTTTTATCTTTTACGGCCTTGTCTTCTTTAAAACCTTCATTTTCCACGTATATAAACGGAATTTCCGCCTGTATAGCCGTTTGGCAGGCGGTTAAGTTCATAAAAGAAATAACAAATTGGGCTTCTTGCTTCTTGAGCAACCCCTCCAAGGTTTTGGGTTTGGCGATAGCGGCATACTCCACCAACGGAATTTGCGCTTTGTTTTTTATTTTGCCCTTCACGGCAAAAACAACGGCCTCGTGGCCTTGTCCTCTCAGTGTTTCAGCCAGTTTAACGGCTAAACGAGAGGCCGTAAACGTTTTGTTTCCCCCGGCAAAAATAGCTATGTTCATTGGTAAATCCTCCTGCATAAACCCTTATAATCTATTCTTTTGTATTTTACATAAAAACGCCCGTTAAATAAACTAAATTTACAAAATAGTTTTTCTTTTTCCCAAAAGGCATAAAAAAACCGCCCTTTCAGGCGGTAAATAATGGGAAAACTTGCGGGGACTGGATTTGAACCAGTGATCTCAAGGTTATGGGCCTTGCGAGATACCAGGCTTCTCTACCCCGCAATATTATTATACCACATTAAACCGCAAAAAACAATGCCGCCGGTTGTTAAAAACCGGCGGCATATCCGCAAAAACATTTAATTATTTATACATCGGGTAAAAATAAATACCCATATACACCGGATTATCCACAAAACCTTTTACTCGGTCCTGCATGGCCCATAAGCCGGTGGGATGGACGGTATAAATCTGCATAGCGTCCTCATACATCAAATTATGCGCTTTTTTATAGAGTTCCCGGCGTTTGGCGGGGTTCGTCTGCGCGACGGCTTTTTCTATAATTTTATCCACTTGCGGGTTGCGATAACCTTGCGCCAACGCATAACGCCCGTTGCTGTGCAAAAACGGAAAATAAAAATTATGGGCGTCTGCGTAATCGGCAATCCAGCCGCGCGTCCATAAAGGCATTTGGCGGTTGGCTGTTTTTTCCAAGAAAGCGGCCCAAGTAACCCCGCGCAAATCTATTTTAAATTTGGGGTTAATGCTTTCCACATTGCGTTTTAAAATCTCACTGGCAATTTGGCGCATATCCCCGCTGGTGTTGTAGGTTAAAGTAAATTTAAAACCTTTTTCCCATACTTGGCCGCCCCAGGCTTTTTTAAAGTATTTCCGGGCTTTTTCCAAATCAAAAGAATAGCTTTTGAAACTGGCGTCATAATCCATTAAACCCGTAGGGGCGGGGCCGATGGCCCTTTCACCGCGGCCTTCCATGGATTCTTTTAAAAACGCGTCATAATCAAAAGCGTAAATAAAGGCTTTGCGCAAATTTTTATCTTCAAAGAAATTAGCAGGAATGCCCTCCCCGTCCAGTTTACCGGAGCCTACATCCGGGTTAGCCTGCATATTGATATTGAGCGTAAAGAAAATAACCGGATCCGTACGCAAACGCGGCAAATTATCGTACACCACCACCCCGGGACGGTTTTGCAGCTGGGCAATGAATTTGGGGGAAATTTCCGCCACGTCCACATCCCCCGCTTCCAGCATTAAACGCACGGTGCTGGCTTCATCTACCGTCATCATGTGGATGTTTTTTAATTTTGCCGGGCCGGCCCAATAATCTTCATGCGCGGCCAGCTGCAAACGTCTGCCCGCAATATTCCAACGCACCAGTTTAAAAGGGCCCGTCCCGTTTGCGGCATTAAAAAACGGAGAAGATTCTTTGGCAAAATTATTAAATTTTTTCCAAGTTTCGGCAGTGCCGTCCCAAGCGCCGTGCTCCACTGCCCATTTTTTATTTACTACATACCCCCAGCGGGCCAAAATACTCAAGAAAGGAGCAAAGGGGCGCTTTAACGTAATAACCACATTATCCCCGTCTACACGCACCGCTTTGGCGGCTTCTTCAAAAGTTACGGTATATTTCCCATCATTGGCGCGGGTGGAAGATACCCCCAAAATAGGTTCCAAAAGCAAACTGGAAGGCCCGCTGGAAACATCAGACAGCATAAAACGCAATAAAGAGTATTGCACGTCTTGCGGGGTAAGCGTTTCCCCATTGTGAAATTTTACCCCTTTGCGAATAGGAAAAGTATAGGTTAATCCATCGGCGGATAAAAGGCCGTTTTCCACGCTGGGAACTGCGGTAGACAAAGAGGGCTCCAGCTCTGTCATGGAAGAGCCTTTAAATTTTAACAGCGTATCGTACATATTTAACATCATGCCCTGGGTTACTCCGTCATAAGAGTAAACTGGATCCAAAGACTGCATTTCCCCTTTATGGGCCACCAGCAAGGAAGAGGCGTCCCTTTGCGGCGCACAGGCCGTGGTTAGTAAAATAAGACCTAATACAGCAATTAACCCTTTTTTCATTTTTTCCTCACAATATAAGACACGCCCCTTTTGTTCTTTAACCACACGCGGGAAAATTCCCGCGCGTCATAAGGGCGAATAACTTTTCCGTCCGTTGCGGCGGCCGGATCCGCCGTCCAAATTTTTCCGTCTTCATACCCGGTAATTAACACCAAATGCCCGGGCGTGGCGGCTATGGCCGCGTTGGACAGTTCCCCTTTTTTATATCCCACGCTGGCCAACACCAAACTATTTTGATTGACAAATTCCGGCAGTTCCCGCAAAGAGGCAAAGCGACGAACAAAACTTTCCATCCCGTATCTTGCCGCACACGCCGTATTAAAGATCCAATTTCCGTAAATGCCGGAGGCGGGATCAAAAACTTCTTTCATCACGCGCAACACGTCTGTTTTGGCACCAAAATAATTAAGCGCCATGGTCAGCGCGGCCGGGCTGCAAATCCGACGCCGATCTTTATGTTTCACACAGAGCTGGGAAACGGGTTCTACACGCGCGTTAAAACAGCCTTGCGCTTCTCCCCCCAAAGGTTCATCTAACCGGGAATTAGTGATGCTGGAAGCCAATAAATCCACTTCCATATCCCCATACAGACTCAACCGGTAGCGGAAAGCCTCCGCCTCGGGCTCCAGCACCAAACAATCCGTGTCTACGTGCCCAAAAGCATCCTGCTGGGCGGGGAAGCTGCTTTGAAAATCCCTAGAAAATAAACCCAGTTTATAAAAGCGGCTCCATTTCCTGCCCCGACGCACCTGCGCTTCCAACAATAAAAGTCCGTCCGTCCGCGTATGGTAATTGACAGATAAAACAAGCGTGTTAAATGGGAAGGGCGTTTTTATCTCGTTTGACAGGGCTGTTTTTACGCCATCCACCCATTTTACATCTTTGGTTTCCGACGCATTGTGCAGCAAATTAAAAACAGGCGGAAGTGTCTTGGCTGTAATCATGCGTGCACCTAAAATAAAATCGGGGCACCCGGGCTCGAACCGGGAACCTCTCGGTCCCAAACCGAGCACTCTACCATTGAGCCATGCCCCGAAATCTGTTTATATCCTATCAGTTTTTAAACGCTCTTGCCAAGTACCGCCAAAAAAATGCTGACAAAAAATTTTGTCAGCATTTACTATACAAATGGTTCCGGGACTAGGACCCATCTAGGGGTTTCTACTGGGAAAGCGTGTCGTCTAACATCTTGCAAAATTTCTCTTTTCCCCTATACAAAACCCCTAAACGATAGCAAAAATAAAAATGCTAAAAACAATAACGATGTCAGCATTTTGTCAGCATGTACACTTAAAATTTTTCCGCATGGCGTATTCCTCTTTTTTGCCTTTGTTCCAACCCTGCACAGGGCGCAAATATCCTACCACCCGGGAGTATACTTCACACTTGGTGCCATGTACGTTTTTTAATTCTTCACGCAAAACGGCCAACTTAGCCAAGATTTTTTCTTTAGACATCGTACCCCTCCCAATATTAATACTCGCACGCCTCTTTGAAACTGTTTAAGGCGCGCAAATTTTGCAAGTTAAGGCCGTCTATGCCCTGGTCTTGGTAGTCAAACTGTATGCGGCATACGGCCGCCGGCGAAGTTACAGCCCTACTTGCGCAACCGTTCAAGCAGCTCAGCGCGCTCACGGCCAGCATTAGCACGAATAATTTTATCCACACGTTCGCTATCCTTTGCCTGTTTATCAAAAACAGCGTTTTCGGCAGCTTTGCGGCCGGAGCGGTATAGTACCGCCCCGAACACCGCCAAAGCCACAACCCCCGTCAAAATAACAGCGTATATCATGCTTTATTCCTGCTTATTAATTTGGGGTTCTTCCGGTTCACTGTTAACAACAGTCTTCGCATTATTAGGAAGCTGAAGCCCGGTCTTTTTGGCAAACACCTGAGCAACTGGTACAAAACACGGGCCCCAGTCGGTCAGAATATCGTACATTTTGGCCAAAAAGGTATCGTCTTTAGTCGTTTTGGTTAGTTTGGCAATACCCACAACCACCGGCTGTAAAAACATAAGCACCACATACAGGCCGCCTATTACAACCAGCACCCACATCAGCCAGGGGGCTTTATCGGCCAACCCCACCGCAAACGTTACTGCTTGTGCTACTAACTCTATCATGGTTACTCCTCCTTTATTTCAATATGCGGGCAGTCTTTTAAGCGTTTAAAATCACCGCCCCATACAAAATCGCTCCTAATATCCCCGCGCGCTTTCAGTACACGCGCTATTGCGTCAAACCGTAGCCACATTTCTTTAAACCGCGCTAAATTATCCCAGTCTATCGGGTAAGGGGCCAAATCTATTGCGTGGCTGGGCAGCCGGTTATGCGCGCTTTGCGGGTATTGGGCAAAACTTCTTCCTGCTTTATACGCCGCTTCCTGCTCCGCCTTCGTACGCCGGCCGCATAAAACGCTTACGTCCATTTGCTTAATAAGCTCCCGGCAGACGGCCACAATATCCGGGTGGCAGGTTAAAAGACGTTCTTCGCTAATCTTGCTAAACTGAGCCATTATTCACCCCCCGCGTGGCGTTGCATAATAAAGCCTTTAATGGTTTTGACGTCGTCTAAAATAATGTCTATTTTAACGCCGCTTTCCGTTAAACGCCGCTCGTGTTCTTTAACGGTGGCTTCCAATTTTTCCACCCGCGGAGGCAGGCCGTACATGGTAAAACACCAAAATAACACCGCCCCGGCCGCGCCGGCTATGTACAGCCAGGCTTTTATTTTTTCAGGGTTCATTGTTCCCCCTCTGCGGCTTTAAGTTCAATGTACTTTGTTTCCAAGTCATAATATCCGGCTTCCACTCGGTCTGCCGGAAAGGTAGTGGGTAGAATTTCTGTCTTTTTATCATTAACCGTGCGCACTTGCCCCAAGAATTTAACACCGCTTACCGGATAAGCAGCTTCTTGCTTAAAAGACTTCCAAGTATAACTATTGTTACTAGAACGCACTTCAATTACTCCGCCGGAAGGTGTCTGCCAAGGGCTAAAAAGAAAATAATGGTTGCTTTCATAATTCCAAAAGCGCGATACAGAAACTACATAATTCAATTTTTTGGTTAAGGTATGCGCGGCGGCATCATATACAATTTCACTTAAACTATGAGCGGGTGGAAATAATTGCCATTTATTTTCCCCAACAGATAATATGGGAAAACCTAAACAACCGCCAATTATTAACGGCCTGCTGTAAGAATAGTAAGACTGGTTTTGCAAGTTTAAAAATTGTGGCAATTCTATTTCCAGCACGTTGTAATTGTTCATTAATTCCAACACTTGCAGTTTGGGGCGGGTTATTCTATCCGGGAATTGAACGGAGCTATCCGGTACACAATTAATTAAAAACCCGCCTTGGTGAAAGAAAAACCCTCTTTTTGGCCCTAAACTTTTGGTAACGGAGGTTATACCGTCCTCCGTAACGGTGTAAACGTCCTCATATAATGATTTGCCTTCCCCACTAATGCTGCTTTGCCCTAATGTAAATACCCGGTGGTTTTCCTCGTCAAACATACTGTCAAAAATGCTGTAACCGTCGCTTCCGCGTAACGTGCAAAACTGCTCCGGGTTGTCTACTTTGGCCAAGCGCACATCGTTCCAGCCGTTATACCAGGCAAATAAACTGCGGTCGTTAGAAATACTGGCAGCAGGTGCATTATCATAAACGCTTATCCCGCTTATGGCCTTTACAAAAGTAAGCGCCGGCGTTTGGTAGTTAACGTCGTAAATTTCAAAGGTGGTGCCGCCTGTCCAGGCAATAAGGGTGTTCCCGTCCCGGCTGCGGCCCAGCCATACATAGCCGCTAGGCGCGGTTTGAAAGTTTACCTGCGCCACTTGGGCTTGGCAGGCAGCTTCTATATTTTCATACTTTCCGGGCGGAATTAAGAATAAAGTGGGGCCGGCGGCTACGGCCACATAGCCGTCATTTAAAAAACGGAAATTAAAAGGGCTTCTTTCCCCGGATATACCCACCATGCTGGCATCCAACACAATAGGGCCCAATATATTTTGTTTTTCGTTCTCTATAACCAGGTTGTTTAATTTGTCCGCCATGGAAATTAAACTATCCTGCGGGGTAGAGGGCGCGCCTTTTTCCGTAAGCCGCTGGGCCAGGGCGTTTTTGCCCAGGCTTACGGCTGTTTGTAATTCTGCCAGGGCTCCGGTTTCCAAAGTGCTAGCCACAGTTTTGGAAATTAAATCTAAACTGGTCCGTTGGGCTTCTTGCGCTCCCGGCATTTGCATTGCAAACTGGGCCGTAGGTGATAAAGAAGAAACCGGCGCCAAATCGTTAATTTCTTTTAATTTTTTTTCATCCGCCATAAAATAAGCCTCCTATTGAACTGGGAAAACACTTCCTGCACTTAAAACCGCACTGTTATAAAGCGCACTGCTACGCACCTGGGTACGGTCTGCATATACATTAACGCCCGTTGCGGCTTGTATATTAATGGGCTGTAATATATATGGGGTGGAATTGATAAACAAAGCGGTTACGCCGTCTTTGCAAGCTATCTCCACTAAATTATCCCCTTCTTTAAACGCGGCCGGCCCCAGCCAAAACACGTTGGGCAGCCCCACGGCCATTAATTCCAGCACGTGCCCGCGCTTGGGGGAAGACTGTAAATACAACGCCCCGTTAATACTTATCAGCGGGGTAAAGGTGGAAATATTAGCCGGGGTAAAAACAAAAGACAAGCACCAGTCCTTTAAGGCAGAAAAATCTTTTACCTTATTGTTTATATCCGTGTTGGAAAACAACAAGCGCACTTTTCCCCCCGCGTCCAGGTAGCCCTGTGCTTCTTTGTCATACATGAGGTATTTATTTTGGTCGGGGCGTATCCACACACACCGCCCCCCTAAATAAGCCCGTTCCATGCTTTTGCCGGCGTAAAAAATTTGTGTAATTTTTTTCCCGTTCAACCAAAACATTATTCTTCCTCCTCATACACCAAACAAAGCTGTGTGGCCGGGATATTGGTTCTGCTTTCGTATTGGGTTTTGGTTCCGCTCCAAATGCTCACCACACCCCCGTTTGCCGCAACCAAATTGGGCGTAATATTAAAGGCAACTATCCAAGGGTATTCGCGCGCATGGGCCGGTTGGGTTTCGCTACCGTTATAATGCTCCCCTAACCGGGCGGAATTTAGGCGAAGCGTTTTGGTCCAGTCGCTTTTATAAAAACGCCCCACGCCACCGTATTCGTCCCCTTCTTCAATGGCGCCGCCAGTTACGCCGTTGCCAACTCTGTTTCCCCAAAAACCAGTTATGGGCCGCATTTGGTCTGCAAACGCCCCGCGGGCCTCGTCTTCATGTACGGCCGCAATAAAACGTCTGTAAACGGGCAAGACCAAAGACCCGTTTTCTAAATCCAATATGTAAAAAGGAACATGGCCGTAAGTTTCCAGCATTTCCTGGTATTGCGTTTTAGATAAACATAGCTCCGGATGTGTTTTTACAAAATTCCATAATCCCGGATAATTCACCGCCGCATTTGTTACCGTTTCCCCGGTCCAGCCCGGAAGGGCGCCCAGGTTATCCTCTGCCAACTTGCTTTGCGAAAAATATAATTCTCCCACCTGTTTTGGCAAAAATTTATCCAGCCGGTTTTGCGCTTCCTCCACGCTGGCGGCTGCTTCCTGCGCGCTGGACTGGGCTTGCTGCGCGGCTTGGGCAGCCTGCTGGGCCACTTCTCCGCCCGGCATAGTAAGGGTATCCCCCCATAAAAAGGTTACATTGTCCCCAGTATTAAGAGGGGTTTCAAAATGCACTTGTTTAGAATAACTGTTTCCTTTTTCAGTCAAAGAAGGGTCTATCACTTCGGTATAGCCCAAAGGCCCCACCAACAGGCCATTTACAAAAACTTTTAAAGTCTTTTCGTCCGCCAGGTATTTGCCGGCTAAATCAAACGTGCTTAAATCCCCGGTGTATGGTTCGTCGGCCGTTCCGGCCGTGTAGTCTTCCCGGTGGGCATATAATTTTTCAGCCTGTTCATAAGCGTTTACGGCAGCTTCCAGCGCGGCCTGGGCTTGCTCTTTGGCTTCGTCTGCCAGGCCGGTAACTTCCCCATACAAGGCGCGTATTTGAGCCACCAACTCTTGGGCGCCCGGGTTTTGCGTGTCCCCTTCCGGTACCAGCAAAGCACGCTCTAATTGCTCGGCTAACATCTGTTGCGCCATGGTTAGCTTGTCCAGGGCTTGTGTCCATTTTTCGTCCCAAAACTGTATGGGTTGGCTTAACGGCACATCGCGCACCACAATCACGCGCCAATTTTCTTTTGGAGCTTCAAATAACCGAAGGGTTTGCCCTTCCACCTCATAATCCGTATCTTCGTTTAGTAAGGTCTGTGCGCCCAGCGGGTCGGATAAAAATACTTTTAATTGGTATTTTTTGCCAAACTCGCCGGCCGCATTGGCCAAGAAGGTAAACGGAACGCTAAACTCGGTGCTGTTTCCGTCCCCCATAAAAACGCCTTTTGCAGTTTCTTGGTTAATCATAATTACTCTTTATCTCCCGTTATTTTACCGGCGCGGTTTTGAGTATACCCAACCGCGCGCAGGCTCCCGCGAACGGGTTTGCCCGTTACAATATCTACCAAGCCGCCGCCCATATTCATAACGCTTTGCGTGGGAAGGCCGGTATATTTGGCCACGGCCAAAAATACGTTTATAAATTCCATGGTGTCTACCTCGTCGGCATTGACGGTTTTTACCCCCTTGGCCACATCACGGGTTATATCGTCAAACATCGGCAGGCCCATTTGGCGCGGGGCGGTTAGTTTGCCTTCACTTACCAGGCTGGCGGCATTGTCTACAAAGAACCCGGCCACGCCTTCCCCAAACGGGTAAGCGCCAAAGAATTGGCTTACCGGGCTGGTCAGCAGGTTTTTTAAATCTTCTTCCCGGTCGTCATCATCAGCCGCAAACCATCCCTGGGTTAAAGCGGTGTAAACCATAGGGTTTAGTATGAGGTAAATAAAAGCAGTCTTGGCAAATTTACTTTGGGATATTTCCCCGTTTTTAAATTGCACGTAAGCATCAACCACTTTGCGTACATATTGCAGCTGTTGGTTTTTAAACACCAAAAACATCCGCGTGCCAAAGCTGTCTGCATTGGCCTGGCCCTGGCTTAAGTGCACCCGCAAACTGCTTTGCAGGGTGCGTGTAGCTTGTTTTTCAAATACCCGGGCGGCTTCTTGCTGAGATAGGCCCTCTACTTCCAGCAGATACTTCATATATGGGTATCCACCAAATATTAAACTGGCTTTATCACCCAAGCGGGTATTAATCAGCATAAAGTTGGTGAATGTATTCCACCGGCTTTTAATGGGGGCCACTTCGTCGCTGGCCATAGCGCGGGCCGTATATTCGTTCATGCCGCCCATTTCATAACGGGCTTGTATATACGGGCTGGCTTTTAACATAAAATCCGCCGTTTTGCGTGGGTTGGCCAAAGCTTCTGCAAACCATTTTGCCCATAACCCCCAAGGCATGTTTTCCGCAAAGGACACACTGGAAGCAAACTGTTTAATACCGGTTATGGGTTTAAGTCCCATAACGGCTTTTACCCAGCCGTTAAACAGTTTATTCATTACAGAATAAAACTCATCCTTAACTTGGGCTTTTTGCGGGGCTTGTTGGTCTAAAAGCGCCATGAATTTAGAATAAAGTTTCTTGCCGTCCTGTTGCCCAAATTTTTCTAAAAACGCGCTTTCTACATCTCTATCTTTAAAAATACGCTTATTGGCGGCGTAATTTTCGGCCTCAAAAATAAATTCCCCGGCCCGGCGCAAATGTTTTAAAACCAAATCTATGGGGTTTACGATACGCTGGATAACCCGCTGGCTTTGTACACGTTTTTTAATAAAACTGGGTGATTTTGAGTTTTGAACAAATTCCTGTTTTAAATCTATGCTGTCCGTTACCCGCTCCGTTACGGAAGGGAAATAAAATTCCACTTTCGGCAGTTTAAAACCATAAATGCGCTGGTGTACTTGGCTTTCCTGTTCGTAATGTTTTTCCACCAATTTCTGCAGGTTTTTAGCTGCCTGCAAATCCTGCGGGGTTAACCAGTCAAACAAATTTTTCAGCTGGTCTTGGCCATACGCATAATGCAACCTGCCGGACAGGCCAAAATCCTCCGTACCGTTAGCCGTATCTACAAAGTTATGGTTTTGGTTCCAAATCCAAAAAGTAAGCGCTTCCAACCGGTTAATGGTTTGCACACGCGGCGCATTGTATGTAACCGGTTTTCCGTTTTTAAACAAGGTTGCTATTACCTCGCCATTGGCCTGGTCTTTCACATAAGCATAGTTTGTCAGCTGCATGGTGTCTTTTTGCATTTCTGCAATTTTGTCTAAGATTTGCTGAGAAGTCTTTAATTGATAGGCCGTCCCCACGGCGCGTAAAATGTCTTTATTTATTTGCGCATTAAAAACGGCTTCTTTAATTTGGTTGGTTTCCGGGGCCAGTTCCTCTCTAAAGTTTATCTTGTGTTTTTTTAACCCCTTGTTTACCGGCTCCTTTTGCGCTATACTATTGTTAAGAACAGCGCCCAAATCCTGACGACTAAACGTAGGCAGGGTTTGCGTAGCAGCGGAGCCAGTACTAACCTGCCCGTTTGCATCTGTTCTTTTTTTATTGCCTTTTGGGCTGGTTGCATCCCACCCAGTAAGCAACCACGTTTTTTGTTTTCCGTGTTCATCCAAAGACAAAACAGCCTCTATATTGCCTTTTTGCAATACCAAAGTTTTTTTGGAAGCAGTAAAACGCTCCACTCTCCCCGCCACAACGGTATCAATAACTTGGGGCAAAATATCCGCCCCATGTTTTTGGGCAATATGTTGCAGGCCTTTGTTGTTATCGCCCCAAATAAAGGTTACATCGGGGGTACCGCCATATTGCACAAAGTCCGGCCGCAAACCGGGCACCGTTTCTTCTTCACTTCCGGCCGCTATTTTTTTAAGCGCCGCCAAAGACTGTTCGGCTCTGCTAGGTAAAGGGTCGCTCTCGTACATGTCCGTTTCATATTGGCCAAACGCAATGTCTATAAATGTTTGCAAATCTACCCCACCGTGCAGTAAATACGTTACAATTCCTTTGGGCAATTTACGCTCTTTCAAAGACAAGCAGGCTGCCAAACGTATATTTGCTTCCTGCACGGCGCGGCGCTCACCGTCCAAACGTTTTTGGGCTGCGTCCCCACGTACAGCGGCCAAAGCATCTTCATAAAAAGCATGTAAATCCTGCATGGTTACTTCGCCGCCCGGGTCTGCTTTTATCCATAATACGCGGTTGATAAGCGCCTGGAACACACTGGGCGGATTATCGGGGTCTATGCTTTCTACAGCTGCCTCGTACTGTTGCAGTGCCTCTTGCTGGCTGCCGCCCCATATCTTGGAAGCGTCTTCCAAAAATTTCAACATATACGGCGTATATTTGGCCCGTCTTACGGAGCCTAATTTTTCATAGGCTTTGCGGTTAAATAATGCGCTCAATTTACCGCGCATATAGCGTTTGTAATTCTTTTGCTGGGTAGCTTGCGCTTCTTTAATAAATAAATCCAGCTGAGCCTCGTTTAAGGCCTTAAAACGCATGGCATTTTTGCCGTAACGCGCGGCAAAGTTGCGGGCGTCCTGCGGGGTAATGTGTATAATTTGCCGCAAGGTGCTTTCCATAGCGCCCACGTAGCGGGCTTCCATTTTACCGGAAGCGTTTTTAATGGTTTGGCGCGCCTTACGCAAGGCAGTTGCTTGCTCGTCCGTTAAGGCTTGGCCGGCCGTAATTAATTTGGAAAGTTCCGCCACTTTTTTATAGGCATTATTTACGTCTTCCCCGGCGCTGTTTACAATGCGGGTATACTGGGCCAGCAAATCCCGGCGCACTTTATCCCAATTGGTAGCGGGTACTTCCAGCCGGCGTTGTTCCTGCTGGGCTTGCGGGGTTTTGGCCCAGGCGGCGTTTAAAAAGTCCAGCGTACTTTGCACGGCCTGGGTAATCTCTTTAAATGTTTTGGCCGCGGCTAACCGTTTTACCATTTCCCCTTTGCCTTCCACTTGGCGTTTATTTAAATCTTTTACCAAGGCATTTTTGATTTTTTGGGCAGCTCTTAAAATATCTTTGTCTGCTTGCTCTTTGTCCTGGGTGGTTTGGCTTTTGTTTTCCAAACGCTCGGCCAGGCGGTCTAACTCCGCCAGGCGCAAAGAAACATTGGCCAAGTCCTTTTGTTCCACCACGCGGTAGCCTTGTTCTTCCAAATCCAAAATGGCTTGGGCGGTTTTGCGTGCTTCTTTTTCACTGCCGCCAAATACTTCTCGCAAAGTGTCAATATTGGCTTTGTAATTGGCCCATTGGGCGGCCTGTTCTTCATACCCCTGGGGATAGATAATTTCACCGTCCAAGGCTCTTTGCAGCATATCCCAGGCTGCGGCCAGGGTTTCTTCGGTGCTTTCTTCAAACTCCATGTATCCGTGCTTTTGAAGCCATACATCGGGCCGGTCGTCCACCCCGCCGGCTTTATTAAACACACGGGCCTGTTTATAGGCTTCTTTGTCAATATTGGCGGCGTTGGCGTACTCCGCGCCAAAACGGCGCAAATCTTTTAGCAAATGTTGCGTTACGGCTTTGGGACGTGGTGCGTCCAGTTGGGCTAAAAGGGCCTTTAAATCTTGTATTCCAAGTCCGTCTACCTCTTGGGCGTTACCCTGGCGGATATTGGTTACTAACCGCTTTAATTGGGCCACTTTCCCTTTAAACAGTTTGCTGTCCACCTGGCTGGCTTCCCGCACCATGAGGCGGTCAAAAAACTCTTGCACTTCGGGCGCCAAGTCCACCTCTTGGCCTATGGCGTTATAAATTTCCTTAAGCCATTGGGCAAACCGGTCAAACAAACTTTTATAAGCGGCCGAAGGGGCCACGCCCTTCATAAAGTATTTTTCCGCCAATACGGCAAAATTTTCTTCAAAGCCGCGCCGTACAAACATAGCCACGGCGTCTTGTGCGTCCAATTCGTCTTGGCGGGCCAAAGCTTCAATGTATTTTTTACCCCCGCGCTGCTGAATTGTTTGCAGCATTATTTGTCGCTGGGAGGGCGTAAGCAAAGACGTGCGGCTTATATATCTCAGCACGTAGTCTTGGCTGTTGGCGTCAATATCTCGCAAACGCTGCATTAGTTCCAAAAACTCACCCTCGCTGGATACCTGTTCGGCACGTTTTAAATCACGCCGCCAAACGTGGTACAGTTCGTGTATAGCGGTGCTTTTGTCTGACGTAGAAACGGCGCGGATAATGGCCGTATTGCTTTGCGGGTCAAAGCTTACGCTGCCGCGCGCGCCGGCGGGGGATACGTTCGCGCCAAAATCAAACGAAATATCCGCGTCTTCTTGGTACAAAGTGTATCCTTTTTGGTTTTCGCGGGTCTTAATCGTGTTAAAAAAGTTATCAAACGCGGCCGCCAAAACCGGCATTTCATTATCAAAGGGGTAGGGGTATTTATCCTGGCCAAAACGAAGGAAAGCGTCCGGGTGTACAATGTTGGCTAAGTAATCGTTTCTAAATCCCAGTTGTTTGGCTTTGTACACCAAATAGCTTTCAAAGGCGCGCGCGGTCATTTCTGAGTTCGTGCTCCAATAGTTTTTGCTTCTAAGGCTGTCCACCGCGCGGCTTCTTTCCCCTAAAACTGCTTTCGTTACGCGCACCACTTCTTCAAAGGCGGCTTTCATTTCCGGGCGTAAGGCGGAAGAAGGGTTTACAGTCTGCATGGCGTCTTGCCCGGAGGTTTTGCCAAAGTAATTGTCCAAGGCGTGCCACCACTCGTGCCCTAAACTGCCGGCCCCCTGGGTTTTGGTAAGGTTAATCACTACTTGCTTGTGTTCATAATGTGCGGCCGCACCCGGTATTCCGCGCGCGCCAAAAGCCAGGCCAAGCTGGCCGTCCAACGATACGGCACGGCTGGGGATATGCAGCAAATTGGCCATATCCAAAAGGGCATCGTACGCATTGTTTAAATCTTGGGTGCGGCGTTCCTGTTCCACCCAATTGCCAAACTGTACCCCACGAAAACCAAATTCCTGCATGAAGCGTTCCGGCGTAACCACCGTCCCGGCCGGGCGGTAAACCTTGCCGATGCGTTCCTCGTTTATCTTCCGGCGCACGTCGGGCATTTTGCGTTTGGCTTCCAGCAGGGCTTCCAAATGGGCTTGGTTTTCTTCCAAGTATTTTTGCGCATCCGCCACTTTGGTAAATCCGCCTTTTAAATCAATGTATTTACCGGAAGCTATCTTTTTGCCGATAACAATTTCCCCCGTACGTACTTTTTGGTATAAGTCCAATTTGGTGGGCGCGGCCCCCTTTACGGCTTTTTCGGTAAAGAATTTACGTGCAAACGCCAAGGTTTCTTCTTTGCTGGGGCTGCCGTACACACTGCGCCACCCGCGTTTAAACTCATAAATGGGGGTCGGTTCGGCAAAACGGTGGCCGTTATAAACCAAATAATTTTGTACGTGCATGGTGTATCCGCGCGCCTTGGTAAACAACGGGTAGCCTAAAGTTTGGTAAAAAGAAATTGTTTCCGTTAAAGAAGAAACCGCCCTCCCCCCTTGTTGCAACATCTGCTGTAATTGTTGCGTGCTTAACTGCCCGTTAAGAAGCTGCAAACTAAGTGCACGCACGTATTTAAGGGTTTCCAGCCATTGGCCTTGCCGGTAAGAGCGCTGCGGTTTGGCCGGGATACTGTCGCGCAAAGCCTTTACGGCTGCCAGCGTATCGGCCGTTATTCCCTGGCGTATGGCCGCGTCATAGTTTGGCTCGGGGAAGAATTTTCCCAAAGTAACATTTTCAGCCGTGGAAGGGATTTCTTCTTCCAGCGCGTGTTTGTATTTCCCCCACACGTCTTTGCGCGCGCCCAGAATTTTTTCGCCAAAATCCTCAATGCGGGCCGGTTTTTCGGTCGGTTTAAACGGCGGCAAATCGGCTTCCAGCTCCTCTTGGGTAAATAAAGAGTTCACCTCTACGCCCAAATCCTCCTGTGCGGGGGAAGGGGCGTCTTCTTGTTCAGCTTGGGAGCCAAACAATTCTAATTGATTATCAAACAGCCCGCCCTGCCAAAGCGTGTTGGTATCCGGGGCAAACATTTCCTGGGTCTTGACGAAGTCCTGCAAACCCGCTATACTATTATCAATACCGCTGCCAACGAGAACCGGCTTTTTATGGCTAGGGCGTTGGAGCGGTTCATTTTTTGCCCAATTATCTATATTTGCATTGCTGTCAAATACGGCTGTATCCAGCAATACGCGTCCGTTTGGTAAAACTTCCAACGTTACCCCCGCCTTGCCTAATGGCGTATTGATTTTGCACAAAAATTGCACCCCGTCATTTTCGCCTTTCATGCCAGGTACATAATACGCATATTCTAAGTTGTCAATGGAGCGCTCCAGCGCGGACCATTGTTCTTTAGAAAACGAGTGCCTTTTATCTATATGTTTTACACGGTTAAACGGAACGTCCACTTCCGCGCCGGAAGCGGTAGAAAAACGGTAGAAACTTTTATTCTGTTCTTTTGGGTTTTCTTTATTTTGGTTATAAAATTCCACAAACTCCGCTAAAGAACGCGCCGGGTTTCTATACATAGCCGCGGCCGACTGGAAAAGCAGGTCTTTGTCGGTTAAGTTGGCTTCGGCCAATTTCCGGTCAAATTCCGCTTCTTCCTGCGCGCGCTGCTGGGCCTGGCGCTGCTGATGTTGCTCGCGTTGGGTTTCCCAGTCGTCCACGGGTTTGGCAGCGGGCAAAAACTGCACTTCCGCCATGTCGGCCTGGGAACCGGGCTTAATACCCGCCAAATTGTAAATACTGTTGGCGCGGCTTTGTTCTATCTTTCCCAGTAACTGGGCCGTGGGTTCGTCAAAACCGGCGTTTAAAGCCTTTTCTTCCATGCGCTCTGCTACGTTGTATATCTTGCGCATAATCGCCCGGTCCGGCTCGGTTTTAACCATTTGCCCAAAATCCTGCGCGGCCTGCACGGGGTCCGCATTGGGATAGTTTAACGGGCTGGTTACATCACGCAAAGTATCGTGGGCCATTTTTTGGGCAGCTTGGCTGGTGGCACTTTCCACGGCCAAGCGGGCAAAGGCTTTGGCTTCTGGGGGTTTTAAACCTTGTTCTTCAAATTGGCTTTGGGCAAAGTTCATAACCATACTAATCGGCGCACCGGTTAAACCGCCCAGCAAGGCGCTGTAAGCAATATCCACAAAGGTATCTTCAAAGCTTTTCTCACGGCCGCCAAAATGTTGCATTATAAATTCTTCGGCCGTTTGTTGGCTGCCTTCCTGCGTGGCCTCGGTAATAAACCCTTTTAACCCCGCACGCAAAATACCTTTTCCTTTAAAAATCTTTTCCAGTCCGCTTAAGCCCAGGTGCTCCAAAGCGCCTTCCATAGTGCCGCCGGCCAAACCGGCAGCCATAGCGCGGCCGGGGGTTATGCCGTTTTCCAAGGCTTCTTCATAATCCTGGCGGCCGGCATATAACCCAAACAACACACTGGCGGCGGCAGGGTTTCCGGTAATTACCGTAGCCCCCACCCCGGCACCCAAAGTGGTTAAACCGCTGGCAAAATCATATACAAAGCCGTCTTTCTCGTCTTTCGCCAGGCCGGCGCGCTCCATAAACGCCTGGTGGTTCTGCTTCATAATGTCTAACGCGTTTCTGCCCAGGCGGGTAAGTTCATTGTATTTGGCTTCTATTTGTTGGTAGCGCTCGTTCGTTTGGGCAGCGGTAGTGCGGCCGGCCAAAAAATCGGCGGATGCGGCCGATAACTCCCGCTGTTTTTGAACGTATCTTCCGGCGGAAGACAGCCCGGCGGCCGTTAAACGCTGCATGGTTAAAAATAAATCCGTACCCGTACCGGCCACCCCTTTGGCGGCTTGCCCCAATATACCGCGCGTCATATCGGGCACGCTTTGGTCCATTTGCGTAAGGGCGAAGTAATTATCCCGGCTTTGTTTATCCAGCTCCATATCTACGGCAAAACGTATGTCTTTAGCGCGCGTAAGGGTGGTATTCACCATTAAGCGGCGGTCTGCCAGGTAAACGCTGCGCCGCTGGGCTTGGGCGGTTAAAAAATCTTGCATTTCGGCTGGGTTGGTTTCTTTTTGCATAGCTTTCTTCCTCTAATACAGTTGGCTGTGGATAATGCGCCCCTCTTTATCGCGGCGCACCAGGCTGTAAACTCCGTTTAATTCTTCCAACCGGTAATCCGCATAGCTGGCCTGTAATTGGGCCCCCAAAGAAGGGTTGGGCTTTATGGCGTAGGAATTGATAATATTATCCCCGTATTGAATTTGGGACACGCTGTCTTTATCCGGCGTGAATTTTACGCTCAAATAATTGTGCAGCACGGCGCGCGCCACCTCGGCCGCTTTCTTTTTATCGGCCGTATTGGCTGTTTTTAAATTGATGCCCATTTCCTGCGCGCGGGCAAACACGTCTTCAATAAGCATGCCCTTTTCTTCCGGCATTAAAAGCGGGTTTACGGCCACGCTTTCCCAGTCATAGGGCGTTTGCGGTTTGCGCCGCAAAGCTTCTATGGCCGGGTCTGTTGCCGGGGTTACGTCGTGCGTACGTAAAAAGGTTTGTTTTCTCAGCGTACCTTGCACGTCCAGCACATTAAAAGGCTGCTGTTTGGCGTTTTCAAAAGCTTGGCGCAAGCCATATCCGGGCAGCTGTGGGCTGTCCTGTACGGTGGACGGATACAGTACATACGCCGTATCTCCACCGGTAAGCGCATTAATTTGCCGCACAATGTCGCCCCCTACGGTATTTTTGCCCACGTCGCTAGGGCGTGGGTTCATGCTTCCCAGCACTTGGCGCATAGTGGCCAGCATGTTGCGCGCTTTTTTGGTATCTTCTTTGTTAAAAGCCCCCTGGTCAATAGAAGCGCGCAAATGGTTAATCCCGGCTACCAAGGAAGACGGGTCCGCCACGTCTTCGTTGGTTATGGTCAATTTTTCCTCGTCAATACCAAAAGCCGCATAGCCGGCTTGGGCCTTGGCAAAATTGTTTATTTTCTGTTGGCCCATGCGGCCGGAAGGGTCGTCCAGCAAATCCTCCACAAAGTTTAAGTAAGAAGAAAACTCCTTGGCGGTTAAATCAATGCCGGCCGCGTTTAATTCTTCCAGCGCGGAAAACATATTTTTGCTTTTCGCCTGGAAATCCTGTTGCAAAGCCAGCGGGTTTCTTTCATAATCTCGCACGGCGGCGTTGTATAAATCTTTTAAAGCGGCCTGGTGGTTTTGGCTTTTTAATTTGTCGGTTTCTTTTTTAGCAGCTTCTTCCTGCGCTTCCTGCCAGCGCAAGGCGCGGTTTTTCCAGCTCAGTTTTTCTTCCACCGTCAAATTGGTGTATTTGTTTTTGTCGTCCATGGGGGACACTATTTTCCCGTTTTTATCCTTATAGGCAATTTGGGCCGGGTCCTTATCAAACAGCCAATGCAGGCGGGAAACGGTCTTGTCTTTATCGTACTGGCCGGCAAGTTCCTGTTTTTGAAGCGGGGTAAATCCGCTGAGTTCCAGGTAGCTTTCAAAATCACGGTCCAATTCGTGCTGCACCTCGGGGGCGGCGTAAGCGTAGTCATACGCTTTTTGCCGCACGGTATCCTGCGCGGTTTGAAAATTGATGCGCGAAAGCAGGTTAATCTTTTTGGCGTCCGTATCATTTTTTAAGGCGTCATAATAATTGGCGCCAAAATCCCGCTCCCAGCGTTTAAACAAGCGTTCGCCCAAATACTCTTTGCCGGTTGCTTTCATTTGCTCCAGCGCGGAGGATACTTCCGCGTCAAACTGGGCGGGGTCTTGGCTTTGGTCCAACCGGTTTTGAAGGGCTTTATATTGGTTGTCCAGCTGCTCCTCAAAATTCTGCATTTTCAGCTGTTCGCTGCGGGCTTCCTGGCGTTGCAGCTCCTGGCTGATGTAGCTGACGGTACCCGCTAAATTTTGCAGGTTTTGGCCCACTTGGCCGGGCTGATAACGCAAATTTTGTTTGGCCCCGCGTGGGGCCGCACTGCTCATAATAGGGTTAATTTTCGGTTTATCCATAACTTGCCGCCTTAAAGAGAAAGTTTTGCTTTCAAACTTTTATTGCCCGCACCATAAGAGGTGGAGGAAAAAGCATTACTGTAAGCCTGATTAAAAGCATTGTTACTCGCTGAGGGGCGTTTGCCTCCCCCCCAGCCGTAATACTGCGCGGCCGAACCCAGCGTTTGCGCGGCGCCGCCGGCCAGGCTCATGTGTAAATTAAGTCCGCGGCTGTTAGCGGTTTGCTGGGCCAAATACCGGTTGTAATTGGCCGAATTTTTATATTGCGCCCATTGGGTTTGGTTTTGGTAGGTAAGGTCTGCCACGTTTTGCAGGGCGTTTTTACGGCTTTGTGTGGCCAGGCGGTCATAAGTAGGGCCATAAAGTCCGTTTTCCGCCATAGACGCGGTTAAGGAAGCCATACCGGCGCGCACGTTTTTTAATGCGCTGTCCTGCGTTATGGCGCCTTCCTGCGCGGTTAAACGGGCGTTGGCCTCGTCTTGCGCGGCATATTGCTTATAGAGGCGTTCCTGTTCCAAATTTTGTACATATCCACCCAAAGCACCGGCGGTGTTTCCTACCGCTTGCACAATCCAGCTCATAAGCACCTCGCGTATATATCGTAATCTTGGCCGTTTAAAAATTTTTTAAGCGTGCCTTCCCGCTCAAAGCCAAGCAGTTTGGCCAAGCGGTGAGCGGGTTTAAAATCCGTTTTTACGGTCATTTCCACCCGCTCCGTTTTATAAATTTCATAACAGCGCCGCATGATGCGCACTATGGGCAACATATCACGGCCGCAATTTTGCGAAAGCAAACTAACGGCCATACGGCGTTTGGGGCTCAGGCATACAAAACCGATAACGGCCATTACTTCTTCCCCGTCAAAGAGGGAAAAAAGCACACTGTTCTGCAAACCGCCCAGCAAATCTTCCTGGCGTTGCTCGGCTTGCACTTGGAGTTTTTGCAAATGGCAAGGCGAAAAGCTTTCAATTCGGTTAATCACTGGCTACCTCCACGTCAATAAATAAGGCTAGCAACTGCCAGGGCAAAGGCTCCTGCATTTTTAACACCACGCGCGGGGCGGTGGTATTGGGTGTTTGCTTGGTGGTAACAAATACAGCGGTATTGTTGCCCGGCCAGGCTATTTTTATATCGCCCGATTTTAACAGCGTGCGTTCTGTTTTGTCCTGGCTATTTCTTAAACGCGCGGTGTAAATAGGCTCATCTTCGGCCTGGTATAAAAACTGCGCACTGTTAAGCACCCGGGCTATAATTTGGTTTATGCGGGAGCTTTTGCCCCCCCCGCTTCCATTGGCGTCTAAATTTAAAGGCATTGGTTCAAACACGGTGAGGTATGGCAGCCCTACGGTAATTACGCTGGCGGGGTTATCCAGCGTAATTTGGCCATTTAACACCTGTTTATTTTTAAAAGGTACCCCGTCCGCCAGGCCCTCTACCTGGGCCCCTTCCAAATGCTCTAAACCTTCTATCAGCACGGTAGGGCTTTTTACTTTAAACTGTTTGGCACAGTCCAGGCACCAGGCATAAGTTAATTTGTAAAGGCTGGTTTCTTCGTCGTCATACTCAGCGGGCACGTCCAACGGCAAAGGCGGGCGCAAATATTCCACATTATAAACGTCTTGCCCGTTTATATGGCGTTTTACTACAAACCAAACATCGTCAATTTGGCCGTCCGGTGCGGGAATAACCGCCAGGCTTTCAAAAGTGCCTTGGGTAGTATGGCGGTGGAACGCCCGCACGCTTTGATTTTTGTTATACGTAAGCCCCAGCAAACTGCCGTCGTTTAAGATAGCCCATATCAAACGGTCCGGTTCATATTGCAATGCCCAGTCTTTTATTCCGCTGGATAAATAATTTTGGGCCAGCAAACTAATTTCTTCCGGCTCGTAACGGTCCGCATCGGAGCGGTACGCCAAATCATAAACTGCTTTTCCTTTGGCCCCCAAAAAAAGCAAACTGGAGCCTAATAACACCGGGCGTTGGGCCGGGCTGCCAATATAACAAATAACGTCGTAAGCTACGTTAGCCGGGCCAAACGGTTCGCTGGTGGTTTGCGGGCGCACTTCCAGCACGCTTCCTTGCGTGCCGATGTACAAATAATCCTGCACGGCCGCCCAGCTTAACACGTTTAATTCCGTCAAAAAATAAAGGCTAAAAGCGTTGTCGTCCAATACTTCGCCAAATGTCAAATCCTCAAAGTTTTCATAATCGCCGGTTTTACCAAAAAATGCGGCCGGGCCTTCTTTGGTGTTAATCAATAATACCAAGCGGTCTTTGAAATATATCACGCCAAACGGGTAAACGGCTTCTTCGCCAATTACCCCCAGTTCCCATTTATAAGTGCCTTGCAGTATTTCTTTTGGCAAATTTTCCTGCACGTATACTTTTACGTGGCTTTCGTCTATAAACTCGGTTATTTGCCCCCAGCCATAACCGGCGTGAAGATACTTCCATTTAATTTTCCCGTCGCTTTCGCTTCCCTCACTGTGGGTAGGTTTTATGCTTCCGCAAGTTCCGTCCGCCAAGGCTTCGTAAAACTTGCCGTCGCTTTTTAAAACATCGCCGGTTTTTACGTCCGTTCTCCCCTGGTACCAATACTCCACGTCTTCGTTTTGCATGGTAAGGCGGATTAATCTTTTTTCGTCCGTCTTGGAAAATGCCTTAAATTCCCCGCTTTCACTAAACGTAAATTCGGTTTCATGCCAGCCGTCGTCCTGGTTTTCGGTACGGTGCCGCCAGCAGCGCAAAACAATTTTTTTACCGCTGTATTTATGCTCCCGGCTGACGTCTTGCAAAACAATGGAGCTGTAATCTTTTCCGTCCACTTCCGCCTTAATTCCGCAACCCACCCCGTTTACGCAATTTACAATGTATTCGTTGTAATTGTTTTGGTTATGAACGCTTGTCATTTCGTATGAAGCCAACACAACATTTTCAAACAACAGCTGTACTTTTACGCCGTCAATACTTCCGGTATAGGGGGCAGCTTCAGTTTGCAGTGCCGGGCCATACGAAGGGTGATTTATTTTAATCACCGCCCCGGCCTGGCTGGTTACTGTTACGCTTCCGGCCGTGGCGTCAACTTTCATTATTTTATTGCACTGGGTGTTTAGGCGCCCCCAGGGGCCGCCGCTAATATTTACTTGTTCAAAACGCCAGTCAAAATCTCCATACCGGCAAAGTTTTTGCAGGGGTACGTCCTGGTGGGCAATATAAATAATATCGCCTACTTGCAACTTAGAAACACTTAAAAGCTGAGCATAACTGTACGGCGTCAAAATTTCATAAGGCGCGCCGTCCGCACTGCATAATAGATTATGGTCTTTATAAACGCGCATGGCGTATTCGGTAAATTCCAGGATATAGGCCACGTTCTCGTTTAATTTAAACGGGATTAATACCGCTGGCAGATTATTTCGCGTCTGCGCCGCATAGGCCGTACCGCCGCGCCGTTTCACGCCGCCAAAGGCCGTAAGCACGGCATTTTCCACCTTGCGGCAAGAGTACGGGTAAAACTGCAAATCCGCCCGGCTTTCCATTTCCGGCGAAACAAGCCCGTTGTTAAATTGGTTCAAAGCCACGCGCGTTTTAAAAGCCATGGGCGCCCTCCCAAGGGGTTGGCTGCAAAGCCAGTACCGGCATTTGGATAGCATTCGCGCGCTTGGCGTTTCTAATGCCCAGCTGATATTCTTGCAATAGGGTGTTTTTGCGTTGCGGGTCCTGTTTTAAAATTTCGCACAGCTCATAGGCCAGCCGTGTGGTAAATACTTCCACAAAATAGGGCGGAAGGCTTAATTTAGAAATATCACGCGTAATGTAGGTTAATTTAAGCGGGGGCTCCAAATTGGTAAGAATTTTGTTGCCCTCCAGCGCGTAAGCGTCCCGTGCTTGGGGCGGTAAATCTTCTAAACCTACCAGGCGCAAAAAGTCGGCCGGAAGGCTATAAGCGTTGTTATAGCCAAAGGCAGGTTTGTCTTGGTCTTTGGGAAGGGCCACGCGTTTTACGGCAAACACCCAGTGATAAATAGACATTTCATAATCCAGCACGCTGCCGTACGCCAACTTTACCGCGCGGGCGGTAGGGGTGTCTTCGTCCAAATTGGTAATAGGGGTTTGGCCCAGTTTTAACAGTGCCTTATTGGCCATTTCTAATTGGGTAACGCTCATGTGCAGCCTCGGTTCTATTTTAGGGGAGGGGCGTTTTCCCCTCCCCTTTGCCGCCCAAACATCGGGCGGGAGGAAGTTTAAGCCGCCGTAACTTCAATAGCGGCGCATTTGGCTTCTTCCAAACGCGTAGCGCCCAAAGAATATTCGGCGTAGATTTGCTTTGCGTGGGACAAATCACCCCGTTCGCTGAATTTAATGGTAATATTCAACCATTTGCCAAGGGCTAAACCGCTTTTGCAGTACACGGGGCAGATATATTTGCCGGCGCTATCTGCAAAATTATAGCGCACAAAATTAATCCCGGAGTACGGGGTTAATTTTTTACCAGCCAAAGGCTTGTTGTCGCTATAATCCCCGGAAATATATACCCCCGCCTCTTTTAATTGGGCCTCCACGACCGGAGGAACCAACATAAAAATTTCCTCCTGTTCCACGTCTACGTCTTTGGCCTGCAAACGCTGTTGGGCAAGGTTAATCTTTTTAATAATATCCCCGCCGCCTTCGTCTGCCGTAACCGTCATGGCCGTATCATAATTGGTCGTGGTTTCGGCTTTTTGGCCCGTTTTGGCCGCGGCCAAGTAGGCCTTGTAGATAATGTCGTCAATGTCGCGGTGGTAACAGCCCAGAATAGACTGCACTAATTGGTCTTCCGGGTCTACATCCATACGGATTTTATCCCAGGTGTCAATTAATACGGCCCCGCTTTTTAAAGTGGGCTCAAACCAGCGGACAAAGCGGTCAACATCTACCACATTGGTTGCTTCGTACCGCCCGGTCCGTGCTTTGGTAGAGAACTTTCCCAAGAAGTTAGCCGCCACGGCCGTTTCACCCTTAATATCGGGCTGTACCATAACGGTAGCTTCTAACTTACTTTGCGTCTGCTGAGCACAGAGGCGAACCGCCGTAGCGTATTTTAACGCTAAGTGGTGCATTTCAATTTGGTTGAAGGTAGAACCGTCCATTTTTATTTCTCCTTTTTAAACAATTTTAAACCCCTATCCTCATCAGGGCTTTTTTTGGGGGTAATCCCCAAATCTTTTTTTAATTTTTCCACCACCGGCGCCAATACTTCGTAGATAAACTCTTTGGTAAAAGCACTGGGCGGGCGGGTATTTAGCCTATGTAAAGCTATGCGTACATCCCCGCGTGTAATATGTTCTTTAGCCATATCACACCCCTACGGCGGCCTTGGTTAAATCGTCCAGCAGTTTTACTGCGGCCGGGTCTTTGGCCATAAATTTTTTGCCAAATTCTTTGTCTTTAACCAGCGCGTCCAATTTAGCCTGGGCTTCCTGCGGGGTATAAACGGCCTGGCTTGCAGGGCCGGAAGCGCCTTTTACTTCCGCGTCCATGGTGGTAGAGCCAATGGCAAACATCAGTTTCATTAATTTACCAGAGCCCAAAGCGCGCTCCATAGCGTCCAGCTCGCCGGAATTTAAACCGTATTTCCGCGCGGCCTGGCGGGCCACTTCTTCGTTTTTTTGGTACTCGGCGCCCCACTCTTTTTGCAAATCGTTCATTTGCTGGGCCTGCTCTTTGGCGTAGGCTTCTTGCTGGGCGGCGCGGGCCTGTTTTACGTATTCGTTCCAGCCTTCGGCCAGTTTGGACGCCTGGCCTTGGCTAAGCCCGGCGGAAAAAAGCACCGGCGCAATGTCTTTGGCAAACGCGTCATTGTCCCCTTCCAGTACGGGCAGTTTGTAGTGGCTGGCGTCTTGCGGGCGCCCCAATTTGTTGTAAAACGCGTCTAATTCCTCTTGGGTAGCGTTCTCAGCCGGAAGGGACACCATACTATCCAAATTCACACCGGCAAATTTATCGGCTTCCCGCGCGGCTTTTAATAAGTCGGCGGTGGACTGGTAGCCCTTTTCCGTCAAATAATTGCGGTCTTCTTCCGCAAATCCGGCCAAAAATTCTTGGCTGGCTTGTCCGGCAGCTTGCTGGCTAAGCGGTGCTGCCGAAGGGGTTGTTTGTTGTTCACCCATGATATTCTTCCTCCCTTGCAATTTGGTTTAACTTCTCGTCGGGCATGTGTATTATGGCCAAAATATGGTTTAATACCTGCCGCCGGCCAATATTTATAAATACCTTGCGCTCGTCTATTGGGTTACCTGTACCCACAGACGGGTCGGCCGGGCAAATTCTTTTAAGTTCGGCCAACACAACTCTGGCCGCGTCGTCTTTGTCGTCAAACACTTTTCTAAAGGCAATACGCTTGCGTAATAAATGCTTAAACAGACTTCCTTTAAACGCCATAACTCACCTCTATAAATTCCCTTCTGTGGCCTGGGCCTGGGCAATATTTTTTGCGGACTGGCTGATAACCGGCGCGGCTTGCAAAATCTGCTGGTTTTGCGCCAGTTGCGCGTCGCTCAAATCCTTGGCCTGTTTTTGCTCTTTGCTGTTAAATATTCTTCCAGGAGCACCCCACACCCGCTGCAAAATTTCCAGTGCGGCTTCGGTGTTAATTTTGTTTTTAATGCTGGGGTCAAATTGCACCAGCCCGGCAGCCGCCTCTAATACGCGCATAACGGCCGTCCCCTCGTCGGCTTGCTGGGCGCGGCGGATAGGGCTTTCATACTCTATTTGAAGCTGAGCCTGCCCACTGGCCAAAGCCTCTTGCAGTTCGGGCGGCATTTGCGGCAGTTGGCCGGCGCGCTCCAGTATTTCGTATTCTTTTTGAACCATAGGACCCAAAAATTCTTTTTCCCGGCGGGAAGTGGTGGAAGAAAACATAACGCTCTGTTCACTGGCGCGCTGGAGGGCTTCGGTAGCCGTCATATTGGGTTTGTTTACCAAAATGGAAAGCAGGTTTAAGTCCAACCCTTCGCGTATGGTATTACGTATGTCTTGCAGCATTTCCAAACTAAAAGGCACGGTATTCGGGCCTTGCATAGCCACCACACGCGGGTTTCCGTCCTTATCTAAGCCGCCCGGTATTACTGCATTGGGCTGGCCGATGCGCTGCACGCCGATAATGTCTTCGTCGCTCATTAAGTAAGTCGGGTCGGCGGCCCGGTTGCCCACCCGCAAATTTCCACGGCCCATAGCGGCCAATGTTCTTATTTCGGGTAACAACAGCATAGAAAGCGAATAGCCGTACGGGTCCTGCAAGTTAGGCAGCACGTCAAAACGCGGGTAAAAGAACGGGCAAATATCAAATCCGCTTTCTGCAATAATTTCCTTGGTGCTTAAGCAAACATACGTGCAGGCCACCGGTTTATGCTTTGCGTCTAAGCGGAACGGGTTGTAATCGGTGCGCGGATATACCGCCATTAAAAAGGTCCACTCTTTGCCCAAGTCGTCGCACTCTTTGATGTCTTTAGGTGAGCTCTCTCTAAACTCCTGCAAAGCCTGGCGGGTATTTAATGTAAATTTGCGAAAGAACACGTCCACTTCCCCGGCGTTGTTTTGCTCAACAAAAAACTCACGCAATGGCCAAGACTTATAAACAATACCGCGTCCATATTCTTCGCTTACGCTAAACGGGCCGGAGCCATAAAAACCGATGTTTACCAGGTTTTCGTGGTTAGCGTTGGCAAAGTTGCTTGCGGCGCTGTACCTAACGGCAAACATCACCTCGCACACGCTTTCAAAAAAATCTCGGTACCGGTCGGCCAGGTATCTGTCGCTTACCGTAAGGCCGTGCCACTTTTGGGTTTTAGGTGTCAAAAGGCCGTCTATCATATTGGCCCATTTAGGAACGGCCAAAGCCAGGGTGCTGTCGGTCTTTTTTTCACCCCGGTTAAATTCCCCGGGGGCGCGCTCCACGTTAAACGTGGCGGATTTTGGGTCTGCCAGCTTGGCTATTACGTCCCAAACTCTATCCCACGAAGTGCGCCGGCTTTCCATAACGCTTAAGCGGAAAGACAGCTCGTCAAACAGTTTTACGTGTTTTAATTCCATGCGCTATTCCCCCAGCAGACGTTTACCCGCGCCCGTGCCGCTTGCGCGCCAGTCCCCGGCCAAAATGGTGGAGGCACGGCCTTGTTTTTTGGCGTTTCTTAAGCGTTCTTCTTCCACGGCTTTGGTGTTGTCTTCCACCACTTGCGGCGTCGGTTTTTCTTCCTTTGCCGTATCGTATTTGCTGCCCTTTAATCCGGTTACTACGTCTTTTACCTGCTGGATAGGGTTAAGCATTGAGTTTAAAAAGTCTTTTGTGCTTCCGCCCATAATTTTGCTCCTCCTAGAAATAAAGGTTACTGTCCGCCGTCAACACCTGCGCGCGCCGCCCTCTTAAAACCGCCTGGCCGGACGTTTTAAACAACGTGGCAGACATCATGGCCGCATCGGCATAGTTGGGGCTTTTTTCGCCTTTGGCGCGCAAATCTTCTTTGCTAAACATGCGTATTTGCCCCAAAGAATTAAAAGAGTAAGTTACCGCCGCCAATTCCGCCAGCGCCGGGCGGGAGTTGATTTGCAAGTAGCCTTTTTCCATATAATCACGCAACGCAAAAAAGGTTTCCGCGCGTTTATTTATAAAGCGTTTATCGTCGGCCTTGGTGCCCCCTCTAAATTCCAACACGCGAAACCCGGCCGCCAATTCCCGCAAGCGGTCCACCACACCACCGCCCAGGCCGTCGCCGTCCACCACCAGGCGCGTAAAATGCAGGCGTTTGGCGGCGTCGGCCACGCGGCCAACGGTGTACATGGTGTCTTTTCCGTTCCAATTCTCGGTGCACAATTCTTTCCACTTAAACGCTCCGCTGTTCTCCCAAATGTACAGGACGGTCAAGTCGTCGCCGTAACGGGCCACGTCCAGCGCGGCCACCCGCTCCCCGCCGCCGGCAAGGCTGTTCTTTTCGGCCTGCTGTAAAATCTCTGACGGGAAGACACAATCAGATGCGCTGGCTGCAAAGTCGCACAAATATTCTTGGCGGAAGGTGTTTTCCGGCGTTTCCCGGCGGATTTTGTCCAGTTCCTCCGGGCTAATTACGCCCGTTTCGTCGGCGCGGTAGATACCGGCCCACCAGTCACCCTGGGGGTTTTTGGCTTGTTCGTGCAAGGCCAACTGGTAGACCTCAAAAAATTGGTTTTGCCCTTTTGGCGTACCAAAAAACAGGGTCCACCCGGCGCGGGAAAGCAACATGGGGCGGGTAATTTCATTAAACACGTGGGGTTTAATATCGCCGTACTCGTCCAGCACCACGCCGTCGGCATAGGTGCCGCGCAAAGCGTCCTCGTTATCCGCGCCCGCCACCCAAATCTTGGCGCCGTTTGGCAGGGTTACGCTGGTTTCCACTTCGTTTACTTTCACATTGGGCAGGTTGCGGGTATACTTGCGTAAATAGTCCCAGGCAATTAGCTTGGCCTGTTTTAAAAAGGGGGCTACGTAAAAATAGCGCGGGGCGGGTTTAGGGTTTATGAGCGCCATTTTTATCATGTGATTAATGGCGCACACGGTTTTGCCCATTTGCCGGTGAGTAACCAACACGCAAAAGCGGTGGCTTTCTATCTGTGGGTGTATTTCTGTTTGCGGATAGCGGGGGCAGTAGGGAATAGATACGTTCATTATTCGTCCCCCTGTTTACTCGGTAGGTCTTCGGCCCAGCGCACCACCAAAGGCTGCGTGTCGGAACCGGGCAGCCCTTTTTCCGCCTGGAACTCGCCGCGTATCTTCCCCACCAGCTCCAGGGCCTTTAAAGCGTCCTTGCCCCCTCCGCGCGCCAACTGACTTACTCGGGCGTAAAACTCCGTCGTAGACATAAGGGCGCGCTCTTTCAGCGTATTGCGTATTTCCTCCACCCTTGCCTTAACCTTGTCTTCCTGCGCGGCGCGGGAAGCCTTTGGGTAGAGGGTATTCATATTTTCGGTTTTGCAATTTGGGTGGGAAAGTCGGTAAGCCTGGGTGTTGGTGTATCCGCGCGCCAAGAATTGTGCAAACAGCTCCTGCGGCCAAGTTAAACCGGAAGGGGTTTTCTTTTTTGGCTTGGGCACAACCTCGCACAAATCTTCAAACAGCTGCATTTGTTGGGGCGCGGGCATATAGGGCACGTTTAAAAGCGCCCTGGTTTCTTGCTCCACCTGTTCCAACGCCGCGGCTTCTTCGGTAGACATTAATCTTGCTCCTTTACGGTGCAAGACAATAAAAAAAAGACGCTTGGCATAATGCAAGCGTCTTTTTTGGGGAGGTTTACGAAATTTTTGCAAATTTTTAAAAAATAATCAAGGCCCACTCAAACCCTTGGGACCAATAAAAAACCCCGCCTAATGCGGGGTTTTGCTTGTTTAATTGGGTTTATATTTTTGCATTGTAAATTTGCTCCAGCGTGAAATATTGTCCCAACAGGCTTTTTTCGTTCACCAGGGAAAGCAATTTTTTAACAAAAATTATTTTTAAATCCTTGTTATAGCTTAAAATTTGTTTGCCGTTTTTATCCAACACCGGCGCGCCGGATTTATCAAACACGGGTTCTTCAATCAACTCACGCGGAACCCAAAAATCCACCAAATTGCGGGAAAAAAAACCGCTCCCGTTGGAAAAATAATAATCGTTTAAAAAAGAATTTTGACAACAAAACCTACGCATGCGGCCGCATTTAATACACGTGGGTTTATAGCAGACATCGCCCCATACAATCTTTCCGTCCGCACGGTACAAACCCACCGGTACGGGTATATAAATTCCGGTGCAGTTTGGGTTTTGGCACGCACCCGCCGGGCGCGCCGGCAGTGCGGCTTCTTTTTCGCCTCTATTTTTCAGTTTACTAGATACGCTCATTTATCGTCCCCCAGTTCGTCATTGATATTTACCGCCATATTGGCAATAGCTTTTATGGTGGCCGCAAATTTGGCCTTTTCCAGTCGTTCTGCGGCCCGGGTAATAATTTGCTGGGCGCGTTCCAAAGAACCGGCCACCGCGGCAATAAAAGCAAAATCGCCCTTTTCCCGCCACCAGCGCGCATCCCGCGCGGCCGGGCTGGCAAACAAAGCCGGAACAACTAATTTGTAATACCAACAAAACAAGAGTTCTTCCAACTTTTGCGGGTTATCAAAATTCACTTGCCCGCGGGCGCGGGTGCGTTTTTCAAATTCGTACGCGGTTGCTTTCCAGTTTTTTATTTTGTGGGTTTTCCCCGCCCGGTCGCACCAAGTCCAGTCGCGGGCTTCGTTTTTGTTGTAGAAATCTTCGGGGCTGGTAATATAATTTTTTTCGGCAAAATAGGCTTGTACTTGTGCCAAAGTAGGTGCAAATTTATTTATTTTTTTTTCAGTTTTGGCTATATTATTAATATTATTATTAATTAATAAATCATTACTGGGGGTGGTGTGGAGGGGGGCCGGTGTGTCACTGGCTGATACACTTTTAGGTGTGTCAACAGCTGATACACTTTTCTGTTTTTGTTCGGGCAGTGTGTCAATGGTTGATACAGTTTTCTGCGTATTTTGGTTAAAATCGCACAAAAAACCCTTAAAAACATCGCGCAAATCCTGTTTAGGTGTGTCAATGGTTGACACACTTTTATTTTTAAACACTGTATCAACCATTGATACACCTTTACCGCTTTGCACGTCGGCCATAGCACAAAGCGTTATGCGGCTGGCCACGCCGGCGGCGGCTTCCACCTTAATCAGTCCGGCGGTTTCCAGTGGCCCCAGCACGCTTTTTTGCAGGGTTCCAACGGCAAGTCCGCAAATCTTGGCCAAATCCCGCAAGCTGGCGTTAAAACTCCACCCCGCGGCAAAATCCGCGCGCTGGCAGAATAACACAAAGCACCCCACCCCGCGCGCGCCGGCCACGCTGTTCACGGCGGCAATTACCGGCAAATACATGGGCACAAAAGGGGGCTTATTTGTCATAGTTTCCCTCCGGCTTATCGGGCGGCACCAATGCCACCGCGTAACGCACCCCGGACGCGTTTAAATATACGGGCAATTGCGCGCCGCAAAACAACAGCTGCACGCGCGCGGCGGAAATATTTTTTAATACAGTGCGCAAATCTTCCGCCAACAGCGTAAACTGAAACTCACGTTCGTCAAATTTAAAATGCCGGCCATGTTCTAAGCGCGCATCCACCCCCAGCGTAATCGTGCCGGCAAACGCTTTCAATTCACTCCCGTCGTATTTAAAAAGCACCCTTTTCCCGCCATTGGCCGCTTTTTGGGCAAAATGGTACATCTCGCGGGTGGTAAATTCAAATCCCGCCAGCACCTCGCCGGGGCGGGTAGCATCGGGCGAAAGGTATTGCCCTTCCGGAAGTATTGTTTTTAAAACAAAGCGGCCAAAATCCAACTTCAAAGCCCCACGTCCTACGGTCATAAATACCCCGGCCGGGCATAGCAAGCGCTGGGCGCTTAAAATTTTGCGCGCGGCATTTGCCGGCATAAGGAAAATACCCAGCCCCCCCAGCCTATCCACCGGTTGGCTGCCGGCCGCCGCCACGGTGGAATTATGGGCGCTGACCAATATGTCTTCCAGCCCGTCTTTTAAGGCGCGGTTTTCAAAATACACGGTTTCCAACGTGTCGCCCTGTTTTTTGCTGGTCAAGGGAACAACCTGCTGCAAAATATCCGCCAGCCCGCAAAGTTCATAGCCGCTTAGCCAGCGTGTAAAGGTTTCCGTGCCCAGGTTTATATCGGGCAAACTGGCTTTCATTTCCTCGCCCATAACCAAGCCTTGCAAACGGGTGCACTCCCGCCCCTGCCACATATACAGCACATTGTTTTCGGCCACCAGTTCCACTTCTCGCCCGTCCAATATGTTTACGGCCTCTTTAAAAACAGCATACGGCAAGGTTATGGTTTGGTGGGGCCACTCCTCTTTAAATACAAAAGAGGCTTCATACATACGGCAAGCCGTACGCATAAAGCCTTTTCCAAACCAACGGTCCATAGTCCGCAAATTGTCGGCCTTGCGCTGCAAAGCGTCTTCGGGGGTTTCGTTTGGGTCGTCGCGGAATATTTCCGCCCCGCGCTTACAGGGGCCCAACTCCACAAAAGCCGGAAACGTTTCCCCCTTTGCTTCTACGGAAAGTTTAATCGCTGTCTTTAATTCCTTTTTTGTGGTCCACATCGCTTAAATGCTCCTTTACGTAGGCTTGCGTTAACGCCAGCAAATCTTTCCCCAAATCGGCCGTTTTGGCGCCAATTTCTTGCACGTCTTTATTGTTTAGCACTGCCGGAACCAATACAATAGCGGCCATTTGCTTGGTGGAGGGTAAAAAAGTCCAGGTGGCTATTCCCATTAAAAACCCCGCCACAAAAATTTTTGTTAGGCGAAACCATTTTTTATGGTCGCCATCCACCAAAAGCGGAATAGTCAAACCCGCGCAAAATAGAAAAAACATTCCTAAACCGCAACTCACTTTACGTATATCGTCAAACTTCACCAACCAGTACATCAGCATCATGCTCATACATTATCCTCCGTTTAATTTTGGCTACTATTTCCCGTTGTACTCTTGGGGGCGGTCCCCAAAGACCCAGCCTGTACTACCGTTTTGTATTCAACACAGCGTATAGGCGGGTTGTCTAAATCCTGGCAGCCCCAAAATCCAGTCATTAACAGAGGTAGCAGCAGTAACTTAATTTTTTCCTTGTATTTTCCCCTAATCCATATTGTCCTTCTATTCCAAGTGGATAAAGCATGAAACATAGCTTCCCCTCTTATCGGGCTAAACGCAATAGGCCCTCTTGCCCCGCAATAACGACAGACAACAAAACTGCCATAATTATCAGCCAATTTTGTGTTTTTTATATATTCCGTTTCAATAAACAAATGGGCTTTTTGTTTACAAAAAAGACATTTAGCAAAGCTGCCCTTCTTCATTTTCCGCCTCCGGTAAACCTTGTTTAATGCGGTCATACTCCCGCCTTCAAACATTTTTGGTATTCTTTTATAGCCGCTTTTGCCCGGGCATAATATATCCTTTTTACTTTTTCCGAATACTCTATCCAGTCATTAAAAGAAAGGACTGGATAATCCGTTTTCCATATTGCAAAGGCAACACACTCTATTTGGTCTTTGGTCATTTAATTACACCTAATTAATCGGTTTTTCCGATTTTTCCTCTATCTTTATAAAGACCAAAAAGTGCGTCTTTCCTCTTTTATGCCCAAACAAAGGGCTGATTGGAAAACATTTCAAAACTTCGTTCAGCTTTACTTGGTCCTCATTCCACTTAAAAACCAAAACCCCAAACGGTTTTAAAACCCGCAAACACTCGTCAAATCCGGCTTTTAAGTCTGCCCGCCATTCTGGCCCTAATTTGCCGTATTTTGCAGCAAGCCAGCTTTTTTTACCAGCACGCAACAAATGCGGAGGGTCAAATACAGCCAAGCAAAAAGAGTTATCTTTGTAAGGTATATGTCTAAAATCAGCCACCAAATCTGGCTTTATTTCAAGCTTTCTGCCGTCGCAAAGGCTTTGTTCCAGCTCCCTGTTATCCATAAACACCACGGCCGGATTTTGCTTATCAAACCAAAACATTCGGCTTCCGCAACATACATCAATTATTGGTTTCACAGGATTTCTCCCACGCCTTTATGGCCTCTTCCTCAGTGGCGCAAATTTCGTTTTCTTCTTTAACATATTCAAATCCGGTAGATAGTTCTTTTATGTCGTACTCACCGGAAAGCCAAGCAACTGTTATTTTCCCTTTTGATATTTTTCCATATACATCTAAAAACCACACTTGCTGTCCTAAGTCAAATTTTGGATTGCTCATGTTGTGCCTCCTATAAAATCGGTTTTTCCGATTTTTCTTCCAGGCTTTCTTTCAAACGCATCACCCGGCTTCTGCCGGCGTTCAACAGGGCCGTTATTTGGTTATCAAACATCTCGGTTTGTTTATAAAAATTTAACAGCCCGCACACTTGAAAAGCCACAAATGTTGCCTGGGCCGCAAAAAACAGCACGCCCCAAAAATTTAACAGCCCTTTGTTAGAGGCAGTCTTTCCCAGCACCACCACACCGCCGCCCAAGACCACATACATTAGTAGCAGCCAGGGGATAATTTTTAAAGTGTTTTTAGTTCTTTTTTGGCACAAGGATAAAGCTTGCAGAAGTTCAATATACTGGCCGTTAATCCGTGCATTTAAAATGACTAATTGCGTCCGTTTAAAATCAGAAGGCGGGAGCATATTCCCCCCTTTCTACGGCCGCGCACTTTACGCACACGGGGCCGCGGGGGGTTTTCACCGTATCCCCCGCAAAAAAAGTTTCCCCGCAACGCCGGCAAATCTCAAATGTTTTCATATTCGCTCCTTAATCTTCAGTAAACATCCTGGCTAAAGCCCAAACCGTAAAAATGGTAATAGCCCAAAGCAGGGCATAAATTAAAATCATTTATCCCCCTATCAAACGTCTAAAAGTATTTATTCCGCGGCTGGCATACATATTGGCCACGTCGGGGTTATCGTCCACGGCAAATAAAATTTCCGCCCCGTCGCCTGGCACACCGCGTTGCAGCAGAACGTCCAACATTTTGCTTTTTAATTGGCCGGCCGGAAGCGGGCTTCCGTTCGGCCGCATGAATAGTTCCGCATACACAATACCGTTTTGTTTCAGCCACTCTTGGGTTATGGGGCGCACCTTTTCTTGGCGGGAAGTCAAAATAAACACCCTAAACCCGGCCCGCGCGCACATTTGCGCCAAAAAAACATTCTGCGGTATAGGGAAAGCCATAGGGTAAAGCTTTTCCAATTTTTCCCACCAAGGCCCCTGTCCCTTTTCAATGGGAAATTCTTCGCACAACACGCCGTCCATATCAAAGATAACGGCCACCCGGTTGGGCTCTTTAAATTCTTTTAAGTTGGTTTTTTCCATTTGCATTTGTTTGCTCCAAAAAACGTTATTTTAAAAACTCCAACAGCCGCAAAGCCGTAACGGCTACATGCGCGGCCTCATATCGGGCCGCTTCCAGGCACTCGGCCGAACGCGTTAAATTATCGGCCGAAATCATATCGTTTATTTCCTGCGCCAACTCGCCCGTTTCTTCAGCCACCAGGCTCACGCCGTGCGCCGCGCTGGTAGCAAATTCCGGGTGTTTCTTTTTAGCGGCCGCCACCGCGTCCAATACCCGTTGCAACACGGCCGGGTCCACTGCGTGCTTTCCGGTGCGCGCTTCGGTTAATTCCCGTTCAAAAAGTTTTTCAAATTCTTGTTTTATTAACTTCAGCACACCTAAGCGGCTTTGGCTGGCAAAGCGGCTATATTCCAAAGCCAAGGCGTCCAGTACATGCAAAAAGAGCAAATGTTTTTCGTCTTTAATTTTCATATCTCCCCCTTTATTTGCCGGGGACGGTAGGGTTAGGCCGTCCCCGGCTATCTGCCACTTGGGGTTGCGCTTAGGAGTTCACAACCCCCTGTCCTTAAAAATAACGGGCGCGCCGTTTGATTAGGAGCACCGCTCGCGCCCGCCGGCAAACGCCGGAAATTACGGCCACACGCCGTTAATCCACAAATAGACGTCAAAATTTATTAGCCCGGCCAGCAGGCTCATTTTTAGCCAGTCCGGCCACAAATCAAAATTTAAATAGCGCATTAAAAGCCTCCGTCCGCCGCGGGCACGCAGGCGGCCTCTATGTCCTCTTTGAAAAAATAAAACTTCCGCGCCCCGGGGTACGCCTTATAACCCTTAATCACTTTGGCGCGGGCCAGCTCTCTTACTCTGCAAGGGGAAAGCTGCATAATTTCTGCGGCTTGGTTCACGTTTATTTTTGTTTTTCCCATAATTTTTAAGTTAAATTAATTATTTTTGTATAATAAAAAGGCGAGTACCTTTTAACAGCCTCCCCGCTGCCACCGGTTTTACGGTGTGGTACCCGCCATGTCTTGCATTTCTGAGAGAGGGCAGTTAAACCCCCTGCCAAATTCGGTAAATGCAAGACAGCGCTTGTTTTAGCGCGCGTCGTTCCAATGAGTGGGAGCATTGGCCGACTGTTTACACACAGCCGTTTAGCCCGGCCCAGTGTACACAAACCCATAACGATAATTACCGTTATGTTAATCAGATATGAGTATTAAACAAAAGAAAATTTGTTTTGTCAACTTGTTTTCTTATTTT
>CALUXF010000003.1 GCA_944324655.1 Candidatus Avelusimicrobium aviculae
TACTATACAAATGGTTCCGGGACTAGGACTCGAACCTAGAATTAATGCTCCAGAGGCATCCGTGTTACCATTACACCATCCCGGATTAACAAATATATTTTAGCACATTTGCCCGTAAAGAGTAAAATTTTATTCTTCCAGGGGAATTTTTCCCCCAACCCAAATATTAATTTGTTATAATAATTGTATAAATTTAGCGCCTATAGCTCAATTGGTTAGAGCAACCGACTCATAATCGGTGGGTTCCAGGTTCAAGTCCTGGTGGGCGCAGTTTTTAAAACCCGCGCCTTGGCGTGGGTTTTTTTGCGCCGCCACTACCCCTAAAACACGGCCCCAAAACGCGCCTAACCCTCTTTTTGCCTTTTTGCCGCGCCAGCTCTTTCGCAAGGCCGCCCAAACTGTTTTTCTTAGGTCTAAAAACCCGGTAAAATAGATCCAAAGACTCATGTGCGCATCTTCAACAAAAGATACAATACATAATATATGAAAGGTATTTTTTCTCTAGCGCTAGTATTATTATTTATCAGCGGTGCTGCCCCTCATGCACAGGCTAGACCGCCAATTAAAAAAATCCTACAAAGCATTGGGCGCAGCTGTGAAACAAAACTTTACCCATGGTCTAAGCAAATCAAAAATTCTTTATTGCGTAAAGCCAAACGGGCCATGCCTCTCTCCTCCGCGCCAAAGGCTCCCTTTCTTTTTACTTCTTTAGAAACCGTCAGCGCTTATTATGGCCGCTTACACCGTTTGCCGCCGTTTCCGCTGCCGCAACAAGACAATGAGCTTTACCGTGGCATGACGTTGGACGCCTCCGGCAAAGAACTACGCTATATTTTGAAAAAAGGGTTGGATGTATCCAAAAGCCACTCCCTCAATTTCGCCGCCTACAACGGCCGCCAATACCCGGACTATCAAAAAGCCATTTACACCACCCCGGAAATAGATCTGGCTGTGAGCTTTGCGTTTAATGATACCCGATTTGATAAACATATTCCTGTTATCCTTCATTTAAAAAGAGTCAGCAACACCCGCATTGTTTCCATTCCTCACGATGTTCCCGCCCACTGGATACACCGCGTAAGTGCCCTGTTAACTATCAACGGCCGCAGCCAATGGGGAGAAATCCGCCTCACCGAAGAAGACCATTTCATTTTTATCCCTTATCCCCCGCCCACGGGCAAATAAAAGCTTGGCAAAAAAGCCGCTTCTTATTATACTGTTAGTATGGATAATAAAAAAACCTTTTTATCTTTGTTTATTATGGGCGCGGCGGGTATACTCACCGCGGAAGGGGCGCTTTTTGCCCAAGCGTATATTCCCCAGCTTCCGGCTAACACGCAAGTAACCCAAACCATTACTATTAAGAATGTAGACAATCAGCCAGCCCCTCCTGACGAGGAAGACTTCCCTGATGATGAAATGAGTGATGAAGAATTTGAAAAAGAATTGGCCAAATACTTGGAAGTGTACGAAAAACAAGAACAAGCCAAACAACAAGAAAAAGAGCCCAAAGCCGACCCGAAAGAAGAAGCCAAAAAACCCGCAACGTCCAAAGCAAAACAGCAAACCGTCACCCAGCCGGGTAAATTTGTGCCGTTTTTCCAAGCGGGAGGGACGCAGTCTTCCGGTTCCAATTTGCTGGCAGGCCCCCAGCTGGCGCCCCGCCCCTCCGGGTATGCTAAACCCCGCAGTAGGCCGGGCAGGAAACCAGGCAAACCGAGAGGAAATTCCTCTTTCAAGCCAATGAATCCTCCCCCGCACGCAAAGCCCGTAATGGTTCCCGGCGGCAACGCCGGCGCCAACCCCGGTTCAGACCCGCGCCTGTATATGCCCCCCACCGGCATGAAACCCCCGCCCCCGCCTGCAAAACGCCGGAGCCGGCCGCACGCCCGCGAGGGAATAAGCCCGCCAAATAAGGCCTAATGCCGCTTGGGCCCAAAGACCCTGGCAAAGAAACTCAAAATCCCTTATATTATTAGTATGAAAAAACTATTTGGGGTGTGCAAGCTGTTGGGCGCGTTATGTTTCATAAGCGCTTTGCTTGTGGGAAGCGCTGAGCCGGTATATGCCCAATGGCAGCCTGCGGCAAAAAAATCCGCCCAAAAAATCACTAAAAACGCCGCCCAAGCCGCCCGCCCGGAACCCCGAAATGCCCCGGCCGCCGTTAAAAAACCCCTCAGTGAAGACAACAAACGCCTTTATTATTCCCTAATGACCAAAGTGGGCATATCCCAAAGAAAAGCATTAAACTATTTATATAAACACGGCGCCCAGCCTACCCGCTATTCCGCGCCGCGCGTAAGCGCAACGGAAATACGATTAAAAACTTTGCCCGCCGCTGTATACAACCAAGAAGTGCCTCCCTATCCTTTCACGAACCCCAAACGGGTATTTTACCGCGGCATAAGCGTTGACGAAGAAGGACTGCGCAATATTTTATACAATGGATTACGGGCCCAAGACTCCGGCACCCATCACAGCGATTTTGCCATTTTCACCTATCAAAACAAAACCCTGCTGGATATGGCAAACCAAATGATAGGGGAAAACAAAAACATTTGTCTTATTTCAGACCCGCAGCGCGCGCAAGCCTACGCGCTGCGCCGAGCCGAAACGGACGGCAAAACCCCCGTTGTTATTCAAGTAAAAAACACCATTCCGGTCATTATTAACCCGGTAGGGGCGGGAGTCCTGGCTACCGGCAATATTTCCGCCAGCCAAATTATACGCGTCAGCGCGCTTATCCCGGTAGATGGAACGCTGATGTGGGGAGATATTCATATCACGCCAACGGGAGATTTTGCTTTTAAACCCTATGAAACCAAATAACTATGCTTATTTTACACGCTTTGTTTGGAAGACCATACCGCTCTTGCTATGCGCCGGAAGCCTGTTTCTCTTCCCGACACCCGCAAACGCCCAAAAAAACGTTTTAAAACAACTGTTTAAAAAACAAATTTCCGCCCAAACGCAGGAGCCGGTACGCCGGTTTGTACCGTCCGCGGTGGAAAGCAAACGCATGCGCCAGGAACTGGCGCGGCAAAAGAGGGCGGGCGGGAATACCCAAAAATATTCCGCCGCCAAAGCCGCCGGGCTGACGCAGCAGGAAATGGCTTTCTTGGCGCCACTTTCTCACGTACCTAAGCTGCAAAAAGTCCCCCCGGTAGTGATAAACGATTTTACTGATTATCTCCCCCCCGTTAAACTGCCCGCGCCGTATCCCCTTTCGCTTTACCCCGGGGATTTAGCCCGCGGCATGCTGCTTTTGCACCCCAAAGAAGACTTGCAAACCATTTTTTCCAAAGGGTTGCTAACGGCCCGCAGCGCGGTAGACGGCTGGACGAAAAAGCGGCTTATTTTTATGACCAACGTTCCGCAAATCGCCCATATTTACACCTATTTGCAAGAACCGGGCGTGCCCGTTATCGTGCATATCGCCGGATTTAAAGGCGAAAACAAGCATATTTGGACAACCAGCCACGACATCCCCGCCAAAAACATCGTGAGGGTAAGCGCTTATTTAAAAATAAAAGGCAAAGAACGATGGGGGCAAATTGTCCCTAGGCAGGACGGCTCTTTTGCGTTTTATCCATACCAATTGTCTTTTTCCCAAAAAGTAAAATTAAACTTACTGCGGGCCTTGCAAAACCCCCAAGAATAAACCCCTTTTGCAATAAAAAAATCCCGGGTCAACACCCGGGATTTTTGTTTTAACAACACGCTATTTGTTTAAAGGCTTAAGCAGATAAAGCACCAACATCGCTTGGCAGTAATCCGTTTTTTCCTGGTCGGTAAGCTGGGGGTTTTCCTGCAAATATTCGGCTACGGTTTTACCTTGGGCGTCTTTGGCTTGGCTGTCCCCCCCGCCGCGCAATAAAACCGCCAACACCTCTTTGTTGTTTTTTTGGGCCGCCAACATAAGCGGGGTAACCCCGTTTTTATCAGACAAATTAATTTGCGCGCCGGACGTAATTAAAAATTCCGCCACCTGGGGAGAGCCGTTCTGCCCCGCCGCCACAAAAAGCGGGGTCTGCCCGGCCTTATCGGCGGCGTTAACGTCCGCCCCTTCTTTCACTAATTTAGCCAGTAACTCCGGATTTTTACTGTGAAGCACCGCATAAAAAAGCGCGGTGCGACCGGAATTATCCTCTACATTTAAATCATTGGAGCGGGCGATTAATTTTTCCGTTTCCAACGCGTCGGTTCCCTTTTCTATGGAACGCATCAGCCGCGTGGCGCCGCGCTCATCGCGCCGGTCCGCCCCGAAACGCATCAGCATGCCGCCCGCAAAAATAATAACGATAATGAGTAAAGGTCCTATCAATTTCTTCATAAATCCCCCGTTTGTAATTATTTTACCATTTCCGCCGCCGCTTATTAATTTGATAAAATAAAAGTAATATCATTTACGAGGTATTTATGCCGGAAACGAAAGAGCACACCAAAGAACAGGGCAACGCCCTGCAAGAAATTATCGCCCAACGCTACGCGGAAGTAAAGGAAATCCGCTCCTTGGGCGTGGAACCCTATCCTACCCGCTGCGAGAAAAAACACTCCTGCCTGGAAGCCAAAAACTCCCCCGAAGGGGCCGAAGTGGTAACCGCCGGGCGCATTATGCAGCTGCGCAGCATGGGAAAAGCCGCCTTCGCCCACTTGCGCGATTTTACGGGCCGCGTACAACTTTATGTAGCCAAAGACAACTTGGGCGATGAAGCCTACCAATTTTTTAAAAAACACGTAGCCGTGGGGGATTTTGTTTCCGTTACCGGGCATATGTTTGTAACCAAAACGGGCGAAAGCACCATTAAAGTCACCAAGCTTACCTTAATTTCCAAAGCCATACGCCCCATGCCGGAAAAATACCACGGCCTGCAAGACGTAGAGGTGCGCTTTCGCAAACGTCATTTAGACTTAATCGCCAATGAAGAAGTAAAAGATATTTTTATTAAACGCGCCAAAATTATTTCTTCCATACGCAAAACCTTGGATTCCAAAGGCTATTTGGAGGTGGAAACCCCCATTTTAAACCCGTCTTCCGGCGGGGCCATCGCACGGCCTTTTGAAACCTATCACAACGCGCTGAAAATGCCGCTGTACCTGCGCATCGCGCTGGAGCTGCACCACAAACGTTTGATTATGGGCGGCATGGACAAGATTTATGAAATCGGGCATATGTTTCGCAACGAAGGCATAGACACCACCCATAACCCGGAATTTACCATGATGGAACTCTATCAAGCCTACGGGGACGTATACACCATGGCGGACTTGTTTGAAGAAATCCTGGGCAACGCCGCCAAAGCCATCGGGGCGGAAACGGTGCACTTCCGCGGGTATGACGTGGATTTGCGCCCGCCCTATAAACGCCTTTACATTCCGCAGGCCTGGCAGGAAAAATTCGGCCATGATATTCACGAAGTGTTAGACGGCCGCAAATTCAACCGCGCCAAACTGGAAGAAGTAGCCAAAGAACAGGGCATTAAGTTCGGGCCGGACGATTCCGACGGCTCTATCTTTGACGAACTGTTTGAAGGCAAACTATTGGCCGATTACCATAACCCCGTTATCGCGCTGGATTATCCCACCGCCGTCAGCCCGTTCAGCAAAACCAAACCGGGCGACCCGGAAATTGTGGAACGCTTTGAAGTCTTTGTAAACGGGCAGGAACTGGCCAACGCCTATACGGAGCTTAACGACCCGGCCGACCAGTTGCAGCGCCTGAAAGACCAAGCGGCCGAAAAAGCCGCCGCCAAAGGCGAAGACGCCGAAAATGCCGACATTCTGGACGCGGATTATATCGAAGCCATGGAAAACGGCATGCCCCCCACCGGAGGCATGGGCATTGGGATAGACCGTATTGTAATGATGTTGACCGGGCAAGACTCTATCCGCGAAATTATCTTATTCCCCACCCTTAAAAAACTGGAAGACTAAGATGGCAAGTTTTATAAAAAACCGCCTCAGGGAAAAATTCCTAGGCGGTTTTTATTTTTATAATTCTAACGCAACTTATTGAGGCAACCTGTATTTTTGCCATGTGCCCGCATGTGTTGAATACCACTGTCCCTTCATATTTTTACACAATTGATTACCCACCTTGCTATTTACATGTGCCCAACATTCTTTATGTGCGGGTGTGGACAAGGAATCATATGTTAAAAAATAACCATTAATATCATTTTGGGCTGCCACTCCATTTGAAAGGACAAAATAAGTAATATCCCCGCATAGAGCTTTCTGTCCATTAAAGGTACAATTGCTGGGAAAATAAGAAACAACCGCACTGTTTTCTACAGAAGATGGAGCATCATATCTACCATTGGCTAAATACAGCACTTCTTGCGCATCTTTTACGGCCTTAGTTATAGGAATTAAGGTAGAAAAACGGCTTTTCGCTACCGCCAATTCATATCTTGGCAAGGCAACAGACGCCAAAATACCAATAATTAATACCACCACCAAAAGCTCAATAAGCGTAAAGCCTCCTAATTCCTTCATATACGCATTTTTCATTTTTCCCCTCTTTTTTGACTAAATTTTGTTTCCAACAAAATTTATCAAAAAAAAAAAACAAATCAAGCTCTTCTTGCATATTCCCGGCCGACAAACGGCCCCACAAAACACACTGGGGTGTTTTCTACAAATAAAGTACAATATACATATGAAATTTGAACGTTTTGTAGCGCTGCGCTATCTTACCCGCCGCAAAGGCTTATTTGCCATTATCACCACGCTTATTGGCGTGGCGGGGGTAAGTGTAGGGGTAGCGGCGCTTATTACCACGCTGTCCGTGATGAACGGCTTTCAAACGGACATTAAAGAAAAAGTCATCGGCGCGCAAAGCCACATTTTAGTGTTTGGCCGCATGCCGGCTGGCGCATATGAAGAACACATCAAACAAATTGAGCAAATCCCTTTGGTAGAGGCCGCCGCCCCGCATATTTACGGGCAGGCCATTTTGTCTTATGACGGGCAAAGCGTGGGCTTGGTGGTGCGCGGCTTAGACCCGGACAAAGAAAAAAAGATTAATAATTTAAACGACTCTTTAACCGAAGGCTCCTTTACGCCCGATTGGGCGGAAGATGCCCCCGCCCCTCTAGTATTAGGCACGGAACTGGCTTACAGCCTGGGCGCCCAAGTGGGCGATGACGTGGTGCTTATTTCCCCGCAGTCCATTTCCACATCGGCCGGCATGTTCCCCAAGATGAAAAAGTTCCGCGTAAGCGGCCTTTTGCGCACCGGATATTATGAGTTTGACAATACCATCGCCTACACCACCCTTCCCCACGCCAGTGATTTTTTAGGCCTTAAAGGCGGCGTAACGGGGGTGGCCGTAAAACTGCACAATTTAAACCAAGCGGACCAAGCGGCCGAAGAAATCCGCCAAGCCATCGGCTACGGCTACACCGTGCGCACATTCGCCCAGTTAAACAGCACGCTTTATGCGGCGTTAAAGCTGGAAAAAGCCGTGATGTTTATTATTCTGTTCTTAATCATCATTGTGGCTTCTTTAAACATTGCCGGCAATTTGATTTTGCTGGGAACGGAAAAATTAAGAGACATCGGCCTCATGCGCGCCATGGGGGCCAGCCCTAAAATGATACGCAAAGTATTTATGTGGGAAGCCATGGCCATTGCCACCTTGGGCATTTTTCTAGGCATCGCGCTGGCGTGCCTGCTGTGCTGGATTATTGCCACGTTTAACATTGTGGAACTGCCCGGAGACATTTACTACTTAACCAAAGTGCCTGTACGCATGGAGTGGACGGACCTGTTGGCCGTAGTGGGCGGAAGTTATTTAATTTGTTTCTTTGCGGGGTTGTACCCGGCGGCAAAAGCCTCCCGCGTAAACCCGACGGACGCTATACGTTATGGATAATATCATAGAAATCACCCATTTAACCAAAATTTACAGCCAGCAGGACGAAAATTTATGCGTGCTGGAAGATGTTTCTTTGTCCGTAGCCAAAGGCAGTTTTACCGTACTTTTGGGCCCCAGCGGAAGCGGCAAAAGCACGCTGTTAAACTTAATTGCCATGCTGGATAAACCCACCGGCGGCCAAATATTTTTTGAAGGCAAAGAACTTACCAATATGCGCAAAGAATCCGCCCGTTCCGCCCTGCGCTTAAACAAAATGGGTTTTGTGTTTCAGTTTGACGGGCTGTTGCCGGAGTTTTCCCTCCTGGAAAATGTGGAACTGCCCGCCATTATGCAAGGCAAACCCAACCCCAAAAAAGCGCAGGAACTGCTGGAAAATTTGGGTTTAGGGGCCATCTCCCACAAATTCCCCAGTGAACTTTCCGGCGGGGAAAAACAACGCGCCAGCATTGCGCGCGCCTTGCGCAACAACCCGGTGCTGTTACTGGCCGACGAGCCCACCGGTAATTTGGACGCCTCGCGCAAAGAACAAGTGTTTCGGGATTTTGCCCGCATGGCGCGACAAGGTTTAACCGTGCTTATGGTTACGCATGATGTGCACGCCGTTAATTACGCCACGGACGTTTATAATTTGGAAAACCGCAAACTGCTAAAAACCAAATAATATCCGTTTCAGCCAAAATAGAATAACAGGATTTTTTATGGACAGCCAAACCTTACTTATCACCGCCGTTTGCTTTATAGGGGGTTTATTAGCCGCCCGGGGATTTACGGGGCTTAAACGCCGCCGCCTGCAAACGTTGGAAGCCAAAGTCCGCCAAGGGGACGCGGCCTCCATGGTTGCTTTGGGGCGCAAATATTACGAGGGCAAAGGCGTACCCCAAAACAAAGAAACCGCTTTTGCCTACTTTAAACAAGCCGCCAAAGCGGGGTTGGCGGAAGCCCAGGTGCTTACCGCCGCCATGTGCCGTGGGGGAGACGGCTGCCCGCAGAACGACCGGGAAACCTTCCACTGGTACCAGGCCGCGGCCCAGCAAGGCAATTATGAAGGGAAAATCAATTTAATTATGTGCCATTTGAAAGGAATAGGTACCAAAGCGGACCCGCAAAAAGCGTTTTCTTTGGCTTTGGAGGCAGCCGAAGCAGGCAGCCCTTTTGCCCAAGTGATGACCGGGGATTTTTACGCCAACGGCACCGGCACCCAGCAAGACCCGCAAAAAGCCCGCCACTATTACCTGCTGGCCGCCGTGCAGGGCGAACCCCACGCCAAAAAACGCTTAAAAACGCTGGACCATATTATCGAACGCCACGACGCTATGATACAGTAGCCGGGCCCTCCATTTGGCCCGGCAAACGGCTTCTAAACAACCCTAGCACACGTTGAATCCCCGGCCCAACCGGGGTTTTTCTTTGCCCAACAAAAAAAGGCGGGGCCGCCCGCCCCGCCCGTTTAAAACACGGCTTTTTGTTGTTAAATTACATGGCTATTTGCAGTTTACGGGCCAGAGCTTTCAGCACGTCTTTGCTCATTTTTTCCTTGCCTAAACTTTTTAAAGCCAGAAAAACAAATTCCTGCGCTTTGGTCATATCCGGGGTGAAACCGAATATTTCCATATAGTTTAAAAACTCCACCACTTTCATGGCGGCGGCGCTGTCGGCCGGGTTGCGCGCGAAGGAAAACGCCAAAAAGGTCAGCTTGTCGCTTACCACGCGGCGCAAATCCTCGCCGTTGACATCCAAACCTAGGGTTTTCACGTCTTCCATCAGTTCTTCCACGGCGTTAATATCCACGTCTTTAGCGCGGAACTCCGCCTTCAAGTCACTGGTAAGCACAAAATCCGCCACCGTTAAAAACGGCTTGGGCAGCGGCGTGCCGATATACTGCAAACCGCGCACCACGGGGTATTGCTCCTCAAAGATTTGGGTAAATTGGCGGTCGGTATCTTCGTACACTTTGTTCATGACATTGTCTATTACTTTTCTTTGCACGTCTTTGAACAAAGACAACAGCGGGTACACTTCTTTAAACCGCTGGCGGATGAGCGCGGCGCATTCATCATAACGGCCTTTGTCAAAAGCGGTTTTAAGCGCGTTAAACAAAGCGTCTTTATCTGCAGGCGCGTCCATCGCCGCGCTTAAAAAAGAGGTAGCCCCTTGCTGAAGCGCCACAAAAACAAAATGCCGCTCCTCCAGCGTGATGAGGGAATAAAGCGTCAGCTCCCCATAATACAAATGGTTGGCGGGGGCGCTGAGCGAAGTGGGCGTAAAATTTTTTACTTCGCAATCATACGCTTTGGCGGGGTTGACCGTAGGGTCCGTCAGTACGGCCACGGCATGCTGGGCGGCGATTTTTTCCAACGGCATTTTTTGGGGAAGCACAAAACGCTGGTATACCACCGCCCCGTTTTTTAAATCGCGTATATTGCTGGGGGCAGCCTCCAAACGTTTGATGAGTTCCGGCTCCAAATCCACGCCGCTCATCTGCTTGTTAAGCTCAGCCGCGCGGGCGGCGTATTGCATAATCTGCACCGTTTCAATGCCGCTCACCTCGTCAAAAAACCAACCGCAGCTGGTATACATTAACATGGCAAAACGCTGCATTTCCAACAGGCGCAGCGCGCCGGAGCGGTCATTCCAGGCTTTTTCCGTAGCGTGTTTGAGAAAGAACTGGTGTTGGGCGTCCAAACTGCGGTCCAAAATCAAATCAATGTATTCATCCCGCGCGGCCCATGGGTCTTTAAAATACTGGCGGCCGACGGTTTCATAAGTTTTAATCATTTCATCGCGCAGCCAATCCAGCGCGTCGCGCAGCGGTTTGCGCCATTTTTGGTGCCAGCCGCCATGCATGCCGGAATTACAGCCGCAGTCCGCGCGCCAGCGCTCCACCCCGTGGAAACAGCTCCAGGAAGAATTTTCAAAAATCTGGGCTTCATACTCCGGCGGATTTTTGGCCAAGAACTCCCCGTATACCGTAATTTGCACGTCTGTTTTGTCTTCCACGTATTTTAAACAGTAGGCAAGCGCCATATCGGCAAATTTTTGATGGTGTCCGTAGGTTTCTCCGTCCGTGGCGATGTGCATCAGCTGCGCCTGAGAGCTGGAATTATACGTGCTTAATAAACGGGAAGCAAAGGTTTCACCGCTTTTAAGCGTATCGGAAAAAGCAATACCTTGGGATATAGGCCCGTCGTAGAAAAACAAAGCGATGCGCCGGCCGCTGGGCAAATTGCATTGGTAAGCGCGTTTAGGGTCCACCTTGGCGCCGGAAACGTCCTGCCATTTTTCTTCGCCTATTTTACGCACTTTGGCGCACTGGCCCGGAGCCAAAACAACAAACTTCATGCCGCATTCAGCCAATATTTCCAGCGTATCGGTATTGCAGGCGGTCTCGGCCAGCCAAAGCGCTTCGGGCATACGGCCAAAACGCTTTTTAAAATCCGCTATTCCCCAGCGCACTTGGGTATATTTATCCCGCTGGTTGGCCAGGGGTAAAATTACATGGTTATACGCTTGGGCAATAGCCCCGCCATGACCGGAAAAATTCTGCTGGCTTAGTTTATCGGCTTCCAAAATGGCGCGGTAAACTTCCGGCTCTTTCTTTTCCATCCAAGACAGCAAGGTTGGCCCAAAGTTAAAACTGATATGGGCGTAATTATTAATCAAATCGGTTAATTGTTGTTTGTCGTTTAATACGCGCGCCAAGGCGTTTGGGGAATAGCATTCCGCGCAGATGCGGCTGTTCCAATCATGATACGGCGCGGCGCTTTCTTGGATTTCTATTTCATCCAGCCAAGCGTTTTCGCGCGGGGGTTGGTAAAAGTGTCCATGTATGCAAAGGTATTTCATATATATGTTATAGCAATTAATGGTAAAATATGCACAAGCTTCCTGCCCGCCGTGGCGGCCCTTGATAAAGGCCAAACGGAGAAGTATACTAAAAGGGAAGACTTTTATCTTCCGTTCCGCCGAGGTGCGCTTATGAAAAAAACTTTTATTTTGGATACCAATGTTCTTTTGCACGATGTAAACTGCCTGCATGCGTTTGAAGATAATGATATTATCATCCCCATGGCCGTCATTGAGGAGCTGGACAGCTTTAAAAGCGAAGGGGATACACGCGGAAAAAATGCGCGTATGGTGTCGCGCGCGTTGGACGAGATGCGCAGCCTGGGCCATTTAAACGAAGGGGTTACGTTAAAAGGCGGCGGCATTTTAAAAATTGAGCTGGATAAGCCTAACATCCTCCCCCCGTTTTTGGCTTTCAACAAAGCGGACAACTCTATCTTAAATATTGCTTATACGCTGTCTAAAAAAGAAGGCAGTTATAAGAAAAACAATAACCCGGTTATTTTGGTTACCAAAGACATTAATATGCGCCTAAAGGCGGAAGCGCTGGGTCTGTCCGCCCAGGATTACACCACAGACAAAGTAAACCTGGACGAACTTTACACCGGCATGGCGGAAATGGAAGTATCCCCCGACCAGATAGACGCTTTTTACCGGGACAAAAAACTGCCGGTGGACCCAAAGCTCTATTTCCCCAATGAATTTATTATTCTAAAAGCCAATGACGGAAGCAAAAAATCCGCCATGGGGCGCGTATCCAACAATGGGGACACCTGCATTCGCCCGCTTTCCCAGCCGGAACCCACCGCCTGGGGCATTAAACCTTTAAACAAAGAACAGCGCTTTGCCATGGAACTGCTGTTAGATGACAGCCTGGATATCGTTACCTTGGTAGGCACGGCCGGGACCGGTAAAACGTTGATTACCTTGGCTACCGGCCTGCAGCGCACCATGGATGAAAACGCCTACCGCCGGCTGGTGGTTTGCCGCTCTATTGTCCCCGTAGGGAAAGATTTGGGCTTCCTGCCCGGCACCAAAGAAGAAAAACTGGAAGCGTGGATGGGAGCTATTTATGACAACCTGGCTTTCTTGGCGGACCGTAAAAACCCGGACGAAGGCGAAGAAAAAGCCCATTATCTCTTAGACAGCGGGAAAATAGAAATAGCCTCCGTCACCCATATGCGCGGGCGTTCTTTACCCGGCCAGTATATGATTGTGGACGACGCCCAAAACTTAACCCCGCATGAAATGAAAACTATTCTTACCCGCGCGGGCGAAGGCACCAAAGTAGTGGTAACCGGGGATCCGTACCAAATAGACACGCCGTATTTGGACGTGGAATCCAACGGATTAACCTATTTGGTGGACCGCTTAAAAGGGCAAAAAAGCCACGGCCACATCACATTTACCAAAACGGAACGCAGCCGTTTGGCGGATTTGGCCTCCAAACTGCTGTAAAAACGCCGTTTCTTATTTACTCACCGGGGCCCACTGTAAAGTGGGCCCTTTGTCCTATGTATTTTAGGTCTTTGGACCCCTGGGAAAAACCAGCTTTTTTTCTATAATATAGTAAGAGGACGAAACATAAAAGGGAATTTATCATATGAAACGTGTTATTTGCCAGGTGTTAATAGCGGTTTTTTCCTGTAATATCTTATTGCCGCAGCCGGCCCTGTTTGCGCAAGGCTACGCGGAAGATGAATATGCCAGCGAATTATATTTTGACGACCCGTATCAAGGGGACGTCCCCTCCCCTATTATGCCCCCGAAAGAAGAAATAGTCGTGGATACCCCTTGGGCGCCTTATGCGGTGCTGTCCAATTATAAACCCCAAGAACCCACAGAAGATTTATTGGGAAGACCCATCAATTACAACGCCCAAAAAGACGCACGCGCCATTAAACGCGGGATTTCCACTCAAAACGCCAATGTTCGCCAATTCTTAGCCAATGCGCCTAAAGACGCTTTGTTAGACTGGCTGACCCAAAATGAATTGCCGCAAGATAACATGCAAATTGGTTTAAACGAATACGTACCCGGATTACACTTAAAAAGATCCGCCGGGGAATCCGCCAAAGCCGCGCTGAAAAATTTAACCGTATTATTTGAGAATGGGGAATTGCAAGTAGAGGATTATATTTCCTTGCTGTCTGCTCCTTCTGCCGAGATAGCGGCTTTTGGAGCCATGGCGCTTCACTCCACCTTTCAAGAAGTGATGAACAGCCAGGACCCTTCCCTGATCTATTTGCTGTTAGGTTTTGTCCCTCAAATACAAACCGCCGCCGTCGGCCGGTTAGATAAAGCATATGCCTCCCCCCAGGCCAACCGGGCCGCCACCCCCGGGCATTTTTTGGTGCAAAAAATTGCTCCGGCGCAAACAGAGTCTTCCCAAAGCGTAGAAATGCGCGGCCTTTTGAATTTGCTTTTGGCGGATATATACGCCCTGTACCGCACGGCAAAAACACAAGAAATGCGTCCCCAGCTGCAAGAAGAAGAACAGGCCATGTGGCCCCGGCAAGAGTATACTTTCTTTACGCCGGATCCGATGCCTGAATCTTTCTACCAAAAGCAGAAAGACCGCCTTCTTCACAGTTTAGATTATGCCCGCACGTTAAGAGAACGCGTCATGGGAATTAATAACGAACGCGTATTAAACGCCGATTATGTCGCCCTGACCTTAATTACTTATGACGGAGTCAGCGGGTTTAAACGCCTGGTGGATTACATTGATGCAGAAAACACCAATTTAAACGGAAGCAAACAACAATACCGTTTAGATCAATACAATTTCCCGTTCTTAAAAAGCGCTTTTGATAATTTATCTCTTTTATACCTGCCCAAAATTTCCAGCCGGGAGACGGGCATGGACCCTAAAGAGAAAAAACTCTTAGTGGATACTTTAATTAATTATGCCAACCACGGTTCCGCCCCCGTACAGGTATTAGCTATGAACCTGCTGACCGCCCTGTATCAGGAATCTTCCCCCAAGTGGACCCGCGGACAAGGATACGATAAAGGAGCCGCCGGAGGCCCGGCCATCAGCACGCAAACGGCAAACCAAGTGGCGGACCGCATTAAAAAGATTTACTGCCGTTTGGACCATGCCACCCAAAGCGTCTATGGTTTAAATTCCGAGCAAATGCAGGAAATGGCGGACCAATTGGCCATAGCCTACCGCCGCGTACGCAAAGACCCGCAAGGTTATATCTTGCCGGCCAATAAAGACGGAAAAGCCGTGGCAGCTCAACAATGCTATGTGCGCGATGTACAAACCCGCAACCAATCCGTTCAAGCCCAAGAAATGGCCGCGGATACCATGAACTTCATCCTTACCTGGGTGGCGTTTGGCGGGGCGTTGAGATTAATCGGAAAAGGAGCCTCTTACACCGCCAGTGTGGCGCGGGCAGCCAACCAGGCGCGCAAAATGCCGGTGGGGCAGCGCATAGCCTATTTTACCGGCACGCTTAAACAAGCCAAACGCGCCCAAAAGGCCGCGCGGGAATTATCCCAAATGGGTGTAAAGGTGGAACGCATCGGTCAAATGCCCGCCGCCAAACCCTCCGCCTTTACCCAACGGATTAACTCTTTAAAACAAAAAATGGGCATGAAAATAAAAGAGAAAGACAATACCTTTGTGGTGGACGCTTTGCGCGAAACCAATCCCAAAGGCCAAACGTTAGGGTATCGCATTACCCAACGCCTGCCCGGTGGAAAAGAGCAAATAACCAATATAGAAGGGGAAGTGATTTCCCGCCAAGCGGTATCCCCCAATATACCCGCCAAATTAGGGGCGGAAAAAGGTACTTTAAACAGCGTTACGGAATTGGCTGAAAAATATGTAACCAAGCTGCCTGAAGGGGTATCCCCCGCGGCGTATAAAGAAGCCATTGCCACGGAAAACCTGTTTAGAACCGGGCTGGAGGAAGTATCCGCCGCCAATTTTAAATCCGGTTTTGGCATGAAGCAAGTTTGGTATAAAGACGCCCAAGGCAAATTATTTTCAACCCATGAACCCATTTGGGTAGACTTGGCTAAAAGCTCCGAAGTGGTAACAAACGGGGCGGGTATCCCGTTAACCGGAACTTTAAGAAAAGATTTAATAAAAACGGTATCCAACCCCGGCGGAGTATTAACGGCAACCGCCAGCACGGTGGGAGAAGGCGGCTTCCGATATTTATGGAATATTTCCAAATGGACGGGAGAGTTCGCCGCGGCGGATGTGGCTGTCCAGCCGATTTCTGAGGCGCTGGACGGAAAATACCAAAGCGCTCCCGCCGGCGCCCCGTGGTATGCAGAAGTGGGGCAATATTTCCATAATGTGGGTAATGCGATTATAAATTACGACCAAGCGGCCGGAGCGGTCATCGTTCTTCCCTTTGTGGCGGTTGGAAAAGGAATTAGCTGGGCGTGGGACAAAACCATCCGTTCTTCCTCCTCCGCAAACAGCGAAGAAATGACGGCCCAGCTGGAAGATAACCCCTACTTAAAAGAATACCGCCAAAAGACGCAAAAATTGCAAGAAGCCTTTGAAAAGGATGTTCTCTCTTTTGTAGATTTATGGAAACAAGTACAAAACAACCCGGACAACATCCAGCTGAAAAACAAACTGGATATTAATTTCCAGCAAATGAATGATAAATATTCGCAGCAGCAAACGGGAGGAATTTCCCAGCAATGGCAAGTGGTTTCCCAGTCATTAGCCGTGGGAGTCAATCCGTTTGAGATGCAAGACTATTACCTAGATGATTATTCTTCATCGGATTATCCGTCCGAAGAAGACTTCTTTTAATTCCGCCCCCGGTTAAAGCTAACCGGGGGTTTTATTTCGTTCTTAATTACAGGCGATACGATATGCACATTTCCCATTTTATATTTTGTACACGGTTCCCGTTGCCGCGCTAATCAAAATTTGCCCATAAAAAACCCCGGGGCCGCCCGGGGTTTTTGTTTATAAAGAACTGTTTATTAATGCAGGCCGCATTTGCAGACATGGTCTTTTTCATATTGCTGCAAGCTGGCGGCCTCCATGGGTTTATATTCGCTCGTACGGCGGATCAGTTCGTCAAAATCAATGGTGCGGGAAGGGAACATCGGCCCGTCCACACACGCGAAACGCACTTTTCCGTCCACCGTTACGCGGCAGCAGCCGCACATGCCGGTGCCGTCCAGCATAATGGGGTTTAAACTGGCGTGGGGCTCAATGCCCAGCTTATCCATAAGCAAAGAGGTGAACTTCATCATCGGGATAGGGCCGATAATAAACCCGGCTTGGATTTTTTCTCCCCCTTCCACAATGCTTTTTAAAGCGTCCGTCACCATGCCTTTTTGACCGTGGGAACCGTCGTCCGTCGCGCAGACGGTAACATCAGACACGGCACGCATTTCTTCTTCCAAAATAAGCAGGCTTTTGGTGCGCGCGCCTAATACAGAAACCACCCTGTTTCCGGCTTGTTTAAACGCGCGGGCGATGGGATACACTTCCGCGATACCCACGCCGCCGCCCACCACCGCCACGGTGCCGTAATTTTTTATTTCCACCGGGGTGCCTAACGGGCCGGCCACGTTGGCAAACTGGTCCCCTTGTTTTAAGGAATTAAACATAACCGTGGATTTGCCGATAGCCTGGATAATTACGGTAATGGTGCCGGCTTGGGCATCCCAATCCACCAACGTAACGGGAATGCGTTCCCCCCCCTCGCAGCCGCGCAAAATAACAAATTGCCCGGCTTGGGCGGTTTTAGCTATTAAAGGTTTATAAATAACAAATTTAGAAACCACATCGCTTAAATCTTCTTTTACTAAAATGGTATTTTCTTGCATATTATTTCTCCCCTTTCAAATAGCTGTCTATACGGCGGGCGGCTTCCAGACCGTCTTTCATAGCTAAAAGCACGGTAGCCCCGCCGCGGATAATGTCTCCCCCCGCATATACGCCGGGTAAAGAAGTGGAACCGTTTTCATCCAACTCCAAAACGCCGCGGTCCGTCGTTTTCAAACCGGGGGTGTGTTTGGGCAAAATGGGGTTAGGCTTTTGACCAATGGCCACTATTACCGTTTCCACTTCCATCACAAAATCAGAACCCGGTATCTCCACCGGCCGGCGGCGGCCCTTTTCATCCGGCTCACCCAATTGGTTTCGGGTAAAGCGAACGCCGGTTACATGGCCTTTGTCATCTTGTAAAATTTCCTTGGGGGTTACCAAGAATTCAAATTTTACCCCCTCTTCCTGCGCGTGCTCCACTTCGGCCGCGCGGGCGGGCATTTCCGCCGCGCTGCGGCGGTAAGCGATGGTTACGCTCTGCGGCCCTAAGCGCATGGCGCAGCGGGCGGCATCCATCGCGCTGTTGCCGGCCCCCAACACCACTACGCGCTTGCCCACGGTAATGGGGGTATCCGTCTGCGGAAATTTATAAGCCTGCATTAAATTAATACGGGTTAAAAATTCATTGGCGCTGTATACACCTACGCCGTTTTCCCCGGGAACGCCGGTCATGGTGGGAAGCCCAGCCCCGCTGCCGATGTAAACGGCATCATATTCTTTGCGCAACTGCTCTACCGGAATGGTTACGCCGGCCAGCACGTCTGTCTTAAATTTTACACCCATGGCTTGAACGGTTTCAATTTCGTGGTTGATGACTTCGCGCGGCAAACGAAAAGACGGTATCCCATAGCGAAGCACGCCGCCATAAGCATGCAGCGCCTCCAGCACCGTTACGTCATGCCCTAAACGTTTTAACTCCGCAGCGCACGCAATGGAGGACGGCCCCGAACCAATGCACACCACTTTCTTGCCGGTAGGGGCGGCCGTTTGCGGAGCTTTTAACAAGCCTTCTTTGCGGGCCGTGTCAGCCACGTAACGCTCCAACATGCCGATATTCACAGAGCCGAATTTCGCTTTTAATACGCAGTTTCCTTCGCAGTGCTTTTCCTGCGGGCAAACACGCCCGCAAATGGCGGGCAGCAGGCTGGTTTCCATAATTTTGCTGGCGGCTTCACCCACTTTTCCTTCTTTTAATAAAGCGATAAAAGCCGGTATTTGCACCCCCACCGGGCAGTTGGCCTGGCAACGGGCATTTTGGCAATGCAGGCAGCGTTCGGCTTCCGCTAAGGCTTCCTCTTTGGTAAATGTTTTGGTTACTTCGTCAAAATTGTTTTTTCTTACTTCAGGCGCTTGGTTTTGGCCGGCTTGGCGCGGCGCAGACGGATTGGGCATAGCTCACCTCTCAACTAATATAAAAACACCCTGTTTAAATGGGCAGACTTGTGTTATACTAACAGTGCCGACAATTGAAATCAAACCCAATTGTTGTACAATATATATTATACAAATCTAGCTGTAAAAAGGAGGGGTTATGAGCGACAGATGTGATTGTGCAGGAGCGAATTTGGCTTCTTTCTTGTTAGGGGCTGTGGTAGGAGCCGCTTTAGGGGTTATGTTTGCCCCCGCAAAAGGTGAAACCACCCGCCGCAAACTTAGAAACTGGGCTGACGCGGAATATGAAGAACAAAAAGAAAAAATTTCCGATACGGCCGCCGAACTAAAGGAAAAGCTTACCAAACACGCCAATGAAGTAAGAGAAAAAATTACCGAAGAGGCCAAAGACGTAAAGGAAAAGCTGACCAAAGAGTTCAACAAACGCAAAGAAGAATTGGCCGAAAAATTCAAAAAAGACTAATTCCCTTTCAACACAAAACCCCGCCTATAAGCAGGCGGGGTTTTTATTTAGGCGCGCAAACTTACTTTTTATTGCAAAAATCTTTTGCCAGGGCAAACGCTTCCTGCACGCTGACGGCGGGCTGCGCAAATACCTTGCTTATGGCCATTTCATGATTGGAAATGGAATGGATAATTTCGTCCACCAAAAAGCCTTTGTTTACTTCTCTTTCTATCGCTTCTATCACGGAAAAAGGATCCGCCGGCGCCAAAATATTTTCCACCCCGCAGTGCAGCATTTTTAACGCGGCTGCCGCTTCATAGCGTACGTACGCTTTCCATAGCGGGAAGCTTAAAATACAGCCTTTGTAATTTAAACGTTTTTTCAACAAACCGCGCAAAATTTTGTCTGACAGCATGGCTTGGTTTTCCCCGTCAATATTAGGGAAAGTCATATCAGAAGGCATAATAGCGTCCGCCCGGCGGAAGAGGCTTTTATAGGGCATAAACTCGGCGTCTTCCATTTGGGCCAACGTTTTCAGTACGCCGCTTACCCCGGGGAAATATTTAATGCAGTTTAACGCGCCTCCGTTGGAGAGGCCGGCTACAAAATCACCCGCCAAACGAGTGACGCAAGAGGGAACCTCACAGAAAGCGGGGGAGGAGTACCCCAAATCCACCACCGGGGCAAAAAGCCAGTCTATCCCCAAACTGCGCGCCTGCAAGGCAAGCACATTGCCCTTTTTATAAGCCCCTTCGGCCGAAGAGCACTTTCCCAACGAAATATTAGACGGCAACGCCGGGGCATCCGGCACCACTTCCGTCAAGTCTTCGTTAATATCCGCGCAAATAAGCAAATGATTGTAAGGAGAAGCTTCCCGCATTTTTTGGGTAAAAGCAAGGGTTTGCTGGGCCGTGCCACCGTATACACAAAAACCGCCCACGCCCATACGGGCCAGCTGTTTGGCGGTGGATAAATCACTCTCACCAAACCAAAACCCCGGGAAAACAATGCGGGCTACTTTCATATTTTCTCCGTTATTCCAGCACCGAAGGCACCAGCGCTTCTTCCGTAGAGGAAGGGCCAATCAGCAGCAGGTCCGTCTGCGTCTGCGGCTCCGCCTCCACTACTACCAAATCCGGTTTAATTTCCGGGCGGGCAGGAACTTCCAGCCATTGCAGCAAAGAAGGGATTAAATATTTATCCAGCATTTCATGGGACATCAAATTATACGCCGTTAAAAATACGATAGAACCTTCTCTGCCGTTATTTTCCGCCGTCAAATACGCCACATTGCGTATTACGCTGGCTTCCAAAAATGTTTTTTTATCTTCCGCCCCAACGGCAATAAGCACATTGCCTTTATAAAGACGCATGGCGGGAATTGTAAGCACATCGCGCGTATTAGTGGTGGGCGTGATTAACGCCAAAGAACCGATGTCCGGCGTGAGCGTAACGCTTTTGGCCGCCACATTAGCCCCTAAACCGGCACCCAGCAAAACCATATTGTCCAAGGAAATCCCTTTCTTTTGCAAAAAAGAAACGGCGGCTTCCACATCGCGGGGCATTTTGTTAAACTCATTATCCAGCCCTTCGCGCGCGAAAGAAGCGTACTCCCCTTGGTTAATGCTTTGGCCGTGGCCGCGGAAATCAAAAGCCAAATAGCCATACCCCGCACTGGCCAAAGAAGCGGCAAATTTGGTAAAAGCGGTTTTGTCTTTTCCCAAATCATGCAGCAAAATTACCGTGCGGTGTTCTTCGGTGGGAGTTTGATACACGCCGGAGAGGGACCACCCGTCCGACGTTTCCAACGTGACGGCTTGCCCCTTCATATCAGCGGCAGATAACGGCAGGGACCCCATTACCGCCAAGGCCCCCGCCAGTAAAAAAGTCCACACTTTCATGCTATCTGTCCAAAACCTCTTCGGGTTTAAACCAAAGCGCAATTTCTTTTTCGGCATCTTCCGGAGAGCCGGAGGCGTGCACGCAGTTTTGCATAACATCGCCTATAAAGCGCCCAAAACTGCCGCGGATGGTCCATGGGGCGGCTTTTTCCGGGTTGGTGCTGCCGATTTCCTGGCGCACTTTGGCAATGGCGTTTTCCCCTTGGAAAACGAAAGCGTAAATTTTATGGTTGGGCACATTGTTAAATTCACCCATCATGTATTGAATGACTTCTTCTAAAAAGGGTTTGCCTTCCAGGTTTTTATAATGGGCCCGGGCCAGCTCTTCCGTTAAAGAAACCACTTTTGCCCCGGTCATTTGCAGGCCGAGGTGATCCAAGCGGTCCAAAATAAGACCGCTGATGCGTTTTTCAATAGCATCAGGTTTAATAAGTACTAGTGTGCGTTCCATATATCTCATATTTAAACATTATACCAATATAAAAGCTTAAGTCAACGTCCGGCAGTTGCGCCTTTTGCGGCGGATTATTGGTATAATAGAAGATAACTAAGCGAGGTTTCTATGGCAGAAGAAAAAATAATCCGTTTCGGCGTATTGGGCGCCGGGAAAATAGGCACGTTTCACACACGCACCTTAGCCGGGCTGAAAAAAGCCGGCGTCTCTTTGGTGGGCGTGTGCGACCCGGATTTAATGCGCGCGCAAAAATTAGCGTGGGAATATAACTGCACCCCCTATTCCAAACCGGAAGAATTAATCCCGCAGATTGACGCGGTCATCATTGCCTCCCCCACGCAGCTGCACCACAAACTGGGCATGTATTGTTTGGAAAACGGCATCCATACCCTGGTGGAAAAACCCATTGCCGTTACCATGGAAGAAGCGCGGGATTTAATCCGCCTGGCCAAGCGCAAAGAATTGGTGCTTCAGGTAGGGCATGTGGAACGCTTTAACCCCGCCGTTGTGGAAGCCAATAAATTTATTCAGGACCCCCGCTTTATCACCATCAACCGCTTAGGGCCGTATGACCCGCGCATGTCCAACATCAGCGTGGTGCTGGATTTAATGATTCACGATATTGACCTGCTGCTTACATTAGTCCCCAGCGAAGTCACCTCCATAGACGCCACGGGGCTGAGCTTATTCTCCGCCCATGAAGACATCGCCAACGTGCGCTTCCGTTTTGCCAACGGGGCCGTGGCGGACATTACCGCCAGCCGCGCCAGTTTTGAACGCGCGCGCTACATGCATTTGTTTCAGAAAGACGCCTATGTATCCGTGGATTTTATGAACGCCCGCGTAAAAGTGTATAAAAAAGAAAAACCGGTCATAGAAAGCATGCAGGACGTAAGCGTACAATACCCCAAAGTGGAAAAACAAATGCCCATCACCGCTGAACAGCTGCATTTTATTAACTGCATACGCACCAACCGCACGCCGGCGCCCAGCGGGGAAAAGGGCTCCCAAGCCTTAGAGCTGGCTTTGAAAATTACGGAACAAATCCAACGTTTTGATATCCCCAAAACCACCCATTTGCATACGCCTAAACCGTTTCAAATGGCAAGCAACGTGGCCCGCGCCGCCCAAATTATGCTGGACGAAACCCTGGGCAACATGAAAAGGGAAGATTAATTATGACGATTACCCCCATCACTAAAAACATGTTAATTGTAGCCGGGGACGTATCCGGCGATTTGCACGCCGCCAATTTAATCAAAGCCTTAAAAACACAAGACCCGGATTTGAAAATAACCGCCATTGGCGGGAAACTGATGGAAAAAGAGGCCGACGAATTTCTGTTTGACCTGGCCTCCAAGGGAGCCAGCGGTTTTGTGGAACCGCTTAAAAAAATGCCCATGTGGGTAAAACTGCTCTCCATGATACGCGAGTACATGGAAACCCAAAACCCCATCGCCCTCGTTGTGGTAGATTTTTACGGCTTTAACCACCAAGTATTGGGTTTGGCGGCCCACCGCAATATACCGGCCTATTATTATGTTACCCCGCAGGTATGGGCCAGCCGCCAATACCGGGCCAAACGCTTGGCTGCGCTAACCCGCAAAATGTTTGTAATTTACCCGTTTGAACCGGCCTTCCACCAGAAATTTGGCGGCAAGGCCGTTTTTTTGGGCAACCCGCTGTTAGACATCATGCCGGACGCTGCCGCTAAAACCTACGCCATCCAGGACCCTAAAAACCACCCTTGGAAACTGGGCATGCTGCCCGGCAGCCGTATGGGGGAAATAACCCGCTTAACCCCGGTTTTTTATCAGGCGTTTAAAAAAGTGTTAAAATCTTTCCCCAACACGCAGGCTTATCTGTTTGCGCTGCCTTCCCTGCCCGATAAAGTATTTTTGGATTTACTGGGTGAAAAACCGCACCCGCATTTTCATATCGTGCGCGACGAGCACTATGCCCAGCGCGCGCAAATGGACTATTTGCTTTGCTGCTCCGGCACGGCCACGTTGGAAAGCGCCCTTTTAGGCGTGCCGATGCTGGTGGCTTATAAACTTTCTTGGCCGACGTATAAAATAGCCAAAATGGTCATTAAAGTAAATTACATTTCTTTAGTAAATTTACTGGCTGAGCAAAAACCGTTGGTTAAAGAGTTTATCCAGCAAGACGCTACCGCCACCGCTTTGGCGGCTGAAACAACCTCCATGTTTCAAAACCCCAAAAGTTTGGAGCAAATGCATCAGAAACTGCTGGAACTGCGCGCTTCCTTAGGGGAAAAGGGCGTAGCCCAGCGCGCTGCCGCGGATATTTTGGAAGATTTAAAAAAATAATATGGAACTGCAAGCGCTTTTAGACAAATTTAAAGAATACAATCCAAACAGCTCTGGCGATTTAATCGCCAAAGCGTATCACTTTGCCGAAAAAGCGCACGAACACCAAAAAAGAGAAAGCGGCGAGCCTTACTTTACCCATTGTTACCATGTGGCGGACATTTTGCTGGATTTTAAAATGGACGAAGACACCATCTGCGCCGGCCTTTTGCACGACACGGTGGAAGATACGGACGTAAAACTGGAAGATTTAAAACGGGAATTTAATAAAGAAGTAGCCCACATGGTGCAAGGCGTTACCAAAATAAGCGATTTAAAATTTTCTTCTACGGACGAAGAAACCGTGGAAAACTGGCGCAAAATGCTGATTGCCGTGGCGGAAGACGTGCGCGTGATTCTAATCAAACTGGCGGACCGCACCCATAATATGCGCACGATGGACGTTATGCCCCCGGACAAGCAAAAATTTAAAGCCTACGAAACCCTAACCCTTTACGCCCCGCTAGCCCAGCGCCTGGGTATGTTTACCATTAAAACGGATTTGGAAGACCTTTCTTTTAAATACCTGCACCCCTTGGAATACAATAATTTAAAACAACAGGTGGAAGCCCGCACGGCGGACCGCCAAGCCGCGCTGGACGCGTTTAAGCAGCAACTGGAGCCCGCCCTGAAAGAAGAACAGCTGGACTACCGCCTCCTTTCCCGCGCAAAGAATTATTATTCCATTTACCGCAAAATGCAAAAGCACCAGTGTTCCTTTCAGGAAATACAAGACTCCCTGGGGGTACGCATTATCACCAAAACCGTGCAGGACTGTTACAAAGCGCTGGGGATAGTACATTCCCGCTTTAAGCCCATTGCCGGCACTTTTACCGATTATATCGCCACCCCCAAAGCCAATATGTACCAAAGCATACACACCACGGTGCTGGGCCCCACGGGAGACATTGTGGAATTGCAAATCCGCACCGAGGACATGCACCGCACGTGTGAGTATGGTATCGCCGCGCATTGGCGCTACAAAATGGGAAACGTAAAACACGATAAAAACTTTGACGAAAAAATAAACTGGATACGCCAATGGGTGGAATGGCAGCGGGATTTAACCGCCCCGCGCGAATTTCTGGAAGGGTTTAAAACGGACGTCAACCTGCAGCAAATTTTTGTGTTTACGCCGCGGGCGGACGTTAAATCCCTGCCGGAAGGGGCCACCCCCATTGATTTTGCCTACTCTATTCATACCGATATTGGCGACCATTATGTAGGAGCCATGGTAAACAAACGCATGGTACGCATGGACTATGTATTTAAAACCGGTGACGTGTGCGAAATTATCACCCGCAAAAACAGCGAGCCCAAACGCGACTGGCTGGAATTTGCCCGCACCGCCGGGGCGCGCAGCCACATCAAACGTTACCTGCGCAGCAAGGGGGTGGATATTTAATGTTGTTTTGTCCTAAATGTTCTCAAGAAATTGATGAGCGGGATAATTTTTGCCGCCGGTGCGGCAAATCCCTCAAACCCGGAACGGGCTTTTGGTATTCCCACTCCGGCATTATCTTGCTTACGCTGGTCTTGGGGCCTTTCGCGCTGATACCCGTGTATTTGTCTAAAATTTTAAGCACCACGGCAAAAACCGTTTATTGCGTGGTGATTTCTCTGTTCACCGTTTATTTGGGTTACGTTTGCTGGCAAATTTTTACCCTCACGCAGCAAATGTTAAGTACCACCTTATCCCTGCCTTATTAAAAAAAACCGCTGGCTATATATATATTTTGTAAAATAAAGAGTACCCTTTTGATTAAAAATAAGGAGAAATAGAATGAGTTCAGAAGTTGCTAACACTGTAAAGCTGGAAAAACAGCCCGCAGGCTTGTACCTCTGTTTCTTTGCGGAAATGTGGGAACGCTTCAGCTATTATGCTATGCGCGGCATTTTGGTGCTTTACCTCATTAAAGTACTGGAATTTTCCGAAAGCCACGCCAGCCGTTTTTACGGCGCCGTGACCAGCTTGATTTACTTGAGCCCTCTTATCGGCGGTTATATTGCCGACCGTTTTTGGGGCCAGCGCCGGGCCATCATCTGCGGCGGTATTCTGATTGCATTAGGCCAATTTTCCATTGCGGCCCACCCGTCTTTGATGTTCCTGTACATGGGCATTACCTTAATTGTATTGGGTAACGGTCTGTTTAAACCTAACATCTCCACCCTGGTAGGGGAATTGTATGAAAAGAATGACCCCCGCCGCGACGCCGGTTTTACCATTTTCTACATGGGTATTAACTTAGGCGCCTTTATCTGCAACTTTGTGGCCGGTACTTTGGCCGAAAAAGTGGGTTTCCACTGGGGCTTTGCGGCTGCCGGCGTGGGTATGGTATTAGGGTTGGCTGTGTTTGTGTGGGGCAAAAACAAATTCTTGCAAGGCCAGGGCAAAAAACCCAAAAAGCTGAGCAAAGAAGAAAAATTGGCCCATCCCAATAATCCATTAACCCTGGAAGAAAAACAGCGCATCGCCGTGATTTTCATTATGGCGTTTTTCAGCATTTTCTTCTGGTCCGCTTTTGAACAAGCGGGCGCTTCTTTAACCATCTTTGCCGAAAAGTTCACCGACCGCCATATATTCGGCTGGGAAATGCCTACTTCTTGGTTCCAAAGCGTAAACCCGATGTTCATCATTTTGTTTGCGCCGTTGTTTTCCAAATTATGGATTAAACTGGCCAAAAAAGGGCTGGAACCTTCCACCCCTGCTAAATTTACGTGGGCTTTTATGTCCTTGGCGTTTGGCTTTTTAATCTTGGTGGCGGCGTCTTACGTCATTCAAACCACCGGTGTTAAAGTGGGTATTTTCTGGCTTACGTTTGCCTATATGTTCCACACTATGGGCGAACTGTGCTTGTCCCCGGTGGGCCTGTCCTTAGTAACCAAATTGGCGCCTTTGCGCTTTGCCTCTTTGCTTATGGGTACTTGGTTCTTAGCCAACGCGGCCGCCAATTTTACGGCTGGTTTCTATTCCGGCTACTTTGGGCACATCAGCAATGTCCAATTCTTTGGCTGGTTAGTGGTCATGCCGTTAATCGGCGGCGGTATTTTGATGCTGCTGCGCAAGAAAATCATCCAGTGGATGAACGGCATCCAATAAAAAATCTGTTGTTAAAATTAAACCCCGCTTATACAAGCGGGGTTTTTTATTATCCTGTCTAGTATACTCCCTTGCTTTGGCCAAGGTCATGGTATATTCCCCGCATAGGAAAAGGCCTATAAAAGCCCAAACAAGCTGTTTTTATTTCAACCCGTACAAAGAATCCCGCGCATATAAAATATAAAAATAAATAAAGGACAAATTTTCATCTACAAACATTTATCTAATTATTTCCCGCCGTTTATTTGACATCCATTGGGAAAAACAAGCACAAACGTTTCTTTGAGGCAAAGGCCCGCTCATAATAAACGTTTTACAAAAACAAAACCCGCCTTTGGGGCGGGTATAAAAACAAACGAAGCGGGAATTATTCTTCCGCCGGTTCGGTTTCCAAATCCTCCGCCGGCTCTATATGAAAGGAAGCCAACAGCATATCCACCAAGCGTATATCACTGGGGTATTGAACCAGTTCCCTGGCTTTAGCTAAAGATACCCAGCGGATAGAAATAATTTCAGAAGCGTCATGCTTGCCAATGCGGCCCAGCTTTTTCATTAAATACCACTGGACCATCTTTTTGACGTAGTTTCCCTGAAACGTAAACGCATATTTTACCCGAATCATCGGCCGGACGATGACCGCCTTATAACCGGTTTCTTCCAGCACTTCGCGCAGGGCGGCCTGCCGGGGGGTTTCACCCGGCTCAATATGGCCTTTGGGAAAAGTCCAAATCTTTTTCCCTTTCATATTCTTGACTTGGACCAGCAACACTTTCCGCCCGTCCAAAATCACGCCGCCGCACGAAAATTCGGATACGATCATAACCCCTTCTCAAAGTTATACGCTACGTTTAAGGCCGCTTCTTCTTTTAAAATGGGAGCATAAAACTGCACGCCTATGGGCAGGCCTTGTTCGTCCTTGCCGCACGGCACGCTGATGCCGCCCAAACCGCCGATATTGCCTTGGCAGGTATATAAGTCCGCTAGATACAGGGCAAGCGGGTTTTCTTCATGCGCGCCCAGTTTAAAAGCCGTGGTGGGAGAAGTAGGCGTTAAAATAACGTCCACTTTCTCAAACGCTTTTTTGAAATCTTCCCGTATCAGTTCCCGCACTTTCATGGCTTTTAAAAAGCATTCTTCGTACCTTTCTGAAGTTAACGCATAGGTACCGATAATGATGCGTTTTTTAACTTCCAACCCAAACGGCGCGCGGGAAAGTTCGTAATAATCATTCAGCCCTTTGGCGTTTTTAGCCGCGTAACCGTAGCGGATGCCGTCATAACGACCCAGGTTGGAGGAAGCCTCCGCGCTGGTGATAATGTAGTAACACGGGGCGGAATATTTGGCGTACGGCACGTCCACCTCCACCAGTTCCGCGCCCTTGGCTTGCAGGGTCTTGGCGGCCGCTTCAATTTTTTCTTTGATAACCGGGTTTAAGCCGTCCAAAAAGCCTTTGGGCATACCCACGCGTACGCCTTTTAAACCGTCAGTAAACAATTTTTCATATTCCGGGACGGGCGCGTCTAACGAAGTGGAATCATTAGGGTCTTTGCCGCTAAGCACTTCCAGCACTTTGGCGCAGTCCGCCACGGTGTGGGTAAGCACGCCCACCTGGTCCGCGCTGGAGGCAAAAGCAATTATCCCGTAGCGGGAAATACGCCCGTAGCCGGGCTTCATGCCCACTACGCCGCAAAAACCGGCCGGCTGGCGGACCGAACCGCCCGTATCCGTACCCAAAGCAACCGGCACCATGCCGCTGGCTACCGCCGCCGCACTGCCGCCGGAGCTTCCGCCCGGGACGCGCTCCAAATCCATCGGGTTGCGCACCGGGCCGTAAACGGAAGTTTGGTTGCTGCTGCCCATGGCAAATTCATCCATATTCGCGCGGCCTATAATCACCGCGTCCGCCGCCAACAGTTTTTCCACCACGGTAGAGTTATACGGGGCGACGTAATTTTCCAGCATTTTGGAACAGCAGGTGGCTTTGTGACCTTTGTATAAAATGTTGTCTTTAATCGCTACCGGTACACCGGCCAGCGGGCCCAGTTTTTCCCCACGGGCTTTTTTGGCGTCCACCGCTTGGGCTTGCTTTAGGGCGTCATCTTCCCATACTTCCACAAAGGCGTTGATTTGGGGGTTTAACTCTTTAATTTTATCCAAGCAGGCGCGGGTTACGTCTTCAGCCGTGCGCTTGCCGGAAAGAATATCATTTAAAATTTCAGAAACTGTCATCATATTAAAGCACCTTTTTTACTTTGGCACAGTCGTCTTGTTCTTCATTAAAAGCGGAAATAAGCGTGCGGGCCAGGGCCGGGTCCTGCTTAGGCTCATCATGGCGCATATGCGCGCTGTGGGCGGTTTGCGTAAGTTCCACCCCGTCCGTATTTACGGCTTTTAATTCGTCCACCCATTTAAACAGGGCTTCCAGCTGTTCTTTATAAATATCGGCTTCTTGGCCGGTTACCTGCATTTTGGCCAATTTGCCGGAAAGTTCTACGTCTTTTTTGGTTATTTCCATAGTTTTGTGCACTCCTAGAAAGTATATTTTATATAATAATGGGGCCGCTTGGCTAGCTACGCGCGCTGCGCGCGCACACGGCGGCAAGGGGGTATTATGACACAAGAAGAAAATATTTGCCACACCTGCAAGAATGATCCGGCCCAACGGGACGATTGCCGCTGCACGCGCGACGGCAAAAACTGCATCAACACGCATTTTACGCTGGCATTGGTGGCGGTGATTTTTTCCTGCGCGGGGGGATTTTTTTCCATCGCTATTGCGCTGGCGGCTTTAATACTGTCTTTACGCGCGCAGGACTTGATTAAAAACGACTTGTTAGAAGAAGCCAAAAGCATGGCTTTTTGGTCCGCCCTGTTCAGTTGGCTGACCATACTTATCGCCATACTGCCCATTATTGCGGTGTTCTTTTTTGGCGGGGCCATATTAGCCGCTTTAGGAGCCATTTTAGCCGCCGCGTAACAGATATACAAAATAAAAACTCCCCTTGTTACAGGGGAGTTTTTATTTAATAAAACACCCAATTACAGTATTTCCAGCGGGGCGAATTTAAGCATAAAAGTGCGCCGCACGCCGTTGCCAAACAAAACGGTAATTTTGGCGCTCTCGCCGGAGCCGGCAATCTGCACGATTTTGCCCTGCCCAAACACCCCGTGTTTCACAAGTCCCCCCACGGCCACGCCGTCCGCATTTTTTTGGGGCGGTTTCTGCTCTGCTGGCGGCTCAAACGCCGGGCGGGAAGAAGCCTGCGGGCGGGAATATAAAGACCCCAGCCCGGAAGACCCGCGGTAAGAGGACGTATAATCCAAATCATCATTATCTTCTATTTCATAGCCGTGGCTGTCATACTTTTTTTGGAAACGGCTGGCGGACGCATACCCTTCAAACCCGTCTGAACGGCCCCCGCCAAAATTATTTTTGCCTTTCCAATAGCCATTGCCATAGTGTCCGCCATTATATCCGCCGGAAGCCGTGCCGCCGTACAAACCGTATTTGCTTTTAAAATCCGTAAAACGGGCTTGGCGGGCTTCGTGCTCTTCGCGCTCGCTTTCGTCCAGCAGGCCGCATTCGTATAAAAAGCGGGAAGGAACGTTTGTATACGTCTGCCCGAATTTGCGGCGGCTTTGCGCGTAAGACATAAACAGCTTTTCCCTCGCGCGCGTCATGGCTACGTAGCAAAGGCGGCGTTCTTCTTCCAGTTCGTCTTCGTCATCTTTGGCTATGGGGAAAAGGCCTTCCTCCAGCCCGGTAACAAACACATTGTTAAATTCCAGCCCTTTGGCCAGGTGCACCGTCATGAGTGTAACGGCGCCGCCTTCCGCGGCGGCGGAGTCGTCCTCACCGGACAAGAGGGAAATCTCCTGCAAAAAGTCAGAAACGGACGGTTCCTTCTCCCCTTTTTCACAGCGTTCTTCGTACTCTTTAACGGCGTTGACCAAAGCATCCAAGTTCTGCAGGCGGCTTTCGGCTTCGGGGTCTTTTTCCATTTCCGCCCGAACGGCGGCCAAATAGCCGGATTCCTGCATAATTTTATTAAAAATATCGGCCGGGTCCGTCAGCAGCATATCCTGCCGCCAGCCGTTAAACAGTTTGGCTAAATTTAACGCCGCTTTGCACGCGGCGGAGCTAAGCCCTTCCACATACGGGGCTTGGGATAAAGCCTCAAAAAGGGAAATCTGTTTTTCTTCCGCATACGCGCTTAACCGGTCCTGCGCCACTTTGCCCAAGCCGCGGGTGGGCGTATTAATAATGCGAAGCAGACTGACGTTATCGGCCGGATTAATTAAAATACGCGCGTAGCATAAAATATCTTTAATTTCTTTGCGGTCATAAAAGCGCACGGTTCCCACCAAACGGTAGGGGATTTGATACTGGCGGAAGCGGTCTTCAAAGCTGCGGCTTTGGGCGTTGGTGCGGTAAAAGACGGCGATATCTTTTAAACTGGCGCCGTATTCCTCCACCAACTGTTTGATGTGCTGGCTGACCCAGCGGGCTTCTTCCCCTTCGGTAAGCAGTTCCCGCACTTCAATAGGGTCGCCGGAGGTTTTGTCCGTAAACAGGCTTTTTTCTTTGCGCTTTTTGTTTTTGGTGATTAATTGGTTGGACGCGTCCAAAATCACTTTGGTGGAGCGGTAATTCTGCTCCAGCGTGATGGTTTTGGCGTCTTTAAAATCTTTTTCAAACTCCAAAATATTGCGGATATTGGCCCCGCGCCAGGAATAAATGCTTTGGTCCGGGTCCCCCACCACGCACAGCTTGCGGTGTTTGGCCGCCAGCATGCGGGTAATCATGTATTGGGTATGGTTGGTATCCTGGTATTCGTCCACCAATACGTATTGGAAAAGGTCCTGATAATAATTTTTTACGTCTTCGTGGTCTCTTAGCAGTTCCACGGTTTTTACAAGCAGGTCTCCAAAGTCCAGCGCGCCGGCGGATTTGAGGCGCTGCTCGTATTTTTTGTACACTTCCGCCGCGCGGATTTTATAATCTAACCCGGAAGCGGTGGCGGACTGCATCATGGTATCCGGAGAGACCAAGTCATCTTTGGCGCGGGAAATTAAAGACACAATTTGGTTAATTTCTTTTTTAGGGTCTTTAATGCCCATTTGCTCCAAAATCAGGCTGACCACCTTTTTTTGGTCGCTGTCATCATAAATGGCAAAATCCCGCGTAAGGCCCAGTTTCTGCGCATGCTGGCGAAGCATGCGCACGCCCAAAGAGTGAAACGTATGTATCCACACCCGGCTGCCGGCGCCCGGTTCCAGCGCTTCCACGCGCTCGCGCATTTCCTGCGCGGCTTTATTGGTAAACGTAACCGCCAAAATGCGAAACGGATTGTATCCGTCCGCTATAAGCTTGGCTATTTTGGTAGTCAGCGTTTTGGTTTTGCCGGTGCCCGCCCCGGCCACAATTAAGCAGGGTCCGCCGTCATAATTAACGGCTTCCAGCTGCTGCGGGTTTAATGATTTTAAAGCTTCTTGTAAACTCATTTTGTTATCCTAAAAAATCAATTTCCGCCCCGGATAATACGCCGGGAGTAAACTCCAGCCCCAAGGCATAGGCCGCCGGAATTTGCCGGTTGCACGCGGCACCCAAGCTGTCTAACCGCGTAAAACCGAAACGTCCGTAATAGGCAGGGTCCCCCACCAAGCAAACGGCATGATACCCTTGCCGTTTGGCTTTTTGCAAAGCCGCACGCACGATTTGCGCCCCCAACCCGTGCCGGCGGGATTTTTCTTCCACCGCCAGCGGAGCCAGCAAAAGACCATTAACCTTGTGCGGCTTTGCCAGCAGCAAGCGGGTAAGCATGATATAGGCCTCCAGCCGGCCGGAATCTTCCCCCACAAGAGCCAATTCCGGCAAATAACGGGGGCTTTGGCGCAGCGTGTTTACAAACTCCTACTCCTGCCCGTTGGACACTTTGGCGGTTTCAAACGCGGTTTGGACAAAGGCGTAAACAGCCGGGTAATCGGCCGGGGTTTCCGGGCGGATGAGCATAAAACTATTCCTTAAGCTTCAGCTGTACCAGCGTTTCTATGTGCTGGCTGTGAGGGAAGAAATCAAACGCTTCCACACCCGTGACTTGATACGCCTGCGTGAGGGTTTTTAACTCAGCGGCCAGCGCAACCGGATTGCAGGAAATATACAGAACGTTTTTCACGCCGGACTCCGCCACCGCTTTCACCGCTTTGGGGTGCATGCCGCCGCGGGGCGGGTCCAAAATAATCAGGGCGTCTTTTTTCTCTATGGTATGCTGTTTTACAAAATCTTCCACGCGGGAACAGAAAAACTGCACGTTTTCCACCCCGTTTAATTTGGCGTTTTCCAACCCGTTATAAATGGCGGGGGCCACGCTTTCCACGCAAATGCTTTTTTGGCATAAGTCCGCGCAGGAAAGGCTGAAACTGCCCGCCCCGCCGTATAAGTCATAAATAATTTTGGGCGCAATTTGTTTTACCAGCCCGCGCACGCGGGAGTACATCTTTTGCGCCGTTTTGGTATTGGTTTGAAAAAAAGACTGGGCGGACAGCTTAAACAATACCTCCCGTTCCGTTTGGCCGGAGGCGTTGGAAAGCAAAATCTTTTCCACAAAAAAATCTTTGCCTTTTAATACTTTTAAGCTTTCCGGGGCCGCGGTATCGGCCAAGCCGGTATTGACGGCGGACATAACGCTAAAGGACGGATACACTCTTTCCACCGCGGCAACGAAGGACTTTTCATCAAAATCATTGGTAACAAACAGCACCACAAGGCCTTCCCCCGTGTTTTTGCCCGCACGCACCATTAAATGCCGCAATATGCCGGTGTGTTTGCGTTGGTCATAATACGGCAGATTTTGCGCTTGCGCCCAGGCGCGCACGGCGTTTAACAAAGAAATCAGTTTGTCATCAAACAAAAAACATTCTTCAATGTCTACGGCCCGGTCCCACTTGCCTTTTAATTTAAAGCCAAGGGCTTGCTCAAACACCAGCGGACGGGTTTTGTTGGCGGGATCTTTTTTGTTGTAGTTCGGGTCCCACTTTACCTGATGGCAAAAACCAAGCTCCACTTTATTGCGAAAGTAACGCGGCTCATCCGTCAGCGTAACGGGAATGTCCTGCGGCCAAAAATCCCGCAAGAGAGCAGACAAATGCTCTTTCTTTTTTTGCACTTGCTGGGGATAAGTTAAATCCAACAGGGCGCAGCCGCCGCATTCTTTAAAATGTTTGCAAGAAAAATCAGACATTGAGTTTAAACAGGCAGATGTCGCCGTCCTTTACAATATAATCCTTCCCTTCGGAACGCACCAGGCCGTGTTCTTTTAACGCTTTTTCGCTTTTGTATTGCATGAGATCGTCAAAAGTATACACTTCGGCGCGGATAAAGCCTTTTTCAAAATCACTGTGGATTTTGCCCGCCGCCTGCGGGGCCGTGCAGCCCACCGGAATAAGCCAGCTGCGCACTTCCACTTCGCTCCCGGCGGTAAAATAGGTGCACAAATGAAGCAGCTTCATGCCTTCGCGCACAATTTTTTCAAGCCCGGTGTAATCGCTGCCGGTTTCTTCTAAGAAAGCGTGTTTTTCCTCTTCGGAAAATTCCGCTATTTCCGCTTCAAATTTTACGCAAAGCTCCACAAACCCGGCCCCTGTTTCCCGGGCGTATTTGGCCACTTTTTCGGCATTTTCCACATTGCGTTTTTCGGAATTGTTGCCTACATACAAAACCGGCTTGGAAGTTAAAAACTGGTATTCTTTTAATACCTCCGGCTCCAGCCCTAAAGAAGAAACCGGCTTTCCGTTTTCCAGCGCTTCTTTAATGGTTTTCATGGTTTCATAAGCGGCTACGGCTTCTTTTTTGCCGCTTTTGGCGTTGCTGGCCAGACGGTCACAAATTTTGGTGGCGGTTTCCAAGTCGGCCAGCATAAGTTCAGTATTAATAATTTCAATATCACGCAGAGGATCTACGGAATTCATTACGTGGGTAACGTTTTCATCTTCAAACAAACGCACCACGTGGATAACGGCGTCCACCTCGCGGATATTGGCTAAAAATTTATTTCCCAGCCCTTCCCCTTTGCTCGCGCCTTTCACGATGCCGGCAATGTCTACAAATTTAATAAAGGCGGCGGTTTTCTTGGGAGGCTTGAACAAATCAAACAAAGCGTCCAAACGTTTATCCGGTATCGGCACAATGCCCACATTGGGTTCTATGGTGCAAAAAGGATAGTTGCTCGCTTCCGCGCCGGCCTGCGTAAGCGCGTTAAACAGGGTGGATTTGCCCACATTGGGCAGGCCTACAATGCCAATTTCCATGAAAATCTCCTTCAAAAACAAGTGATAATATGTATATTTTAGCATTTCCCGGGCGCCTTTGGCTTTAAGGAAACACGCCATTTTTGTATACTAATAGAAAATACCCTGCCGGGTGGAGGACACATGAAAAAATATTTCTTTTTATTATTTGCCGCCGCCGTATTGCCGCTGGCTTCCGCGTGCGGAGATGACGGGTTTTTAAAACCGCTGAGAGAATTTTCTGATAAATTGGCCCCGGAAGCCGCACAAAAAGCCATTGCCCGCCAACGCGCCATGGCCGGGGTGGATAATGCCAGCTTTTTACAAGCCCTCACCACGCAAACGCCGCAAGACATTATGGCTATGCTTGAAAAAGGGGCCGACCCCAACGCCCGGGACGAAAAAGGCCAAAGCGCCTTGGTGGTTTACTTAACCCAAACCAAATACCCGGCCCCGGAAACAGTTGACGCTTTCCTGCGCGCCGGGGCGGATGTAAACGCAGTTAATGCGCAGGGCATTCCGCTGGTAGCCAGCGCCTGCGCCATCAGCCCTAAAATGACGCAAACCGTTTTAGCCCACGGCGCCAAAGTGGATACCATAGGAGAAAACGGCATGACGCCGCTGATGTTCTGCGCCATATCGGCCAACAGCCCGGAAAGCATACAGCTTCTGCTGCAAGCCGGGGCAGATCCCACCTATCAAGCTCCCAACGGCTGGACTGCCCTCACCGCAGCCCAGCAATACAATAACAACCCGGCGGTGGCGCAAGCGTTGCAGGTTTTGTATTAATTTTATAAATCAGGGAAGATAAAATATTTCTAAAATAAAAAGAACGGACTCTACTAAAGGGCCCGTTCTTTGCTTAAAAATAAAACCCGCCTGTCGGTGGGTAACAAAAATACGTCCCGTACGAGATTCGAACTCGTGATCTCCGCCTTGAGAGGGCGGCGTCCTGGACCACTAGACGAACGGGACAACATATAAATTGTACCATATTTAACTAAACCAAAAAAGAAAAGCCGCTAAAGTAAAATTTCCCCGACAAAACAACGTTTTTTATATAATTTGTATATGGCCGCCTGTTTTGGGCGGCCATTATACCGGGGGGTTCCCCGCAAATGAAGAGGAATGATATTATATGGAATTAGCTCTATGGCAAACGGCATCTTTGTCTTTGCTTATTTTAGTAGTGCTTTTACTGCCGCTTACAGTACATAAAGTGGAAGAAAATTTGGAAGCTTTTTTGTTCTGCTGCGGTATTTTTGCTGTTACGGTATCCAAAAGTTGGAGCGGAAACCTGGTGCTTACCGCGCTGGAAGACCCTATCAAAATTACCTTGGCCGTATTTTTGGCCGGGTTATTGTTTAAATACTGCAACAAACATCTGCAAAAAGCCGCCAAAAAAGCCGTGGGTTTTTTGGGGCTTAGAACCACTTTGTTTTTAATTGTGTTTTTGCTGGGAATGCTGTCCAGCTTTATTACGGCCATTATCGCGGCGCTTATTTTGTCTGAAGTGGTTATGATGCTTCCCATCAACCGGGAAGGCCGCACCCGCACGGTGGTTTTTGCCTGTTACTCTATTGGCATGGGGGCCGTGTTAACCGCTATTGGGGAGCCGTTGGGCACGGTGGTATTATCCAAACTCTCCGGGGAACCGCACAACGCGGATTTCTGGTTTTTAATAGAACATTTGGGTTGGTATATCTTAGGAGGCGTTGTTTTTGTTTCCTTATTGGCAAGCGCCATACGCGCCGATACCATTAAAAACGCGCCCGGCGTGAAAGAAGACGCCGCCGCAACCGATGAACACAGCGTAAAAAGCATTGCAGTGCGCGCCGGGAAAGTATATTTGTTTGTTATGGCGTTGGTGTTTTTGGGGGACGGTTTAAAACCGCTGGCCCAGCAAACCATTTCCAAACTTTCCGCCGCCTGGCTGTATTGGATTAATATGCTTTCCGCCGTGTTGGACAACGCCACTATGGCCGCCATAGAAGTTACCCCGGATATTACCACCCGCTCCCTCACTTTCTTGCTCATGAGCTTGATTATATCCGGCGGCATGCTGATACCGGGAAACATTCCCAATATCATTTGCGCCTCCAAACTGGGCATTAAAAGCAAAGAATGGGCTAAACACGCCGTGGGCGTGGGGGCTGTGTTATTAATAGCGTTCTTTGTTATTTTAAGCGCGGTGATGAAATAAAAGCGCCTCTTTAAACCAAAACGCCCAAGCCCAAACAGCTTGGGCGTTTCTATTTTAGCGGGCGGATTTTATTTTTAGGGCCCCGCACGCCGTTTTTTTATATAATTTTAGATATTAATAATAGGGAGAGGGTTTAATGAAAATTCATTCTTTTAACGTACAGCCCAATCTGCCGGAAAACATTAAGTTTCTGGAAGAACTGGCTAATGACATGTGGTTTACCTGGAATTGGCAGGCCATTTTGCTTTTTGTGCAAGTAGACGCAAAATTATGGACGGCCTCCAAACGCAACCCCAAATGGTTTTTGGGCTGCGTTCCGCAAAAACGTTTTGAAGAACTTAGCAACAACCCGGAATTTGTGGCAAACGTAAACCGGGTAAAAGAAGCCTATTATAAATATAAAAAGAATCCCAACACCTGGTATCACCAACACCATCAGGAAAAAGGCAATCTGCTGGCCGCCTACTTTTCCATGGAGTACGGTATAGGAGAAGGACTGCCTATTTATTCCGGCGGATTGGGTATGCTGGCGGGGGACCATATGAAATCCGCCAGTGATTTGGGCATGCCTATTATCGGCGTAGGTCTATTTTATAAACAGGGCTATGTGCGCCAAATTCTAAACCGCGAAGGCTGGCAAAACGAAGATTACCCCGATAACGACTGGGCCCACATGCCGGTGGAACGCGTAACTGACGCCAAAGGCAAAGAAATTACCGTAGACATTGAACTGGGCCAAGAAACCGTAAAAGCCTGCATTTGGCGCGTGCCGGTGGGCAGAACCTCCCTCTACTTATTAGATACCAATTTGCAGGAAAACACCCCCGCCCAACGTTTAATTACCGAAAAGCTTTACGGCGGCGACCGGGAAAACCGCATCCGCCAGGAAATTGTGCTGGGCATCGGCGGCGTGAAAGCGTTGGCCGCCATGGGCATTAAACCCACCGTATATCACATTAACGAAGGGCACAGCGCGTTCCTGCTTTTCCAGCGCATTATTGAAATCATGCAGGCGGAAAAATTAAACTTTGCCCAAGCGCGGGAAATTGTGTGGGCCAGCTCCGTATTCACCACACACACGCCGGTTATTGCGGGTAACGAACATTTTGACCCTATGCTCGTACGCAAATACATGGAAGCCTACGCTAACAAAATGGGTATTTCCTGGGAAGAATTTTTAAACTTGGGGAAAGAAACCCCCTCTTCCACCACCTACTGCATGACAGTAGTGGCCCTGCGTTTAACCGCTTTTGCCAACGGCGTGGCCAAACTGCACGGCGTGGTAAGCCGGGAAATGTGGAAAAACCTCTGGCCCACCCTGCCTATGGACGAAGTGCCGATAACCAGCATCACCAACGGCATTCACAGCTCGTCTTGGATTTCCCACGAACTCAATGAATTATATCGCAAATACTTATTTGATAATGACCAAACCGGCGAGGTGGACCCGTCTGACGCTTCCAAATGGGAAAAAATGGATCAAATTCCCAATGAAGAATTGTGGAAAGTGCACAATATCCGCAAAGAAAAATTGATTGATATGGCGCGCGGACGCCTGCGCCGCCAGCTTACCCGCCAAGGGTTAGACGTAATGACAGTCAACAAGGCGGGCAAAGTGCTTAAAAAAGACGTGTTGACCATTGGTTTTGCGCGCCGCTTTGCCACGTACAAACGCGCCACCTTGCTGTTTAAGGATTTAAACCGCTTGGATAAAATCGTCAACAATCCCAAACAGCCGGTGCAGTTTATTTTCGCGGGCAAAGCTCACCCGGCAGACACCCAGGGCAAAGAATTTATCAAAACCATTATCAATATTTCCCAAAACGACCCGCGCTTTAAAGGCAAAATCGTTTTTGTGGAAGATTACAACATGAACACCGCCCGCTATATGGTGCAGGGGGTGGACGTGTGGCTTAACAACCCCCGCCGCCCCATGGAAGCCAGCGGAACAAGCGGCATGAAGGCCGCGTTAAACGGTGCGATGACGCTGTCTATTTTAGACGGCTGGTGGGATGAAGTAGGCCCGTGCGAATACGGCTGGTCTATCGGCGGGGCGGAAAAATACGCCTCCGAGGCGGAGCAAGACGCGGTGGAAGCGGAATCCCTCTACAATTTAATAGAGCAGGACATAGCCCCCGCTTACTACGCCAAAGGGGAAGACGGCATTTCCTTGCCGTGGCTGACGCTGATGAAAGAATCCGTCAAACACATTGCCCCGGTATTCAACACACACCGCATGGTAAAAGAATATTATGAACGCTTTTACGTACCGGCCAATAATTACTTTGGCATTTTATCCGCGTCCGGCAAAGCGCAGGCCGTTGCCGCCTGGCGCAAGAAAATCGCCGAAAACTGGTACCGTGTAAACGTGGTGGATATTACCCCTAAATTTGAAAGCGCCATTTTAATGGGTGATAAAGTAAAATTTAAAGCCCGCGTGTTTTTAGGAAATTTGGCGCCGGAAGAAATACAGGTGGAACTTTACTTGGGCCAGCGCGGTTCTTTAGGCGATATGGTAAAAGAAGACGCGGTGGACATGACTTGCACCGGCAAAGAAGGGGACGCTTATATTTATGAAGTGCAGCTCTCCCCCCTCAACAGCGGCCGGCAGGATTACGCCCTGCGCATCTTGCCCGCCAATAATGATATTCCCAACGTATTAAACCCGTTGTACATACGCTGGGAAGATTAACCGGGCGCACCCCTCTGTAAAAGGACGGGGAGACCCGTCCTTTTTATTTGGTTTATGGACTCTATATGTTAAATATTGTACTTGTTAACCCGGAAATCCCGTTTAATACCGGCAATATCGGCCGCTCGTGCGTGGCCACCGGCACCATGCTTCATTTGGTGGGAAAGCTGGGTTTTAAAATAGAATCAAAAGAAATACGCCGCTCCGGCCTGGATTATTGGCCTAACTTAAACTACCGCCGCTACAAGGACTGGGACGAATTTTTAGCGGTTAATCAACCCCCTTTGCAAGACATGTTTTTTATGTCCACCAAAGGCAAAAAAGTTTATTGGGACGCGCAATTTTCCCCCAACAGCTATTTGATATTCGGCGCGGAATCCTGCGGGCTGCCTAAAGACTTTTACGAACGTTACAAAGACCGCCTTTACACTATCCCTATGCCGGGGCCGGTGCGTTCGCTTAATCTGTCGTCATCGGCGGCCATTACTTTGTTTGAGGCGCTGCGCCAAACACGCGCGTTGAAATAAAAATTTGCGCTGTCTTCCATAAAAAACCCCGCCTGTTTTTAAACAGGCGGGGTATTGTTTTTAATCTGTCTTTATTCCCAGCCGATAGCGTCACACAAGCGCGTATCCCCCGTGCAAGTACGGCGTGAAACCTTTCCCCCGCTTAATTGCATGCCTAACGTATACGCCCCCGTTTTGCGCGCGATACTAAGCGTCAGGCTTTCCCCTCCGCCGCTGATACCCACCGTATTAAAATACACCTGTTTGGTTTTATCGGCGCCTTGCCCATAATTGCCGGAAAAACCGGAATAGGTTCCTTCATGAGACATATAAAATCCATTGGCTTGGTCCGCCGCTAAAGTTAAGTTGGTAATGCCTTCCTGCGCGCGGGCCTTTTCCATAGCGGTTTTGTATTTGGGTACGCTTAAAGAAACCAACAGCGCCACAATAATAATAACAATCAACATTTCAATTAAGGTAAAACCTTTATGCATATAAAATCCTCCGTACCGCAATATTATAGCAATTACTTCCATGTTCTTATAGTATAATTCTTTTTGCCCTTAACGCCAGTATTTTTTATAAAATGAGCCTAATGAACGTTAAAAAATTATTTTGGATTTTGTTTCTTCTAAACCTGTTTAATTATATAGACCGGCAGGTGTTGTTTTCCGTTTTTCCTTTACTGCAAACGGATTTGGCTATATCAGACACGCAACTGGGCACGCTGGCCTCTGTATTTATGATTGTATATATGCTCTACGCCCCGTTGGTAGGATACTTTGCGGACCGCACCCAACGCCAAAAATGGATAGGCGCCAGTGCCCTTATTTGGAGCGCGGCCACCTTGGCGTGCGCCTGGGCTAAAAACTACGCGGCTTTATTAATTACCCGGGGGTTTATCGGCATAGGGGAGGCCGGATTTACCACTATCGCCCAGCCCTTTTTGGCGGAAAACTACCCCAAGGAAAAACGAGCCACCGTATTAGCCAGTTTCGCGCTGGCTTTGCCGGCCGGAAGCGCCGTCGGTTATTTGGCGGGCGGATTTGTGGGGCAGCATTGGGGCTGGCGGGCGGCTTTTATGCTGGTGGGCGTTCCCGGCATTTTTTTGGGTCTTTTGGCGCTTACCCAGTTAAAAGACACCTTGCGTTTAACCCAAAACGAACGGGAGCGGGCCCGCACGGTAGATTATTTGGTTTTGCTGCGCAATAAATCTTTTTTGTTTTTATGTCTGGCGCACGCTATGGGAACATTTGCTTTAGGGGGGCTTTCCGCTTGGATGCCCACATACTTCCACCGGTTTTTTGATTTCAGCGTTTCCCACGCCGGGCTGGTGTTTGGCGTGATGGTAGTGGTATGCGGCGCGTTGGGAACGTATTTAGGCGGGCATTTAGCGGATAAATTATTAAAAAGAACCCATCTGGCTTATTTCATTACTATTTTTGGCAGTTTTTTACTAGCCCTTCCATTTGCGGCATTAGGGGTGTATTGTACACAAACCCTATGGGCCGTCGTTTGTTTTTCAGCGGCGGTTGTGTTTATTTTTCTGCCCATGGGGCCCATCAGCGCCGCTATTGTGGCGCTCACCCGCCCGCGGGTGCGATCCATGGCGTTTGCCATTAATATTTTTATTATTCACGCTTTGGGAGACGCCATCTCCCCCGTGCTTTTAGGCCGCGCCTCTGACTTATGGGGTTTAAAAACCGCCGTATTTCTTTGTACGCTGACAGTTGTTCCCGCCTGCATATGTACGGCCCTTTCCGCTACATTTGCAAAAAAGACCGGGCATTTAAAAACTTATTATCAACCCGTCAAAGACGTTATCCCCCCTGCAGACACAAACGCTCATTAGTAAAATAAGCGAAATGATTATGCCATATCAACGCATTTCTTAATAGGAGGCGCGAACCATACGCATTTATCAAACCTCTTGCTTATTTGAATACCCCCATTTTTTTTGCTATACTTTCCCAGATAATTAGCGGTTATAACCCCAATTATCATCACTACTATTCCTTAATACGAAAAAAGGAGAATTATATGAAGAAATTGTTCTTGATGGCAGGTGCATGCAGTGTTTTGGCGGCCTGCGCTACCCCCAGCACGGAAGTTGGAACGGCTCTTTTCGCCATCACCCAACAACCCATGTTGGTAACAGAATCCGCCGGAACCAAAGTAGGGCGCGCTTGCGCTAAAAATATTTTAGGGTTGTATATTTCTGGCGATATGTCTATAGAAGCCGCTAAAAAGAATGGGAAAATTACCAAAGTATCTTCTGTTGACAAAGACATTAAGAGTTATGCCGTGTATTCTGAAGTGTGCACCGTAGTAAAAGGCTCTTAATTTTGTTCCTTTCATAATCAGGAATTCAGACACAACAAAAAACCGCCCTTACAGGGCGGTTTTTATTGTCTTTAATAATTACTTTACCGCTTCAAAACCGGCGTCTAACGCTTTTTTATTGAGTTCAAGCATTTCCGGCTTGGCGCGCTTGTATACTTTCTTCATGGCGTGAACCACGCTTTCCACGCTTACGGCGCCCGTCAGTTTGCAAAACGCGCCGATAGCCACCAACGTGGCGATGCGGTCCATGCCAATTTTTTCCGCAATTTCATTGCAGGGTACACAGACGGATTTGATATCCGTGCGCGTAGGGCGGGAATTAATCAACGAGCTGTTAACAATCAACAACCCGCCTTTTTTAATAAGCGGCTCAAACTTAGGCAAAGACGGCTCGTTCATAACGATAACCGTATCCGGCGCGGCTACAATGGGGGTATACACTTCCCCGTCAGAAATCACCACGGAACAGTTAGCCGTTCCGCCGCGCATTTCCGGCCCGTAAGAGGGCAGCCAGCTGGCGTTCTTTTTTCCTTCCACGCCCGCCTGGGCCAGCAAAATCCCGGCCGAAACTACACCCTGTCCGCCAAAACCGGCAATTCTAATACCTTGATACATTATTTGGCCCCCTCGTCTTTAAATACGCCCAGCGGGTATTGCGGTATCATTTTGGTACGCACAAATTCCAGCGCCTGCATAGGGGTTGCCCCCCAGTTGGTAGGACATTGGGAAATCACTTCCACCATGGAAAAGCCTACCCCGTTTACCTGGTTTTCAAACGCTTTTTTAATGGCCTGTTTGGCTTTCATTACATTTTGCGCTGAATCTACCGCTACGCGGGCCAAATATTTGGAACCGGTAATCTGGGCCAGCATTTCGCACATATTAATCGGCCAGCCCTGCAGTTTCGGGTCGCGCCCTTTGGGAGCGGTGGTGGCTACCTGGCCCACCAGCGTAGTGGGGGCCATTTGTCCGCCGGTCATACCGTAAATGGCGTTATTAATAAAAATCACGGTGATGTTTTCGCTGCGCACCGCGGCGTGTACAATTTCAGCCATACCAATGGAGGCTAAATCCCCGTCCCCTTGGTAGGAAAAGACAATGGCGCCGGGTTTGGAACGCTTAATCCCCGTGGCAATAGCCGGTCCGCGTCCGTGGGCACCTTGTACCATATCGCAGGCAAAGTAGCTGTCCGCAAATACGGCGCATCCCACCGGGGCCACGCCGATAATGCGCTGCGCGATATCCAACTCATCAAAAGTTTCCGCCATTAAACGGTGCACAATCCCGTGGCCGCAGCCCGGGCAATAGTGCATGGGTACGTCTAATAAAGATTTGGGTCTTTGGGCAAGAATGGTCATAAATTATTTGCCTCCTTTCCAGTCTCCCTGGATACCCAGGGACGTATCGCGCTTGCATTCATAGCTGAAACCTTCGGCGTGGCGCTGTAAGTCAAATAATCCTTCCGTACCGCCGTTAAGCGCGCTTTTTACGGCGGGCAAAATGGTTCCGCCGTCCGGCTGGCCGCCGGCTGGATAAGCGTTTAAATAAACGGGCTTGGCCCCGTTGAGGGAAAGCTTTACATCCTGCACCAGCTGCCCCAAGCTCTGTTCCACGCACACCACCGCTTTGGCGTTTTTGGCCGCGTCCCGCAACGCTTGAGAAGGAAAAGGCCACAGCGTAATGGGACGGAAAAGCCCCACCTTTAAACCTTCCTCACGGCCTTTTACCACGGCTTCCATGCACGCGCGGGAAGACAAACCATACGCCACTAACAGTACGTCGCAGTCTTCGGTCTGGCGGGATTCAAAACGGGGTTCGGTTTTTTCTATATAACCGTAACGTTTGGCGCGTTCCACCACGTCGGCTATTAAATTATCGCCTTTATAGGAAAAAACATTGTTTTTCTTGCGGCCGTTTTTGTTGATGTCCACCGCCCAGTCAAACTTGCCCAGGGTGTTGGGGTCAACGGGGTCAAAATGAAAAGACATGCTTTCCATCATTTGCCCCAAAATACCGTCCGCCAAAATCATGCAGGGCATACGGTATTTTTCGGCCAGTTCAAAAGCCATTTTGGGGAAATTTCCCAACTCTTCCACCGAGTTGGGCGCCAGCACAATAATGTGATAATCCCCATTCCCGCCGCCGCGCGTAGCCTGGAAATAATCCCCCTGCGCTCCGGAAATACTGCCCAAACCCGGGCCGCCGCGCATCACGTTTACAATCAGGCACGGCAAATCCGCGCTGGCTAAATAAGTAATCCCTTCCTGCTTCAGGCTTACCCCCGGAGAGGAAGAAGATGTCATGCTGCGCGTACCGGTAGACGCCGCGCCGTAAACCATATTAATGGCGGCCACTTCGCTTTCCGCCTGTACAAACGCGCCGCCGGCGTCCGCCATGTGGGCGGACATATACTCCGGCACTTCGTTTTGCGGAGTAATGGGATAACCGGCAAAGAAACGGCACCCGGCGCGGATAGCGCCTTCGGCCAAAGCTTCATTGCCTTTTCTTAACGTTTTTTCTGTCATAAAATCCTCTTAAATTGGGTCTTGCGTTATTTGATAACGGTAATGGCCACATCGGGGCAGACCAAGTAGCACATTTTACACCCAATGCAATCTTCGGGTCGTTCTTGCTCGGCCGGGAAATAACCTTTCTTGCTAATTGTTTTGGATTTGCCCAAACATTTTTTGGGACAGGCATTTACGCACAAATAGCATGCTTTGCATTTGTTGGCGTCTACTTCTATTCTTGGCATACAGTCTCCTGTGGGCCCAGGGCTGGCCCGGTTGTTCCCTGATAAATAAAGTATATTTCTTTTATAACCCCATGCGCAATAATACAAAAGGAAGTTTTTGCTAAAATAGTCCTATGAACAAAACACCCGTTTATCAATCTTTATTACAAGCGGCGCGAGCCTTGCTTCAAATGGAACAGGACCCCATTGCCAATGCCGCCAACACGTCCGCATTATTATTTAATACCTTATCCGGTTTAAACTGGGCCGGTTTTTATATTCTGCGGGGCGACACGTTGGTTTTAGGTCCTTTTCAAGGCAAACCCGCCTGTGTGCGCATTCCCCTAGGCAAAGGAGTATGCGGCACCGCCGCGCAAAAACAGCAAACCCTGGTGGTAAAGGACGTGCACGCCTTCCCCGGGCATATTGCCTGCGACGCGGCTTCCAACAGTGAAATTGTCATTCCCATTATTAAAAACGGGAAATTATGGGGCGTGCTGGATATAGACTCTCCCCTCCTGGCCCGCTTTGATGAAACAGACCAACAATTTCTAGAACAACTGGCGCAGCTGTTTGCCCGCAGCAGCGCATTATAAATATTTTTTGTATAGGTAAAACCAAGAAATTTGCCCAACGCAAACAAATTTGGTATTATATGTAGGTAATGCCGAGGTAGCTCAGTGGTAGAGCACTGGTCTGAAAAACCAGGTGTCGACAGTTCGATCCTGTCCCTCGGCATTTCTTTATTCCCGCCCGGCGGGTTTTTTTATGTCTTTTTGCCGCTTTCTTATGAAAAATCCCCGCCGGTAACCCGGCGGGGATTTGAGCAATAAAGATTTTTTAACGCAGCTGCAATAAACCAAAGTGCAAATATTCGGTTTCCGGCATGCCAATTAGCACCGGGTGGTCTTTTGCCTGCCCGCGCAATTCCAACAATACGGCGCGCTTGCCGGATTTGCTGACCCCTTGGCGGATAATATCCACAAAAAGTTCGCGCGAAATATGGTGGGAACAAGTGGAAAAAGCCAAATATCCGCCCGTCTTTAACCCTTCCAGCGCCATTTTTACCAACTTTACGTATAAACCCACCGCCTGCGGAAGGGCCTTGCGGCTTTTTACAAAAGCGGGCGGGTCCAAAAGCACCATATCGGGCTGGTCGGGCAGTTCGCCTTTTTTCATGGCGGAAAGCAGACGTTCGGCATCGTCACGATGGAAAACAGCAACATCTTCCACCCCGTTTAATTTGGCGTTCTTTTGGGCAAACTCCACCGCCACGGCGGAAGAATCGCACCCCCACACTTGGGCGGCGCCCGCCTTGGCCGCGGTAATGCCAAAAGAACCTATATAAGAGTACAAATCCAACACCAATTTATCTTTAAAATAGGGTTTTAAGAATTCACGGTTTTCACGCTGGTCAAAATAAAAACCGGTTTTTTGGCCTACGCGCACAGGCACTTCATACTGAACGCCGTTTTCTTCTATCTGCACCGTTTCCGGCACGTCTCCCACTATATCCGGCGTGCCGCCCAGCCCTTCCAGTGCGCGGAAGGCGCTGTCATTACGAAAGAAAATGCCTTTGGGTTTAAATATTTTTTTGCAGGCGGACACAATTTGCGGTTTTAATTTTTCCATGCCGGCGGTCAATACATCCGCCACCAAGACATCGCCGTAGCGGTCCAGCACCAGGCCGGGCATATTGTCCGCCTCCCCGTAGCACATGCGGCCGTATTTGCGAAGGCCTATTTCCCGCCGGTACGCATAGGCCGTATCCAACGCTTCAAACACAAAATCTTCCGGCAGGTCCCCTTCGCCTTTTTTCAGTAACCGTACGGAAATTAAACTATGCGGATTAAAACAACCTATACCCGCCTGGCGGCCCTCATGGGTCATTACGCGCACCAAAGTACCGGGCTCAATGGAGGTATCCAAACCGTCAATCTCGTTAGAGAAAACCCAATAATGTCCGGCCGCTAACCTTCTTTCTTCTTTTGCTTTGAGTTTAATTTCAATCATACCGTTTCCTTTAAAAATAAATTGCCCGCAATTATTTGTTTAATTTTTCCACATCCGTAAACGGAATTTTGGCGGCGCAGAGGGGGCACTCTTTCGCCGTAAAAGTTTCCATCGGGTACGAGAGCAAGGCCCGCAGCGGAATAGTAAGGGGCAGGTAACCCATGGAGCGGTCCACAATAACGCTGATGCCAAACACATGCGCCCCGGCGGACTGAGCCAGTTCTATCGCCTGGACCAACTTGCGCCCGCCTACGGTTACATCGTCCACTATTAAAACGCGTTCGCCCGGTTTTAAAACAAAATTATGTTTTAAAACCATTTGGCCTTTTTCATTGCGGGAAGCGAATATGGCGCGCGCTTGGCGTACGCGGGCCACTTCCTGCGCCAAAACAGAGTTGGAAGGCGTAAGCGCCAGTATCACATCAGCCTTTTGGGAAAACTTGTCCGACATGGCCTGCGCAATGCGCTGCGCCAAATGCGGGTGCTGCAACAAAAGGGAGGTTTGTATATACGTTTGGCTGTGGAAGCCGGACGGCATAACAAAATGCCCCTCCATAACGGCACCGTGTTCCTGCAAGAGACATAATACGTCTAAATTATTTCTTGGCATGGAAATCTCCTTTAATAAAATCCCGGTTGGTTTTAAAATCTGTACGCAGGCCGCGCTGCCGGGCGGCCTCTATTTGCGCACCCGTTTGTTTGGCGCGCAGCATCTCCAGCTTGGGTTTAAGCATGGAAGACGACACCTGAAACGCCAGCGCGGGGTTGCCGGATTCGTCCGTCAAGTTTTCCGCCAATGCGCCGGAACGGGAGGTGTTGTTAAACATCGTCCATATAATAATATCAAAATTTTCTTCTACCCAGTTTACCCATCCCTGCACCATGGCGGAAATGGTAGGCCCCTGGGTATAGGCGTTGTTAATGGTCATGTGGCCGCCGGCAAAATCGGCCGATACGGCTAAATCTTCATACGGCACGTCTCTAAGCACTTGGCCCACTTTAAAACTTCCGGCGCGTTCCATGCGGTGCATTAAGATAAACGGGGTAAAGGTGATATTTAGCGCTTTTTGTTCTTCGGCCAATTTTTCCATTTGGTGTATGACCCCGTCCTGCATGCGCGCGTCCAGCGTGCCGTCCAAACGTTTCATGCCGGGCAAAAGGCCTTTAAAATCAAACTCCGCGTAAAAACTGTTGCCGGAAATCACTTCCGATGAAAACGTATCCGCAGACAATGTCCCCGCGAAATTAGGCATAAACTTAGGCAAGCGGTCCCTAAAGTTTTCAAGCCAAGCCAGTTGGCCGGTAACCTTGGGTTTGGCTTTCACGGTTTTGGTGCGGCCGATAACCGTAACAAAATCCTGCACCACTTCAATAAAGGCCATGGGGTCAAAATGTTTTAAATAAATATTGGTGCGTATGCGGCGGTTGGAAGAAGTTAACTTGTTGACCGATAAATTCATTTTTAACGGGATACCGTTAAGCTCCCCGGAAGCGATGTTGGCGTATAAATTGCCCTTGCGGTATGTGCCGGAAAAATCCAATTTATCAAAAACGCTCCGGTCCACCGTTACTTTTCCGGAAGTTAAACGGGCGTACAAATCCGTAAAGTTTTGGGCGGCGGAAAATTCCCCGCTGGCTCCCTCTACCGGGAAATAATAAAACTCACCCGATACGTCCTGCAGAGACAAATCCAGCTTGGGAAGGCTCCACTTTCCCTCTTGGCGCAGCAAACGCGCGTCCAGAGAAGTTTTGCCCGTTAATTTATACGGGCTTAACCGGGGATAATTTTTACTCCAGGCGGCCAGGTCCAGCGGATCGGTGGCAAAGGAAATATCCGCCGTCCAAGGGGTTTGGGTAAAATCCGCCTCTGCGGAAGCAGTGATATTTGCATCATCGGCCAATATAAGGGCTTCGCTTAGCTTTAGCAAACGGTAACCGTTAGAAAGAGAACCTTTTAAACGCATGGAAGACTGGGGAAGGTAAAATTCGCCCCAATCATCTTTAAATAAAGACAGGTCTTTTCCTTCAAACGCGGGGATTTGGGCCCGGATGTTAAAATAAGGCGTATATAAATTATCCAAATCCACCGTTAAAGAAACCGGCTTTCTAAAAACAAATACCTGCGCGCGCAAACTGCGCAAGGCAAAATCCTTCCAGTGGAAATTGGCAAAATTAACATGCCCCGTCCCTTTAATATCAATATCGGAAATATTGTCCTGCCACTTGTTGCGCAAGACAAATTCCGCATGGAAACGGGAAAGCTCATTAAAACGCAGGCGTTCAAAATGTAAATTTACACCATAAACGGCATGGCTGGTTTGGTTTTGCAAATCTTTATAGCTAAATACGCCGTCTTTCACCGTCCAGTCTTCCGCGCTGACAGTTAAACTCTCCCCCGAAGAGCTGCGGTACACATGGCTTTGGGCGGAAGATATTTTTACTTCCGGCACGTTATGGCGCCCGTCCTCTCCCCGCACAATGTTAACGCGCGGGCGGTTTAAAGTAACTTCATCAATTACCAATTGGTGGTCCAACAGCGGAAGCAATTTAAAGTGGACAAAAACAGACTCGGCCGACAGCAACGCCTCTCCGTGCGCCACGTCACTGTCTAAGACGGAAAAACCTTTTAATTCCAGCGTATTAAAAAAACGCAAATCCAACGAATTGATAATTACCGGGCGGTTTAGGGCCAATTGCAGCTGGCGGGTGATTTCTTCGCTTAAGTATTGGGCGTTAAAAAATTTAATAAACAATACCCAGCATACCGTCAGCAAACAGAGCAAAAACATAACGGCAAACATGACCGTGCGCAAAGTTAAAACACAACACGCGCCGATAAACCGAAACAGCCAAAATGTTTTTTTTGTTCGTTTCTTTTTTGCCGCCATAGCCCTTCCGCCCGCTATACCGCGTTAGAGATGAGTTCCACTATATAGTTTACTAAAATTCGCCAGGTATTATAGGTTCCGCCCCATACATTTCGCAGGGATTGAAGCAAAGAAACCTGCTCCGGAAACAAAATCTTGCACAAAAGCGCCAAAATAATGATGTTTACCAAGGTAATGGAAATAGCTGAAAAAACTTTTCCCCCCGCCATTTTTAAATCCGGCTGCTGGGCTTCAAATAAAGTTTTAAACGTTTGAATAAAATGAAAAGCCGTAAAAAAACCCACGCCAAACACAAAAACAAGCCGGTATGGTTCCATATCCCGCCACAAACTAAGCCCGCAATACAACAACCCCAGCAACACCGTATACGCGGGGATAAAATAAGGGGACAGCGCCACAAACGCATTGCATTGGGTTAATTTTACGTATCCGCTGTCTTTGCCTACGTGAATATCCCGTATGCGGCAGCCGCACAGCAGGGCGGCTACGGCGTGGGTCAGTTCATGCCCCAGCACATACATGCGGGAAAAAGTATAAAACCCAAAATGAATGCCGGCATATACCCCTATCCCCAGTAAAAAACACAAAAAAGTTTTAAAATTTCCCAGTCCGGCGTATAATAAGCGCGCGGTTTGCGCCGCCGCAAAAAACAGCGTAGGCAAAAACAAAACGGCCACAACGGTTTTTAAAAAATTACGCATTAGAATTTTTCGTTCCATGCGGGAGTAAGATAACGCTCCCGCTCCAATATAAAAGTTTTTTCCAATAATTCCGCGCCGGCGCCGCGGGCCGCCAGCCGTACGCCAAAACAATTCTCCACCCCGGCGATAACGGCCCTTTTTAAAGCCGGGCTTTGCCGCGCGCCCGGCAACTGCAAAGAGCCTTGATATAAAACCGCCCGTTCAAAACGGCGTATGGCACCGCCCAAAATTTTGTGCCCGTCTGCAGACAGCAAATCGTTTTCCACCGGGTTTGCAAAACACGCCCCCGCCGCGCCGTTACGGGCTGGCGCATAGGCCAGCGGGTCCGTTTTGCCCCAAGCATGCACAGGCGCTAACGCGCCCAGCGTGTTTTGAATAGCGCCGTGAAGTTTTTCATAAATGGCAGACGGGCGAAGCGCGCTTTCAAACAAACAAGAGAAGGTTAAATCCTCTTCATGAAACACCATGCCCCCGCCTGTCGGGCGGCGCACGCAATCAAAAAACCCTTTGGCGGCCGCCGCCGGTTTTACCAAACCAACGGGCTGGCCGTAGCCAAACGTAACCGCCTTGCCGGGAACCCACCGGTAAAACCGAAGCCACACCCCCCCGCTGTAAAGAGCGGCGCAAACGTCATCAAACGCCATATGCCGGGCCACCGTAAACAAAGGGGTATTTAGCAATACATTCATGTGTATATTTTAGCAGTTATTATGAATAGCAAGCCCATAAAAACGCCGGGCAAATAAAAATTGCCCGGCGCAAAATAACGGCAGAATCCTTATTTCCAGCGCAAGTTGGGCTCGCGCGCGGCGGACACTTCATCAATGCGTTTGACGCATTGGCCGTTCGGGGCCGCTTTGACCGTATCCGGCTGGGCTTGGATTTCTTGATAAATACTTTCCATCGCCCGGATAAACGCGTCCAGCATGTCTTTATTTTCCGTTTCCGTAGGCTCTATCATCAACGCTTCCGGCACAATTAACGGGAAATAAATGGTAGGCGCGTAAAAACCATAATCCAGCAGGCGTTTGGCTACGTCCGTGGTGTGTACGCCGTTCATTTGGGCGGGAACGGTTTGCAAAACGCACTCGTGCATGCAAACGCGGTCAAAAAACGCCGGGAATTTATCTTTCAGGCAAACGCGCACATAGTTGGCGTTTAGTATGGCTTTTTCGGCAATATTTTTTAACGTATTTCCGTCATGCTGGCGCAAATACGCGTACGCGCGCAAACATACGCCGATATTGCCGTAAAACGCTTTCATGCGGCCCAAACTTTTGGGCATTTTGCCCTGCAAGGTGTATTTGCCGTTTTTCTCCGTTACAATGGGCTTGGGAAGAAACGGCGCCACATGCGCGGCCGCTCCCACCGGGCCGGAGCCGGGCCCGCCGCCGCCATGCGGGGCGGCAAACGTTTTGTGCAGGTTAAAATGCAGCAAATCCACGCCGAAATCAGCCGGCTTGGCCAAACCCAAAAGCGCGTTAAAGTTGGCCCCGTCCATATACAAAAGCGCCCCCGCCGCGTGCACCATGCGGGCAATTTCCACAATATCTTTTTCAAACAGGCCCACCGTGTTGGGAACGGTAAGCATCACAACGGCCGTACGTTCGCTTAGGGCGCAAGACAAGGCTTCTTTGTTTACGCAGCCGTCCGGGCCGGACTGTATGTTAATAACCGTAAACCCGCCCATATTGGCGGTGGCGGGGTTGGTGCCGTGGGCCGTATCGGGCACGATGACTTCCGTGCGTTTTTTGTCTTTGCGCGCGGCATGATAGGCTTTGGCCGTCATAATGCCAGTTAATTCCCCATGCGCTCCGGCGGCGGGCTGTAATGTAAAAGCGGACAAACCGGTAATTTCTTTTAGCATTTCCTGCAAGCCATACATCATTTTCAGCGTACCCTGTACGCCGCTTTCCGGCGTGAAAGGATGCGCCCCGGCAAAGCTTTCCAACGCGGTGAAAGCGTCGTAGGCTTTGGGGTTGTATTTCATGGTGCAAGACCCCAGCGGATAAAAGCGGCTGTCTAAACAATAATTTTTTTCAGACAGGGCGGTAAAATGGCGCACGGCGTCAAATTCGCTCAGTTCCGGCAGTTTGGGCGCGGAAGGGCGAAGCATATCCTGCGGCAAATAAGTCTGGGCGGGTTTTTGCGCTTTTTCCACCCGCACGCCGCGGCGGCCGGGGCGGGATTTTTCTATAGACAGCATATTGGTTTGCCATATTTCCTGCATATTAAATCCCCCTCAGCGCGTCGGCAAAATGTTGCAAGTCTTGCACGGTTTTGGTTTCGGTGGCGCATAAAAGCAGGCAGTCCGCCAAGTCTTTTTGTTCCAGCGCGTATACGCCAAAACCTTTTTTGGCTAATTTTTGTACGGCTTTCTTAGCCGGGAACGGGCACTGCAGCACAAACTCGTTAAAAAACGGGCCGGTGAATTTTAATTTGTATCCGTCTATATTAGAAACCAAATCCGCCAGCTGGTGGGCGCGGTCCACATTCAGCTCCGCCGTTTCTTTTAGCCCCTGCGGCCCCAGCAAAGTTAAATAGATAAGCGCATTCAGCGCGCAAAGCGCCTCGTTGGAACAAATGTTGGAAGCCGCTTTTTCACGCCTAATATGCTGCTCGCGCGCTTGCAGGGTAAGCACAAAAGCGCGTTTGCCGTCTTTGTCTTTTGCCATGCCCACAATGCGCCCCGGCATTTGGCGTTTGTAAGCTTCTTTGCAGGCAAACAAACCCAGCCCCGGCCCGCCAAAATGCATGGCGTTGCCAAAAGGCTGCCCTTCGCCCACGGCAAAGTCCGCCCCGTAGGAACCGGGCGTACGCAACAGACCCAGGCTCATGGCTTGAAATACATACACAAACAAAGCTCCCTTGGCGTGGGCCAGTTCACCCAGCCGCTGGGCGTCTTCCAACTGACCGTAAAAATTGGGGTTGGCCAGCACCAGGCAGGAAGTTTGCTCATCCAGCAGTGTCTGCGCGGACTGTACGTCCAGCGTGCCGTTTACGCAAGGGACTTCCCGCACGCTTACCTGCGGGAAATGCTGCAAATACGTGTGCAACACTTCTTTATAATGCGGGTGAAGCGCCGCGCTGATTAACACTTTCTGCCGGTTGTTAATGCGCACGCAGGCCAGCACGGCTTCCGCCATGGCGGTGGCGCCGTCATAATGGGAGGCGTTGCTTACGTCCATATCTGTCAGCGCGCAAACGCAGCTTTGAAACTCATAAATGGTTTGCAGAGTGCCTTGGCTGGCTTCGGCCTGGTAGGGGGTGTAGGCGGTTAAAAATTCCCCGCGGGAACTTAAGGCGTTTACCGCGGCCGGGATAAAATGTTCATAGCACCCGGCGCCGATAAAATTTTTAAGCGGCTTATTGAGCGCCCCTAATTCTTTTATATGGGCGGTAAGCTGCGCCTCAGTCAGGGCTTGGGGCAGGTTAAAATGGGGATAAACCAAATCCTGCGGGATATTAAGCAACTCCCGCACGGACGATGCGCCTATGCGGGCAAGCATTTCTTTTTCTTCGGTTGGAGTATGTGGGATAAACATAAAACCTCTGTTAGTAAAAACCCCCGCTTGCGGCGGGGGAATTTAAAAGGCCGCAACCATTATTTTTGGATAGTGGTTTGGTAAGCGGAAAGGTCCATCAGCGCTTCATAATCGGCCGGGGCCGTCATCTTAATCTTAAACAACCAGCCGCCGGCGTGCGGTTCACGGTTAACCAGGCCCGGGTCATTATTCAGCGCGGTGTTGACTTCAATTACTTCCCCGCTGACAGGGGCGTAAATTTCCGAGGCGGATTTAACGGACTCAATCACACAGCAGTTCTGCCCCGCGGTTACCTGCTGGCCCACTTTAGGCAAATCCACAAAAACAATATCGCTGATTTCTTCCTGCGCGTGGTTGCTGATACCCACGGTGGCAATGTCCCCTTCCATATGGGCCCATTCATGGGTTTTGGCGTAACGGCTGTTTTCTGCATTATGCATATAAAGGTTCCTCCCTGATACTACACTCTGTTTTTATAAAACGGCGTTTTGGTTACTGCCGCCGGTATACGGCGGGAGTGGATTTCTATTTCCACCTGCGCACCGGGCGTTAAGCCCGCCTGCGCGTAGCCAACGGCAATCCCTTTAAACAACGGGGAAAAGGTGCCGCTGGTTACAAAACCTATTTCTTGTCCTTCATAAAAAATCTTGCACCCGTGGCGGGGCACGCCCGCGCCTTTTAGTTCAAAAGCGGTTAATTTTTGTTTAACGCCTTGGGCTTTTTGCTTTTCCAAGGCCGGCTTGCCGATAAAATCCTCTTTATTCAATTTCACCACCCAGCCGCAGGCCGCTTCGTACGGGGTGCGTGTTTGATCCGCGTCCTGGCCGTTAAGCAGGTAGCCGGCTTCCAAGCGAAGTACGTCCCGCGCGCCCAAACCGCACGGCGCTACCCCGGCCGCCAGCAGCGCGTCCCACAGTTTTACAATGGCCGCGGGGCTAAGCATAATTTCGGCCCCGTCCTCGCCCGTGTAACCGGTGCGGGTGACGTAGCCTTCTTCCCCAAACAGCTGCACTTTTTGTATGTGAAACCGCGGCAGCGCGCCAATGCCGGGCAAAAGGGTTTCCAGCTTTTCCAGCGCTTGCGGCCCTTGCAGGGCGATCATGCCGTAGCGGTCGCTCGCGTCCGTAACGGTTACGTGAAAGCGGGTGGATTGTTTTTGCATCCAGTCAAAATCTTCCTGGCGGCAGGCGGCGTTCACCACTATTAAAAATTTTTCCGCATCCAGGCAAAAAGCAATCATGTCATCTATAATGGTTCCCTGCGGGGTAAGCATATGCGTATAGGTACCGGCGGACGGGTCTTTCTTGATATTGTTGCAGGTAATATATTGCACAAAGGGGTAGGCGTCTTTGCCTTCCACCCAAATTTGCCCCATGTGGGACACGTCAAACATGCCGGCGGCTTCCCGCACGGCTTTATGTTCGGCAATAATGCTTTGAAACTGCACCGGCAGCAGCCAGCCGTGGAAATCCACCATGCGCCCGCCCGCTTGGCAGCAGGCGTTATAAAGCGGAGTGGTTTTTAAATCGTTTGTCACAAAAGGGCCTCCAAAGTATATGTTCATTGTATAAAATTTAACCGTTTTTTATACAATATACATATGGCAGATACACAAAGCGTAATCAGCGACGTAAAATTATTTATAGAACGCCTGAAAAAGGAACTTCCGGAAGTGTTTTCAACCCCCTCCGGCCCGGCAGAGGGCAGCGGCCCCGCGCCTGAAAACCGCGTATTGTATAACGGGGATTTGTACCAAGCCCGCATGTACCTGACGCCGGACCAGGAAGAAGGAGTGGCTTTTGACGGGGAAATCTTTCACGTTTATCTGCAAAGCAAAACGGCCGACCCCAGCGCCTTGGTTACCCAGTGGCTGAGGGACAAAGCCGGCGAAACCCTGCGCCAAAAAACCCAGCAATGGGCTGAAAAAATGGGCGTAGAATACAACAACATTACCATTAAGGACCAACGCACGCTGTGGGCCAGCTGCTCGGGTAAGAAAAACATCAATTATTCTTACCGCATTATCAAAATGCCGCTGGCGGTGCAGGATTATTTAATCGTGCATGAACTTTCCCACCTGGTGCATATGAACCACGGGCAGGAATACTGGCAGCTGGTAGCCCAATACTGCCCCGATTACAACCACCACCGCAAATGGCTAAATGAAAACAAAGGCTCCATTTTTGCCGATGTGGAACTGACTTACCGGGAAGAAGAGGAAAATAGACCTTCCACCCAAGAGCCCGCGCAAGAAGCGCAACCGGCGGAAGAACCTGCAACTCCGGCAAAGGAACAAACCCCCGCGCAAGAGGCCCCGCAGGCAAACGAGTCCCCAACACAAGGGCAGGCCGCCAAAGAAGAACAAAACTAGCCGTTTTGTCCATTTAATAAACCCCGTCTTGGACGGGGTTTTTATTTAGCGGACAAAAAACTTGCTCCAAACGGGAAAACGCTGATAATAAAACCGCGCTACACCCTGCCCGGTGTAGCGCGAATTTTCTTTTCTGCACACGCTAGGAGACTATGCCGCGTGTTCAACAAAAGCAAGCGCCATGGCAAACGCCCGCTTTTATTTAACCAGTGGGCCGGCCCCATTGGAAAAATGAAAGGCCGTCCAAACGAAGTTATCCCCCCCGTTTTGAATTTTACTCCAAAAATCCTCAGCGCACGCCGCGCTTAACGCCACCAGTTTGCCGCGCCAGAACAAAGGTTCTCCCGGTCTCACCTGGGAAAATAGTTTTTCGGGGCGATTTCTCAAACCGCGGGATAAACGGGAAGATTTATCCATCTTTTGAAGCGCGTGGGAAAATTTTACCCCTCCAAAATTTTCCCCATACACGTCCTGTAACGTCTGCCCGCTGGGAAGTATATGCAATTGCGCCAAACGCACCCCGCGGGTAAAAGAGACCGGTAAAGAAAGAAAGCTAAATTCCCCGCTGTGCCGCACCGCTTGGGCCGGCATGCTTAGCTTTCGCCCGTTTTGAAACGAAAGCGTAACGCCCGTTAAAACAAAGTTTTGTTTTTTAGAAGTGTTCGGCGCCGCAAAACAACTTTTATGGGTAACCGCTTTGCCGCTTGCCAAGGCAACCCCCAAACAAGAGGTGCTTTTCTTTTCCACTTTTCCTTTTTGCAGGGAAAACTCAATAGGCTTCCCCAAGCGCAGGCGGTTGCGGAAAGAATATTTTTTGGTATAGCGCCCGTCCCACTCCCAATGAAGCGTAAAAGAAAGAACCGGGCTTTTTAAGGCCTCCTCCACCCGGGTTTTTTTAATTTTAGATTCTAAAACACCGCCAATGTCTTTTGCCGGCTGGGCTTGCAGCGTGGCCGCCAAAATACAGATACACACAAAAGTTAAAACGACGACTTTTCTCATTATCCACTCCTAAAATACAATTTAGATATAAAGATTATAACAAAAGTTAGGCTAAACTAACAAGTATTTTTTAGCTTCTCCTAACTTTTAATGCAACGCCTAAAAATTAATTTTTAAATTTTAATATAAGATAAGGCCGCACAAACCGCCCAGCAAGATAAGCTTAATGGGACCCACCCGCTTAAAAAACATAGCGGCAAAGGCACCCGTAAAAAGAAGAACGCTTTTGTAATCCACAAAGTTTTCTTTGTTGCACAGCACCAGCGCGGCGGCGGCAATAAGCCCCACCACTACCGGGCGCAATACGTAAAAGACGGATTTTACAGTTTGTGAATTTTGATGTTTTAAAAAATAACGGCTGGCAAACAGCATTAAAAAGAAGGAAGGCAAACACACCGCCACCGTTGCCAGCGCCGCCCCCCATACGCCGCCGGTGGAAGTATAACCGGTGTAAGTGGCCAAATTAATGCCCACGGGGCCGGGCGTCATTTGGCTGACGGCCACAATATCCGTAAATTCCGCGGTGGACAGCCACGCCTGTTTAAACACCACCTCATGCTGGATAAAAGACACCATGGCGTATCCGCCGCCAAAATTAAACAGGCCTATTTTTAGAAAGGTAATAAACAAACGCCAGCAGATCATTTGCGCCGCTCCTTTATCCGGCCGCCCACCCATCCGCTAAGGCCCGCCGCCAGCACAATTCCCACCGGGGAAACCCCGCCCAGCCAAATGGCCGCCGCCACAACAAGCGGGATAAGCCATAAAATTTTCTTTTCACACGCCGCGCGGCCCATTTGCAGCACCGGCGCCGCAATTAAGGCCACCGTTACAGGGCGTATACCCATAAAAATACGCTGTATATACGTATTATCTTTAAATTCCTGAAAAAACAGCGCTATCAGCAAAATAGCTACAAAAGAAGGCAGCACCGTGCCCAGTGTAGTAACCAAGCTGCCTTTCACCCCTTTTAATTTATAACCCACAAAAATGGCTATGTTTACCGCGATAATGCCGGGGGCGGACTGAGCGATAGCCAGCAGGTCTAAAAACTCCCGGCGGTCTATCCATTGGCGTTTGTCCACTATTTCCCGCTGGATAAGCGGGAACATGGCGTATCCTCCCCCCAAGGTAAAAGCCCCTATTTTTAAAAAGATAAGAAATAAACTCAAATACCCGCAACCCGGTGTGCAGGCGCGGATTTTTAAAGAAACAGAAGAAATAAACCGACAAATAAAATGATTCCTCATGCTGTTTATATTTTATCAATTTAACAAAAAAGCCAAAATTATTTCTCTTTCTACTAATCTTTTTGCCCGCATTGACAAATTGGTTCTTTTTCTCTATCCTATGCCTGAAGGAGAAAAAATGAAGATAACTATTCAAGCAAGTTGGAAATCATGCACATGCCGGCAGAGAACCCCTTACAGCAAGCTTTGGACGAAGAAGGCCAAGACGATCTTGGCGTTCAAAAAGCCTATGCCTGCCCGGACGGGAACTCCGCCGTCGTCGCCTGGATTTCCGTCTTACAGAACGCGGAGGGAGAAAGCCAACCCCAATTATATATGCTCAGCAAAATAGACTCCACCTATACGTTAATTCTTAGCGGGGAATTTGATTTAGCGGGGTCAGACTTTTCCCCTTTGGTGGACAATCTATGTGCTTTTGAACTGCCTCAATAACTTGCCCTACATTTTCAGCCAAACACACAAAACGCCCCGGAGTCAACTCCGGGGCGTTTTCTACAACGAAATCTTATTAATATTTCATTTCTTTGCAGTATTGCAAAGCGAGGCAAAAACCGTTTTCCAACATGTTGCGCTTAGCGGGCACGGCTTAAGGTAAAAACTCTATTTACTTTAGCCAACCCTCTTTTTTGGCGTAATCGTAAATACCGTTATAAATACCCTGCGCCATGCGTTTTTGCACCGCTTTTTGAGACAGGCGGGCACGGTCTTTACTGCTGCTGATGTACCCCATTTCTATCAAAATAGCCGGACTGTTCACCCCTTTTAATACGTAGAAGTTAGCCTGGCGTACGCTGCTGTTGCGGTTAACGGCAATGCCAATACCCGGCTGTTTATATACCGCGTTGCGTACATAACCGGCCAGTTTGGAGCTTTCGTTAATATATTCATTTTTAGCTAAAGACTGCAAAAGCGCATCCACAAAATTATAGTGTACTTCTTCATATTGCAAGGCTTCGTTTTCCAGGGCGGCTACTTCCGCGGCTTCTTTGTCGGTAGCTTTTTCGGAGCGGAAATACACCTGAAACCCGTTGGCGCGGGAATTTTTAGACGCGTTTGTATGTACGGACACAAACAAATCCGCCTTAAAATTATTGGACATTTTGGAACGTTCAGACAAAGCGATAAATTTATCCGTATCGCGCGTCATACGCACTTCAAACCCGGCCTTTTTAAGCAAGGCGGTTAATTCTTTGGCTACGGCCAGGTTCCAGGTTTTTTCTCTGTAACCGCGGCGTATGGCGCCCGGGTCTTTACCGCCGTGGCCGGGGTCTACCATAATGCGCATCTTCTTGCGGGCCACCGCCGGGGCAGGCTGTATAATAGCCGGTTTTAATTCTTTTTTATCACTGGCGGGAGCCGCCGACGGCTTTTCCTGAACAGGGGTATCTTCATCGGCTTCCCCTATTACACTGGGGGCCGGAAGCAACAGCGCCGGTTTTGGCTGCGCAGAAGGGGCCGAAGATATTTGCGGGCCGTCCTCCGCCGCGGAAGGTTCGTCCGCCCGGGGCTGCATATCCTGCGCGTTTTGGGCTACACGCAGCACCCATTTTCCGCCGGATTCTTCCATAGACCAGTTTTTTGCTTTGCGCCCCAAAATAACGCGAAGGACCGCCTTGTCCTCTTCTTGGCGCATATTGATGGTTTGGATAAAATCGTCACGCAGGCGGGTGGTAAACTCTCTTTTAACTACGGCTTTGGGGAAAGTAATTTCCAGGGTGTGTTTATTAACGGAATGCAAAACATATTGCACCGCGCCGCTATGGTAAAAAAACAATTGGTCACCTTGTTCGGTTTGAAGCTTATCCTCATAGGCCAAATTAAAGTTTTTTTCCACCCACAGTGTATTGTCTTTAAACTCTATTTGCCGGTCCAGCGCCTGTTGCCAAGACGGGAGTGTAAAAAACGCCACCGGGGCCATAATGTCCCCTTTATAGGCAATCACGCTTTCCCCCAACGGCACGTTGGAGCCGTTTACCACAACAGTGCTTTCCCCCGCCGTTAAAATGGCGGAAAAGCCTTTCAAGGTAACCTTGGCTTGCTTGGCGGCGGCGTACAATTCCACATTAGCGCCTAATTTCTTGGCGGTTTTTTGTACGTCCAAATACGTTACGCCGTTGGACTGGATGGAAGAAACAGAACCTTTGTCTCTGCCAATAATTTTAATTTCGGTTTTCCCTTGCGCCCAAACGCAGGAAACCCCTCCCAGCCAAAACAAAGCGGCCAGACTGATAACAAGAAATTTTTTCATCATAACCATGCCCGCGCCCAAAACGGCGAGGACCCCATATGTCGGTTTATTCCAAAACGATTTTGTAATCTTCCCAGGCAATTTGCGGATCCGCCTGGATTTTAAGCGTGCGGTGAATGTTTTCTTCAATATCCGCCTGTTTTTGCTTAATGGCTTCCGCCAACAACGGGTGAAGAACAACCCTTAACGTACCGCCGGGGCGGCCGTTGGTTAAATCGTAAATTTCACGCTGTATTTTAATGCGCATGCTCTCGGCCGACAATACGCGCCCGGAACCGTGGCACTGAGGGCATTCCTCGCTGATAAAGCTGCCGGTGCTTTCGCGCTTGCGTTCGCGCGTCATTTCCACCAACCCCAAGCGGGTAATGGGCAAAATGCGTATTTTGGCGCGGTCTCCCCGTACGGCTTTGGACAATGCCTCCACCACACGGTGGCGGCTGGAAGCTTTGCGCATATCAATAAAGTCAATAACAATAATCCCGCCGATATTGCGTAAGCGGAGCTGGTGGGCGATTTCGTTGGCGGCTTCAATATTGGTTTGGGTAACGGTTTCTTCCTGCGATTTGTTGCCCGTAAATTTGCCGGTGTTTACGTCTATGGCGCAGAGGGACTCCGCCTCCTGGATGATAATACTGCCCCCGTTGGGCAAAGGCAATTTAATTTTGCGCAGATTATCAATTTCCGGCTCAATGTCATAGGCTTCAAAAATGGGGGTTTTGCCTTTATAAAGCTGTACGCGGTCAGCCAGTTCGGGCGAGTTCTTTTTTACAAAGTCTAATACGCGCTCATAATCTTTTTGGTTATCCAGCAGATACACGCTGGCGTTTTCAGACAGAACATCCCGCGCCACCTGTAAAACGGCGTCCATATCTTCATGCAAAAGCTGCGGGGATTGCACACTGTCAAACTTCTTTAAAATGGACTGCCATTGGCGGTAGAGATATTTTACTTCCCGTTCCAATTCGTCCTTGCTGGCTTCTTCGGCTTCCGTACGTACAATACAACCCATGCCGTTTAAATGTTTGTCTGCCAGTTCCTGCATGACTTCGTTTAATTTGTGGCGGGCTTCGCTGTCTTCAATGTTTTTGGATACGCCCACAAAGCTTTGGTTAGGCGTTAACACCAAATAACGGCCGGGGAGGGTAACGTCCATGGTTACCTTCATGCCTTTGGTGCCAATAGCGTCTTTCACCACCTGCACCATGACTTCCTGCCCTTTTTTAAGCACTTTATCAATATTCTTTTTATCCCCGCCCAAAATATCGGAAATATACAAATAGGCGTTCTTTTCATAGCCGATGTTTAAAAACGCACTGGATATGCCGGGAAGCACATTTTCCACCGTGGCTTTATAAATGTTGCCCACAATGTTTAACGCGCCGCGGCGCTCCCAAATCAATTCATTGATGCGCCCGTCTTCCATAATGGCTATGCGGGTTTCCTCAAAAGACGTATTTACAATTACCTCCACCTTGGGGGTGGTTTCCAAATTCTTACTCATACAAATTCCTCTCTTAGGCCTAGGCCTGTTAAATGCGGTGCAACCCGCCCTGCGAGTCACGCCAGAATAAACCTTCTCTAATAAACCGTACACCCGGAATGGTAAACTCTTCCCCTTGCACAATAGGCATCCCCAGCCAGGCGGCAAGCGCATATTGCGGCTTGAGGGTTTTGTCATTTACTGTTTGCAAGGTAAGAAAATATTTATTTTCTTCCGGCTGTTCACACTTTACTACATACGGGCTAAGAGGCATTTCCTGCGTCATAGCGGCGTTGGGGGCCGTTAATACGGCCGTTGCCTGGCGCCCGTTTAAAAAATCAGTCAGGCTCTGCTTTGGAGCCCAAGGGGAAAAATCCCCCTCTATTATATACCGCGCCGCCTGCGCCAAATTGGCTACGGACGGCAACGCATAAGGCACCCGCTCCACCCGTTTAATGGCAATCAGCGGGCCCGCCGCGCGGGAAAGCGCTTGATGCACCTCTTGCGGGGAAACAGCCTGCAGCAAATAAATATCTGCAAATTCCCCTAAACTTTCCAACCCGTACCCCAATACCGGGCCATATGCCAGGCGGGGCCAATTTTTATTTACCTTAGCGGGCTCAAACGCCAAACCGCTTTTCAAAACGGCATTGCGAAGCGCCCCAAAAATGCGTTTATTATCCGCCGCGGCGGACACGGTAAACTCTATACGCATTTTATAAATTTTTGGAGCGTTTATCATACCCTTCTTACGCGCGTAAACGCCGCGCATGTACGGACTGGGCCACCCCCAGCGCAAACAAGCTGGACACCAGGTTAGACCCTCCGTACGAAATAAACGGAAGCGGTATCCCCGCCACCGGCACAATGCCAATTAACATGCCAAAGTTAATTAACATATAGGTGAAAAACATGCCAAACATGCCCCCGCATACCAGGTAGCCATATCGGTCCCCGGCGCTGTAACCAATCATTACCAGCCGCCATAAAATAACCAAATACAACCCCAGCACAAGCAAGGTACCCCACAGGCCCAGTTCTTCCCCCACTACGGCTAAAATAAAATCCGTGTGTTTTTCGGGCACGAAACCCAAGCGGGACTGCGTACCAGAAAACAACCCTTTGCCAAACACGCCGCCGGATCCCATGGCAATTTGCGCCTGCAAAACATTATACCCCGCGCCTTGCGGGTCAGACTTGGGGGCCAAAAAAGCTTCCACGCGCTTGCGCTGATAGGTTTTCATTTGGTGGTCCACAAACACACTGGCAAAAAACCCGCCTAATATGACTACCGTGGCCAACACAAAATAAAACGAAGGCAAAAAGATGCGCAGCTGCCTAAAAAACCACCAAGCCCCATAGCCAAGCAACGCCACCCCGGCGCACACGCCGCCCATATACAGCACGTTGGAACTGGTCTGCTGGAACATTTTAATCAGGGTATATTGGGTTAAATCCGGGTGGAGATAAATATACGTCCATCCAATGGTGCATATCCCCGCCACGGCCCCAAACAACACCAAAAGCCACAAATAAAACATATTCACCCCGGTACAATACAATAGTATCACCAAGGCCGGGAAAGATATCACAATAGAAGAAAAGTCCGGCTGCATCATAATCAACCCAAAGATGGGAATAAGCAATAGCCCCAACCCAATAAGCGAACTGGTATCGCGGATACGCGGGCCGCGCCGGTCCAAAAAAGCCGCCGCTACCAACAGCGTAAGCACGCGGCAAATTTCAGAAGGCTGCATGGAAAAAAACGGCAGCACAAACCAAGACCGCGAACCCCGCTGATACGACCCAAACAATAACACCCCAACAAGCAGTATTAATATAAATGTATACAGGGCTTTCCATTGTTCGTCATAAATTTGATAATTAAAACTCCACCCCGCAACAAAAGCGGCTCCGCCCACGCATAAGGCCAGCATATGCGTACGCACCACGCTGTTGGAAAGGGAAATGCTGTTCATGGCGGACATAATGCACAAAGCGCCTATCAGCACCAGCCCCGCCATGGCGCCAAATAAAATCCAGTCTAATTTACTGCGTCCGGCTGCTTCTTTCAACATACCTTATTCTCCTGCGGGCCCGTCCAACAGTTCTTCATAATTTTCATGATTTAATAAAGATTTTCGCTGCAGAACCGGGTTACCCAAGTCATCCACGCCAAAGTACGCTTTAAGCATTTCCCGCGCAATAGGCCCGGCCGCGCTGGAACCATGCAACCCGTACTCCACAAACACCACCACCACAATGGAAGGTTCCTCCCCCGGTTTGCCGGCAAAAGCTAAAAACCAGGCGTGATCGTCCCCGTGGGGGTTTTGGGCCGTCCCGGTTTTGGCGTATACATCCAGCCCGGGTATTTTGGCCCAGCGGGCGGTGCCCGTATCGGTGGTGTATTTCATGGAAGTCCAAATCAAATCATAGGTAGAGGAGGGATAATCCGCCTTATTTAAAATTTCCGTTTTCCCCACCTGGGTTTCTTTGCCCGTGCGGTTACTGACCAATTTATCAATATAATACGGGCGGTAGACATTGCCTTTGCTGGCCAAGGCCGCCCCAAACTGAGCCAATTTAAGCGGGGTAACCAATAATTCCCCCTGCCCAATAGACAAATTAAGCGTATCCCCTATAAACCAGTAAGACTTATTGCGCGCCCGCTTGGTAGGGCCGTACATATTGCCGGCCTTTTCCCCAGGCAAATCAATCCCCGTGGGGCGCCCAAACATAAAGGCCCGCTGTACTTTTTCTATGGCGGAAGCGCCCACCCGGGCCGCCACGTCATAAAAATAGACGTCGCAGGAGTTGGCCAGCCCGTCCAATAAATTCATAAGTCCGTGCCCGGTGCGCTTCCAGCATTTAAATATGCGGGAGCCGGCATCATAGTGGCCGGGGCAGTTTACGTGTGCGGAAGGGTCAAAATCCGGGTCTGTCAATGCGGCAATGGCAGTAATAATTTTAAAGGTAGAGGCGGGAGGATAAGTACCTTGCACGGCCAAATTGTATTCGCTGATATTTTTAGAAACATTGGATAAATCGGTATCGTTATACGGAACAAAAATATTAGGGTCATAGGCAGGCGCGCTGGCTAAAGCAAGCACAGCGCCGGTGCGTGTATTCAGCGCCACCGCCGCGCCGCGCCCGGTAGAGGTGCTTTTTAAACCGTCTTCCGCCGCGCGCTGGACATCAAAATTAAGCGTTAAATGCACGTCGCTGCCGGGCTGCCAGCGGCGGTCTTCAATCACGCGGCGCACACGCCCGCGGTAATCTACTTCCAAATAAGCACCGCCGTCTTCCCCTTTTAATTGCGCCTCGTATTTTTTCTCTATTCCGTTTTTGCCTATTTTAGAGTTTAAGCGGTAATTCATGGCAGTATCCCTCTTCCGCCATTCTGACTCCGTCATACTGCCCAAATAGCCAATTAAATGGCTGGCAAAACTGCCGTACGGATAATCCCGTTTGGTTTCTTCCACCAAATAAACGCCTGGATAATAAATCTGAAGTTCCTGCAAAGCAATGGTGGTTTTAGGAGAAAGGTTTTCCGCTAAAGGGACTGCCTTGCCGCTTTTGAGACCTTCGGTCAGTTTTTCAGTAAGGGCTTCTTCACTCATGCCCAATTTGGGGGCAAAATCCTGCGCCAGCTGCTGTAAATAAGGGATGTCTTTACGACCGGCGGCCAAATAGTAAAAGCTAAACGACGGGGAATTGCTGGCCACTACCACGCCGTCCGAAGTGAACACGCGCCCGCGCGGCGCCGTTTGGTACAGCACTTGCGTTCGGTTCCGTTCCGCCATTTCCAAATAAGCGCTATGGCGCAGAACTTGTATATCCACCAACCGCAAAGCAATAATACCGCACGCCGCACACGCAATAAAAAACAATAATTTTAAACGCGTGTTAAAAAAAATCTTGGTAGCGGGCATACACCCTCTCCTTAGGCCGTTGTTTAAGCCTCTTTACTGACAAACCCTTTAGAAAGCAGCATCCTCAATACAAAAAACACCAGCGGAGCCATAAGTGCGTTTATCACGCTGCCGGCAAACAGGCTCCAAAGCCCCTGCCAAACCGCAGACGCAGAAAACAACATTAGTAACAGCGCATTAAACAATATGGCAAACACGCTTAAACAAAACACGCTTACCATTTGAGGAAGAATACTTTCAAAATCAAAACGTTCACTAAGCATATACACAAAAGTGGCCAGCAAACAAAAAGTAAAGGCGTTATTTCCAAATAATTTCGTGCCGAAAAAATCTAAAAACAAACCGCACAAGAACGCCATGGGGTAACCATACGCCGGTTTTAACAAAGTACAGCAAGCCACCACAAAAACCAACATCACGCTAACCTGTATGCCGATATTGGCAAACGCCGTGGCAAACGCCCAATGGAATACCGTGGCCCCTACAAAAGCGATAAAAAGTTTAAAAAATCCCCACATTATTTTCTGTCCTTTTCATCCGAGATAACAAACACTTCTTTCAGCGCGCTGGAACTAATGGCCGGAGTCACCTCCACCGTTAACGCCGTTTGAAAGGCATTTCCTTTTTTAACGGAAGAAACTTCCCCTATTAAAATACCCGCCGGGAAAATACTGCTGGCGGCCGAAGTGTAAACCCGGTCCCCCTCTTTAACGGAAGACAAAAGCGGAACATATTTCATTTTTACCGCGCCGGTGCCGCCGCCCGCCAACAGGCCCTCATCCCGGCTGGGGCTTAAATACACGGCGGCGGAAAAATCTTCATCACGCACGAGCAATACTTTAGCCGTACTTTCCGAAACCTCCACCACTTCGCCGGCCAACCCCTCTACCCCGTTTTCTACGGAAATTACCGCGCTGCGCGGTTGGATTCCGTCCCGAGAGCCTTTATCCAAAATAACCGTATTCCACTGGCTGGGTTCCCGGTAGGCAATTTGGGCCCAAGTACCCTGCCACGGGCGGGAAGGCTGCAACTTTAAAATAGAGGTTAAACGCTCGTTTTCTTCAAACACCATTTCCGCCTGGGCTCCTAAAATTTTGGCGGCTTCTATTTCTTGGCGAAGCTGGCGGTTTTCATGATGGGTGTCTAAGAGTTCACGTATAGTGGAGGAAACACCGTCCGCATATTTTACCGCGGAGTGGGACATCCTAATCTGCGGAATAAAAATATAGCCGAGCAGCGCTTTCACGGAGCTGACAAACCCGTCCAGAGGCAAAATCATAAGTAAAAAAGAAAGCGTTAAATAAAAAAGAGGCAACAGCGCCTTGCGGGAAAAACCGGAAGGAGCAGCACTTCTTTTTTTCTTTTTAGCATGTAACATAAATAAAATTTAAAAAGGATTTGCGCCTGCAAAAAGGCTTTCCCCGGCTGATACAACCGGAGAGATTCCCCGCCAATACAAAAGGCAGGAAACTAAACACACACAAATAACTCTATAAAGAAAGAAAAGCGGGCACCGTCCGTTCTGTAAGAACCGTGCCCGCCCAAATATTATCCGGCACAATGGGGTAACTTAGTAAGAGGATTTCCCATGAGAACCAAAAAACCGACTTCCTTTCTCATTGAGCTGTTCCAAGAATTTACCGGTACCCAAAGCCACACAGCTGAGCGGGTCCGCCGCGCGGTGAACAGGAATATCGGTTTCTTTGCGAATCAATTCCGTAATGCCTCTTAACAAGCTGCCGCCGCCGGCAACCACTAAGCCGCGGTCCACCAAGTCCGCCGCCAATTCCGGCGGGGTTTCTTCCAGCGTGCTCTTAATCACGTCAATAATTAAGCGCACCGGCTCCATTAAAGCCTGGCGGATTTCTTCCGAAGTAACCGTTAAAGTGCGGGGCAAACCTTGTGTTTGGTCACGCCCTTTTACTTCCATGGTTTTTTCTTCTTTCAGCGGATAGACGGATCCTAAATTTATTTTTACTTCTTCAGCGGTGGTTTCACCCACGATTAAGTTGTATTTCTTGCGGAAATACTGCACAATGCATTCCGTTAATTCATCGCCGGCCACATCAATGGATTTAGCCACTACCATGCCGCCCAGAGAAATGACGGCCACTTCCGTAGTGCCTCCGCCAATGTCTACAATCATGCTGGCATGCGGTTCCGCGATGGGCAAATCTGCCCCCATGGCGGAAGCCATAGGCTCTTCAATCAAATATACTTCGCGGGCGCCGGCCTGGCGGGCGGCATCGTCCACCGCGCGGCGTTCCACACCGGTAATGTCAGAAGGAATACCAATTACAATCCGGGGGCGCAACAAACTGCTGCGGCTATGCACTTTGCGGATAAAGTAACGAATCATTTCCTGGGTGACTTCAAAATCCGCAATCACACCGTTCTTCATCGGGCGAACGGCAATAATGTTAGCCGGGGTGCGGCCCAGCATCTGCTTGGCCTTGGAGCCGACCGCCTTCACCTCGCCGGTTTCCCGGTCTACGGCGACGACGGACGGTTCGCGTAAAACGATGCCTTTGTCCTTCACATAGATAAGGCTGTTGGCTGTGCCAAGATCCATACCTAAATCAGAAGAGAAAAGGCCCCCCAAGTAATCGATTACCATTTATTCCACCAATTTAATAATTGCTACTTGCGCATTATCGCCCTGGCGTACGCCGGCGCGGTAAATGCGGCAGAAGCCGCCGGGACGGTTCGCATATCTGGCGACCAACACATCAAAGAGTTTTTTGAAAGCGGCTTTGTCTTTCAAGGTGTCTTTAACGGTCAAATGGTCGTTGGCTTTGGCGGAGGTGATTAAACCTTCCACCACGCGGCGAACTTCCTTCGCTTTGGGCAAAGTAGTCTTCACTTCTTCGTGAAGGATAATGCTGGTGGCCATATTTTTAAGCATAGCTTTGCGGTGAGAGGCCGTTTTGCCCAGCTTTCTGTATCCTGTATTTTTAATCATACGTTCAAAATCCTATCCTTAAATTTTCATGCCGAGCGTTAATTTCATTTCGGCAAGTCTTTCTTTGATTTCATCCATAGATTTGGCACCGAAGTTTTTAATCATTTTCAGATCATCTTCGCTCATCTTTACCAAATCGCGGACGGTGTTCACATTCTCAGATTTTAAGCAGTTAATGGAACGGGAAGAAAGCTCAATAAACTCAATGGATTGGTTGAGAAGCTCATCCAATTTGGAGTTTACGCTGGCACCTGCTACGCTGCCGGTGGAAGAAACGGGTTCTTCTACGGCTTCATCGCTGGTGGTGGCCACGCAGTCTTCTTCACCTTCAATCGTGAAAATATGCAAAGAGTTGGAAAGCAACACGGCGGCGCGGTGCAACGCGCGGGCAGGTTCCAGGGTGCCGTCCGTCGTAATCTCAAGGATTAAGCGGTCATAGTCGGTCTTCTGGCCTACGCGGGCGGGTTCCACGTCGTAATGAACTTTCACAATAGGAGAGAACAAGGCATCCACCGGAATAAAACCGGCAGGGCGCTGGATTTTGGCCAAGTCTTCAGCCGGTACATAGCCCTTGCCCCGGGAAATTTCAATTTCCATCTCCAGGCTGCCGCCGGCCTCAATATTGGCAATTTGGAGGTCTTTATTGATGATGGACAAACCGTCCACCTCTTCAATATCAGCCGCGGTAACCGTGCCGGGTTTTTCGGCATGCAGAGTTACGTATTCGCGTTCTTTGCCTTCCATTTTAATGCGCAAACGTTTGAGGTTCAGCAGAATATTGATAACGTCTTCCCGCACGTTGGGAATGGTGCTGAATTCATGCACCGCGCCCGTAATTCTAACGGCGGTAACAGCGGCCCCTTCCATGCCGGAAAGCAAAATCCGGCGCAGGGAATTCCCTACCGTGTGGCCGTAGCCGCTTTCGTAAGGTTCCGCAATAAATTTGCCGTAAAAGTCAGAAGAGGTTTTTTCTTCTAATTGAATTTTTTCGGGAAGAACCAATTTATTCAAAGCCATGTAAAGCCTCCAAACTATTTAGAATAGTATTCGACGATGAGCTGCTCGTTGACAGGATAGGACATTTCCGCTCTGTCGGGCCATCTTAAAAGTTTTCCGGTCATTTTCTCCGCGTCGTATTCCAAGAAGCTGGGGCGCTGGTTGCGTTTTTCAGTTTCGGTTAAACCTTGTTTTACGCCGGTGTTCTCGGCCAATTTGGCGTCCAGGGTTACTTTATCCCCAATGCGTAATTGGTAAGAAGGCACGTTTACGGCTTTCCCGTTCACTTTTACAAAACCATGCAACACCAACTGGCGGGCGGATTTCAAAGAAACCGCAAAACCTAAGCGGCGTACGACGTTATCCAAGCGGGTTTCCAATTTGCGCAAAAAGTTTTCACCGGTTTGGCCTTCAGCCTTGGCGGCGGCATCAAACAAATTGCGGAAAGGAATTTCGGACATGCCGGACTGTAATCTGGCTTTCTGCTTTTCCTGCAAGCGGATACCGTATTCGGACACTTTGGCCTTTCTTACTTTACCGCCGCGTTTCACGGTGGCGGCCAATTTGTCCACTACGCAGTTAGTGTAGCATTTGGTACCTTTCAAGAAAAGTTTGCAATCTAATTTTCTGCATTTTTTGCAGCTGGCTCCTGTATATCTAGACATAAATCTTATACTCTCCTGGCTTTAGGCGGTCTGCATCCGTTGTGCGGAATAGGGGTGACGTCTTTAATAGAAGACACCGTAAGTCCGGCTTGTTGTACGGCTCTGACGGCAGTTTCTCTGCCCTGGCCGGGGCCGCATACTTTTACGGCCACTTCGCGCATACCCAACGAAACGGCTTTTTCAGCGGCTTTGTTGCAGGTAATCTGCGCGGCAAACGGAGTGCCTTTTTTGGTGCCCTTAAAACCGTGGGAACCGGCGGTAGACCAGGCGATGGTGTTGCCTTTGTCGTCGCTGATCGTTACAATGGTGTTGTTGAACGAGCAATTAATGTGCACTACGCCGAATACCGGCGCTTTGGCGTTTTTCTTTTTTCCTTTCACAGCGGCGGGAGCTTTGGCTTCCGCGGCTTCTTTCGTTACTTTTTCTTCTGCCATAGTTAAATTCCTAAGTCTCTAAATTTATTTAGCTGCAGCCTTGGAACCCACGGTTTTGCGGCGGCCGCGTCTGGTTCTGGCGTTGGTTTTGGTTCTCTGTCCGCGCACGGGCAGGTTTCTGCGGTGGCGCTGGCCTTTGTAGGAACCGATTTCAATAAAGCGGTGAATGTTTTGGGCTACTTCTCTTCTTAATTCGCCTTCCACTTTATATTCTTTCTGCAAGATGGTGTTCAAGAGACCGGCCTGCTGTTCGGTCAAATCTTTCACGCGGGTGGCGGGGTCAATCTGGCCTTCCAATTTGGCGAGGACTTCTTTGGCGTTTTTCTTGCCGATGCCATAGATGTATTCTAAGGCTACGTCTATTCTTTTATTTTTCGGTAAATCAATACCTGCGACTCTTGCCATATGTTCTAAAACTCCTGTAAATTAACCTTGGCGCTGTTTGTGTTTTGCTACTTCGCAAACCACCCGAACCACGCCGTTGCGTTTAATGATTTTGCATTTTTGACATATCTTTTTCACACTGGCTCTGACTTTCATTTATTTCTCCCTATAAGTAATCCGGCCTTTGGTTAAATCATACGGGGAAAGCTCTAATTTTACTTTGTCCCCGGGCAGGATTCTTATATGATGAACTCTCATTTTGCCGGATATGTGGCCAAGAACCGTTTTGCCCCCGGCTATCTCTATTTTAAACATAGCGTTGGGCAACGCTTCCAAGACCTTTCCTTCCAGTTCGATTTTATCGCTCATACATCTCCGAGTTCGGATTAAATCAGAATATGCTCCCGTAGGAGTTATTCAAAAGCAGTGAAAATTTCACTGCCGTTAGCCGTCACGGCTACCGTGTGCTCAAAGTGGGCCGCATAACTGCCGTCCCGCGTGACCACCGTCCAACCGTCACTAAGCTGCCTGACTCTGTACGTTCCCGCTGTAATCATGGGTTCAATGGCAAGCACCATGCCCTCTTCTAAAACAGGGCCGGTGCCCGGCTTACCAAAATTTGGTATGCTGGGCTCTTCGTGCATATTGCGGCCAATACCATGCCCGCAATAATCTCTTACTACTCCCATGTTGTGAAGCTCGGCAAAAGTCTCCACCGCGTGCCCGATATCTCCTAACCGGGCCCCGGGTTTGACAAGCCCAATCGCTTTATGCAAAGACTTCTTGGTAACGTCCATCAGTCTTTGGGCTTCGTCAGACACTTTTCCCACGCCGAGGGTGATAGCGGCATCAGAACAGAAGCCGTCAAGCCGGGCCCCTGTATCTATACTTATAATATCACCACTCTTTAATATTCTATCTTTTTTGGGGATTCCGTGCACGACTTCTTCATTTATTGAAGCGCAAATGCTGCCCGGATATCCTGCATAACCCAAGAAACACGGCGTCGCCCCGAAGGAGCGGATGGTTTCTTCGGCCGCTTTGTCCAAATCGTATGTAGACACGCCCGGCTTAACCAACTGCGTCATTAATTTTAATACCGCAGCCGTTACTTTGCCGCTGGCGCGCATTAAATCCAACTCATGCTTGCTTTTAACTTCTATCATTTTGCGCCTTCTTCCAAAATATTGGAAATTTCCGCAAATACTTGATCCGGCGTTTGATGTCCGTCCACTTCCTTATACACGCCGCTGTTTTTATAATAATCTTTTACAGGAAGCGTTTCCTGATGATATACGTCTATGCGGTGTTTTACGCGTTCGGCCGTATCGTCCGCACGGGTATATAATTCACCGCCGCAGGCCTTGCAGGTTGGCAGCGGGGAGGACGGATCCACGTGATAAATTTCCCCGCATTTTTTGCACTGGCGGCGGGAGGTGATGCGGCTGATGATTTCTTCTTCCGGCAAAGTAATCATAATCACATGCGTTACTTTGCGGTTTAGGCGCTTCATCATGCTGTCCAGCGCTTCCGCTTGGGCCACCGTGCGGGGAAAGCCGTCAAAAATTATGCCTTTATCGGTAGATTTCACAATGTTTTCCAACATGGAAATCATCAAAGCGTCCGGCACTAAATTTCCTTTGTTAATAATGCCGGCAATTTCTTTGCCCAGCTCACTGCCTTTGGCTATTTCCGCGCGGAGTACGTCCCCCGTGGAAATATGATACAAATGAAATTTGTCCTGCATTTTGGCCGACTGAGTGCCTTTTCCGGCGCCGGGGCAGCCCATTAACACGATGTTCATGATCCAAAAAGCCTGTCCTTAAAAATCTGTTTTTGGAGCTTTTAAAACCCAAAAAATAAAATAGATGTTGACTGCGTTTAAAGCTCACAGAGGCCGCCGCTTCCGCCAAGCGGAAACGCGGCAGCCTCTTAATATGCAAATTACTGGCCTACGTTAAACCAGCGGCCTTTAATTCTTTTGCTGCCTTTCATCAGCGGTTCATAATTGCGCGCCAACAGGTGAGCCTGTATCTGCCCCACTGTATCCAACGCAACGCCTACCACGATTAAAAGCGCCGTACCGCCGAAGTAAAAATCTACACCAAATTTTGTGCGGAAGAAATCCGGCAAAATGGCAATCGCGCACACGAAAATCGCGCCGCAGAAAGTTAAGCGGTTCATCACCCACTCAATGTAGTTTTTAGTCGGGTCGCCGGGGCGAATACCCGGAATAAAGCCGCCCCATTTCTTCATGTTATCCGCCAAGTCCGCGGGGTTAACCGTCATGGAGTTGTAAAAATAGCAGAAGAAAATAATCAAGCCCGAGAACAACAGCATATACCATATATTGCTGGGGTTCATATAGCTCATCAGCGTTTGGGCCCAGGGAGCTTCTTGGTTAAAGCTGGCTATCGTAAGCGGCAAAGAAATGACGGAAGAGGCAAAAATTACCGCAATCACGCCGCTTTGGTCTATCTTGAGCGGCAGATAGCTGGTTTGCCCGCCATACATTTTATTGCCTACCTGGCGTTTGGCATATTGCACCGGTATCTGGCGTTGGGCCGTTTCCAGCCAAACCACCAAAGCGGTAATAACCGCCACCGCGGCCAAAATGACTAACGCCATAAAGAAATCCATCTCATCCGTTTTAACGCGGTTGACCACTTCCATAATGGCGCTGGGCAAACGTTCCACAATGCCGGCAAAAATGATTAAGGAAATACCGTTCCCAATCCCTTTTTCCGTAATTTGTTCACCCAACCACATTACAAACATGGTGCCCGCCGCTAACGTAAGCACCGTGGTAATAAAAAACATTACCGACGGATTGACCACCGCGGACATGCCGCCCGCGCCCTCTACCTTGGTAATGGCAAAGGTCATCATGGCGCCCTGTAACAGGGCCAAAAACAACGCAAAAATACGGGTAATCTGGTTTTCTTTTCTCCGGCCGCTTTCGCCTTCCTTATGCATGCGGTCCAACGCGGGGAAAATATGCGCCCCGCGCACGAGCCCCATGATAATGGAAGCGTTAATGTACGGCATAATACCCAAAGCCAGAATGGAAAAACGCCCTAAAGCGCCCCCGGAAAACAGGTTCATAAAACCTAAAATTCCGTTTTCATGCTGGGCAAACATTTGGCGGAGCACTTCCGCATTAATGCCGGGTATCGGGATTGCGGACGCAATCCGGAAAACAGCCAACGCCCCTATCAAGAAGAGAAGCCTCTTCTTGAGTTCGGGGGCGTTGAAGATATTTGCAACCGTATTGTTGGTATCCATTATTTGGTCTTCTTTTCAATAACGGTAACGGTGCCGCCGGCTTTCTCAATCGCCGCTTTGGCGGTGGCGGAAAAACCGTGGGCGGACACTTTCAGCGCTTTGGTCAGTTCGCCCATGGCGAGGACTTTTACGCTGGTGGCGTCATGAATAGCGCCGGCTTTTTTCAAAGCTTCGGGGGTTACTTCTTCACCCGCTTTAAAGAGTTTTTCCAACGTGCCTACGTTGACATAGTCAAACCGTCTGGCAAAATCTTTGTTGGAAAAACCGCTCTTAGGCGTATGGCGGATCAAAGGCATCTGTCCGCCTTCTTTGCTTTCTTTGCGGGTATTGCCGGAGCGGGAAGTCTGCCCTTTCATACCTTTGGTGCAGTAGTTACCCAAGCCGGAACCCGGGCCGAGGCCCAGTCTTCTTTTGGCTTTTCTGGAGCCATGTTTAGGGAAAAGTTTATTCAAAGTTACCATATCTTTTTCTCCACAAAACTATTCGGCCTTGGCGGCTTCGGCTTGCGCTTCGGCTTTCGGGGCGTCCGCCTCAACAGGGGCGGCTTTACCGCGCAGCACATCCACGGTTTCTTTGCTCTTGAGCAGTTTTAAGGCTTCCAACGTGGCATATACTAAATTGCACGGATTGGTGCTGCCCAAGCTTTTGGCCAACACGTCTTTGATGCCGGCGGCTTCAAACACCAGGCGCACACCCGCGCCGGCGATTACGCCGGTACCGGGGGCGGCGGGTTTCATCCATACGGAAGAAGAACCGAACTTGCCGATTACTTCATGCGGAATGGTTTCACCCACAACCGGGAAAGAAATCATGTGTTTGCGGGCGTGGGATTCAGCCTTGGCGATAGCCAGTTGAACCTGGTTCGCTTTGCCGATGGCCACGCCGATTTTGCCGGAGCCGTTGCCAACTACTACCAACGCGCGGAAACCGAAACGTTTACCGCCTTTTACCACTTTGGCCGTGCGGGCCACGTGGATTACAGTGGATTTTCCTTCCATCGCCGGTTTGGCTTTAGGAAACTCGGCTCTTTTGCCTTTCGCTTCTTTTTTGTTTTCGCTCTTCAGCGTTTCATTAGACATTAAATTCACCTGTAACTCTTAGAATTTTAAGCCTGCTTCTCTGGCGGAATCAGCAAGCGCTTTAATTCTGCCGTGGTAGACTCTGCCGCCGCGATCAAACATCACTTCGGTAATACCTTTTTCCAAAGCTTTCTTGGCGATTACGGCGCCCAAGGCTTTGGCGGCTTCAATGCTTTTGCCAGAAGCTTCATATTTGCCGTTCAATTCGGCAGACAAGGTGGTGGCAGACACTAACGTGCTGTGGGTCTTGTCGTCAATGATTTGGGCATAAATGTATTTTAAGCTTCTGTAAACGGACAGTCTCGGTCTGTGAGCGCCGGTGGCCAGCAGGTGGCCGCGGCTTCTGTCTTTTCTGTATTGGTATCTTTCCTGTTTAGTAGCCATAATTATTTGCCTCCCGCCGCAGTCTTACCGGCTTTGCGAACAATGTGCTCGCCTTGGTATTTAATACCGCTGCCCTTGTAGGGTTCCGGAGGTCTGATTTTTCTAATCTTAGCAGCAAAGTCACCCACTAAAAATTTATCGCTTCCTTTAATGGAAACCGCACCGCTTTTGCCGTCTACGGTTACGGTTAAACCTTGCGGAATGTCCATATTCACCGGGTGGGAAAAGCCCAATTCCAGGTTTAATTTGGTGCCCGCCACGGAAGCACGATACCCTAAACCGTTGATTTCCAATACTTTGGTAAAACCGTTGGTTACGCCTTCAACAATGTTGAAAACGTTCGCGCGGGTGGTGCCGTGAATGGCGTTGAGTTCTTTTTCCTTCCCTTCCGGGATAGCAAAAGAAAGGACATTGTCTTTAAAGTTGATGGTCACGTCCGCCGGGCAAGTGTAAGACAAGGTGCCCAACGCGCCGGTGGCGGTAATGGTTTGCCCTTTTACTTCCACTTTGGTTTTGGCGGGAACATTGATTACTTTTTTACCAATTCTGCTCATATTCCCCCCTTACCAAACCTGGCACAGCAATTCGCCGCCCATCTTTTGGGCTTTGGCTTGGCTGTCGGTCATGATGCCTTTAGACGTAGACAAAATGGTAATGCCAAAAGCACCGCGGACTTTGGGAATGTTGTTGTACGCGCTGTACACCCGCTGCCCCGGTTTGGAAACTCTTCTGAGCCCTTGGATTACGCATTCGTTTTCAGGCGTATATTTGAGGAAAACTCTCACTACGCCGCCTTTGGTTTCGTTATGCACGGCTTTGAAATTGGCAATATAGCCTTCTTCTTTCAAAACGCGGGCAATTTCCGTTTTAATCTTGGAAAAAGGAATATCCACTTTTTCCTTCTTTTTCATGTTGGCGTTTCTTATTCTGGTTAAGAAATCTGCGATTGGATCCATGTGTATAGGCCGCCCTTTCAGAACACTTTCCGCTTAGCGGAGTTAATCCGATAAGGCGCCTCCTCCTGTAAATTTTACCAGCTTGATTTTCTAAGACCCGGGATTAAACCCTGGTGTGCCATCTTTCTCAGGCAGATACGGCAGAGACCGAAGTCGCGATAATAACCTCTCGCGCGGCCGCAGATCTGGCATCTGTTATGATACCGCACGGCAAACTTTTGGTCTTTAGCCATTTTTGCAACCCATGCTTTGGTAGCCATAAAGTGTTTGCTCCTTATTTAGCAGCCGCTTTGCGGAAAGGCATACCCATGTAAGTCATGAGCAGGCGGCCGGCTTCGTCGTTCTTGGCCGTGGTGACGAACGTAATGTTCATACCATGGGCTTTGGGTGATTTTTCCACATCAATTTCCGGGAAAATATAGTGTTCTTTAATACCCAGGTTTAAATTGCCTTTGCCGTCAAAAGCTTTGTCGTTAAAGCCCTGAAAGTCGCGGATGCGGGGGCAGGCAATGCAAATAAAGCGTTCCAAGAATTCATACATTCTGGCGCCGCGCAAAGTAACGCGCACGCCAATGGGCATCCCTTCTCTAAGTTTAAAGTTGGAGATGGATTTCTTGGCTCTTCTTACCTGTGCAGACTGGCCGGCAATAGCGGTCAAGTCTTCACGGGCAACGTCTAACGCTTTAATGTCTTCGCGGGCGTCTTTCACGCCTACGTTGATGACGATTTTTTCCAGCTTCGGCACGGCCATGGGGCTTTTTTGTCCCATTTCTTTAAGCAAAGCAGGCAGTACTTTTTCTTTGTACAGTTTCTGCAGTCTGGGCTGGTAATCTGACGGAACTTTCGTATTCTTCGTTTCTTTTGTCATTTTAACTTTACCTAGATTAAATGATCGGCTCATTGCATTTGCGGCATACGCGCGTTTTGGTACCATCGGCCGCTATTTGAATTTTAGGGGTCATGGCTTTTTTGCACTTGCCGCACACCACTGCCACGTTGGAAGCGTCTAAAGCCGCTTCCATCTTGGTGATGCCGCCTTGTTTGTTTTGGGAAGGCTTAACGTGTTTAGAAATCATATTAATACCCACCACTACCACTTTGTTCTTGGACGGGTTGACAGATTTCACTTCACCTTTTTTGCCTTTGTCCTTGCCGGACAAAACCAACACAGTGTCTTTTTTCTTGATAATCATACTATACTACCTCGGGGGCCAGAGAGATGATTTTCAGGAAATTCTTTTCCCGCAGTTCTCTCGCAATAGGGCCAAACACACGCGTGCCTTTAGGTTCGCCATTATCGTTAATGATGCAAACAGCGTTGTCATCAAAGCGGATATAGGAACCGTCTTTACGTCTTTTTTCGCGGGCTACGCGTACTACTACCGCGCGCACCACGTCGCCTTTTTTAATGGCGGAAGTAGGGATCGCATCTCTGACGGAGCACATCACGACGTCTCCCAAAGTTGCGATATCCCGGTGGTGGCCACCGCGCACCTTAAAGCATTGTACTTTGCGGGCGCCGGAATTGTCGGCCACGTTGAGGATGCTTCTGAGTTGAATCATAGTTTAATAACTCCGTAAGTTTTAAAAACTAAGCTCTGGCTTTTTCCACAATTTTGGAAACACGCCATTTGGTCGTTTTGGACACGGGGCGAGTGCTCATAATTTCCACTTTATCCCCGATTTTGCTCTCGTTGCCTTCGTCGTGCGCATGGAATTTGGCCGCTCTTTTCAGCGTTTTGCTGTACAGACCGGTACGAACCAGACGTTCCACGAGTACGGTGCGGGTTTTATTCATCTTGTCAGAAACCACAACGCCGGTGAGAACTTTTCTTTGTCCACGGGATTCTTGTTTTTCCATATTTAAAACCTCTAGTTCTGCTCTTTCTTCTGGTTGATCAAGGTCTGCAGAAGAGCAATCTCGCGTCTTACAGCCCGGATTTCCATCGGGTTGGCGATGGGGGTGGTGCTGTGTTTGAAAAGAAGGTTGAATTTCTTTTCTTTCGCTTTACCGAGGGCTTCTTGTAATTGAGCCACGGTTTTTTGTTTCAAAGCTTCTTTTTCGTTCGTCTTCATACTATCTTCTCGTCACCAATTTAGTTCTGATGGGCAGTTTGTCGGCGGCCAGCTTCATGGCTTGTTTGGTATCTTCCAGCGTGGCGCCTTCCAACTCAAACAACACTCTGCCGGGTTTTACGACACACACCCAATGATCCGGAGCCCCTTTACCTTTACCCATACGGGTTTCAGCCGGGTGTTTGGTGATGGCTTTATCCGGGAAAATGCGAATCCAGAGTTTACCTTTCTTCTTGATGAATCTGGACAGCGTAATACGGGCAGCTTCTATCTGCCGGGCGGTGATCCATTTGGGTTCCAATGCTTTCAGCCCATACTCACCGAACACAACCTCAGCGCCTCTTTTGGCATTGCCTTTAATGCGGGGGGCGCTAAACGGTTTGCGATATTTTACTCTTTTAGGCATTAACATAAGTAAAGACCTCTACTATTTAGCTTCCTTGGCCGGAGCAACGACTTCCGTGACGCCTTCGGCAGAAACGCTTTCCATATCTCTATGTTTTTTAAGTTCCTGCATAATCTCTTTGGGAGATTTGGCAAAGTGCGTTCTCTTAAAGATCCACACTTTTACGCCAATTTTACCGCTGATGGTGGACGCTTCCGTAAAACCGTAATCAATATCCGCGCACAGGGTGTGCAGCGGTACGCGGCCTTCGCGTTTCCATTCGGTGCGGGCAATTTCGGCACCGCCTAAACGGCCGGATACCATAATTTTAATACCCAACGCTTTGCCAGCTAAGGCTTTTTCAATTGCTTTCTTGATGGCGGCGCCATAGTGGGCGCGTTTTTCAAGCTGCATGGCGATGGACTGCGCCACCAGCTGGGCATCCGTTTCCGGGCTCTTGATTTCAATGACGTTCACAAAGGTTTTGCTGCCGGTGAGGGCTTCAATTTCTTTGCGAAGGGCTTCAATATCGGCCCCTTTCTTGCCAATCACCACACCCGGGCGGGCGGTGTGAATGTTTAAGCGCAGGAAAGCGCCGGCACGTTCAATGCCTACGTAGCTTACGGCAGCCATTTTGAACTTGTCATCAACAATTTTGCGAATTTGGAAATCTTCCATAATAAGCGCCGGCATATTCTTGGGGGCGAACCAGCGGGAACGCCAATCCTGAATATAACCCAGTCTTATTGAACGGGGGTGAATCTTATGTCCCATATCTTAGCGACCTCCCTTTTTTTCGTCGGAAACGATGACAGTCAGATGGCACATGCTCTTTTTGTAGGGCATAGCGCGGCCTTGCGGGCCGGGCTGAACTCTTCTTAAGTGATTGCTGGGCCCTAAATTGGCAAAGGCTTCTTTAATGAACACTTTGCTCATATCCAGTTTTTTGCCCGCTTTTACTTCCAGGTTGGCGGCAGCGCTGTGAACCGTTTTGAACACGAGATCAGAGGTTCTTTTGGCAATGAACGGAAGGACGTCTTCCGCCGCTTTGACATTTTTACCGCGGATCTGGTCCAACACGAGGTTCACCTTGCGGCTACCGTACCGTTGAAATTTAGCTTTTGCACAAGCTTCCATATCAAATCCTCAACTCTTATTTCAAGGCGGTGGAGTCTTTGGTCATACCACCGTGGCCTTTGAATACCCGGGTGAAAGAAAATTCACCGAGTTTGTAACCTACCATTCTCTCAGAGACATAGATGGGAAGGAACTTTCTGCCGTTATGCACCAAGAAGGTGTGTCCCACAAATTCGGGAACAATCGTGCAGGCTCTCGCCCACGTTTTGATAGGTTTCTTTTCATTGGAAGAGTTCATCGCTTGAACTTTTTCCAACAGGTTTAAATCTACATAAGGACCTTTTTTAGTTGATCTTCCCATAATTACTTACCAGCCTTATTTTTTCTTCTGTCGCTGACGATCATCCAACCAAACGCTTTCTTAGTGGAGCGGGTCTTCAAACCGCGAGTCTGTTGGTTCCAGGGGGAACGAGGTATGTTGCCGCCTTTGCCGTGTCCGCGGCCGCCGCCCATCGGGTGGTCCACTGCGTTCATGGCGCTGCCGCGTACAGTCGGGCGGATACCGCGGTGACGGTTGCGGCCGGCGTTACCAATTACCACGTTGGCGTGGTCTACATTGCCGACTTGCCCTATCGTAGCGCAGCAGGCGCTGGGCACCAGGCGGATTTCGCCGGACGGCATTTTGATGTGGGCATATTCCGCTTCGCGGGCCATCAGCTGGGCTTGAGAGCCGGCGCTTCTGGCAAGCTGGGCGCCTTTGCCTACTTGCAGTTCAATGGCGTGGATAAAAGTACCTTCAGGAATATTTTTAAGAGCAAGGCAGTTACCCACTTTAATTTCAGCAGTAGGGCCGGACATTAATACGTCCCCCACTTTTACGCCAACCGGGTGAAGAATGTATCTCTTTTCGCCGTCGGCATAATTCAAAAGACAAATACGGGCGCTGCGGTTCGGGTCGTACTCAATGGCAACAACCTTGGCCGGAATGCCCAGTTTTTCTCTCTTAAAATCAATTTGTCTGTAAGCGCGTCTGTGTCCGCCGCCAATGTGGCGAACCATGACCATACCGGTGTTATTGCGTCCGCCGGTTTTGCGCAGACCTTTGGTTAAGCTCTTCTCCGGGGTTTTTTTGGTGATTTCCGAAAAGTCGGCCACCGTGATTGTTCTGCGGGAAGGGGTATAAGGTCTAAATGACTTAATAGGCATAGTTAGTAGTTCTCCTTAATACTCTACTTAGCAGTGGCTTCCACCACTTCTATTTTATCGCCTTCTTTAAGGGTTACGAAAGCTTTCTTGTAGTCAGGTCTTTTCCCTTCGTACCGGCCCATACGGTGCGTTTTGCCCGTAACGGTGATGGTGTTGATTTTAACAACGGTAACGTTAAAGATCTTTTCTACGGCAGTTTTGATTTCGCCCTTAGATGCATCTTTGGATACCACAAAACCGTAGCGGTTTTGGGAATCTCTGGCAATCAGGCTCTTTTCAGTCAAAAGAGGCTTCTTTAAAATATCGTAAGTGCGGGTCATTATTTGGCCTCCTTAGCGAACGTAGCGCTGATTTTTTCTAACGCTTCCTTGGTCATGATTACCTTGGTGCTGTTAAGCACTACATAGGCATTGACGTCTTCAGGCAGCATATGGGTAAGCCCGGCAATGTTGCGGCTGGCCAGTTTGGTGTTGGCATCCGTAAAATTGCCCAACAAAAGCGGTTTGCGGCCGGCGGACAATGTTTCCAACACGGCGGCGAAACCTTTGGTTTTGGGTTCGCTTACTTTCAAATCTTCCAATACAACCAGGTTGCCTTCAGAAAGTTTGGCAGACAACGCCATGGCTAAAGCCAAGCGGCGTTTGCCGGCGGGCAGTTCCTGGCGGAAAGAGTGCGGGGTGGGGCCGAAAGCCACGCCGCCATGGCGGAATTGGGGAGCCCGCAAGCTGCCCTGACGCGCACGGCCGGTGCCTTTCTGCTTCCACGGTTTTTTGCCGGTGCCGGAAACTTCACTGCGGGTTTTCACATCGGCGGTGCCGCTTCTTTGGTTGGCTAAGAAAGCGGTGACGACTTCGTGCAAGAAAGTGGGGTTCGCTTTAACGGCAAACAAGCTTTCCGGCAAAGCGCACGTCCCTTTTTCTTGACCTTTGATATCTAAAACTTTTGTTTCCATAGGTCCAAGTCCTTACTTCTTGTTAGCGGCTTTGGAGGCAGAAATTTTCTGCACGATGGGAGCCACTATATGTTTTCTGTTTTTGGAAGTTTCCAATACGGACACGATGGAGCCTTTGGCGCCCGGCACGGAACCTTTTAAGAAAAGGAGACCGTTTTCGCTGTCCACTTTGATAACTTCAATTTTGGATACGGTGTGGGTGGTGGTGCCGTAATGCCCAGCCATGCGCTGGCCGGAAAGCACTTTACCCAAAGAACGGCGGGAGCCCAAAGAACCCGGGGCTCTTTCTCTGTCAGACGCACCGTGGGAAGCAGGCTGACCGGCAAAGCCGTGGCGCTTCATGGCGCCGGCATAACCGTGGCCTTTAATTTTACCCTGTACGTCTACATAATCGCCGGGTTTAAATACTTTTTCAAGTGAAATGACTTGGCCAATTTCAAAACCGTTCACGTCGGCAACACGGCATTCCTTCATATGTTTGACCGGCGCGGCGTTTACTTTTTTAAAGTAACCGAGTTCAGGTTTGTTCAGTTTGCTTTCTTTCACTTCGCCAAAACCTACGCAAACGGCGTTGTAGCCGTCTTTTTCTATGGTTCTGACACGCACAACCTTGCAGGGGCCCGCTTTTACTACGGACACGCCATACAGATTGCCTTTTTCATCAAAGAGCTGGGTCATGCCGATTTTTTCGCCTAATACAAAGCGGAAAGTTTCGGGAGCTTCTTTGACAGTTTCTGCTTTGGCCGCTTCAGCAACGGGGGTTGCCTCTTGGGCACCAGCAGCTTGTTTGATTTCTTCTGTCATAGTGTCTTAATTTCCTTAATTGCTTTTAATGGCCACATCTACGCCGGCGGGCAAATCAAGCTTCATCAATTCGTCCACAGTTTTAGAGGTGGGGCTTTTTAGATCAATCAGTCTTTTGTGAATACGCATTTCAAACTGTTCTCTGCTTTTCTTGTCGGTATGGGGGGAGCGAAGCACCGTGTACTTCTTAATCCGAACCGGCAACAAAACAGGACCCGCCACGATGGCACCCGTTTTTTGGGCAGTTTCCACAATGCGGGAAACCGAGGTGTCCAACATGCGATGGTCATAAGAACGCAATTTAATGCGGATTCTTTCTTGGCTCAACACATGAGCTTTTTTATCTGTTTTTTCTGCCATTTTGTTTTCCTTAAAACAACTTTTGTAAAAAAATTATACGACAGAAAATCCTTCCCCGGTTCGTCTCCTACGACGAGCCGGTAAGGAATTTTGCTGCCATGCTTCTAAATTCGGTACTCTTTATTATACCAAAAATAGGGGCGCTTGTGGGGGAATTTTACTAGCCGTTTTCACCGTTGGGCGTTCAAATCCGCCTCCTAAAATTCGCTTGTATATATTGTATAATATCCCTATTGTATTGTAAAGAGTTTATCTTTTGGCATATTAAAAAGAGACAATAACCATGGAACAAGATCCATTATCTCAAACAATCTTAATGAACAAATGCAAAAAAACAACCAATTCTTGTGGATGGGCCTGTTTCTTTTGTTCACATTAGCCGCAATGGCTTTTATTTCCTCTATGGTACCCATGCTCCAGCTGCCGAGAGGATATTATTTTCTTTGGGTTTTTCTGGTATGCGTATGCGGCTTTGGCACCATTTACTTGTTCGCTTTACAAAGAAGCCTCTTGCCACCGGACGCAAAATCCGCCCAGAAAATGATCCGTTACGGGCGCTGGGGCTGTTTCGGCGCGTTTCTAATGTCGGTTTTTCTCCTGCCAACAGGCATGTGGGGTTTCTGCTGCCTTTTTTGCTGGCTGATATTTATGGGGGAAGTACACCACTTTCATAATGTACTGAAGGCTTTTATTTCACCCGAAACCCGTTTGGCAAAAATCATAAAATATCCTTTCCAACAAGCCTATGACTCATGGCAAATGCTGAAGTTTTTCTCCCTTTTTATAACCGCTTTATTATTATTTGGGATTTGGGTGGAATGGTCCTTATTACAAACCGCGCCACAGCACGTCACCACTCCGATGTCACAACAGGTGATGAGCTGGGTATTAATATTAACCCCTTTTTTTATTTTACTAAGCATAGCCGCTTGGTTTACACGCCCATATGAAAACCCCTCCCTGCTGCAACAATGTTTAAGAATCTATTTGTTTATATGGGTAAAATATTGCCTGATACTCCTCTCTTTGCGGCAGTTTTTCTTTGAGTTTTCTTCTGTGATGCAGCATTTCCACCAGTCCAATTTGTGGTATTGGTGGCTTTCCCATCCAAACGAACCCTATCCGCAGAATCTGTTGGCCTCCATAGAAGAAGCAAAAAAGCGTTCCCTGCCCAACAACAGCCAGAAAACCCGCCTCTGCACGCGCAGCCACAGGAGCAATTCCCCAAAAAGGGAAACACCTCCCCTTTATATATGATGGTGTTGTCCCAAGATTTAGATAAGGTAAAACAAGCGTTGCTAAACGGGGCGGACGTGAATGCTCCTTACCCTGAAAACGGCAATACTCCCCTGCACATAGCCGCCTTAAACGGTTATACGGAAATTGTAAAGTTATTATTGGCGCAACCTTATATAGATAAAAACATCAAAAATAAAGAAGGCAAAACCGCGTTGGATTTGGCAAAAGAGCGAAACAGAACCGAAGTATTCCATCTGCTGTCGTAACTTTAATATTATGTTAAGATGCCAAAAGGCCCCGGGCATAACCCAGGGCCTTTAGTTAAAAAGAACCGTTCCAAAAACAAGGAGTGGCCGTAAATAAAAAAGAGGTTTAAGGCAGAATATTTTTCAGTTGCGCTTTAACTTCCCGCGTTTTTTGCTGGGGATTAAAGCCCCAAGTTAAATCCAACTGATAATCCGTTTTTCCTTCCAGCGGGGTTTCCCAGGCAATATCCCCTTTTAACACGTCCTTCCGTACAATGTTTTGAAAAGGCGTTCCCGCTTTTAAATATAAATAATAAGGTGCGGACTCAGTCTCTTCCTTCACGGTATAAGAACCTGGGATTAAAAGGGTATCTTCCAGCGCAGAAAAAGGCAGGTCTGTATGAATTTTTAATACGGACTGCCCTCCCCCCATAAACCGGGCTACCAAACCAAACGTCTCCCGGCGCAAAGAACCTCTTATTTCCATATCCGAGGCGGAAAATGTATCCGGGTTTACCCCGGCCGTCCCCACCTGGGCCGCATATTGCTTTTCTTTTATCGCGCCGGAAGGCATATCAAACTCCCAGCGAAACGGCTTAAAACCCGGAGCGGCAAGGGTAACATAACGGGTGCCTTGGCCTAAATAAACGGCATATCCTTGTGTGGTTTTTTCCACGCCGCATCCGCCGATAGCGGACATCTGAAAATCCAATGAGGGTATTTGGCTCTCAACCAAAAGAAGCCCGCATTCTAGCCCGTTCATATCCAAACGGCTTTGGGATTCTTCCAGCGCGGCAATTTCTTGAACGGGAGAAACCTGAAATTCATATCCATGCACCCCCCCTGCTGTTAAAAGCAGGGCGAAAACATACAGAATTTTTTTCATATTGGTTTCTCCCGTTCAGCTTTGGCTTATTTACCAAAATAGCTTTCCATGGGTTTGGGCTCCCCGATGCAAATGTTCTGTTCGCATTTAGGGGTAATTTCCACATAGCACATTTCACGCGTGCACGGAGCTATTTCGCACTCTTCGGCCCAAATTTTATTTACCTTTTCCGCCGCTTTGGTATTCACCGCCGCATAGCCGGCACAAGGGCAGCAGCCTTTTTTAACGGCTACGCAATCGGCATCCGTTTTGCAGGATTTATCCGCCTTGGCAATGGCTTTGGTGACGGCTTCCGGCGTTGCATTAATACCCACCGGTTTAGGAGCAGAGGCCGCGCAAGCCGCCAATAAACCTGTTCCCATCAATAAAAAGAATACTTTTTTCATAATATCTCTCCTTATCTGGCAAAGTAAGATTCTATCGGTTTAAGGGTACCGGTACAAACATTGTTTTTACACACGGGGTCAATTTCCACATAGCACATTTGCAAGGTGCAGGGAGCGGCGGCGCAAGCCGCGTTCCACTGGTTTTGCAAATCTGCCGCGGCGGATTTGTTTACCGATTCATACCCCTGGCACAGGCAACAGCCTTTTTTAACGGCGGCGCAGTCCGCATCCGTTCTGCAAGACTTATCCGCTTTTTCTACCAATTGGGTATATTGCGCGGGGGAAATATTTTCTGTCACTTTTTTACTGGCTCCCGCGCAAGCACATACAAATAATACTGACCCTAACAAGACGATACTTTTTTTCATAATTTTCACCTAATTCCCTGCTAATTTGCCCACACAGCGGTTATTTTGGCAGGAAACATCCAAATCCGTAAAGCACATTACCTGCAAGCACGGGGCGGAAGTACATTCCGCCACCCATTTGGCGCGCAACGCGGCCGCCGCGCGGCGGTTTACGGCCACTTTACCGTCACAGCGGCAGCAAGTGCGGTTAACGGCCACACAATCTGCGTCTGTTTGACAGTCTCTGTTGGCTTCAATAATACCTTGGTAGGTATTGCTTTTGTCCGCCGAAGCACAACCAGCCAATAGCGCCCCAAAAAGAACCAACCCTACAAACAATACTCCTCTTTTCATATAAAATTCTCCGTTATATGTACAATTACGTCTATATTATATCAAAATCAACGAATGCTTTCTGCGTTAGCCTGCTGTAAACGGCAGCGGCCGTTATCACACCAGGTTTTGATGTGGGATGTATCCGGCGTTTTTTCACAGCGGGTGTACCAATCCGCCTCCCGTATACGGTTTAAATCAGGCACTTCCATACGGTTTACCGCCGCATACCCCCACTGCGGATACCGGCAAGACAAAAGAACCGCCGTACAATCCGCGTCCGCCGTACAAGCTACATGTACTTTTTCAATATAATAAGCCATAGTGGCATTCATGTGTTTTTCCAAACTGCCGCCGCACCCCGCCAACATCACGGCGGCTATTATCCAAAATCCGTGTTTCATATATTGTATTGTAACAAAATTTTGGCTAATATCCAGCTTTACTTTTTGTTTTTTACATACGTTTAAAAACAGTTTTTGACCCGATAAACCAATAAAAACGGGGAGGTATTTACATACCTCCCCGTAACAACTCAAACTGCTTTTATTAGGCGGCCACTTTGTCAGCGGTTCTCTTCTCAATAATGGCTTTGGCCACGTTTGCGGGAACTTCAGCATAGTGGCTGGGTTCCATGGTGAACGAAGCACGGCCCTGAGACAAAGAGCGCACCGTAGTAGCATAACCGAACATCTCGGCCAGCGGCACTTCCGCGCGTACATAGCGCACGTTGCCGCGCACGCCCATTTCGCCAATTTGACCGCGGCGGGAGCTCAAGTCACCAATAATATCCCCCAGGTTGGCTTCCGGAGCGACCACTTCCACTTTCATAATCGGTTCCAGAATAATAGGGGCGGCTTTCTTGGCGCCGTCTTTCAAGGCCATGGAAGCGGCGATTTTAAAGGCCATTTCGGAGGAGTCTACTTCGTGGAAGGACCCGTCGAACACGGCTACTTTAATATCCACCAACGGATAACCGGCTATTGCGCCGTTATCCAACGCTTCACGGCAGCCTTTTTCAATGGCAGGAATATATTCTTTCGGAATGCGGCCCTGGGTGATTTCGTTAACGAATTCAAACCCTTTGCCTTTTTCCTGCGGTTCCAGGCGCAAGAACACGTGACCGTATTGACCACGTCCGCCGGACTGACGCACGAATTTGGTTTCCTGTTCCACCGTCTTGGTGATGGTTTCGCGGTAGGCTACCTGCGGGGCGCCTACATTGGCTTGCACGTTAAATTCACGTTTCATGCGGTCCACAATAATATCCAAGTGAAGTTCGCCCATACCGGAAATTTCGGTCTGGCCGGTTTCTTCATTGGTGCGGACGCGGAAAGTTTGGTCTTCTTCCGCCAAGCGGGCCAACGCGTTGGACATTTTTTCTTCATCTTCCTTGGATTTCGGTTCTACCGCAATGGTGATAACCGGTTCAGGGAAGGTGATGCTTTCCAACACAATCGGATGATCAGGCGCGCAGATGGTTTGACCCACGCGGGCGTTTTTAATAGCCACGGTGGCGGCGATTTCGCCGGCGCCCAATTCTTTTACTTCTTCGCGTTTATCGGCCATCATACGCATCATGCGGCCTACGCGTTCCGTGGCGTTTTTGCCGGGGAACAAGACCGTATCGCCCGCTTTCAGCGTACCGGAATAAATGCGGAAAAAGCTCAGTTTACCCACAAACGGATCCGTTTGAATTTTAAAGATAAGGCCGCAGAAAGGCTCTTTATTAGAGGCTTTGCGTTCTTCGGTATCACCGGTGTTGGGGTTGGTTCCTTTAATGGCGGGAACGTCTTCAGGAGAGGGAAGGTAATCGTTCACGCAGTCCAACAAGGGCTGTACGCCTTTGTTTTTGTAGGAAGAACCGCAAATAACCGGGAAGAACTTACCCGTAAGCGTACCCTTGCGGATCGCTTTCTTGATTTCTTCTACGGAGAAATTCGTTTCGCCGTTTAAGTAACGTTCCATAATGGCTTCATCAAAATCGGCGATTTTTTCAATCATTTCCGTATGGGCTTTTTCAGCGGCTTCTTTCAAATCCGCCGGGATTTCCACTTCATTAAAGGTAGCGCCGTTGTGGTCGCCGTCCCAAATGACGGCTTTCATCTTTACCAAATCCACAATGCCCACAAATTTGTCTTCAGCGCCTACCGGCAGCTGAATGGGGCAGGCGTTTCCGCCCAGTTTTTCTTTAATGGAATTGGCGGAGCGGATAAAATCGGCGCCGATGCGGTCCATCTTGTTGATGTAGGCGATGCGGGGTACGCCGTATTTATCAGCCTGGCGCCATACGGTTTCAGATTGAGGTTCCACACCCTGTACACCGTCAAAGCAGCACACGGCGCCGTCCAGAACGCGCAAAGAACGTTCCACTTCGGCGGTAAAGTCTACGTGGCCGGGGGTGTCAATGATGTTTAACTGACAGTCTTTCCATACGCAGTAGATGGCGGCGGAAGTGATCGTAATGCCTCTTTCACGTTCCTGTTCCATCCAGTCCGTCACGGAAGCGCCGTCATGCGTTTCCCCGATTTTGTGCACTTTACCGGTGTAGTAAAGAATTCTTTCAGAGGTGGTGGTTTTACCCGCGTCAATGTGCGCGATAATACCGATGTTTCTGATTTTGTTTAAAGGGTAAGTTTTAAATTCGGCCATATCTTATTCCCAATTACCATTTAAAATGGGCAAAAGCGCGGTTGGCTTCGGCCATTTTATGCACGTCTTCTCTTTTCTTAAACGCGGTACCTTCTTTTTTGGAGCCCAAGATGATTTCTTCGGCCAGTTTTTCGGCCATCGGGCGGCCTTTGCGGCTTTGCGCGGCGCCAATTAACCAGCGCATAGCCAAAGAGGTGCTGCGAAGGGGTTTCACTTCCGTGGGAACCTGATACGTGGCACCGCCCACGCGGCGGGCTTTTACTTCCACCAACGGGCGGACGTTTTCAATGCATTTGTTAAATACGTCCAAAGCGTTTTCTTTGGTTTTCTCGGCAATGATAGCCATGGCACCGTCCAAGATTTTCTCGGCGGTAGACGTCTTTCCTTCAAAATTTAATTTATTAATGAACCGGGAAACCAACACGGAATTGTATTTAAAATCCGGTGCGGGTTGCGGTCTTCTGTCTCTGGGTCTTAAACCTTTTCTAGGCATATTCTTCTAACTCCTGAAATTATTTACCGGCCTTGGGTCTCTTTACGCCGTAAAGAGATCTGCCCTGTTTTCTGTTTTCCACGCCGGACGCGTCCAACGCGCCGCGGATGATGTGATAACGCACACCCGGCAAGTCTTTCACACGGCCGCCGCGCACGAGCACGATAGAGTGTTCCTGCAAGTTGTGGCCTTCTCCGGGAATATAAGCGGTGACTTCCATTTTAGAGGTCAGCTTCACGCGGGCAACCTTTCTTAAAGCAGAGTTAGGCTTTTTGGGGGTTGTGGTGTAAACACGGGTGCAAACGCCGCGTCTTTGCGGGCAAGCTTGCAACGCCGGGGATTTCGTTCTGTGAATTTCTTTCGCCCGTCCGTATTTTACTAATTGGTTTACTGTTGGCATTACTTCTCTCCTGTTTCTTTGCGTTTTTCTTCAAACTCTTCGGCTATTTGCCGGGCGGATATACCTGTACCCGCCGGGATCAAATGGCCTACAATTACGTTTTCTTTCAGGCCCTGCAATTCATCAACTTGGCCCGTGATTGCGGCATCCGTCAGGACTTTTGTCGTCTCCTGGAAGCTTGCCGCGGATATAAAGGATTCGGACGCTAAAGACGCTTTGCTGATACCCAAAAGGATGGTTTCGGCATCGGCCATGCGTTTGCCGGCTGCTTTCATTTTCGCGTTTTCACGCAGCCAGCTGGCGCGGCTGATGATTTCCCCTTTCAGGAAATGCGTGTCTCCCGCGTCCAGAATTTTCACGTTCCCCAACATCTGACGGACAATAACCTCGATATGTCTGTCATTAATCGTAACGCCCTGCAGTCTGTACACTTCCTGGATGGCGTTTAAAAGGAACTCTTGCGCTTCTTTATCACCTTTGACGCGCAATACGTCATGCGGGTCAATGGCGCCGTCGGTCAGGGCTTCGCCCACACCAACGTGGTCGCCTTCGTACACAACCAAGTGCTTCCCTTGCGGAATGCTGTATTGTTTGACCTGGTTGGTCTCTTCGTTGCGTACGACTACTTCAATCAAACCTTTGGGAGAGGTTTCCAAGCTTACGATGCCCTCAAACTCCGAAATAATAGCCGGGTTGCGGGGGCGGCGCGCTTCAAACAACTCCGCAATTCTGGGCAGACCGCCCGTGATGTCTTTGGTGCCGCCGGCTTCACGTCCGATCTTGGCTAAGACGTCTCCGGGTTCTACCTCTTCGCCGCTTTCCACCATTAAAATGGTGTCAATAGGAAGCGGCAAGTTCATTTTGGAACCTTTTCCGTCAATGCTGATGCGCGGGTTCTTTTTACCCATGCGGCTGGCAATAATTTTGCGTTCAATGACACCCGTCACTTTGTTGCGTTCTTCCTGCAGGGTGATACCTTCCACCACATCGGTCAGTTTAACCGTGCCTTTTACTTCGGCAAGCACAGGAATGGAGTGCGGGTCCCATTCGGCCAGCAAGGTTCCTTTTTCCACGGTGGCTTTATCCGCGGTATAAACGGAAGCCCCGTATTGAATCTTATATTCTTTTATTGTACCATTTCCGGCCTCTACAAAGATAGAGCCGTTTCTGGAAATACAAATTTTGTTGTCGTAGCGGTTGGTAATCAGTTTTACGTCTTTAAACGTTACTTTACCGGAAATTTCCGCCACCGCCTGAGAGCGGGACAACACGCGCGACGCCGTACCACCGATGTGGAAGGTACGCAGCGTTAACTGGGTACCCGGTTCACCAATGGACTGGGCCGCAATGATACCCACAGAGTCGCCGGGGTTGCTCTTGCTGGCCGTGGCCAAAGACAAGCCATAGCAGCGGGCGCATACGCCGTAGGGCGCTTCACAGGTAAGCACGGAGCGGATGCGTACGGATTCCACACCGTATTTCTTTACCAGTTTGCTCTGTTCCAGGTTAATTAAATCGCCTTCTTTGATGATGGTCAAGTCTTTGCCGTCTTTGGTTTTGACTACCACATCTTCCAAGCTGGTGCGGCCCAAAATACGTTCTTCTATGGGTTCCACCATGTCTTCCCCGCTCATCAAGGATTTGACTACAATCCCGTTATGGGTGCCGCAGTCTTCTTCCGTAATCACTACGTTATGGGCTACGTCTACCAAGCGGCGGGTTAAGTAACCGGCGTCGGCCGTTTTCAAAGCCGTATCGGACAAACCTTTACGACCGCCGTGCGTGGAAATAAAGTATTCCAACACGGACAAGCCTTCGCGGAAGTTGGCGGTAATCGGGTTTTCAATAATTTCACCCTGGCCGCCGGTAAGTTTCTTCTGCGGTTTAGCCATCAAGCCGCGCATACCGGCCAGCTGGCGCACCTGCTGGCGGGAACCGCGGGCGCCGGAATCCGCCATCATGTAGACGGAGTTAAAGCGCTGGCCGCTGTGTTCTTTGTTGGTAGGGTCATATTTGGAATCTTCAAACTTTTTCATTTCTTTGAAGAGTTCCGCCCCCACGTCATCGGTAACGCGGGTCCAAATATCAATAACTTTGTTATAACGTTCGCCTTCCGTAATGATACCCGCTTCCGCCTGGGCCTGAATTTGGGCCACTTGTTTTTTGGCGTCAGCGATGTATTTTTGTTTGGCGGCGGGGATGGTCATATCCGCAACGGAGATGGACAAGCCGGATTTAGTGGCATAGCTGTAACCCATCTTCATGATGTTATCCAAAAGACGCACGGCGGCGTAGCGGCCGTACTTTTTGCTCTTGTAGCATTCATCCACCAAAGAGGCCAATACTTTTTTATCAACGGTTTTGTTGATGTATTCCCAACCTTCCGGCATCACTTGGTTGAAAATAATGCGGCCTACGGAAGTAAAATCTTTCCATTTGGAAGCGTCGGCTTCTTCTTCGGGCTTTAAGCCGGGTTCAGGAATGGCGTTAATCCCGCGCACTTTAATTTTGGCGTGCAGGGAAAGTTTGCCGTATTCCAAAGCCACCAAGGCTTCTTCTTTGCTGCCGAAAATAGAGCCTTCCCCGATATCTCCGTCTTTAACGGTGGTAATAAAGTTAATACCTAGTACCATATCGTGGGACGGGGTAGCTATCGGCTTGCCGGAAGCGGGAGACAAAATATTGTTGGAAGCCAACATCAAAGAACGCGCTTCCATTTGCGCTTCCAAAGAAAGCGGCACGTGAACGGCCATCTGGTCACCGTCAAAGTCAGCGTTGAAAGCGGCGCAGGTAAGCGGATGCAGCTGAATGGCTTTCCCTTCAATCAGTACCGGTTCAAACGCCTGGATACCCAAGCGGTGCAAGGTGGGGGCGCGGTTTAAAAGAACCGGGTGGTTTTTGGTTACTTTTTCCAAAATATCCCAAATTTCCGGGCGTACACGCTCCAACATTTTCTTGGCGGATTTGAGGGTAACCCCTTCCTTCTTCATCAGTTCGCCAATGATAAACGGTTTAAAAAGTTCCAGCGCCATCAGTTTGGGCAAACCGCACTGGTGGAGTTTCAAGTTCGGGCCTACCACGATAACGGAACGGCCGGAATAGTCCACACGCTTACCCAACAGGTTCTGGCGGAAACGCCCGTGTTTGCCTTTAATGCTGTCAGACAAAGATTTAAGCGGTCTGCCGCCGGGCCCAATGAAAAACTTGCCGCGGGCGCCGTTTTCAATCAAGGCGTCCACCGCTTCCTGCAGGAGGCGTTTTTCGTTGTAAATCATCACTTCCGGCGCACGCAAAGATTCAATGTGTTTCAAGCGGTTGTTGCGGTTAATGATGCGGCGGTACAAGTCGTTTAAGTCAGACGCGGCAAAACGGCCGCCATCCAGCGGAACGAGCGGGCGCAAATCCGGCGGGATGACGGGCAATACGCTCATAATCATCCATTCCGGGCGGTTGCCGCTTTCTTTAAACTCTTCCATCGTTTTAATGCGGCGGATGAGTTTGGTGCGTTCCAATTCGCTTTGCGTGTTTTTCAGCTGTTCGTGCAAAGCGGGAATTTCTTTATCAAAATCAATATCTTCAAGCAGCTTTTTAATGGCCGGGGCGCCGATGTCCACTTTCAAGCGGGCTCCGTGTTTTTTGCGGGCTTCGCGCACTTGAACATCGGAAAGCAAGGTGCCTTTTTTATAATCCGTACGGCCGGTTACGCTGTCCACGCAGTCTTCTATCACCACATAAGCGGCATAATAGACCACGCGTTCCAAATCCGTGGTGCGCATATCCAAAATAATACCGATGCGGGACGGATTTTTGCGTAAAAACCACACGTGGGCCACCGGCACGGCCAGTTCAATATGGCCCATGCGTTCGCGGCGCACTTTGGACTCGGTAATTTCCACGCCGCAGCGGTCGCACTGAATGCCTTTGAATTTTACCCAACGGTATTTGCCGCAGGCGCATTCATAGTCTTTGGTCGGCCCGAAAATGCGTTCGCAGAACAGACCGTCGCGCTCCGGTTTGAGCGTGCGGTAGTTGATGGTTTCCGGTTTTTTTACTTCCCCGTAAGACCAGGACAGAATCTGTTCCGGGCTGGCAATGCCCAACTTAATGGCATCAAAGTCAAAGAAATTTAATTCGCTAAGTTTTTTCACTTTTTTCGTTTGCATGTTCAAAAGCTCCGAACGCTATTTCGTAACGTCTTGCGCCTCTGCGGGGGCGTCTTGTTTAGCCTCTTCTACTTTATCGGAGGCGCAAGGCGCGGCGGCCGCGCCTTCTTCGTCCACTTTTTTCAGCAAGTCTACACTTAAGCCCAAAGCCTGCAATTCTTTAATTAATACTTTAAAAGATTCAGGCACGCCGGGCTGGGCGGGTGCTTCCCCTTTGACGATGGATTCATACATCTTGGTGCGGCCCACAAAATCGTCAGACTTGACGGTCAAAAACTCCTGCAGCGTGTAGGTGGCGCCGTAACCTTCAATAGCCCACACTTCCATTTCACCGAAACGCTGACCGCCAAACTGCGCTTTACCGCCTAACGGCTGGCGCGTAATTAAGCTGTAAGGACCGGTGGAACGGGCGTGTACTTTGTCTTCCACCAAGTGAATCAGTTTGAGCATATACATGTAACCAATGGTTACTTTTTCTTCAAACGGTTCACCAGTGCGGCCGTCGTACAAGGTGATGCGGCAGTAATCATCCGGCAGGTATTTGGCGGCGTATTCTTCACGCGCTTTGCCGGTAAGGCCTTTGTCGTCCAGAATTTTTTCTTTGGCTTTTTTGATTTGTTCCACCACTTCCGCTTCGCTGGGGCCATCAAACACCGGGGTGGCGGCATTGTAATGCAAGTGATGCGCCGCCCAACCCAGCATGGTTTCTAACAGCTGGCCCACGTTCATACGGGAAGGAATACCCAACGGGGAAAGCACCACGTCTAACGGAGTGCCGTCCGGCAGGAAGGGCATGTCCTCTTCCGGCAAGATACGCGCCACAATCCCTTTGTTACCGTGGCGGCCGGACATTTTGTCCCCTACGTGCAGTTTGCGTTTGGAAGCGATGAACACTTTAACGGATTTATTTACCGTTACGCCAAGTTCGTCGCCTTGTTTGGAAAATTCAATTTCGCGCGCGTAATGTTCTTCAGCTTTCTTCTCCATCAATTTATACAAGGCGGTTAAACGGGCTTCTTCTTTCTTTAAGTCAGCCTCTTTTTTGATGGTTTCTTTGGCGTTGGCCAAAGCGCGCTTGCGCTGTTCTTTTAAGAGTTCCAACGTAGAATTCTTTTCATCTTCCAGCGCTTTCAAGCGGGCTTTTTCTTCCGCTTTGGTCAGCTTTTCTTTGCGCACAAATACGCGGGTGCCCACTACTTTGCCGCTGGTGCCCGGAGGCACGCGCAAGGAAGCGTCCACCACATCGTCCGCTTTTTTGCCGAAGATGACTTTCAACAGTCTTTCTTCCGGCGTAAGCTGCTGTTCCCCTTTCGGGGTTACTTTACCCACTAAAATATCACCGGGTTCCACCACCGTGGCCGGCAGCACAATGCCGTCATTGTCCAGGTGGGAGAGCGCTTCCGCGCCGATGTTGGGGATGTCGCGGGTAATTTCTTCCGCCCCTAATTTGGTGTTGCGGGCATCCACCGTAAATTCATGCAGGTGGATGGAAGTAAATAAATCATCTTTTACCAAACGGCTGGAAACCAAGATGGCGTCTTCGTAGTTATACCCTTCCCAGCACATAAAGCCCACTAACAGGTTGCGGCCTAAAGCCAGGTAACCGTTGTCCATGGCCGGGCCGTCACCCAATACTTGTCCGGCGGCTACTTTGTCACCGGTGCGCACAATGGGGTGCTGGTTGATGCAGGTGTCTTGGTTGGAGCGTTTGTATTTCAACAATTCATACACGTCGTTGGAACCGTCTTTGGTTTGCACGATGATTTTGGAAGCATCGGCAAATTGCACCACGCCGGCGCGTTTGGCTACCACAGCGGTACCAGAGTCGCGCGCCACTTCGTGTTCAATGCCGGTACCCACGTAAGGGGCTTCCGTAATGAGCAGGGGCACGCCCTGGCGTTGCATGTTACAACCCATGAGCGCGCGGTTGGCGTCGTCGTGTTCCAAGAACGGAATTAACGCGGCCGATACGCTGATAACCTGCAAGGGGGACACGTCCATATAGTCCACCTCTTTGGGGGTAACGAGCGGATAGTCCGAGCGGACACGGCCCTGTACACGTTCCGCCGTGATTTTGCCGTTCTTATCCATAGGCGTATTGGCCTGGGCTACAAATTTATCGTCTTCTTCATCGGCGGTTAAGGTTTCAATTTGGTCTGTTACTTTGCCGTTTTCCACTTTGCGGTACGGGGTTTCAATCAAACCGAATTTATTGACTTTGGAATAGCACGCCAAAGAAGTGATCAAACCGATGTTCGGGCCTTCCGGGGTTTCAATGGGGCACACGCGGCCATAGTGCGTATAGTGCACGTCGCGCACTTCAAAGCCGGCGCGCTTTCTGTTTAAACCGCCGGGACCCAAAGCGGAAAGTCTGCGTTTGTGGGTCAATTCGCCCAAAGGGTTAATTTGATCCATAAACTGGGACAGCTGGGACGTACCAAAGAATTTGCGGATAATGGCCTGTACCGGCTGAGCGTTTACCAACGCGCGGGGCGTAAAGGAAGTCAGCTCGCGGTTCATGCGGTCCCGCGCGGTTTTGGCCATTTGGGAAAGGCCTACTCGGATTTGGTTTTCCAACAATTCCCCAATCCCGCGGATGCGGCGGTTGCCCAAGTGGTCAATATCGTCCACTTTAAAGGTCATGCCGTCCCCATACATCTTTTGGGCATCTTCACCGGCGTTTAGGGCCAACAGATATTTCACGGTTACGATAATGTCTTCCGGCGCCAACGTGCGGCGTTTTTCAGACGGCATGGTGAATTTTTTAAATTTATATTTGCTGATTAAGTCAAACATTTTGTGGAACTTTTTGTTAATTTTATAACGTCCCACAAAGCTCAGGTCATAGCGGCGGATGTTGTCAAAAATCAAGTTGTTAAGGAACGTTTCCGCCTGCTCTTTTACCACGAAGTCCTGCCCTCTCATCTTTTTGTAAATTTCAGCTTGGGCTTCGGCCGCGGTGCGGATGGAGTCCTTGCGGTGTTCCAAGGTGGCTAAGATACCGGGGTCGTCCTGGCGGGGTTTGCCGGAAATGACTTTAATGGTTTTTACTTTCTTTTCAATTAAGGTTTTAAACAGTTTGTCGTCAATAGGAAGGGTGGCCTTGTCATCCAAGTTCCACAACACTTCGCCGGTGGCCGGGTCGTAAATATCATCCGCGGCGTAACGGCCGATGACGTTCTCAATAGCGCTGGGTTTGACTTCCACATCTTCGCAGTTATAGAAAGTTTGGATAATCTGTGCGTTGGTTTCCAAACCGCAGGCGCGAAGGAACGTGGAGGCTAACACTTTTTTCTTGCGGTCAATGCGGACCCACAAAGCGTTCATCAAGTCAAAGGAAAACTCAATCCAGGCGCCGCGGTACGGAATAATGCGCGCCACATACAAGCGTTTACCAAAGGTGGACTGTTTTTTCTCTTCGTCTTCTTCAAAAATAATACCCGGGGAGCGGTGCATCTGGCTTACCACCACGCGTTCCGCGCCGTTGTATACAAAGCAGCCCGCGTCCGTCATTAAAGGCACGTCGCACAATACGACGTCCTGGTCGGACGCTTCTTTCATTTTTCCGTTTTTCTGTTTTACGTACAAGCGCAGCAACGCTTTAAGCGGAGCGGAATAAGTACTGTCACGCACGGCGGCTTCCGTCGGCGTGGCATAACGCGGGGTGCCAAATTCGTATTTTAAAAATTCAAGTCTCATGCTCCCGTCGGGGGCTTCAATAGGGAAAACGTCTTCAAACGCGGCCTGCAGGCCTTTTAACTCTCTCTTGGAGGGAGAGACGTCTAACTGCAAAAAGTCTTTAAAAGACTGTTTTTGCATGTCTAATAAATCGGGTAAAGGGAGCTTGGTAGAGATTTTGCCGAAATTTGTTTGCTTTTCAATCATTTTGCCAATATCCTGCTGCTTTTTGGAAGTCAGCCCGTTTGCCGTTTTCCACGCACAAGGAAAACCAAACCGACTACTTAAATACCCCATACGCCCTGGGGGTACGCAAGCCCCAGCCCCGTTTTTACACGGGGCAAGGGCTTAAATAATACCGTTGTTGAACTATTTGAGTTCTACGGTGCCGCCGGCTTCGGTGATTTTCTTTTTCAGTTCTTCAGCTTCAGCTTTGGCAACGTTTTCTTTTACGGCTTTCGGGGCGCCTTCAACCAAGTCTTTGGCTTCTTTCAAGCCCAAGCCGGTGATTTCGCGCACCACTTTGATTACGCCAATTTTCTTGGCGGCGTCAACAGCGGTCAACACAACGTTGAATTCGTCTTTTTCTTCAGCGGCAGCGGCACCGGCAGCAGCAGGAGCAGCGGCAACGGCCACAGCGGGAGCGGCGGCCTTTACGCCGAATTTTTCTTCAATAGCTTTCACGAGTTCGGAAAGTTCCAGAACGGTGAGTTCAGCAATAGCGTTTACTAATTCTTCTTTGGTCAATTTAGCCATTTTATTTTTTTCCTTATTTCTTAGAGTAGCTGCCTTCTGCGTGGGCCGTGCCCACGCCCGTGCATTTATCCTTTCGGGCTACTACCGCACTTTGGCGGGTTTAGATTTGGTTTACACAGCCGGGCTTAGCAAGCCCGCCGGTTCTTTGGGCTTAGGCAACATACGCCGGATAAACGCCGCCGTATTTATACCTAAACAAGCCCAAAAAACCATAACCGCCCGGTTGAAGTTGCCCCCAACCCGGCAGGCTGCACGCCTTATTTGCCGTTTTGTTTGTCTTCCACGGCTTTGATGACGTAAGCCAAATCCCGTAACGGAGCTTGCAGGACTTGAGCGGACTGCGCAACCGCGCTGTAAAGCGCGCCGGCCAGCTTGGAGAGGTTTTCTTCTTTGGTACCAATGGTAGCCAATTGTTTTACCTGGTCTTCGCTGTACCAAACGCCGTCCGAATAACAAGCTCTGAGCTTCAAAGCCGCAAATTTCTTTTGGAAATCCACCAGCGCTTTGGCCACGGCGGCGATATCACCGCCTACGGCAATAGCCGTGGGCCCTTGGAAGAGCTTGGCGTCCGCGCCTTCAATTTTAGCCTGGCTGATGGCGTGTTCCACGATGGAGTTGCGTTCCACACGGAATTTAGCTCCCGTGGGGCGCAGCTGCGCGCGCAGTTCAGCCATATCCACGAACTTCAAGCCTTGATAGGCCGTGAAGAACAAGGTGCCGGCTTCTTGAATTTCCTGAGATAAGTCTTGCGACTTTTGTTTCTTTTGGTCTTTGGTCAGGTTCATTTTTTTGCCTGTATTACTGCAAAACGCCTGCGCGTTTTTCCCTATTTTTAGACAGAGAAAACGACAGCCAAGGACACCCCTTCCCTACGGTTTCTCGTCGGAGGATGTCTTGGTATGCGTTTTGGTAAATCGGTTTGTTGCTTCTATTATTTTATCAATAAAAGCCGCCTATTGCAACCATTTTTGCAAACGTTTTATCCGCGGCTCTTAAAAATATTATACAAAATTTTTGCGTATTTGTTTATTTTTTAAGCACAAATTTGCGCACGCGCGGGGAAGCCCCCGGTTTGCGTTTATACCAGCGTTTGCCGGCGGGGCGGGTCATATTTTCCACCGGTTCACCGCTTAAATCCAACCCCGGATAAAAATTATACATGAGGCGGCGGAACTTCCCTTCGTACACGCGGCTTTCATTTGCGTCCCGTTTTAAAGAGGAAACAGTAAATTCTTTCTTAAAATCCGGCTCCGGCCCGTCCGTGCCAAAACGGGTGGAAAAAGCAAGCATGCGGTCACTGCGCAGAAAAGTCTGTGGCTGGAGCGGGACATATTCCGCCAGTCCGTGCGGGCCGGTGGAATCCAGCTCCACCCGCAAACCGGCGTAGCGTTTTTCCCGGTCGGTCTTTACCACGATCCATTCCCCTTCCTCAAACCCTTTGGGACGGAGCACGGTGGTGTTTAAATTTAAGTCCGGCTCATCATACGTTTCTTCGCGCGAATCGTCCCACGTGGCAAAACTGATTTTGCGGGCAAACACCGTTTCTTTTCCGTCCAGCAGTTCCTCGGTTTCGGAAATCAGGGCGCCTTTATCCAAAAAGTCAATTTCCCATAATTTGCGGTAATTGCCGGCCTTGCGCTCGGCCGATAAATAGCGTGGCGTTTCTATAATATCCGTATTGTGCAAGAACTCCCCGTTCAGCCAAGACTGCACCCGCGTGTATTTGGGGTAATACGTCCAGCGGTATTCTTCTTGCCCGCGGCGAGCATAAACCAAGCGGCCTTGGTCATCCTTGCGGGTGGAATCATAAGTTTCCCAATCCGTGGGATTATAGCCTTTTGTTAAAACCGCCGGATTTAAACCCTGCTTGTGGGCCGCAATTTGACGCCATACATCATACGCTTCCCGAGAGGGCAGACCTCTTTCCCCTTCCCGGCTCCAGCCGCCTTGTTCCTGGCAGTTAACATACCTCTTTAAACTGCCGCGGCAAAAACTCTTCCACCCTTCCGCTCCGCCGCGGCGCGGGCGCACACCGGCTATACAATCCAACCCTAAAATAAAATCATCCAAATCCGAGCAGGAAAAATCCTTTCCTCCGTTTACCACATATTCAGCCTGCGCCGCGGAACCTTCCTGCTTAGGCATGGCCAGCGCCACGCCCATATCCTGCCACAATAAATGAATATCCGGGGAGGCCCCGTTTAACGCAATAACGGCCGGGCGCTGGGCGGAACCCGCCAGCAAATACCCCACTATCTTTTTACCCCCCGCATGGGCGGACACATACTCGGGCGGGAGCAAAATAACCCGGATATCCTCCCGCGCGTTGGCATAGGCGTATCCCTGCGCGCCGGAGCCTTTATCCAACATGCGCCCAAACTGTTTGGCAATAGGCTGGTTATAAGAGCAATTTTGCTGATTGACAATCACCGGGCGGGTAAGCACTTCCTGCAAGTCTTTAAATTCCGCCGCCCGGCCGGAAGACTCAATACGGGTATACATGGAACGCAGCCAGCGGGAAACCGCCTCCCCCAGTTGGGCGGGTTCAAAAGCATATTGGCTTAGGTCCCCGTCCACACAAATGGAAACGGGCTGGCGCGCCACAATGCGCTGCAGCATAGACATGGGGGAAGCCGGTTTGTCTATCCCCCAAGGGGACGCCGCGGCTACACCACACAAAATAAGTCCGGCTAAACCAAATAGAACTTTCTTATATGCGTTCATACAATACCTATTTATATTATACGATATCCCTCTTATCCCTAACAGCATGCCTTAATCTAAAGGCCGCACCAGAACCCATTCCTCTTGATTTTCTCGGAAAGGCAAAAAACCAAGGCGTTTATATAAACGTACGGCTGGGTCTTGTTTTTGTACTGACAAAGAAACTTGTTTATATTTCTTTTGTTTTAATAATTCCAACATGGCTTTTAATAAAGCCGTACCTATCCCTTTCCCGCGGTACGGCGGCAAAACAGAAACCGCCAAAGAAGGAGTGGTATCTTCTACATGAGCAAAATCATTTATTATGCGCACCCATACTACACCCACTATGCGCCCCTCCTGTTCAGCCGCCAGTGCGCAGTCGTCTTTTAAGCGGTCAAAATGAGAAATATATATTTGAAGCTAGGGCAAATAAATAATGTCTTTAGCCGGCGGCGTGATTGTTTCGGGCACAAAAATGGCCTCATATAAAAAATCCGCAAGTAAAGGGGGTTCCTCCGTTTTAAGTGGACGAATAAAAAATCGCATATCACCTCAAAATACGTAAAAATAATACGACCATACGCTTCTGGCTTATTTTACCCGGTTATTTGCTTGCCCCGGAATGATGTATAGCCAAAATCGGTAAAACCAGCCAAAGCGCAGCGGAGCAAACCGCCGTTCAAGGAGAATTTCCGAATACGTAGATAAATTTCCTATACACCCGGCCCGGCGAAGTTCCCGAACACGGCGGGAAAGCGCTTTAGGGAAGCAGGGTATGCGCCCGGATTTGCTTACCCTCGGGAAAAAGCCTTTTCCGATAAATACAAGTTTTTCCTATAAAATGGATTTTTCCTCACCGGCTGAGCTTCATAACTCCAAACAGGCAACAAAAAACCCCGCCTGATAAGCGGGGTTTATAAAAGGAAAAGGCTGGGATGAGACCGACAACGATCTACTCTCTCAGCGCCGAATTGGGCGCCAATACCATCGACCCTGAAGAGCTTAACTGCCGTGTTCGGAATGGGAACGGGTGTTGCCTCTTCGGAATTATTATCAGTCTCATTCCAGCCTCTTAATTAAAAGAACAAATCTGTTTAAAAAGGAACTATCAACGCCAGTACGACAATTCCTTTTTAAAAGCGGTTGAACTCGTGCTCGCTGTTTAGTTGCAACAGGTCATCGCATCCTTTCAACCTTTATCTTATGATATCAGATATTTTAGAAAAGCGCAAGTGTTTTTACACTCACATTCTTCAATCAGGATTAAAGAATATGGCCAAGCCTCACGACCTATTAGTACAGATTAGCTGAACACATTACTGTGCTTACACACTCTG
>CALUXF010000004.1 GCA_944324655.1 Candidatus Avelusimicrobium aviculae
CGTTACTATTATGGCAAAGGGAACTGCTATTGGGACCAGTATTATGATGAAGACTGCTACTGCAGTTCTAGAGCGGGGGCACCAAAGAAACAATACAGCGGGACCAGCACGAAGACGCGTTACTGCTCTAGTGAGAACAGCAAATGGACTGGAACAATAACGGATACGTATAATTACGATACGTGCAGCTGGTCTTACGGGGATAACAGCGGTTGTAAATGCGCTAATATCCCGTCCAGCTTAACGAAGACGGAAAGCTGCCCTGCCGGATATACGGGTTCTAAAACGTATAAGTACAATACCAGCTTAGATAAATGTGCCTGGGAGTTGACCTCGGATACTTGTAAAATTAGTTTGCACTGGACGGAAAGAGGCAGCCGAGAAACCGGTATTTGTACAAGCGGATCTTTAGGCTCATATCCTGGGACGTGCCCTTCCGCTTCCTGCTCTGGAACGTGTTCTACTGAAGGGGCTACCTGTTTCTGGGAATCTTGTGCCTCTGTAGGAGCTAACGTTATTAGACATGAATGTGTGTGTAAGTCTTAAGGAATAACAAGTCGTTTTACGTAGCTTTCGGTTTTTTCATGGCCGAGAGTTTACGCCCCAAGGGAACCCGCACCTGCACAGTGCGGGTTCCCCTTTTTTATAAAAGGGCGTAAAAACATATTTAAAGAGGTATGGAAGCAAGGTTATGCAATGGATAGGGCAAATAAAACCCCGCCGGTTGGCGGGGTAAGCTTTATAGAGTTTTTTGCAATAAACGCCAGGTTATTATAAGCAGAGGGCGTTTATTTGTATTTGGAAACCACTTCCTCTTTTAACGCTAGGAAAGAGCCGTTTTTAATGGCTTCCCGGGCGCGTTCCATTAAGCGTATTAAGAAGCGTATGTTGTGTATGGAAATTAAACGGTGGCTGGTAAGCTCCGCCGCGCGGAACAGGTGGCTGATGTAGGCGCGGGAATAATGGCGGCAGGTGTAGCAGTCACACTGGGGGTCTAAGGGGCCGGTTTGGAGCCGGAACTCGGCATTTTTAATATTCAGTTTGCCTTCGCTGGTCATTACTTGGCCGTTGCGCGCTACGCGGGTGGGCCATACGCAGTCAAACATATCCACGCCGCGCTCTATGGAATTTAAAATTTCTATGGGCGTGCCCAGCCCCATAAAATAGCGGGGTTTGCCTTCGGGCAGAACGTCCGTTACCGCGCTTACGGCGGCGTTCATTTGTTCCAGCGTTTCCCCCAAGGAAAGCCCCCCTATGCAATACCCGTGCGTACGCAGGGAGGCCATATGCTCGGCCGCTTCTTTGCGCAAATCCGGGTAAATGGAGCCTTGTATAATTCCAAACAGAAGGGAATTCCCTACCGTAAAAGAGCCGTCCGGGTTTTTGGTAATGTATTGCTCGGCAATTTTTTTATGGTAGGCTTTTTCGGCGCGTTCGGCCCAGCGTTTGGTGATGTCCAACGCTTCGCGCGCGTTGTGCTTGGAAGGGTTTTTGGCGTGTATGCACACGTCCAGCATGGTCCAAATGTCAGAACCTATTTGGCTTTCAAAATCTATTACGTTTTCAGGGGTGAACAGGTGTTTGCTTCCGTCATGGTGAGACTGGAAAGTAACCCCTTCTTCTTTAATTTTGCGAAATTTAGACAAACTGTATACCTGAAAGCCGCCGGAATCCGTTAGAATGCTTCTGTCCCAATTCATAAAGGGGTGAAGCCCGCCCAACGTTTCCAATGTTTTGGTGCCGGGGCGCAAATACAGGTGGTAAGTATTGGAAAGCAAACACTCCGCCCCCACGTTGCGCAAGTCTTCATCCGTCAGCGCTTTTACGCTGGCTTGTGTAGCCACCGGCATAAACACCGGGGTGTGAACGGCGCCGTGTTTGGTATACAAAATACCGCTGCGGGCCTTGCAGGAAGGGTCTTTATGTAAAATTTGAAAGGGGGAAATAAGGGCCATATATTTATATTTTACCATATTCCGTATCGGGCTAAAAATGGGCTTAAAAATCAATCTCTTTAGCTAATTTTTGGGCTTGTGGTAAAAAGTAGTTGCGCTTGATAAACTTAATAAAACGCTCCCAGCGGCGTTTAATTTTTGCCTAGGCGGCTCTGTTCCAATAATACTCCAAGGGAATAAATGCCCCGCTGCCCATATCGTTTATAAACATAAGTTTAAAATCAAAAGGGTTCATTTTTTGACAGAGGATGTTTTCGGGGTATATTGTCATAGAGATAATATTAAATTTAAATAATGTTTCTCTTAGACCTATTAAAGCGTTTTTTAAACCATAATAATGTGTCTTAAGGAAATAAGCGTCTTGTAACAAGCAGTTAAGGGAAGTGGATATATTTCCGTCAAAATCAAAAATTATGTCAAAGATATGCCCTGTCCCCTTATTTGTGTTTACTGTTCCGTAGTATTGGGGAAGAATCCCGCTTTGCCCGGCTCTTGTTTTAAGTATATGGGTCAAATAACGTGCTTATCGGGTTAAATCTTTTTCTCCCAGCGGATTATAAGCCACTTTAATACAACGGAATTTATTGTGCGGATGAAAATAACATTGTTTATGGCTTCCTTGTGCGATAAACAGTTTGTTATTTAGATGTAATGTTTCAATTTCTTTCATTATGGCCTCCTGGATACCGGCAGCGGTTTTTGTTTCACTGTTTAGGAACGGCCATAAAAAACGGCCATTAAATTTGAGCTTCTTAACGTAACCCAAATAAAATAGCCGTGGTTTTCGTGCTTTATAAAAACACGAAAACACTTGACATAAAAAACCAGAGGGATCAGTTCCGATTTTCTATGTCTCAAACGACTATTTTTGGACGTTAAGAATGCCTTTAACCTAGTTAAAAGCTCACCAAACAAAGTTTGGTTCCAAAAATAGTGAAATTATAAAAATTGGCGTTGCTGCGCCGGGGTTTAATCCTCCGTAAAAGTAAATTAACTAGTATTTTAACAAATTTATTTTATTGAGAAACTACAAAATCATCATGCTGTCCCCAAAGGAGTAGAAACGGTATTTTTTTCCCACAGCTTGCAGGTAGGCTTCGTAAATAAAGTCTTCCCCGGCAAAGGCGGATGTCATGCACAAAGGAGTGGAGTCCGGGAAATGAAAATTAGTGATTAAGCAGTCTATGGCTTTAAATTTGTATCCGGGGTAAATAAACAAGTCTGTCCATTTTTTGCCGCTGTGGGTATGGCGGTTTTCGTCAGTAAAACTTTCCAGCGTGCGGGTGCTGGTTGTTCCTACGGAAAAAACCCGCTTGCCGTTGGCGTGTGTTTGGTTTACCAGCTCCGCCGTTTGGGAGGATATTTCGCCCAGTTCGGCCAGCATATGGTGTTCTTGCGGCTCGCCGCGCAGGGGTTTAAACGTTCCCCAGCCTACATGCAGGGTGATGTAGGCGATGTTCACCCCTTTGTTTTGTATTTTTTGCAGCAGTTCCGGCGTAAAATGAAAACCCGCCGTAGGCGCGGCGATGGAGCCCTCGTACTTGGCGTATACGGTTTGATAGCGTTCTTTATCGGTGGCTATGCTGGGGGTAAGGCCGCTGTGCTTGCGGGCTTTTTCTATGTATTGGGGAAGCGGCATTAGCCCATGGGCGTTGCAAAAGGGGAGGATGTCGTCGGTATTAAATTCCAGTACGGCTTCGTTATTTTCCGTTTTGCCCAAAACTTTGGCGCTCAGCCCGTCGGAAAAATCCAGCGTGATGCCTTCTTTATAGTCGCGCGTGAGCACCGCCCAGGTGCGGCTGTTTACCGTGGGGCGCACCAGCAGAATTTCCACCTTTCCGCCAGTGGGTTTATGCGCAAACAGTTTAGCCGGGAATACTTTGGTATTATTCATTACCAGGGTGTCGCCGGGGTTTAGGTATTCGTGTATATCCCTAAAAATGCGGTGTTCTATGGTGTGGGTGTCCCGGTGCAGCACCATTTGGCGGGAACTGTCTCGCGGGGTGGCCGGCTGTTTGGCGATAAGCGGGTCTAAATCTAATTTTTTGAAACGTTCAAATGCCATACTTATAAATCCTTTACCAGGGTAATTTTAGCCCCGGGATAATATTTTTTTAAAATGTCTTTGTAGTTTTTCCCGGCCTTAGCCATGCCGTTTGCGCCGTCTTGGCACATGCCCACCCCATGGCCGGAACCCCTGCCTTTGAACAAAACGTCTTTCTTGCGCAGGGAGAGTTTGGTGATTTTACAGCTTTTTAACCCAAAGGCGGAGCGGAAGTTTCCGCAAGCGACGGTTTTGCTCCCCTTCTGGGTGCGTACGGTAATGTTAGTAGCGCGCCCGGTTTTGGTTTTGCGGGCCACTTTGATGGATTTTAATTTGCCTTTTAACCCCAGCGAAGCGGCGTAACTTTCCGCCTTGGCGAGGGGGACGGTTTGCTGCCAGGAATAATTTTTGGCGTGCTTGTCATAACCGCATTTGGCGCCGGAAAGGGGTTTAATGGCTTTGGCGCTGGGGCTCCAGCTGGTTACGCTGTCCGTAGCGCCGCCGCAGTTGCCGTGATAATAGGTATAAAATAATTTTCCCTCAAAGGTAAGAATTTGCCCGCGGGTTTTATCCACCGCGGTTTTTACGGAAGGATACACTTTGCCTGTTCCTTTATACACCTGGCTGCGTACGTCGTTATACAAATCAAAGTAACGTTTGCCGGTGGTTTCCATGCTTTTTAAGGTAAATGTGCGGGCGGCTACGGCTTGGGCTTTTAAAGCCTCGGCGGGCCAGGTGTAGCTCATTTCATACGGAAGCACGCCGTAAAGGTAAGTTTCCAAAGGCACGTATTCCACTATATGAAAGTAGCTCCCGTCCGGCACTAAATACATTTTGCCCGCGTAGGCGTTTCCGTTAAACGTAATGGTTTTGCCGGGGGCGGGCTCCAATATAACAGGCTGGGCGCTTTGCAGGGTGCCGGCTTGTACTTTGCCGCCGCCCAGCGCACGGGCGGACAATGTGCCCGCGTTGGAAATTTTGTATCTTTTGGAACGGTCTTTGGTGTAAATATATAAAAGCCCGGAATGTTTAAAAGAGGCCGTTTTTTGTTTTTCAGCCAGCAGTACGCGCACGGTGGTTTCCGGCCGGGAGGGCGTTTGCCCGTCCGCCTTGCGCGCGGAAGGCGCCGCGCAGGCCGCCAATAACAGGCAGCCGCAAACAGCTGTTAACAAAAAAAGGCTTTTGGTTTTCATGGTTAAAATAATAAGTCCGTTGCCGGTTTGCGGTTTAAGTGTTTATACGCTTTGGGGGTGGCCACACGCCCGCGCGGGGTGCGCGCAATGAAACCGGCCTTAATGAGATAGGGCTCTATGGCGTCCGTCAGCGTATCCACCGCTTCTGACACGGCGATAGCTAAATTTTCCACCCCTACCGGGCCGCCGTTAAAGCGGTCTATTAAAGCTTCTAAAATGCGTTTGTCCACGCTGTCTAAGCCTTCGTTGTCAATATCTAAAGAGTTCATGGCCAGGGTGGCGATTTCCTGCGTGATAACGCCCTGCCCTTTTACTTGGGCAAAATCCCGCGCGCGGCGCAGCAGGCGGTTAGCGATGCGCGGGGTACCGCGGGAGCGTTTGGCCAGTTCGGTCAGGCCCGCGCGGTCCGCCGCGATGTTTAACAGCCGGGCGGAACGGGCCAAAATATCCGTAATTTCAGAAATTTCATAAAAGCCCAAATTAAACACAATGCCAAAGCGGTCTCTTAGCGGGCCGGTAAGCAGGCCGGAGCGCGTGGTGGCGCCCACCAAGGTAAATTTGGGTACGGCCAGTTTTAACGTGGTGGAGCCCGGGCCTTTGCCGGTATTAATAAAGAAAGTAAAATCTTCCATGGCGGGGTAGAGGGCTTCTTCCACGGCGGGGTTTAGGCGGTGTATTTCGTCAATAAATAAAATATCCCCGTCGGCCAGTTCGGTGGTCAGCATGGCGGCCAAATCCCCGGGGCGGGCAAGCACCGGGCCGGAAGTAACTTTAATGTTTACGCCCATCTCTTTGGCTAGAATATTGGCCAAAGTGGTTTTACCTAAACCGGGCGGGGCGTAAAAAAGGCAATGGTCCAGCGCTTCTTGGCGGGCGCGGGCGGCCTCTATAAATACGCGCAGGTTGGATTTTAAGTTATCCTGCCCCACAAATTCGTCCAGCGTGCCCGGGCGCAGGGCCGCTTCCATGCCGCCGGCTTCTTCGCTAAGTTGTTTAACGTCTAAAATATCGTTTTGATTGCTCATTTTTTAAGTACCCGCAAAGCTTCTTTAATGATATTTTCTATTTTGTCATTTGGGTTAAGGCCCTGCGCGTATAATTTTTCTATCGCGCGGCGCGCCTCTGCGGCGGAATACCCCAGCGCGCTTAACGCTTCCAGCACGGGGGTCATGTAGGGGGAGTCGTCCAGCACTTTTATTTTGCTTTCGCCCTGTACGGATACGGCGTCCATCTTGTCTTTTAAAGAGTTGATGAGCTTTTCCGCCGTTTTGGCCGTGAAGCCAAAAATGCCTGTTAAAATTTTAGGGTCTTTGGAAACAATGGCTTTGTGAAAGTCCGCCACGCTGCGCAAGGCTTTGTTTAACAGTTCCAGCGCTTTTTTTGCCCCTGTGTTGGGAATAGCGGTTTTAAAAAGCGTCCAAAGTTCTTTGTCTTCTTTGGTTAAGAAGCCGTACAGCACGGTGCCGTCGTAAGGGGAAATGGATTCGGCTATATAAAGGGATATTTCTTTTCCCGCCTCTAATTCCAGCACGCAGGAATGGGCCATGTTGATTTCATATCCCACGGCCCCGCATAACAGGAGAACGCCGTCCTCCCGCACTTCCAAAACTTCCCCTCTTAAGTAGCCTATCATAATTTCATTTTAGCATATTGATAAAAGGCCTGCCGTTTGTTCTTTCCTTAAAAAAGAAACGGCAGGGTTGGTTATTGATAGTTTCGTTTGAAATAGGAAAAAGAATTAACCGGGAGTTTGTGTTTATTTTGTGCAAGGAAAATGTTTCAAAAATTATTTTGCCGGAATTTTAAAGAGGAAAATTATTTAACTGTTTTTTTGATTTGTTGTTCCCGGGCGGCTTTTAATTTTTCCAAGAAAGCCGTCTTTACGTTTAGCATATTATTAAGCGGAGAGGTTTTTAGGTGGCATATCCCAATGGCCACAGCGTCGGCCACGTCGTCTGGCTGGGGGGGCTTGTTTAAATTTAAGGTAAGCTGCACCATGCGCTGCACTTGTTTTTTGTCAGCCGCGCCGGTGCCGCATAACGTCATTTTAACGCGCTTGGGGGGATAAAAAGTAATTTGTTTTTGCGCCTGTTCGCACGCCAGCAAAATTACCCCGCGCGTCATGACCGTGTTAGCCATGGTAACGGCGCGTTTTAAAAAGAAGTTTTGCTCCATGGCTACTTGCTGGGGGGCGTATGTTTGCAAAATTTGCTGAAGCTGGCGGAAAATATAATCCAACCGGGCAGGCAGTTCTTGGCCGGCCTGAGTGTGTATCAGCCCGCAAGCCGTTAAAGACAAAACGGAACGGGCATCTCGTGTGAGAACTGCCCATCCCGTTCTGTCTAAACCAGGGTCTATACCTAAAACGGTGGTTATTTTAGTGGTCAAGCGGCCTCTTATGCGTCCAATTTGGCGGCTACCGCTTCGTCAATGCTGGAGTTGTCGTACACGTTTTTGGTGTCGTCGTGGTCGTCCAACGCTTCCAGCATTTTCATTAAGGTTTCGGCGGTGTGCTCGTCGGTGATATTTACTTCCGTATCGGGCAGCATGGATAAATCGGCCGATTCGGGCGTAATGCCTTTAGCTTCAATGGCTTTTTTAACAGCGTCCAAGGCGGCCATTTCCGGGGCGGTGATTACTTCATATACGTCCGCCGCGGTGCGCACGTCTTCGGCGCCGGCTTCCAGGGCTAAATCCATCAGTTCATCTTCGCCGATGTCTTCTTTCTTTACCACAATAAGCCCTTTGCTTTTAAACATATAGGATACGCATCCCGCCGTGCCGATAGAACCGCCGTGGCTGGTGAAAATTTTGCGTATTTCAGAGAAAGTGCGGTTTTTATTGTCCGTGGTGCACTCCACAATAACCGCCACGGAACCGGGGCCGTATCCTTCATAAGTGATTTCTTCATAAGAAACACCCGGCAGCTGACCGGTACCTTTCATAATGGCGCGTTTTACGTTGTCAGAAGGCATATTGGCGGCGCGGGCGTCGTCAATGGCTTTGCGCAGGCGGGGGTTTTGGTCCGGGTTGCCGCCGCTCATCTTGGCGGCGATGGTGATTTCTCTTAAAATTTTGGTAAATACTTTACCTTTTTTAGCGTCTACGAGGGCCTTTTTATGTTTAATACCGGCCCAGTGTGAATGTCCACCCATAGGTATACTCCTTACAGCAATTAAGATAATCTTATTCTACCAAATTTTGTTTGCCTAGGAATAGGCCCGGTGTGAAACGCCTTTTTGTGTATATCCGCAAGGCGGACTGTTGACGGCTTTTGCATACCTGGCTAATTATTGATACAATAACAAACGGGCCCCGTTAGCTCAACTGGATAGAGTACCGGTCTTCGGAACCGGTGGTATGGGTTCAAATCCCATATGGGGCAAATTTTCAGTACCGGAGAAGCTCTGTAAGAGTTTGTCCGGTTTTTTGTCTAAAAATGAACCAGTGGGCCCAAGCGCGAAATAGGCCCTTTGGCCCTTGCGAAAAAAAAGGTTTTAATAGAAAATTGAAAGTGAAGGAGCTTTCTATTTGATAATTTCTAAAAGGATTATATATATGAAAAACCAACCTGTATCTCTTGTAGAAGCATTCCGCCGTTTTATATCCCTAATTCTAGCAGTAGTAATGATTTTTAACCTAACCGGCCAAGCCGCCGCCCAAGCTGTTTCCACTTCCAAAGCAAAACTACCCATATCCGCCGATGATTTAGAAAAATTATTAAAAGAAAGAGCCTATACCGCCCAAAATCCTTCCGGATTTTATACTCCTTCCAGACAAGAAAATATCAAACGTTTTTTTCAAGAGTTAGCTCAGAAAGACCCCGTTTTAAAACAATTAGAAGAAATCAGAACTTTTTTTAATCCTCTTTTCTCTTCCGCCACGCAAACAACGAAACAATCCTCTTTTGAAACCTTTAAAGAACAAGATGCGCAAGCCATTGAAAAAGAAGCGGCTGCCGTCCGGGCTTCCATTCAAGAACAGTATGATAAGACCTTAGCGCAATTTGAAGAAAAATTATCCTCCTTGCAAAATAAGCAAATAGAATCCAGCACTCCGTCCGAGCCGGAAACGGACAGCCAAAAAGAAGAACGCATCGCATATATAGAAAAAGATATGGAGGCCATAAGAAAAAAATTCCGGGAGCAATTATTCTTTTGGAAAAACGACTCTTTATCTCAGCTGGATAGAGAAACCAAAAGCGCCCTTTTGAGCGCTAAAGACCGCTATGCCTTTTACCAAAAAAACGCGGACGAACAGCGCGACAAAGTTGTTTTGCAAAAGAAGCAGCAGCTCTTTTCCTTATATGCCTCCCACCCGGAAAAAGCCGTTTCTTATCTGGTGGGCATTACCCCGCGGCTTTTGTCTTACCGTACTGTTAAAGGGGAAAGCTTTTTTACTCAAAAAGAAAAAGATTTGTTGATGGATATCTTTATTAAAGATTTGTCCGTCAATGACGGTTGTTTAAACCCTAAATCCGCCTATTCCTGCGAGCGGGCTTTTTCCGCCTTGGCCGGGCTGGGGCAATTAGGGCAGGGAAGTTTTGAGGCCTCCATGGCCGTGAGCGAATTTGTGGAACGCCATTTAGACGTAAACGGAGCGGCCGGGCCGGTGTTGTTGGCCGGGGCTTCTGCCTTGCTGTCTATGGGGCAGGCAAAAACGGTGGGCGGTATTTTACATGCCGCTGTTCAGAGAGAACATAATACGGTATTTCCCTTGTCTTTTACGGAGTTGCATGATTTTGCCAAGTATGAATTAGGCGGAAACCAGCGCTATTTGGGGGATGTGTCTAAAAAGGCCCAGTTCCAAGGGGAAGACGGTTCCTATTCCAACGGTTGGGAAGAGCTGGCCTTAATGTTAGCGGCCGAGGGCAGCAAAGACAGCCTGCAGGTATTGCATAATTATGGCGTCGGGCGTTGTTTGGTTACCAAGCGCGGGGAAGGATTTTATATTAATTGCGACACCATATTGCCGTTTTTAGTCGGGGCGTTAATCAGCGGAAAAAGCGGTGCGGAAAAATATACTCCTTCCAACGTCATTACCCGTGCCGGCCAGTATTTTAGCAATGCCGGTGCCGGGAAAGGCGTCATTACCGTTTCCCAAGAAGAAGCCCAAAGAGGCGCCAATACCGTTTCGCAAAGCCGTCAGGCTTTAACCGCTTTAAGCCAAAATACAGGTTTGCCTGCCGCGGCGGTATTTTCCCGCTATTTGTTTTTAAATACGATGGGTGATTTAAACGCCGACGAAGAACTGGCTTTGGACAACAAGCTGTACGGAGCCTTTGCCGCGGCGGTAAAGGGAAAACAGGTAAAAGATGGCTATCTGATTAAACCCTATGATAAAAAGAGTAATTTATATGTATTAAAAAGAAGTGCCTATACCCGTAATAAATGGTGGGGGGACGGCGCGGCCGTATGTGATGTGGTGCTGCTCTTGTGGTTTGGGGCGGATATCGTGCGCAACTCTCCTAAAGCCCTCCGCTGGATGAAGATGCTGGGTAACGGGGCTTTGGCTGGTGTTGGTAAGCTGGCCGGAGAAACCCGCATGTTAGGCAGTTTGAAAAATATAGGAAATGCCGAACCGTTAGTGGCCGCGTTAAAAGGACTGCGCCCTAACTGGACGCGCAACCTAAACGCCAAAATATCTTCCCGTTTAGAGGGGGTAATTCAAGCGCAGGCTCCGTTGTTTGCGTCTGTTGAGCTTGCTCCCAGCAAAGTGCGCATGTACGCGCGGGGATATGAGGCTGTGTCTCCCGCCCGTTTTGAAGCCGGGAAAATTGTGTTAGATAAAGAACTGTTTTCCACTCCGGCGCAGGCTACTGAGTTTAAGCAACTTTTAACCCAAACCTCTTCGCGCGTAAACGATCGGTTCATGAAAGAGGCGTTTTCTTTAAAAACCCGTTTGTTCGGAAAAAACAGTTTATACCGCCAATTATGGTTAGATGAGTTATACACCGCGGTACCGGCCGGTGAAACCGCCTTTGCCACCACCCCGTATCAGCGCGCCATATTTGAACTGGCGGGCTCTATTCGCGGCAATAAAGCTTTTAGTGTGCCGGAAGCGCTTACCAAAACCGTCTCTTTAATGCCTGAGGGGAAAGTAAGTTTATCGGCGGTGTCGCATAATTTGGCTATGGCGGGTATAAAAGCCCCCGCAGCAGTAGAGGAAACGTCTAAAATTTTAGAAAATGCCGTAAAACTGGCGGACCAGTCTTATCAATACCGCAACCGCAAATGGCGCCAATTCCTCAGTTTTGTTCCTTTTGGCAATGACAGTTATCATGCTTGGCGCGGCAATGCCGTATACCGCCAAATTTTGGGTAAAAAAGTAGGGGTATTGGTAAATGAAAGCCCTATTTTTACCCCAGCGGAAAAATTAAAACTCACCGACGTGTTGGCCTGGAATTTGCGTAAAGATTATTCTATTACCGCTCCCAAGGCGGCGCGCAGTTTGTCTGGTTCTGTGGTGCGCAAGCCCTCTGTGGAATATGAAGCCCGTGCCGCCTTTGTGCGGGACGCAAAGGGCACGCATGCTTTGCCCTTAACGCTGCGTATGGACCCGCGGTTAAACGGCGTGTCTGACCGGTTTTACCAGCATGTAGATTTTATACCTGAAAAAACGGGCGAGTATACCCTTTCCATGATTAACGCCGCCGGCGCTCCTTTTAAGCTGGAGAACTTTAAAATCATTGCCCGGCCGGGTGAATTGCCTAAACTGGCCCAGGCTATGGTAGGCGCTCCTGAGCCGCTTGCGCTGACGATGTCCCCTTACGCCAAACAAGGTTTATTGGCGCGCGGGTGGAACGGGGCGCGCAACTGGCTGGAAGAATTTTCCTGGTTCCCTAAGAAATGGCACCGCGGCACGGAAGAAAAGACAATTTCCATGATGCTGAAAGACAACCGCCTGCTGGCCTCTCGCGTAGCTTTAACGGGAGATAAAGAAGAGCGCTTCTCTTCTATGTTGCAGGTATACCGCCAGTTGGCCAACGGTACTTTGCAGGAAGTGCCTATGGTGGTAAAGGCGGACAAATTCTTTAATATGGGCGCTTTGGGCGTAGATAAATTGGTGGTGGATACAAAGGGAGGTTTCTCCTTTTTCAATAAGAGCAACGAGATAGTTAATATCAAAAATCCGTACTTCTTTGGTATTCCCAAAGGGGAGGCCGGGCATTTGGTTACTGCGTTGCGCAGCAGTAAAATATCCACTCCTCTTTCTTTAGTGGTAGATGCCAAAAAAACCGGTTTGTGGCGCATGTATGTGGCTACGGGGCTGAGCTTAAGTTCCGCCTCCACCGGGTTGTTGTCTTCCTTGGAAGAATTTTATCCCAGCGATAAGCCTTACGGCGCAAGCGATACCGCTAAAATGATGATTACGCTGTTCTTGCCGTTTGTGCCTTCTTTCTTTGCTCCTATGTTTACCCCGTTTGTAAAACGCTATGGCGCTTTGGGCGTTACGAAAGCGGCGTTGGCTATATCCTCTACCGGTTTGGCCTTTCCGTTGGCAGCGGGGTTTGTTTGGAATACTCCCCAAAATAAAACTTCCAGTGAAAAGCCGGCCGGTTTGCCCAGCTATCTGTGGTTGTATCCTTCTGCGGCGGCCATTGGTTTATCCTCTGCGTTATTGCGCGCCAGCTTGAACACGTTGATTGGTAAAGCCAGCGGCAGTACGGGCTTGGTAAAGAGCATGTTGGCCAAAAACATTGGTTCTGCCGCGTTGTTAGTTCCTCCGCTGGTGTTTGGCGGGCTGTATTCCTCAACCGGGGACGGTTTGGTTTCCAAACCGCCAACATTTGCTTCTTCTTTCCCGGTGTTGGAAGCGGGGTCTGTCGCGGCTTTGATGATTATGCATTCTTCCAGCATCAACCGCACCATCGGTATGGAAAAAGGCTTTAAGTTCCCTAAAGGGCAAGTATGGCAGACTTTGAAAAAGGAATCCTTAGAGGCATATAGGCTGGTGGCCAACCCCGCTATGCTGCCTATGATGGCCGGCGCGTTTATGCTTACGGGGTTTGAATCCGCCGCGTATAACAAAGCGACCAACCAAATGTTAAAACCGGCGGCGCAGCAGTGGGCTTCCGCGGATGTCTTTAACATTTCCGCCGGTCATTTGAATCAAGACCATCAAAAGAAAAATCTGACCGCTACTTTTACGGGCGGGGCGTTATTGGTGGCGCCGTTTATCGCGCGCTGGAAAGCAGGTCCTATTTTGAACCTGTTTGGTGCGGATGAAAAAGTACGCTATACCAAGATGTTGCAATATTCCTTGCTTTCTTCCGCTACGGGCGGCGGTTTGCTGCTGTCGGTAGATAAAGACGCCAACGGCAATATGGACGCTTGGAACTGGAGCAAACTGATTGCCGGCGGAACTTTACTGGGGTTGGGTACGGCTAACGTCTTCCAATCTTTACAGAATTTGGCCACCGCGCGGTATATGAGCTCAAAAGAAGTGGAAACCATTGTAAACGCCGCTAAAGACTTAAAAGAGCAAAAACGCTTAAAAGACGGGTATAAAGCGGTTTCCCGCACGGTATTTTCAGCGGCTAACGTGGGGATGGCGCTTCCTCCGCTGGTAGTAAGTACGTCCATGGATATTATGACAGACGAAAACCGCCCCGGCGGCCCGATGATTGTGGACGAGCAGGTTCCTACCTATTCGTTGGGTATGTCTTATGCGTTCTTAGGCGCTGGCGCGGCTATTACCATGAAGAGTTTGGGAGTGTTGGCTCCCGGCCAGGTAAGAAATATAATCAGGCCGTTGTCTTGGCCGGTGGGGGCGGACTTCTTATACAACAGCTGGAAAAAGCCCGCATTACAGCCGGTTAAACTGCAGCTGCCTAATGTGGGCACCTATGCCAAGCCGTTGCCGCCTATGCCGGCTATGCCTGCGGCTGTAAATAAATAAGCGCTTGTCCGTTTTAGACGCCCCGGGTTTCCTTCCCGGGGCGTTTTTATTTATATAAAAGCCTGCCGGACGTTACTGGGGGAAAGGCTCTTTTTACCGCAAAAAATCTTATTTTCTTAAATAATTTTTTAGAGGGGAAACAAGCCATTAAACAAAGCCAAGGGTTGCAAGAGGCTCTTGTCTAAATAAAAGCGTGTATGGGGAAAAACGGGGCCAAATGCGTTGTTCGGGAAAGCAATAAAAGACCCCCGGTCTCAAGCCGGGTCTTTTATTATATTGGTTTGGTTGAATTTCGTTTTAAAGAAACCGGTTCCGGGTGAATGGTTACAAAGGTTTCCGGGCCGAAACGTTTTAAAAGCGGCTTTTCCATTTGTTCGGTAATGGCGTGGGCTTGGGCCAGGGTCAGCTCGTCCGCCAGGTACACATGCATTTCAATGGCGCAGCGGCTGCCTATTTTGCGTGTTTTAATATCATGTGCCCCTTGCACGCCGGGAATATTTTTGCAGAGCAGGGCAATTTCTTTTTCCGCTTGTTCTCCCAGACTTTGTTCTAATAATTCGCTGACGGCGTCTTTAAAAATCTGCCAGGCGGCCTGAAAAATAAAAAAGCTTACCACAATGGCGGCCAGCGGGTCCAGCACCGTCCATTTATTGCCTAAAAAATAAGCGCCGGAAATACCTAACAGCGTACCGATGGAGGACATCGCGTCCGAACGGTGGTGCCAAGCATTGGCTTCCAACAGGCGGCTGTCCGTTAGTTTGGCCGCGCGCAGGGTGCAGCGGTACAGCCACTCCTTTACAATAATGGAAATCCCCGCCATAATGAGCGCGATGGCGTGCGGACGGGCGATGGACACCCCTTCCGTTAAGCTCAGTATGGATAATAGCCCGTTATATAAAATCTTGGCCCCTACGGCGCCTAATGCCAAGGCGATAAGCAGGGTGGCCAAGGTTTCAAAACGGCCGTGCCCGTAGGCGTGGTCTTTATCGGCCGGGCGGCCCGAAAGGCGCACGCTGGCCAGCGCAACAATGTCTGTCAGTGAGTCTGATAGCGAGTGCACCGCGTCCGCCACCATGGCGGCGCTGCAGCCCACTATGCCGGCTAAAAATTTGAATGCGCACAGCACGGTATTAATAATTAATCCTTGTATGGTTACCGCATTGGCTTTTTGAGTTCGTTGGGAAGCATGAGTCATAATATTTCTATTCTATCATTTTGAAAGTAAACATTTTTTATTACAAAGCGTGTTTATTTTTGCTATAAAGTATAAATATGAAATCTATTAAGGCAGAGGGGCGCGCCAAATGCCCCAACCATTGTGAAGAATTTGACGTGGAGTATTGGTCCCTTGTCCGGGCGGACCAAGACCCTGATTTAAAAACGGCGGCCCTGGGAGGGGAGCTGAATTTAGTTTGCTGCCCGGAATGCAAGACTTTTTTTCATCATGACGGAAATTTAATTTATTTGGACGCTCCCAACGAGCTGATGATTTTTGTCTTTCCCCATACGGATAAAGACAAAGAAGCCGCCTTGGCCGCCAAGATGAAAGAAGATTACCAAACCATTAAGCAGGCTCTTTCCAAAACCATGCATTTGGATTATCCGCCGTTTTACGTCTTTGGCTTGGACGGTTTAAAACAAGTGCTGGAGCAAGAAGAAAAAACGCTTTTTGAATCGGAAGTGGTGGCTGCCGCGGCCGCGGCGGCGGGTTGCAGTATTGTGCGCCTAAAACCCGGTTACGCGCGGAAAAAACGCTTTCCGTTATATGTACCGGCCCCTATGGAGGAAAGCGCCAACGGTTATGCTTTGGCCGCCCATAAAGTAATCAAACAAGGCCTGCAAAGCCTGTTGTTGCAAAACTTTTTAGACCAAATGAGCCAGGAGGGAGCTTCCCTGCCTGTTTTAGCATGAGTAAAGATACAGTGTCTATTCCCAGAAAGCACAAAGAGGTGTTGCTTGCCATTGGCGCTTATGCCCAAAAATTGGGCACAAAGGCGTGGCTGGTGGGCGGCGCCGTGCGGGATTTTTATTTAAAAAAAGAAACCTTGGATATAGACATTACTTTTGAGGGCAATGTGGAGCCGCTTGCCAATTTATGCCTGCGCCGCTGGGGTGGAACTAAACATAAATTTACCCAATTCGGTACTTATCGGGTAGAACTGGAAAGTGGGTTAAAGCTGGATTTGGTGCGTGCGCGCAAAGAAATTTATCCTCGCCCGGCCGCTCTGCCGGTGGTGGAGCCTTCTGTTATTAAGGACGATTTATTCCGCCGGGATTTTACCGTTAACGCCTGGGCTGTTAGTATTTGGCCACAGGATTTTGCCTCTTCTTTTGACCCTTTTTCCGCTAGGCAGGATATAGACGCCGGTTTGGTGCGCGTTTTGCATGACAAAAGTTTTTTGGATGACCCCACCCGCCTTTTCCGCGCGCTTCGTTTTGCGGGGCGTTTTGGGTGGGAGTTGGCTCCCCAAACTAAAAAATTATTTAAAGAAGCCGTTAGCCAACAGTACCCGCTTTTGCTTACCCGGGAAAGAGTAAGCCGGGAGTTTATTAAAATTTTAGAAGAGCATAAGCCTCAGCCTATTTTTGCCTTGCTTAAACAATACGGTTTGCTGGACTTTATTTACCCCGGCCTGGCTTGGACGGACAAACTGCTGAAAGCCAAAACCATGCCGGAACGTTTAGGGGTTTTGGTATGTTCCATGGATAAGAGCGGTGCGGCGTTTTTAAAATCCCTTCGTTTACCTAAAGAGTTAACGCAGCAATTGCAAACCCTGTTGGAAGTATTTGAGGCGCAGCGGGCTCCGTTGTCTGCGCTTACGCCGCTGCAAAAAAACGTTTTGCGCATTCTTTACCCGCAGCTGCCCCCGTTTGCGTTGGAAAGTTGTTTTGTTAGAGGAAATGATTTAAAGAACCGCGGTTTTTGCGGCAGTAAAATCTCTTCGGCCTTGGAATATTGCTGTTCTCTGCAGTGGCGGGGGGAAGTGTCCAGCGCGCAGGAAGCGCTGGATAAAGCCGAAAAATTGCCCAAAAAATAACGCCTTTTACCGTTTGCTTTAATAAAAAAGCCATAAACCGTTTTGGTTTATGGCTTTTTGGCATGGGGTCAAATTATTCTGTTTCGTCTGATAAATGGCGGGATAAAAAACGGGCCAGCGTTTCTCTTTCAATGGCGGAAGAGCGGGGCATATATCCTACTGAAAATGTAATTCTGTTTCCACTGTGTATGCGCAAGGTTTGCAAGGAAGCATAAATTTCTAAACTGCGGCGTATATCGTCACTGGGTCGTACGGACAGCAAACGCTTGCTTTCCCCTTCCTGACACCAAAGCGCATATATGCCCGGCTGGCTAAGGGCCTGGCTGTAATGGGTAACAGGCTTTAATAGGCTATGAATTTCTGGTAACGTTTTTAGCGGCATACTTTGGCATGCCCCCTTGTCCCACTGCGAATATTTAGTAAATATATTTAGTTTTTTAAACGAAGTCAAGTGTTTTTTTGCTTTAGTTGAAACCGCGCATTAACAAGAGCCTTCTTTTAATCCCGCCAAAAGGCTTTTGTTGCCAAAACAGCCGTGCAAGAGGGGGTATAAATTAGTAGAATTACCTATATATGGAAATCATTTTATATATACCCATTTTATTCTTTTCCATTGTTCTGCATGAGTTTGCCCACGGCTTAGTGGCATACCGCATGGGGGATGACACCGCCTATCTTAGCGGCCGCCTTACTTTAAACCCCATTGCCCATGTGGATATAATAGGCACGCTGGCCGTACCTTTGTTTTGTTACATTTTTAGCATGCCGCTTTTTGGCTGGGCCAAGCCGGTGCCGGTTAATCCGCTGCGTCTGCCTTCGCCTAAACGGGATATGGGTAAAGTAGCCGCCGCCGGGCCGGCTGTTAATTTGTTGTTGGCTTTGGCGCTGGTAATCGTGATGAAGATTTTAGTTCTGTGGAGTGGGCAAACGCCAAAGGCCGGGGTGGAACAGGCTTTTGTGTTTTTGCAATACGGGGTGATGATTAATGTGTTGCTGGCCGTATTTAATTTAATACCTATCCCGCCGTTGGACGGGGGCAATATTGTAACGGCCTTGCTTCCGCCGCGCGCCTCCATGCGTTACCAACTGTTTTTTGGGCGCTACGGTATGTATATTGTGCTGGCTTTAATTTTGACGGGAGGGGTAAAGTATTTCTTGCTTCCGCCCACTTATTTTATTTTAAATTTATTTAATAAGTTCTTGGCTTTATAGAGGTGTTTGGTGTTATGACAAACAATAAAATCGTTGTTTCCGGTATGAGGCCTACAGGCCGGCTCCATTTAGGCAATTATCATGGGGCGTTAAAAAACTGGGTGGCGTTGCAAAAAGATTACCGCTGTTTTTTCTTCGTGGCGGACTTGCACGCCCTTACCACCGCCTATGACCATGCCCAAAGTTTGGCCCACAACGGCGAAGACATGCTGATAGACTGGCTGACCGCCGGCTTAGACCCCAAACAAGCCACTATTTTTATCCAGTCTGACGTGCCGGAAGTAAGCGAATTAAACACCCTACTAGGGATGATTACCCCTTTGGGCTGGCTGCTAAGAAACCCCACCTATAAAGACCAAATACAGGAACTGTTGGCGCGTAAATACGCCGGGCAGTTGGCCGGGGACGAAAACACCCCGCTGGCGGAACGCGTAAAGGGGCTTACGGACGAGGATATATCCTCCTTTGGCTTTTTAGGCTACCCGGTGTTGATGGCGGTGGATATTTTGATACACCGCGCGGAATTTGTGCCCGTAGGGCAGGACCAAACCGCCCATTTGGAAATAGCGCGCGATATCGCCCGCCGCTTTAAAGACATTTACGGGGAAGAAGTTTTTGTGGAACCCAAGCCGTTGTTTACCTCGGTGGCTAAAGTGCCGGGGCTGGACGGGCATAAAATGTCCAAATCTTATCACAACACCATTGAACTGGGGGAAGATGTAGACAGCGTACGCAAAAAAGTAATGTCTATGTATACGGACCCGAATAAGAAAAAAGCCAATGATCCCGCCAACCCGGACGGGTGCGTGGTATACGCTTTTCATAAAATATACAATCCCAACCACCAAACGCGCTGTGCGCAGTGCAAAGAGGGTGCCTTGGGCTGCGTGGCATGCAAGAAAGAATTGTTCGCGTTAATGGAGCCGGAACTTTCGGCCTTTAACGAACGGCGTAAAATTTTTGAGGCGGACAAAGCCCAGCTGGCCCAAATTGTGGCCCAGGGGAAAGAAGCCGCCCGCGCCTCTGCCGCGCCGGTATTGTTGGCGGCTAAAAAAGCCATGCGGATTATAAAATGATAAACCCGGCTCCTATCAACGTACACATTAATGTCTTTGAAGGCCCGATGGACCTGCTTTTGCATCTCATCAAAAAAGACAATTTGGACGTGTGCGACGTAAACATTGCGGAAATAACCAAACAATATTTGGATTATTTAAACGTAATGAAGGAGCTTAATTTAGAAGTGGCTGGTGAGTTTTTGGTTATGGCCAGCACGCTGATGCAAATCAAAGCCAAAACGTTGCTTCCCAGCCAGGCCCCCACTACGGAGGACGAAGGCCCCAACCCGGCCAAAGAATTAATCGCCAAGCTGGTGGAATACCAAAAGTATAAAGAAGCCAGCAAGTTTTTGGAACAAAAACATGAGGAATTAAAAGACCGGTTTTACCGTTCCGCCCCTATTTTTGACGATGGTGAAAAAATAATCAACTTGCAAATGTTTGATTTGCTTGCCGCCGTAAAACGCGCTTTTGACCGTTTGGACGAGCGCAAACGGGTGGAAATGCTGAAGATAGAGGAGTTTCCTATTGAAAGCAAAATGGAGAAGGTCATTTCCCTGCTTACCCGCCGGGAGTGGATACTGCTGGATGACATTTTTGTGGGTGAAACCAAAAAGCGGGGCATTATCACTTGTTTCATGGCGGTATTGGAACTGATGAAAATTAAAAAATTATTGGCCCGCCAAGACGCACGCGGCGGTGATATACGCATTTATTTAAATCCGGAAAATAAAGACAAAGATTTTAAAACCCTTATGCACGGGGAGGCTGCTTAATTATGCAAACGCAGGAAAGCCAAAACCAGACCCAGTTGGTGGAAACTACTGAGGACGCAAAAAAAATTATAGAAACCCTTTTGTTTATTACGGACAGGCCGGTAAAAGCGTCCCGCCTGGCGGACGTGGTGGAAACGCTCTCCACGGCCCAAGTGCTTGATATTATTAAAGAACTTACCCAGGAATACGCCCAACAAGGCCGCGCCGTGCAAATCGTGGAGGCGGCCGGCGGCTATCAAATGGCAACCAAGCCGGAATATGGGCGCTGGGTGCGCAAGCTGTATAATGAAAAAATGACCACCAAACTTTCCAACGCGGCGTTGGAAACGCTGGCCATTATCGCCTATAAGCAGCCCATTACCCGCGCGGAAATGGAAGCCATACGCGGGGTGGACGTGGCTGGCCCGCTGGAACGCCTGCTGGAACGCGGTTTGGTACGCGTGGTGGGTAAAAAGGACACCGTGGGCCGCCCGATGGTATATGGAACCACAGATGAATTTTTAAGAATGTTTGGCTTAAACAAAGTGTCTGAACTGCCGGACCTGCAAGTTTTTGCCGCCAAGTCTTTGCATGAAAAACAGGCGGATTTGCCTTTTGAGGAAGCGCTTCCCCCGTTGGGTGAGCCGGCTGTTATCCCCTTGGAAGATTTGGACGATGCCGAAAAGTTGGAAGTGTTGGACGGCGGGGCGGACCCTTTCTTTACCCGCGCCTCTTATAACAAGACGGACGTAAACCAAGCCGGGCTGCCCGGCATGGAAGCGCCTGCCGCCGAGCAGGAAGAAGCGGCTTCACAAATGCCGTCTGATTTACCGCAGCAGGCCCCGGTGCAAGAGCAGGCCGCTTTGCCGGTGGACGCCCCGGCGCAGGAAACGCTTAGCCAAAAAGAATTGGAACAACAGCTTACAGAACAGGCTTTAGAAATAGAAAACCGGCAGAAAGAACAAGCCGCCGTTCCCGGTGACGCAGAGGAGGATAACTAAGTTATGAATATTGTTATGGCCGCCAGCGAGGCGTTCCCGTTTTGCAAAACGGGAGGATTGGCAGATGTGGTGGGCGCGCTAAGCCAGCAGCTGGGTATGCGCAAAGGCAATAAAGTTATTTTATTTCTGCCCCATTACCGCAATATTACGCGCGTGTCTTCTTTAAAAGTGGTGCCCGGGGTGTATTTAATCCCGATAGGGGACCGTATAGAACAAGTTACTTTGTCTTATATTAACTGGGGTTCCGTTATTGTGTTTTTTATCGGAAACCGCAAATATTTTGACCGTCCCGAGCTGTACAGAACCAAAAACGGGGAATATCCGGATAATGACGAACGTTTTATTCTGTTCTGCCGCGCCGTGTTGGAAGGCTGCAAATTTGTGGGTTTCCGCCCGGATATTATCCATTGCCATGACTGGCAAACCGGCCTTATCCCGGCCTATTTAAAAACGGTATATAAACTGGACGCTTTTTACACCCGCACCCGCAGTTTATTTACCATTCATAATATTGCTTACCAAGGGCATTATCCGTATTCCACGTATGAGAAAGCGGGTTTCCACCCGGTGGATTATACCCCTGAAAAATTTGAATATTACGGCGGCATGAGCTTTTTAAAAAGCGGGTTGGTGTTTGCCGATAACATTAACACCGTCAGCCCGACCTATGCCAAAGAAGTGCAAAATGATCCTTCTAAGGGTTTTGGGCTGGAAGGCGTTCTGCGTCACCGCAGCAATCACTTTTGCGGTATTGTAAACGGCATTGATACCGAAATTTGGGACCCGGAAACTGACCCTATTTTGCCCGTAGGTTATGATTGTTTTGATTTCCCGCGCGGTAAAACCGCCTGCAAAATGCTTTTATTGCAGGAATGCGGTTTGGAACAAAACCCGGATAAACCGGTAGTGGGTATCGTATCGCGTTTGGATTATCAAAAAGGGTTGGACACGGTGGTAAACGTGATAGAGCGCTACAAAGGCCGCGTATTGTTTACCGTACTGGGCGCGGGGGACCCCCGTTTGGAAAAAGCCTATCAAGCTTTGGCGCGCAATAATCCAACCAGTGTGGCTTACCGGGGAAAGCTGGATGAGGAACTGGCCCATAAAATTTATGCCGGGGCGGATTTATTTTTAATGCCGTCTCGTTTTGAGCCGTGCGGCTTAAGCCAGATGATTGCCATGAAATACGGCACGCTGCCCATGGTTACGCAAGTAGGCGGTTTGGCCGACACGGTAACCGGATTTCCCGTTTCCAACGCTACCGGGTTTTTTATTAACACCTTGAGCGAGAACGGCATCGTTTCCACCTTGGAAACCGCTTTGCAGGTATATGCGGACAAACCGGCTTGGACCAAACTGGTTAAAAACGCCATGATGGCCGATAATTCTTGGGACAAATCCGCCCAGGAATACATAGATTTGTATAAAAGAACAGTAAATTAGGAGAAATTCTTCTATGAAAAAATGGGTATTAGTTTTATTTGTTTGTGTTTTTGCTTTTAGCGCACAGGCTAAAACAGCCAAGAATTTGATATGGGTAATCGGGGACGGGATGGGTCCGTCCGCCATGGGTTTTTTTATGGAGGCCATACGCAACAGCCATAACCCGGCTTACCCGGATAAACAATCCTATTTGGAAAAATTTATCAACGCCTCAGACGTGGGTTTGTATTTTAACAACACGCACGTAAGCATTGTTACGGACTCGGCCGGCTCCGCCACGCAAATGGCCACGGGGCAGTTTTCCTTGCCGGATTACATCGGGCAGGATTATTCCGGCCTGGACGTAAAAAATATTATGGAAGAGGCGCAGGCGCGCGGTTTGTCCGTAGGCGTTATTTCCGACGCGTATGTAACGGACGCCACCCCCGCCGGCTTTTTATCCCACGTGCGCAGCCGCAAACAAAAGTATGATATCGCGCGGCAGATGATAGACTCCGGCGCGGACGTTATTTTGGGCGGCGGGCTTAAGTATTTTTCCAAGGGGGAAAATAAAAAGTTATTAAAAGAAGCCAAAAAGAAAGGCTACACCATTGTTAAAAATAAAAAACAGCTGGCTAGCGCCAAAGGGAAAAAACTGTTAGGTTTATTTGCCGATGAGGCCATGCCTTTTTATATAGAAAAAGATTTAAACCCCAACGTGCCCACGTTAAAAGACATGGCCCAAGCCGCGCTGCGTGTTCTTTCCCAAAATGAAAAAGGCTTTGTGTTAATGGTGGAAGCCGGTAAAATTGATTGGGCCTTGCATGAAAACGACGGCGGCGCTTCTTATTATGAAATGCTGGGGTTGGATGAAACCCTTCCTGTTTTAACCGCGTTTGCCGATAAGAACGAAGACACCCTTATTTACTTAAACGCGGATCACGAAACCGGCGTTCCCGCGTTTTCCTACCGCCATTTGGATGAAGACCAAGTAAAGCATAAGAACGCCCAAGGGGAAATGCTTTACGGCGGAAATACGGATTATATTGATTATAAAGAATTTGATAATTTAGCCAAACAAAACCGTGTGTTGTTTTACGTGAATGAAGATTTTAAAAAGCTTCCTAAAGAAAAACAAACCCCGGCCGCCATGCAGGCTATGATGGACAAAGCCTTAGGGTATCATATAGATTTGTCTTCTTTACAAGACCCTACGGATTACGAGGCCGTCAAACAGCGTATTAACCAGGCAAAAGGGCTTAGCTGGAATACGGGGGCCCACACTTCCGGTATGTTGATAGGAGTGGCGTACGGCGGGTATGACGGGTTTACCGGCGTATATCACAATACCCAGCTGAAAGACAAAATGAGCCGGGCCTTAGGGTGGACGCAGCTCCCCTCCGAAGAAGATGAGGACTAATCTATGGATGATTTTTTAGAGCCCCAAAGACGCAAATCCAAACACGTTTTCCGTTTGTACCGCCGGGTGTTTACGCTTACCTTTGCGGTGGCGGTGCTGTTGCAGATTGTCAGCTTTACGCAGTTGCAGCTAAAGGATTATTTTACCCGCTTGGACGGCGAGTTTAAGGTTATTTTAACGGTGGACCCGGAAGTAAAAACCGAAGACCTGACCCAAATAGGGGAAAGCCTAAGCGCTAAGGAAGATATTTTGGAAGTAAAATTATTCTCCCCGGCGGATGCGTTGGCCGCTTTGCAAAAAAAGAATCCCCAGCTTACAGAAGCGCTTTTACTAATGGGCAGAAATAAAATGCCGGCCTATTTTGAGCTGAGGCTAAACTACAAAGCCGTTAACAATATCGGTCCGTTTGTGGATAACTTGGCGGCGGAATACCAAGGCTTGTCCCCCAAGTACAGCCCACAGCACGCGCGCACTATTTTTTTGGTGGGGCTTTGCCTGCGTATTGTGAATATGGCTATGGTGTTTTCGCTTTTACTGTTGGTGTTTTTTATGTTTTTGGTGGAAGCGTATCCTTCCGTTTCGCGTCATATGGGGGCGGGGGTATTTTCCGGGTTGCTGGCGGCGGGGGCGTCTTTGGTGTTTATAGCGGCGTTGGTGTATCCGTCGGGGTATTTGCTGCCCGCGTTAAACGCGTTTACGTCCGTGGGTAGACAAGTCGCTTTATTTATTTTATGCGGTTTATTAGGCTGGACGTTGACTAAATGGCAAAAATTCTAACTCTTTTTATCTTTTTACTTTGGGCGCCTTGCTTGTTTTCCAATGAAGCGGAGGACAAGCGCAAGGAGCTTGAGCGTTTAAAAAGCCAGGCCGCCCAAAAAGAGAACGAGTTAAAAAAATACCGTGCGGAGGAACAAAAAATCGCGCGGGAAATTTTCGATTTAGATAAAAAACGCCGCGAGGCCGAACGCAAAAAAAACCAGGTGGAGGCGGATATTTCCTATATAGAACAAACGCTTCTTTCCACCGCGGACAAGCTGGCCGTTTTAGAAAAAAGCATGCCCATGTGGCAGCGTGCCGTATTGGATGAGCTGGACGAATACTATTTTACCCCCCGTTGTTACGAATGCCCGGAAGGGTACAGCCTGGAAGAGGAAATTTTTGTGGACCGCATGATCACCCACAAAGCCGCTTTTACCACCGCCATGACGGAAGAACAAAAACAAACCGGCAAAAAGATTTCCACCTATGAGCAAAAAAACAAGCAGCTCCAAGCGCGCAGTTCCAAACTGGAAGAGGAGCGCGAAGTCATTTCCACCAATTTCCGCAAGAAAAAAACCGCGCTGGACGTTACCAAGCGCAAAGTGGAAGAAGTGCGCAAAGAAATTAACGAACTGAACCGTTCCGCCGAAGAACTGAATGATTTGCTTGCCCAGTTTGAACGTTCCCGCAAAGAGAAAGCCGCCAAGGAAACCGCCTCCCAGCAAAAAACCGGAGGAGCCAAAAAAGCGGCTTCCGGCGGACCCACGATAGACGTTCCTCCCAATTCTCTGCCGTGGCCGGTGGAGGGGAAAGTATTAAGTAAATTTGGCAAAGAATACCGGGCGGATTTGAATACATGGATTTTCCGCGAAGGGATTAAAGTAGCGGCCGCGCGCGGCCAGTCCGTCCGCGCGGCGGAAAGCGGCAGCGTCATTTATGCCGGGCCGTTCCGTTCTTATGGGAATGTGGTCATTTTAGACCATGGAAAAGGTTTCTTCTCTATTTACGGGTTTTTGCTGGAGATACAGGTATCCGTGGGGGACAAACTGCCTCGCCAAGGGGTATTGGGCACGGCCGGGCCGGATACGCAAACCTCTTCCGGCACGGGCCGCTATGCGGTATATTTTGAAATCCGCCAAGGTACGGAAGCAGTGGATCCTTTAAAATGGTTAAAATAAATTTAATGAGGTATTTATGAGAAATAAAAAAGTCAGCGCGTGGGCGATAGCCGCCGCAACATTATTTTTTATAGGGACGCTTTTCCCGTACGCTTATGCGGCGGCGGACGGCGGTTTGCGTAAAATACGCACGTTTGTGGACGTGTTGGAATACGTCAAAGAAAATTATGTGGAAAATACGGATACGGATAAGCTGATTACCGGGGCCATAAAAGGGGTGATTGGCGAGTTGGACGACTTTTCCCAATATTTAGAACCCAAAGATTACAAAGCGTTAAAGAACGATACCCGGGGCGATTTCGGCGGGGTAGGCATCCGCCTGCACATGGTGGACGGATATGTAACGGTTTCAAGCCCCATGCCGGGCACCCCCGCTTTTAAGGCGGGTATCATGCCGGGGGACCGTATCTTGTTTGTAGATGACAAAGACATTTCCGATATGCGTCTGGACGAAGCCGTGGATTTAATGCGCGGCGAAGTGGGCACTAAAGTAAAACTTACCATTTACCGCAAAGACTCCAAAACCGGCGAATATACCACTAAGCTGGACGTTACCTTAAAACGCCAAAAAATCGTGCCGGAAGTGGTTTACCACCGTATGCTGCCGGACCATATTGGCTATATATATGTAGTGGATTTTTCCGGCCACACCATGGAAGCGCTGAACGAAGCCCTGAAAGATTTGCAAAAACAGGGCATGAAGTCTTTGGTGTTGGATTTGCGCTTTAACCCCGGCGGTTTATTAAACGGGGCGGTGGATATGGCCAAACTGTTCATGGGGCAAGAACAAATGATTGTGTACACCAAAGGCCGCAAGCAGGAGTTCTACCAAGAATTTAAAACAGATAAGAAAGCCCCATATGCGGACATACCCATGGTGGTATTGGTAAACCAAGGTTCGGCCAGCGCCAGTGAAATCGTATCCGGCGCTTTGCAGGATAATAAACGCGCCGTTGTCGCGGGCCAGCGCACTTTTGGAAAAGCCAGCGTACAGCAGGTGTTGCCTCTTTCCGGCGGGGCGGGCTTGCGTTTGACTATTGCCAAATATTATACGCCGTCCGGGCGGCTCATCCAACGGGATTACCGGGATAAATCCAAAGAAAACGAAGGCGGCATTTTCCCGGATATTGAAGTGGTGGTGGAGCCGGAAGAAGAAATAAAAGTGTTTATGCAGTATAATAACGTAATATATACCCCCGGTAAAAAACCGGTTATGCCGGAATTTACGGAAAAAGACCCGGTGCTGGATAAGGCCGTAGCTTATTTAAAAGGGGATCTTACCTTGGAGCAGGCCAAGCAAGAGGCCCAGGCCGCTAAAGAAAAAAAGGAAGCGGCAAAATCCTCCTCCGGTAAAACAGCCAAAATAAAAAAAGAGACAGAAAAAACGGGGGATAAAGCGCCCGCACAAAAACAGACGGGCAAAAAATAAGAACAAGAAAAATCCGCCGGAAATAAAAGCAAATAAACAGGCTTGAGATGAAAGACGATTTTACTATTTTAGGTATAGAATCCACGTGTGACGAAACCTCCGCCGCCGTATTGCGCGGGGGAAAGGAGTTGTTGTCCAACGTGGTGTATTCCCAAATTGGCGAGCATAAAAAATACCACGGCGTCGTACCGGAGCTGGCTAGCCGGGCGCACGCGGCCAAAATAGCGGCCGTTATAGAAACGGCGTTGGGAAATTATAAAATAGACTGCGTGGCCTTTGCCAGCGGGCCGGGGCTACCCGGCGGGCTGATGGTGGGGCGTGTGGCGGCGGAAACGCTGGCCGCGTTTAAAGGAGTGCCGTTGATTGGGGTAAACCATTTGGAAGGGCACCTGTTTGCTTGTGAATTTGAGGAAAACCGCGTTTGCCGCCCGCTGGAGTTTCCGTTGGTGGCGTTGGTGGTGTCCGGCGGGAATACGGAACTTTTATATGTAAAAGATTACGGTGTATATAAAGAGCTTGGCCGCACGCGAGACGATGCCGCCGGCGAAGCGTTTGACAAAGTGGCCAAACTGTTGGGGCTGCCCTATCCGGGCGGGCCGCAAGTTTCCAAACAGGCATTGACGGGTAATAAAGACGCGGTGCATTTTCCGCGTCCGCTGCTGCCCGGCACGTGGGATTTTTCTTTCAGCGGGATAAAAACCGCCGTCAGCTATTATCTGCGGGACCATAAAAACGTAAGCGTGCCGGATGTGTGCGCCTCGTTTGAAACGGCGGTGGTGGAAACTTTAGTTACCAAAACCATTAAAGCTGCGCTAAAATATAAAGTAAAACAAATTGCGGTAGGCGGCGGCGTGGCGGGCAATACGCTGCTTAGACAGATGATGGAAGAAAAGGGCAAAGAAGCCGGTTTAACGGTGCGTTTTGTGGAACGGAAATTATCGTCGGACAATGCCGCCATGATAGCCCTTGCCGCCTATAAAAAGTTGGAGCGCACACAGTCCGCCGGCAAAGAGCCTGAGTGGAATATAAATATTAATCCCAACATGAAAGTGCGCACCTGGAGATAATTTATGATTATTTGGGTCATGCCGGATTCCGGCTCCCGTACCAAAGAAGATTATGCCCGTTTAAGCGCTTTGTTTCAAAAAGAATACCCGGGCGTGGATATTACCGTGCGCGTTTTTACGCGCAATATATTGTGGCGTAAAATTTTTACTATTAAAAACCCCACCCCTGAAGAGGAAATACCGGATGTAATCCAAATTCCGCATTATTGGACGGCTTTGTTAACCCGCGCCGGCGTGGCGGAAAATCTTTCCAAGCTGGACCCGGGGCTATCCTTAAACAATGCCTTGTTTCCGCTTAAGCCGCATTGTTATTTGCCGGGTACCAAAGATATTTATTCTTATCCTTGGTGGTTCGACATGAGCGCCCTGCATTACCGCGGGGACCATTTAAAACTTGTTTCCTCCAACCCGGAAGAAGATCTCTCCACTTGGGAGGGCCTGCTGCGTATTTGTGAAGCGTTAAAACAAACTTTTAAAGATAACCCGGGGTATTACCCCATGCAAAACAGCGACTGGCGCGGCTCCCTTTCCGTGCGCAGCGCTTTATGCGCCATTTGGGACAGAGGGACGGACTTAATCACCCCGGATTTTAAACAAAGTTTGGTACATACGGAACAGTTTAAAGCCGGTATAAAAGACTACGTAACCCTGGCTTTAAAAAATTATATGCCTATTCTGCGTGAGCGCGGCAGCCTGGGTACCATGATTTCCGGCAAGGCAAGTATTTTGATGTCCCGCAAACAAGGGGTAGCCAGTTTTGACACTAAGCGCGGCGTACGCGTAAAAACGGTGCCGGTGCCCACTACGGGGAGTGTATATTATTCTTACTTGTCCGGCATGAATTTAATGATTAACGTGCTGTCTAAAGAAAAAGAGAACGCCTTGGCCTTTATCAAATGGTGCGCCCGGGCGGACAACCAAATCCGCTACGCGGGCATGATGGAAGTTTTTCCGGCGTTTGAGGATTCTTTTGAACAATTTATTTTTTCTTCCGCCCGCCGTTTGCAGACATACGGCAGTATTTTAGCGTCCGCCAAAACACTGCCTAACATAACGGTAACGGGTACGGTGATTGAAATTTTAAATAAAATTTTAGCCGTCAGCGCTACGCAAATAGTGGAAGAACGTTTCACCATGGCCAGTTTGGACCGGGAGCTGGATAACGCTTCCAAAGAAATTGATTATTTGCTTTCCTTATATGAGGGGTAACATATGTTTGACAAAGAATCTTATACCCTATATAAATTTCATAAACAGCTAAACCAGTCCTTCCAAAACAAAAGGGAGCTGCTGGAGTGCGCCCTTCCGGCTTTGCGCAATTTGTTTAAGCTGGACCGGGTGTACTTTTTTGATTGGCAGCAAGAAAGGGCCCTGTTATCGCTTAAAATGATGTGCAAGCAGGAATACTGTATGGATATGCAGGAAGACATATCCGTTATTAATGAGCCTATGTTTTTAAAGACCTTGCTGCGGGAAGGTTTTGTTATCAGTACGGATTTAAGCTACCCCGCCGCCTATGTGTTGGTGCGCTGGCAGCGCCCGGCGGTGTCTATCAGCGGGGAATCGTTCAAAACCTATATGGAAGAGCGGGTAGGGGTAATACGCATGGAACGTTTCCGAAAGAACCGTGTGTTTACCTCCCAAGAGGAAAAACTGATTAAAGCCTTGGCGGAAGAAATTTCCCACAATTTGCGCAATACGGAAATTGACCAGGCCAAAAACCAGCGGCTGGCGGTTTCTACGGCTTTAAACCAGTTGGCCACTATTTTTGCCTCTTCCTTACGCTTAAACGACGGCTTGGAGCTGATTTTAAAAGGGGTGCAAAAGTATTTCCGTTTTGACCGCGTGCGTCTGTATTTGACTAATTACGACGGCACTAAAATAAAATCCATTTTGGGGGCGGATATTTCCGGCCAGGTAACCGTGCAGGATGAAACGGCTTTAAAAGAGGGGGAAAAGGAACTGCTGCGTGAAGTGTTTGATTCCCCAAACACTTATACTTCCCGCAGAAGCGTTATTTACATTCCGCTTAAAGTGCAGAGAAACAAAGTGGGTTTTTTGACGTTTGATAATTTGCTTTCCCGCCGGAAAATCGGTTATTTGGATTTTATTTCTTTAAAACAGTTTTCCACGCAGATTGCTTTGTCTATTGATAACGCCATGCTGTTTGAACGCGTGCAGGAACTGTCCAATTACGACGAACTGACCAAACTTCCCGTGCGGCGTTTCTTTAATGAAAAATTTGCCGAAGAGCTTTACCGTTCCAAACGTTTTGATTTAATTATGTCTTTAATCATCTTGGATATTGATTTATTCAAACAGATTAACGACGGCTACGGCCACCAAATAGGGGACTGGGCCTTAAAAGAAGTGGCGCGCGTAATACGCACCAGTTTAAGGCAGACGGACTTTCCTTGCCGCTTCGGCGGGGATGAAATGATTATTATGCTTCCGCGCACGAACGGCGAGGAAGCCAAAATCATTGCCAAACGTTTGCAGGAGCGCATCCGCGCCATTACCATTCCCAGCCGCTATACGGAGGGGAAAGAGGTGCATTTAAGCATCAGCCAAGGCATATCCGTTTTCCCTATGGACGGGAAGGACGAATCCTCTTTATTGGAAAAAGCGGATAAAGCTTTGTACGCCGTAAAACAAGCCGGGCGCGGCTCTTTTGCGCTATACCGCGATGTGGCGGGTGCGGAAGAATAACCCCGCCCATTTGGGGAGTATAAAACAGTTGACAAGAGCTCCAAAAGTTGCAAAAATTTATAAGAGCAGGCACGACGCGTATTTTTATATATAATATATTGTATGCGTTGGGCCGGCACGTCGTATTTTATGTAGCAGTACACCGCAACAGATTTGGGATATATTCAATTAAATAATAGCCGGTTTAAGGTTATGGAAAATTGCACAATGAACACGATTATAAATAAAAATATGTGGAAATTTTTACTTGGTAAAGTGGCTTTTTGGGCGGCTTTGCCTTTGTTTTTTGTATTAACGGCCTCTCCCGTGTTTGGCCAAGCCCAGGCAGACGTAAAATTTGCCGGTGTGTTTTATCAAGATGGGGCTACGGATACAACAGACCAATACTGCGGGTGGGATGCAAATACCTTTTCTGGCAATTTGCAGACGGATCCATCTAACCGCAGTTTTGTAAGCACAAATATTAACAATTCCAACGGCTCCACGTATGCCGACCCGTGGGAAAATTCCGCCTTAATTGAATATGACCAGCCTTATCCCAGCCCTACACAGCAAAATAATTATCCTAACCAATGTTTAGGTTTGTGCATGACGGTATATTGCGCCAACAAACCGTTGGCCATGAGTACGTATTCCATTGCGTTTCCTTTGCAAACCATTAAATTTGATATTGTTAAATACGAAAACGGCAAAAATATTGCCAGCTCCAGCGATACGCCGCCTATCCGCACATTAACCATGTACCCTGGCGCCGGTGACAGCGGCACGGTGCAGGCGGAAGATTATATTTGCGGTTCTTACCATTGTTATGATGCTGCTAACGGTACCACTTGTCCGTCCGCTTTATATTATTGTAACGGACAGAGCTCAACCAGTTGGTGTGTGGCGGAGGGCGCTGCCAGCGGGCCTTCTCAATGCGGTACTGCGACAGCAGATCCTTCTTGTTTCCATTTCACCACACTAAACTGTGATAACAATAATCCACAAAATTGTTGTACTAAACAATATGGTGGTGTGACTGGAGCTACCAATTGTGTGATTTTTGATAATAACGGGAAAGAGTACGGCAGCCCGATGTCTTTCTGCGCCGGTTGGGACGGTTCTTTTGAAATCGGCGGTGAATTTGGCAAAATGAACGGCCAGTACGGTTTCCGCGCTACGGTACAGAGTGATGTGCCCGGCGATAACATAACCGTAGACAAAATCACCATTGATTCTTCTATTCCTTACCCGGGTGAAAACCAAATCCCCATACAGGTGGACGTAACCAACGTGCACACCGTGCGCAGCACGCCTACCGTAGTGGGTGATATTACCTCCGTTTCCGCCCAGCCGTACACGTTAGCTTATCGGTTAAGTAAAGATTCTGACGTTCGCATAGCCATTTATGATGCGTCTACCTCTTCTGACAGTTCTTATACCGGCACGGCTAATCCGGGGAATTTAAATACCGCTAACTTGCGCCGTCTGTTGGTGAATTGGCAGCCCCGCTTGGGTGAGGGGATGAAGGGCCAGTCCACCGATAAAATGTTGGTTGAGTTTGACTCTTGGGACGGACGCGATGACAACGGCCAATTGCTGCCGGCTGGTAACTATATCGTATCCATCCAGGCTAAATCTCAAGATGAATGGCCGGGGATTGACTTCTCCCGCGCGGTAACCCGCCAGCTGTCTTTGGACCCGTTAAAACTGACGGACGTGGTGGTTTCCGGCTTAAATAAACAGGCCACGGCTTATGCCACCATTAAATATGTACCTACGGAAGCCTCTAAAGTATATTTCCAGGTGTACTCTCCCGGTACGGAGTTTTCTTCTACCGAAATTTCTCCCACGGGTACGGCCACCGGCCCCACCATTGAGGGCAACACAGGCTTCTTGTTGTACTCTTCTGTGGAAGAACGCGGTTCCCGCGCTACTTATACCACCAAGTGGGATGGTACTTGTACCAATACGGACGTGTGCCCTGTAAGCGGCACGCCTACCCCCATCCCGGCGTTGGACAATAAACAATTTTTCTATGGCGCCCCGCTGCCGGACGGCAACTATGTGTATGTGTTGTGGGCGGAAATTCCGTACCAGGCTTCTTACACCAATGCGGCCGGCGTTACGTTTGATGCCGTCAAGACCGCAACCTATACAATAGGTACCATGCCGGTGGAACGCGGGCTGGTGGATATTACCATACAGCCGGTCAGCTATTCCACGGTAGGTTCCAGCCCCACGGCTTATGGGTTGGATCCGTTCGTGTTCAAATACATTTTATCGCGTGACGCAGTAGCCGTAGCCAGCGTGCAGAACTCTGCCGGCGTAACGGTTAAAATGCTCACGCCGGAAGAAGGCGCCTCTTCCGTATCTCAGCAGATTAATACCTTGAGTTGGGACGGGCGCGACGATGACGGCCGTATGGTGGGCCCGGGCACCTATGTGTTTGCGGTAACTTCTAAAGACGCTATGTTCCCGGAAGTACAAACCACGGCAACGGCGGTGTTCCCGGTAGATTTGTACCACGTAGTAGATGTGGGCACCACCGATGTATATGGTGACAGCGAAGCCAAAGCCACCATCAGTTATTACCTGTCCAAAGCTATGAACGTTCAAGTGAACATTTATAATAAGGACGTGGTGATTCCTGTGGAAAATACTTTGGTGAACGGGGAAACCTCTGCTACTACTGTAACCGGTCCTACCACATCATATGTGCCTTCCGCTACGGTGGGTACCACGTATGACACCAAAACGGATTTTGAAAACAACATTACCACGGTAACCACTACGGAAAATGTAGTTGCCTTGGCCACGCAGGATGAATTAAATGCCCAGTGCCCCGGTATTACCGACCCGGACGAGCTGGCTACCTGCTATGCTGAAAACAAATATAAGGTACAAACTACCGTTACTACCACCCAAAGCGTAATGTCAAATTGGCCTCCGCGCGTGTGCGACCAGACCGATACGGACATTATGACCAACGGGTATGTGGATCCCGCCAAAGTGGCTACGACCGGTAAAAAGTGTATTTATGTGAACGATACGTCGTTTACCAATTACCCGGCCAACCAAAACTATACGGCGTTGGATGTCCGTTTACAGCCTATTAAAACGTTTGATGCCAGCTCCACCCGCCCGGGTGAAGGGGCCCGCATTGTAGAAGAATGGGATGCGCTGTACTTCTATAATCCGTCTTCTCAGCAGTGCCAAGGGGCTACGGATATTAAAACCTGCGCCTATGAAATGGTGCCGGACGGACAGTATCCGTTCTATATATCTGCCCGCTCTAACGAGCCCGTATCCTTATACTATGCAGACCGGGCCTATACTACGGCGGCGGACGGTACGGAGTATGATTATGCCGTCAGCGCTCCGTTTATGACTAAGGCGGACGTGCAGCAGGTAGACTATATCTATTCTACGGAAAAACCAAATTCCCGCATCAACGTAACCCGCGGGCCGGTATTCTTCCTGGAAGGTTCCACTGCGGTGTATCCGAACCAGCCCCAGCTGTTCAACACCTCCAGCGGTACGGTATTTGTTCCTCCGTATGAAATCAACTTTGCGGTGTCCCGCGCGGCCACGGTGGACGTGCAGATTGTTGCGCTGAAACCCAATGTGTGCACCACTTCCGCCACGGACGGCGGCACCAAAAATAACGCGGTGGGTGATGTTTGCAAACATTTAGCCACTACCACCATTATTAATACGGGTAATTTTGACGCCAATGCCATCCGCAAAGTGTATTGGGACGGTACGGACGATAACGGCTATTATGTGAAGTCTGACATTTATGAAGTGCGCTTAATCGCCAAAAACTATCCGGACGCCAATTTGTATCAGGAAACGGTCAAGAGTTTAACGCTCAACGCGGAACTGCTTAAAGTGTTTGACTTGGCCGAGGTAGACGGCTATGCCCAGTCCGTACGTAACCAGATTGTGCCGATTAGCTACCAGATTTCCGTGCCGATGAAAGTGGCCATACAAATCTTTAAGCCCGGCACCACCATTTACGATTACCAAAAAGGTACTTTGCGCAACCCCACCACGGGTAAAGAAGTGCAGGATATCCGCGAAGTATTGGTACGCGCCATTGTGGGTATCCGCCCGTCCACCACGCTTATTACCGAAGAGTGGGACGGCCGCGATTATGCCCAGCAGGAAGTGCCGGACGGCACCTATCCGTTCCGCTTCGTAACGGCCACCACTTCCGCCGATATTGACAGTATTACCGGTGAAATTTTACCGGGTGATGATACTTCTTTAGACGCGGCGGATTGGAAGGTAAATTACGTGGCGGACGCTTACCAGTATCAGATGTTGCATAAAGCCACCATTGCCGTAGGTGACGGGCGCTTTGTGTGCGAAGATTGGGAGAAGACGGTGTTCTTCTATCCGAACCCGCTGCGCCAAGCCTATGGTACCTTGGAAGTTACCAAGATGCCGGTGCCTGGTACCATGTCTATCAAGTTGTATACCTTAGCGGGTACTCTGATACGTGACAGCGGCTATACCTGCGTGGACGCTAATAACTATACCACCACCATGGGGCAGACTTTATCGTTCCGCCCGGATAATAATATTAGTGGTACCGCCTTGGCGGATGACTCTATCCCCAATGTGCGTAACGCGGCATTGCGCTGCGTGTGGGATAAAACCAACCAACACGGCAAGCAAGTAGCCCACGGCGTGTACTTTGGCTTGGTGGACTTTAAAGCCCAAAACGGGCGTGAACATTGCCAAAAAGTGGTAAAGATTCTAATCCCGTAAAGGTAGAAAAGATTTATGAATATAAAAATAAAACTTTTAGCAGCTTGTTTAATCGCCGGTTTGGCGCATGTTCCGGCTTATGCCATTAATGAATGGGCCGGTACCAGCGGAAGCCAGTTTTTAAAGATTGATGCCGGCTCCCCGCGGGCCCAGGCATTGGGTAATGCCTATGTATCCGTGGCGGACGGGCCTGAGGCTTTGTTTTGGAACCCGGCCGGTGCGGCGTCCGCCACTTCGCGTGAGCTGCAGTTTTCTTACTTGGCGTATTTACAGGGTTATAAAGCCCGCACATTGGCCTATTTGCAGCCCTTGGGAAAGACCATTTTAGGCGTTACGCTTAACTATATGGACATGGGCGGCTTTGATTACCGTGATATTCATGGAGAGCAACAATGGAATAGGGCTAACCCGGTGCAAAACTTTGTGGGAAGCGTGTCTTTGGCCCGTGGCTTCTTTGACCAAAAATTGCAAATTGGCGGTACGGCCAAGTACGTGAATGAAAAGCTGGACACTAACCGCTACACCAGCGTAGGGTTTGATGTAGGCGCTAAACTCCGTTTGGTAAACTGGCTGGGTTTAGGCGGCGCTTTGGTGAATATCGGCGATTGGGAAGACATGCCGCAAGGCTTACGCTTAGGGGCGGACATCAATACCCGTTATTTCACCATTTCCGGCGAGTGGATGGATTATGAAGACGATGACTCCCGCTATGGTATTGGTTTAGAGGTGCACATACCGGAAGATTTGCTTTCCGTGGCCCGCTTTGATTTGCGTGTAGGCTATTATACGCGTGATAACACGGGTATTAGCGAGAATGGTGCACTGCAAAGTTTAGGACTGGATGAAACTTCTAAAGTTTCTTTTGGTTTTGGTATTTACAGTTCTGAGCTGTTTGGCTACGGGGCGTCTATTGATTACGCCGTTACGCCGTTTGGGGCGCTGGGTACCTCGCAGCAGATTGCTGTTGGCATACAATTTTAATGTATGAAAAAAGGAGAAAAAACGCATATACTGAAAAGTAAAAAAGGGCAAACCGCTATTGAATATGTAATTACGGCGGCGGCGTTATTTAGCGCTTTTTTGGCCTTTTATGCGTTTTATTCTCACATTGTTCCACAGCAGTTTGAGCAGGGAGCAAAAGTAATTTTAGAAGTCTACGAAACAAATTAGATTGATTTGTAAAATCAGGAGGAGCACATGAAGTTTATTATTGCCTTGGAAAATAAGCTGGAAGCCGTAAAGAACGCAGCCTTGTCTTGCTTGAAAAAGAAAGAAGGCCAGAACACCATCGAATACATTTTGATGTTAGGTGTTGTGGTGGGTATTGCTCTTGCAGTAGGCGTAGCCGTTAAAAAAATGTTGCCGGACGTGTTTGAAAACGTCAAAGCCAAAATCTTGGGCGGCGTGAACAGCATTGAGTAGTTTTAAGGTGTAAAAATGAACCTTTTTCGTAGGAGGCGTGGTGGGCAGGTAACCGTGGAGTTGCTGTTAATATTGCCGGTATTTATGTTGATGATTTTTTTCATCTTGGAATACGGCAATATTGCATACCACACGCTGTTGGCAAATCACGCTTCCTATGAATTTGCCCGTATAGGGGCTATGGCGGCCGTTAAAGAGCCCAGCGGGCAGCCAAATAATTGGACGGTGCAGCAAAAAATATCCCAAGCCAAACGCCGCGTATTTGGGGCGGCGGGAGACAGGATAAAAGTAACTGTAAAGATGGAAACAACGGGCCGGGATCCGTTGTATTCCCCTCACCGCCATCAGGACATTGTGGTGGAGTTAAAATATCCTGTAAAATTGATTTTTCCCGGGAGCAGTTTTATTTTAGCCAGTAAGCCCCGCAAAGAGGGGATACGTATGATAGAAACCGAGGCGCGCATGCCTGTGGAAAAGATGTATTTAAGTACGGATAAACAATAGATTTTTATTAATTAACAGCGTTTTAAGGAGAATTTATGAAAAAAGGAGTATTCTTGCCGTTTATCGTGGCGCTTGGCGCGGCGTTGGTGTATTTGTTAATTGTTAACAGCGCGTCCAGCAAATTAGAAAATGACAAAGTCATTAAACGTGTTTTTGTGCCTATCCGGGACATAAAAGAACGGGAAGTGATTAAAAGAGATTCCATTAAATGGGTTCCCATACCGGCTAAATATGTACAAAAAGACGCGTTAACTTATTCTACCGATTCGGATTTTGCATCCATTGAAAACGCTGTTGCCCGTATTCAGATTCCCAAAGGGAACCAAATTTCAAAATATGCCATCACTTCGTTATCCCCGGAAGCGGGGCTTTCCAGTAAAATTCCGGCCAGAATGAGGGGTTTTATCATCCGGGTGGATTCTGCTTCCGCGGGGATGATTAAACCGGATGACAACGTGGATATTTTATTAACGTTTTCTGCCGTGATGAAGAACGGTTCTCCCCAAAAAGTAACGGTAACCCTTTTACAGAATATTAAAGTGTTGGGCGTCGGCGCGAACTTGGGCCAAGGTTTGGATGCCAAGAGTGCCGCCGGCTTGCAAAGCAAAGAGGAAGAAGCCGCCGCGTATACGGATAGCTCCACTTTGTCTTTGGCTCTTTCCCCGCGTGACGCGCAGTATTTGGCGTTGGCGCAGTCCGAAGGGGAAATTTCCGTCATCTTGCGTTCTCCCGGAGATGGGACCAACTACTTGATGGAAATTGCTACATTTGAAAAATTATTTCAGTAAATAGGAACCATCATGATAAAAACAAACTTTATTACTAAGATATCTGTAGCCGTGTTTTTAGTGGCCATGTTGGCCCCGTGCGTGCACGCAAAAAAGACCCGTTTGGTATCTGTCAGCGCAGACGTGGTTGAAATTGCCGGCTCCATGAGCTCTGTTAAAGGTTTTGCATGGAACCAAATCTTTGACTTTGAGGAAGCCGCCATCCCGGGTATTTTTTCACTGGGCGATTTTGAACGTAAAACGGCGGTGGCTACCCGTCTTAGACTTATGGAAAACGAGGGCCGCGCGCAGATTTTATCCAACCCCAAAATTGTTACCAGTTCCGGCAACCAAGCCAACATTTCCGTGGGCGGACGTATTCCCTACCCGGTGGTGAACAGCCAGGGCGCCGTGGGTACGCAGATGGAAACCTATGGGGTATTATTAAACGTAACTCCCACCATTATTCCGGAACGCGGAAACATTATTGATTTACAGCTGGAATTAAAAGTGTCCCAGCCGGACTATTCCCGCGCTATTATGATTGGTACTTCCACCTCTTACTCTATTTTGGAACGTTTGGTGCAAACCCATGTAGAACTTAACAGCGGGGAAACCTTGGTTATTGGTGGTTTAAAAAGCAGCAGCCGCAACGTGTCGGAAGACCGCGTGCCGTTTTTAGGCCGTTTGCCTTTAATTGGTTTATTCTTTAAGAGCAAAGACGTAACGGAAGACCAGCGTTCTTTGTTCCTGTTTGTAACGGTAGAGGTAGTTGAATAGAGTTTATGGCTGAACAGGACCCTTCTTTAAAAACAGACGCTAAAATCATTACTTTCTCCGGCCCAAAAGAAGGGGCGGGGAAGACCACCCTTGTGCTTAACTTAGCGTTAGGTTGGGCGGGTATTCAGAAAAGGCCTGTTCTTATTGTTCCGCTGGATCCGCTGGCGCGCCAAGAACATAGTTTTTATTTAAATATTAAAAAACCCGTCAGCGTGGCGGATATTTTGCGTACGCTGGGCAACACGAATATTGCGGTAGTGGGGGGGCTTTTGCGCGGGAAAATATCCATGTCCCAATGGGGGGTGGGTGTTTTGCCTTTGGGCAACAGCCGTGCGCAAGTGGCCAGCATCAGCCCTAAAATTTTAATTCCTATTTTATCCCGTCTTTCCCAAACATTTGATATCTTTTTAGATGTGGACTCCAGTTTCCCCATGCAAGCGTTTGCTTTTGATATTTCTGATAAAATCTTTTGGGTTACGCATGCCACGCGTTCGCATTTAAATTCTACCATACAACTTTTTAACGATTATAAAGAGCAGCGCTATCCGCTGGAACGCATTAACGTTATTTGCAATTCCTACGATACCCCCGGCTCTATTCCTTATGAAGAAATGGAACGGGTGTATACCTCGCTTTTGGGGCGTAATATTGATGTGTTTTTGCCGTGGGACGAAGGCATTATGGCTTCGTCCAACCGCCGTGAAATAGAAATTATTGTCAATCCGCAAAGCGAGTGGATAAAAGGCCTGCGTTTGATTTTAGCCCAAATACGCGATTTGAAACCCGTCCCGAAAGACTGGGTGGCGCAGGTTTCTGATGAAGAATTTACCCAAGCCGCCAAAGAAATTTGGAGCCCCGTCTTATTCCAAGGCGGTGAAACCAAGACGGAAAACTCCCACGTCGCGGTGGAAGAAGAATCCTCTTCTTCCGCTAAGACAAAAATGTCTTTTTGGGATGATTTAAAGCAAAAAATCCACAAAGAAGTGGTTCGTACGCTGGAAATTGAGCATATTGTGGTTAGCGAGGAGAGTTCCGCCAGTGAGCAGACCCGCAAGCGCGTGGCGGCCATTGTGGATGATATCTTGCAGAAACAACCTAATTTGCAATTTTCGCGTGATCAGCGCGTACGTTTTAGTTCAGAACTGTTAGATGAAATTTTGGGTTTAGGGCCGCTTGAAAATTTAATGCGTGACCCCAGCGTTACCGAAATCATGGTGAACGCTTTTGACAAGATTTTTATAGAACAGAAAGGTAAACTGACGCTTACCAAATATAAATTCCGCAATAATGACCAAGTGGTACAGGTGATTAAGCGTATTGTGTCTCCCTTGGGGCGCCGTATTGACGAGTCCGTTCCGCTGGTGGACGCGCGTTTAAAAGACGGTTCCCGTGTAAACGCCATTATAGCGCCGCTGGCGGTTTCCGGCCCTACGCTTACCATCCGCCGTTTCTCCCAAAAACCTTTTGGCCCGGAAGATTACTTCCGCTTTGGCACCATTAGCCGGGAATGTATGGATTTCTTGGAAAAATGCGTGCGTATCCGCAAAAATATCATTGTCTGCGGTGGTACGGGTACCGGTAAAACTACATTTTTAAATGCTTTATCCGGTTATATCGCCAATGACGAACGTATTATTACGGTGGAAGATACGGCCGAACTTCGTTTGCAGCAGCCGCACTGGGTGTCTTTGGAAAGCCGCCCGCCAAACGTGGAAGGAAAAGGTGCCATTACTATTCAAGATTTGGTAAAGAACTGTTTGCGTATGCGTCCGGACCGCATTGTAGTAGGGGAGTGCCGCGGCGGCGAAGCGTTGGACATGTTACAAGCCATGAACACGGGTCACGAAGGGTCTTTAACCACTATTCACGCCAATACTCCCCGCGACGGGCTGTCCCGTTTGGAAGCCATGTGCATGCAAACCGGAGCGGACTTGCCTATTTTCGCTATTCGGGAGATGATTTCTTCTGCTGTTAACATGATTGTGCAGCTTTCCCGTTTTTCTGACGGGTCCAGAAAAGTAACGTATATTACGGAGATGACCGGCCAGAAAAACAATGAAATCCAATCCGTAGATTTATTTCGTTATGTACAAACCGGCGTGGATGAAAATGGAAAAGTGCAGGGTTTCTTTGCTCCCACGGGAAATATCCCTTCTTTCTTTAATGATTTTAAAGCAAAAGGGGTGCCTCTGCCGGAAGATATTTTTACTAAAAACGCGGTTCCGTTTGATGAAAACGGCAAACCCATGATCACCCAGGCGCAGTCAGCGGGCGGCTCGGCGGTGCCTCCGCCTCCCCCAGCGGCAAAATGACACGGAGTTTTAAATGAGAAAGAACTTTTTATCTTTCATTTTGGTTACTGTTTTGGTCTTAGGCTTGTTTTTGGCCCCGGTGTCTGTATCGGCCCGCGGGCTGGGCAAAGCCGATAAAAACCGCATAGAATGCGCCAAAGAAAAAATGCGTATATTGGCGGAGATGTTTGATGTAAAATTACCCCTTGATAAAAAAACGCAGGAATTGCCGGCGCAGTGCTCTAATGCCGGAGCGGTGGTAAAGCCTCCCAAATGGTTTGTGGAAGGGCAAGATATTAAAACCAAAGACTCAAACGGCCAAATAGTTACCGTTCGTAAAGAGGCGGAACTGGACCGGATGGATAAAACAAAAGTGGTTTACATCCCCGGGGAAGGCACTTACAGCGAGGCGGATTTGTGGCGCCAGGCGTTTTCTAACGTGTATTTGTATTTAGACCGGGCCGCCATGTCCATGGATCCTTCCCAGCCTATTTCGTTAGACCAGTTGGCGCGCGGTTATGTGGGGAACCGTATCAATTTAGTGGCTACGTTAGACCGCTTAAATAAAGATTTGCTGTTTGGCTCCAAGCCTTTAATTATGAAAGACAGTATGGACGGACGCGGGCGCGCCATGCTGGCTACGTTGGAGCTGATTAATAATGAGTTTTTTAGTACGATAGAATCTTTCTCTGCTCCTTCCAAAGAGCGTGAAAACAAATACCGCCAAGCCGTTCAGGCGGTGGTGGTATTGTCCAACCAGTTGTATACGGAGTTTATGTCCAGCGCGGTGCCTATTTTCCCGCCGGACCCCAAAACCTTGCAAACTACCGCCGCGGATAAAATGATGTTTTTTATCATGTTGATTATTGGCAGCGCGTTGGCGGGTTTGTCGGTATTTCTGTTTTTGGAAGTCAAACGCCAAAGTATTGAAATTATGGTGGAAGAGTATCATACAAAAAGCGTGGCTTGGGCGGAAGATTTTAACAGACAGTTTTTAACGATAGATATCCGTTATATTGTTTTTGGCACCATAGGTATTTTTGCGTTGCTGGGGTTGTTTTTTGGCTTCAGCACGGGCGGTTTCAGCGGCGTGTTTGTGTTTTTGGTGTTTGTGGCTATTGGCGTGTTTGCCAGTATACGTATGCCGGAAGCCGTGTTGGACTCGCTTAAAAAAGCGCGCGGGCGCAAAATTAATGCCCAGCTGATGGACGCGTTGATTTTGCTTTCCAACTCGTTGCGTTCCGGTATGGATATTGTGCAAGGTTTTGAAAAAGTATCTTCGGAAATGCGCCCGCCTATTTCAGATGAATTTGGTTTGGTAATTAAGAACTACCAGCTGGGTACTCCTTTTGAAAAAGCTTTGGACGGGATGAATGACCGTATAGACAGCCGTATGTTAAGCTATATTATTAAAGCGATTGTCATTCAGAGGCAAGTCGGCGGTAACTTAACGGTTATTTTTGCCCGCTTGGTGGAAAACATCCGGGAAGAAAGCAAACTGGAAGAAAAATTGCAGGCTATGACGGCCCAGCAAAAAATCCAGGCTATTGTGGTAGGTGTTATGCCGTTTTTAATGGTGGGCGTGATGTTCCTGTTCCGCCCGGATGAAATGATTTCTTTTTATGCCAGCCCGTTGGGAATGATTCTGTTTTTATTCTGTGTCGTGTGGATTGCCATTGGCATGAAGATTATTAAGAAAGTGGGCGAGGTGAAAGTATAATGGAAGTGTCATTGGGGTTGCGTTTAATATTGGGTTGTTGTGCGATTATCGGCACCATTGCTTTGTTCATTGGGGTGTTGGCTTTGCTGTCTCCCAAAGAAGAAAAAGAAGCTTTGGTGGACGTTGCCGTGCGCCGTTTCAAGTCCACTTCCAGCTTTTCCAAATTAAATCCGGACAAATTTTTTGACCGCTTGGCTTTGTTTTTTCTGCACACTTTCCATTTAGAAAAATCGTTGGAGGAAATGCATCTCCAGCTGGGCAGCCCGGATACCCCGCAGCCGGTGGATATTTTATATCTCAAAGTAGGCTTGGCGATTGCGTTTCCGGTGGGGGCGTTGATTATTTTTCAAAGTTTTATCATGACGATTATCGCTTTTCCGGTAGGTTTTTATTTGCCGGACCTGATATTGAAAAGCAAAATTCAAAAACGTCAGGCTGAAATATTGGGAAATTTCTCCACCACGGTGGATTTGGCGGCTTTGATTATTGAGTCCGGTTTGGATTATTTAATCGCGTTTGAACGTATTATTAAAATTGCGAAGGAAAAAACCATTTTGGAAGAGGAATTGGAAAAAACCCTCAATGAAATTAAATTAGGCTATTCCCGGCGCGAAGCGATGGACCGTCTGGCGGCCCGCACCGGGGTGCAGGAAGTTCGCTCCTTGGTAGGTCTTATTAAGCAATCGGATGAGTTGGGTACCAGTTTGGTAGATTTGCTGCGTAACTTCTCCACGGATTTGCGTTCCCGCCGTTTAAGTTTGGCGGAAAAATTAGCCGCGCAGGCATCTACCAAGATGTTATTCCCGTTGTTTATTTTCATTTTCCCAACGATTTTTATTTTAATTCTTGCCCCTATGGTCAAAGGTTTGTTTGCGGGCGGGCTTAGTTTTTAAAGAGGATTAACCTATGAAAAAACATTTCTTGTTTGTTCTATTCGCCTTAACGGCCCTTTCGTCTGTGGCCGCTCCCGTTTTGCGGGAAATTCCGGTTCGGCAGCACGGTAAAGAAGCCGGCATGCTCTTGGACTTAAGCAAAATTTCCTTAGGCACTTTAAACGATGTGGAAGAACGCAAACAATACCTTTCTACCGTTCAGCTGGAAAAGCAGCGTATTCAAAACTATACCTTACGCATGGTGTATGAAAACGCCTACCAGTTGTATAAACAAGGGGATTACCAGCGCGCGCAAGAGCTGGCCCAAACCATTTTAAGTATTGACCCTAATTTTACCCAAGCCCAAACTTTGGCGTTGCAGGCAAACCATATGGGTACTTATGGCACGGTGTCAGAATCTCAAGTGATAGAAGCCAAATTTCAGGAGGCGCTGCGCTTGTATGACAGCGGCCGCTTGGTAGAGGCGAATCAAAAACTGGATGAAATTTTAACCATTCGCCCCGGTAACAGCAAAGCCTTGTCTTGGAAGAAGAAAATCACCGCTGATATTGCGGCGGAATATGTGCGCCGCGGTGACAGAGCGTATGATTCCGGGGATTATCAAAAAGCGTTAGACAACTGGTATAACGCCCTTATGATTCGCAAAGATGATGCCAGCTTGGTAACTAAAATTTCCCAGACGGAAAACGTGGTGCGTAAACAGCAGGTGCAGGAATATATGGAAAAAGCCATGGCCTACTATAACCAAGGCCAGTATGTGGAAGCGTATTCCGTATTTGAGCGCATTATTAAAATTCAACCGGGCGATCAGCGCGTACAAAAATACATGATGCAGCTGAAAGATGAAATTTATGACGGCTATGCCAATGCGGGCAGCAAAGCGTATGGGGTTGGCAAGTATGATTCCGCCATCGCGTATTGGACGAAAGCCAAAAAGTGGGGTTCCAACACGGCGGAGATGGATTCTTGGATTAAAAAGGCCCGTAATGCTAAGGAAAATGCGTTGCGTATCGCCCAAGAAAAGAAATTCCGTTCTGTAAAACGCACCAAGGATGCGCAGGGCAATATTGTGGAAGAAATTATTGAGTCTACTACGGTTACAACCCAGCCGGAAGTGAAGCCGGAGCCGACGGAACCCTTGCCCGAAACGGTGGGCGTAAATGAGACGTTGCCGGAATTGGCGCCTACTACGGGCCGTGTGTCGGAGGAAGCGCGCGCCGCTTCCCGCCAAAAATACGTAGAAGGCTTGGACGCTTTCACCCAAGACGATTATGAACGTGCCCGCGCGGCGTGGGTGCAGGCGGTACAGTTAGATCCGGGTAACTCGGACGCTGCCATCGGTTTACAGAAAGTGGAAGAATTAACCGGTATACGTTAATATAGAGGATTTGAGATTATGAAATTGACTTCTAAGTGGATATTGTGGTTTGCACTGGTTTCGTTATATGCGGCCGTATTTGGCGGGCTGGTGTATTACAATATGTTCAAGTTCGTGTTTGACAAGAAGCTGCAAAACGAAATGGTGGAAATGGTTCGCTTCCGCGCGCCCAGGCTGGTAACGGCGTTGGCGTCCCGCCCTAAAGGACCGGTAACTTTTGTGGAAGCGGACATTATGAAATCTTGGAAGAATAATGATGACCGCATTAGAGACTTGATTTACTTTAATTATGACGGTTCTATCCGCTGGCATGAGAACACGCAATTTTTAGGCAAGTCTTATTCTGACTATAATACTACGGTGGGGCTTCCTACCAGCGCGGTGGTTTACGCCATTAACGAGCGTGCCCCAAAAGCCATTATGTATGATGACGGTAACACCTATGATATGGCAATCCCGTTACTGGCAAAAGATACTGTGGCGGGGGTGGTAAATGTGGCCGTTTCCCGCGCCAGCGCCAAGGAGTTGATTCATTCAGCCATGGTGCGTTATACCATTGGCGTATTTTTTATGATATTGCTTATTGGCGGCGTATTATACTTGTTTATGTTGCTAAAGATTTTGCGCCCGTTAGACGGCCTAAGAGACGCGGTGGACGCGGTTTCCTTAAATACGCTTACGCTTTCTTATCCGTCCCGCGGGGATGAAATTGGCGACGTAGCCAAAGCGATAGACGGCCTGCTTTTAAAAATACGCGAAGACATAAAAAGTTTAGAGAATGTAGAAATTATGTCTTTGGAAAAAGAACGCAAATGGTGGAAAACCATTTTGGCTGTTACGGTGCCCAAAGGGTCCCGCGCTTTGGTGATTGATGAAAATAACAATATTTTATACACCAATTTTGAGTTAAATAGCAAGAAGACCGGCCCCGTGCATTTGTTGGATATTTTTGACGGGCGGCAGCAGAATATTATTCAGGTGGTGGGGGAAGCGTTGGAAAATCCCACAAAAGTTTTGCGCGGCACAGTAATTAATAAAAATGTACAATGTTTAGTGAAAGCCGTACAATTGCCGGATGATGCCGGTAAAAACCGCATGGTTTTGGTGTTGGAACCGGAGAAGTAGCCGGTTCGTTTAACGGGAGAGTTTATGAGAGTAGAAATTAAAAAGATAGCAATCGGCAATGTAATTTTTTCCGCTTTTCCGGTGGCGGTGTTTGCGGTAATGTTAATTACTGCTTTGTTGGAATTGTTTAATCCGGACGGGTCCGTCACGTTGGATTACATTATGACTTTGATTATGCGTTCTATTCAAGGAACTTTGCTTACGTTGGTAAGCGTGGTGTTCTTTTTATTGGCGTATAACATTTTGTGCGCTGTGGGAATTCGCGGCGTAAGGGTAGAATTAGAAGACAAATAAATAGGAGATTACAAACGATGAAAAAGATATTAACAGTATTGCTGGCGTTTGCCGTGGCTGGCGTCGCTTTTGCTGCAACAGCTAAGACTGCCAAAACGGCTAAAGCCGATAAAAAACAAACGGTGGAGTTTATTATTATTGAATCGGAAGATTATGACGCCGGTAAAGAAGACACGCAGCTTACGCAAGGTATTTCCCAATTTTTGGGTATGGAACCGAAAGTAACCAAAGTAGCTGTTTCTGAGGCGAAAAAAGATCCTAAATTAGCAGAAATGGATTATTCTTTCCTGCCTTTGTATTTAGTCAAAAAGACGGATGCTATTAAAGAAAAATTGGCTCAGCACATTCAATATGGCGTAGCTATTGAAAAAGACGAATTCATCGCTTTGCCCAAGCAAACCCGCCAGGGCGTATTGCCTAACAAAGAAGCCAAACCGGGCGTGTTGGAACTTTTTGTAATGTCTCAATGCCCTTATGGCGCTATGGCTGAAAATAAAATTATTGAAGCTCAAAAAGCGGGCAAATTGCCGGAAGATAAAGACATTCGCGTGCGCTATATCGTAAATTACAGCGATAAAGACGGTTTTTCCAGCTTGCACGGTTCTGCGGAATGGGAAGAAAACATCCGCCAGCTGTTAATTGCCAAATACTATCCTAAAAAATTCTGGAAATATTTGGAAATCCGCAACAAAGACTATCGCTCCAGCCGCTGGGATAAAGCCATGGAAGAAGCGGGTATTAACAGCAAAAAAATCATGAAAAAATTTGATACCGAAGGGGTAGAACTCTTGAAAGAAGAAGCCAAATATACCCAAGAATATGGTGTGAACGCTTCTCCCTCTTTCTTGTGGGAAGGAAAGGTTGTTTTAGATTTTGGCGGCGTAGCTGAATTGGAAGGTTTTGAGTTTATGAATCCCAGCGCTCCTGCTGCCAACGGGCAAGCCGTTCCTGCCGGAAGCTGCTAAAAAACGTGCAGAACTAATCATTTAGTTTCTATAATAAAAGCGGGGGCTGGTTTGCCAGTCCCCGCTTTCCCTTAAATATAAAACGGAAGGACGTTCATGATTAAACACAAATTGGGCGGTTTGTTTCCAAAAGCGTTGCTGGTTTTAAGCATTGTATCCGTTGTGCCTGTTTTGATTATCGGATACCATGTATTGGGCATAAATAACCGTTTATTAAATAATGAACTGTTGGAAAAGCAGCAGGCGGTTGCCAGCCGCTTGGTTTCTATTTTGCGCAATAACGTAACGCGCCGGGCGAATGTTTTTTCCATCTTTACCGATTTGCATACCGATTTTGGCGGCCACCGTTTTATAGACCAAACAGACATAGATTACCTGCGTGAACGCACCCCGGGCATTACCCACATTTCCGTTTTAAACAGCAACGGGCAGCAGTTATTTTATTCCAGCGAAGACAAAAGCCGCTTTAGCTACGCGGCGGAGTTGGATAACATTTTAACCACTTGCGTTATGAACGGGGAGGATTACGTCGGTTCCGTTAAACGGACGGACGGGAAGATGTATGCCTTAATGGCTTTTCCAATTCGGGAACATTTGGGAGATAAAGACGTTACCGGCGTAATGGTGGTGGAATTGGATTTAAGCGATTTAGGGGAAAGCCTTGCTTCCGCTTATCCGCAAGATTTGCAAGTTTTAGTGTTTGCTTCGGATGGAACCATTATTTCTTATTCCGGCGCTCCGCATGGGTTAGCCCTAGAGGCGCAGCCTTCGTTGCGGGAAACCGCTTTATATATAGAGCGCCAGTTGGGGGCCAAGCGTTCGGGAGAAGTGGTAATGCCGGACGGGGAACATATATTGGTAGCTTCTGCGGAGGTGTCCCAAGCGCATTGGACGGTATTTGTCATGCAGCCGGCGGACCAGCCCACCGCTTTATTATTGGAAGACACCTTTAGCTCTTTAATTGATTTATTGGTTATTATAGTAGGCATGATAGCTTTTGTGGTAATTGTCAGTTATTTGGTTATCATCCCAATTACCCGCCCGTTAGGCCGTTTGCAGGCGGCCGCTGTCCGCTTGCGGGAAGAGGATAATTACATCCCTACCAGAGCGGATGTTGATATTCCTCATAATGAAATTGGTGACTTGGCTACCGTATTTTTAGATATGGCCGCTACATTAAGACAGCGCAAAGAGGAAGTTTTGAAGTCTCAGCAAGAATTGGCGCAAATGAACCGCACATTAGAGAAACGCGTGGAAGAACGTACGCGCGAGTTAAAAGAGGCTATGCGGGAATTGGTAAAAACCGAACGGCTGGCCGCCATTGGGCAGATGGCTTCTATTATCAGCCACGAAATACGCAACCCGCTGGCGGTAATTAGTAACGCCACGCGTTTAATTAAAACCATTGTTTCCCCAAAAGAACCCAAGTTAATAAAGCAATTTGGAATTATTGATTCGGAAATTAAACAGGCCAGCAGTATTATAAATGAAGTTTTGGGTTATGCCCGCAGCAGGGAACTTATTTTAACGGCAATAGACGTAAACAGTTATTTAAAAGAAATTATCCTTTCTTTTCCTATCAGCGGGGGAATACGTATTAAAGAAGCATTGGACCCGGAGAGCGTGCGTATTAAAATAGATGCGGAAGAAATGAAACAGGCAATTCGCAACCTGATTGTTAACGCGGCGGAAGCGATGCAGGATAAAGGCACTATCACGGTAGGAACCAAGGTGGGCAGAAGGGTCATGTGCATTTTTGTGGCGGATGAAGGGCCGGGTATTTCCCCAGAGATGAAGAACAAAATTTTTTCCCCGTTTTTTACTACCAAGGCCCGCGGTACGGGGTTGGGCTTAGCCGTAGTAGGCAAAGCAATGGCCCGCCATAAAGGGAAGATTTTTATTCACAGTCAGGAAGGAAAAGGAACGTGTTTTGAGCTTTATTTGAGAATTTATAAAAAACCAGGAGATACCAGTTATGGAGAAAGAAGCTAAGATTTTAGTGGTAGACGATGACAACAATTTGCGCGAAACCATGGTGGATTTGCTGGAAATTGAGGGCTATAAAGTTTATCAGGCCGGAAATGCCAAAGAATGTTTGGATATTTGTACCAATGAGTTTTTTAACGTTATTTTAATGGACTATAACCTGCCTGACGAAACCGGCCTGGAACTTATACGCAAGATCCGCGCTTTTAACCAGGATTCCCAAATTATTATGATTACCGCTTACGCTTCATTAAACGCCATTATGGAAGCCATGCAGGAATCCGTCTATGATTTTTTGGTCAAACCGGTGGATTTTGACTATTTAAAACGCACGATTTCCCGTGCTTTGGATAAGTACTTTTTGGAACAAAGCAATAAAGAATTGCTGATCCAGCTCAAACAGCGTAATGAAGATCTTGATCGGTTGAATAACATGAAATCCAAATTCTTTTCTATTGTATCGCATGATTTGTCCAACTCTCTTATGACGCTGAAAATGAGTTTTGATATGCTTAAAAAGAAATTGCAATCCCCTGATGCGGACCAAACCCGAAAAATGATGTTCATGGACGAAAGCATCAGCCAAATTGAACACTTAATTAAAGATTTGGTGGACTGGGCCGCTATTGAAAAAGGCAAGTTGCGTATAGAAAAAGCAAAATTTGAATTAACAGGCAGCCTTAAAAAGACGGCGGAAATTTTTAAAGCCAAAGCGGCAAAGCGTTTTATTGCGGTTACCTTTGAAAGTGAAGGGGAAATTGGCGTTTTTGCCGATGAGAAACGCATCCGCCAAGTAATATCTAATATTTTGGAAAACGCCGTCCGTCATACGCCCGACAATGGCAAGATTGCCATACAGGTTGGCAGAATGGACGAAAAAAATGCTAAAGTATCGGTTACAGACTCTGGGGACGGAATAGACCCGGTTCAGGCCCCTGATTTATTTACCAGTTTTACCCAGGTAGGGGATAAATCCCGCGTGGGCCGTTTAGGGCTGGGGTTATCCATTGCCAAGGATATTGTGGTAAATCATGGGGGGCGTATTTGGGCCCAGAGCGAAGGTTTAGGAAAAGGGGCCACGTTTACTTTTACGTTGCCTATTGTTACTTTATAGTTTTAACTTGGATATGGGAGCTAACACATGAATAAAAAGAAAAAAGTGTCCGTGTTAATTGCGGATGACCAAACGCTTTTCCGCGAAGGCATCAAAGATGTGCTGACCAACGAAAAGTGGATTGAAGTGGTAGGCGAAGCAGCCGACGGAGTAGAAGCCGTTGCTTTAGCTAAGAAACTTAAGCCGGACGTGGTATTAATGGATATTAAGCTGCCTAAAATGGACGGTATATCCGCTACCAAGCAAATTCGTTTGGCCGTTCCGGAAGTAAACGTGCTTATGCTGTCTAGCTTTGAGGATGAAGCCCATGTGTTGGATGCTATTCAAGCGGGCGCCAACGGGTATCTGTCTAAAATGCTGCCGGCGGCGGAGTTGGTAAATTCCATTAAAACATTTACCAGCGAAGGGCTGATGATTCCCCAACAGCTGATGGGCAAGTTATTGCACGGCTTACGCAAAATGGGGGACGGCTCTATGCCTTCTCAAGCTACTTTGACCAAAACGGAAATCAAGGTTATGGATCTGTTAGGCAAAGGCATGAGCAATAAAGAATTGGCCAAAGAACTGGATTGCAGCGTTAAAACCATTAAAAATCATTTAAACAGCGCGTTTCATAAGCTGGGTGTAAGCAGCCGTACGGAAGCCGTGGTAAAAGCAATAGAAAAGGGGCTTATATCCTCTGAAGGAACGCGTATTTCCGATGAATACGGAGAATAAATCCGCCATGTTTTTAAAGCAAAAGCGCCAAAACAAACTGGCCGATAACAGCGGGCAGGCTACTATAGAGTACGTCCTGATGTTAGGGACAGTAGTTACTTTGTTTTCCGCTTTTATTATGCTTTTTAATAAAGATATTGTGCGTATTTTCTTTTCGTTTATCGGGATGTTAATGGGTTACTAAATATGATGGGCATTTTAGGGCGTATATGTAAACGAACCATAAGCAACAACCGGGCGCAGATTTTGCTCCCGGCGGTGTTGCTGGCTCCCATTTTTATATTGGTTATTTACCTGCTGTTTGAAACCTCTAAAGTGTCTATGTATAAAATACGTAACCAGTTCGCGCTGGATAATGCGGCGTACAGCCAAATGTCTTCTTTATCGGTCTATTTAAATGCGCTTGCGTATACCAACGGAAATATGCCTTACAGGGTAATGAAAAGTTACAACGCGGATTATTTATCCCCTAAAGGGGCTGCCGGGACCAAGGGGAAATATACCGTATTTGACGTTTTTTACCAGGCGGGGGCTTTCCCCGCGTTAGGGCCTGATCACGCCGACAACGCCGGATATAACCCCAATCCAGCTCCCACTTCGGATGATTGGGATTATGCCTATTATCAAGACAAGCGTAAAAATTGGAACAAAGAACAGCCTTCCGATTCTCCCGATGAGGAAGGCCGTTACGTACTAACCAGTAAAAAAATAGCGGACGAAAACTTTTTTCCGTCCACCTCTATTGGCGTTCCCAGCTTACAGCAATACATCACAATCTATTTATTGCTGGGGCAGATTTACCAACTCCAAACTTTCTCTTACCAAGATACCACCCGCGACGCGCGCATGTTCCGGGAGGCGTACTATTTAAACTCGCCTTCCTGCCGCAACCAGCGGGATTGCGCCCGCCAAAGCGCGGCCATTATGGCCAATTATGTTAAAGTGCAGTCCAAACCGTTTGAGATTGATAAAGTGCGCGCTTATTTTTCGGAAGACATCGGAACCACTATGACCTCTGCTTATCCGGTGGATTTGGATATGTCTACGGACGTGAAAAAGAAATTATTCCAATTTTCTTATTTAGATTCTTCCAGCTTGGATAAGCTTAAAAAATTGCGCAACGGCATTAAGCTGGAGCAAGGGTACCAATTGCCCCTCAATAACTTTGATATCAACTTAACGGTTAAATATAAGCCTAAAGTTCGTACCCAAGTGGGCTTGCAGTGCCCCCGCAGCGGCAATAATTGCGTGTGGCCCAACCCGCTTCCTAAATACAGCATAAGGATGCAGCCTTCATGATAGATTTGTCTTTTTTACGCCAACGGAAAGGACAGGCCACTACGGAGGTGGTGCTGTTGTTTCCGTTGTTTGTTATTTTTGCGGTATTTATCATTAAAATATTCGGTTTGCTCGTTTTAAACCAAAAGATGGAAATTGCCGCTTTTTATGCCGCGCGGCGTTATCAGCTGCAGGGCGGGGTTCCGGATTCCATGCAAAACTGGAACAGGCAGTTTTTGGAAAAAGACATCAAAAAGAAAGTGGAAGATTACCTAGGTTTTAATAATACGGGTATGAAAACTTTTTTAAGTTTGCGGCGTTTTACCCTGGAAGTGGATACCTCCGGTACGTGGACATTGGTTACACTAAAGGTTTTTACTAATCCGCCCCGTATTCGTTTTTTATGCAATTACGATAAATTTGAAGTGTGCAAAGGGGATAACCGCTGTTATAAAGGGTATGAATATTTGTGTGATACCGGCGGTGAGATTGAGGTCAAAAAATTTGTAGGTAAAAATGACCGCGTAATGCCGTATGTACAGCCGGATTAATCTTTTTGTATAAAAAGTAAGGGGAATTCTCCCTTGACAAGGCCCTTTTGGTTGCTTATACTAAAAGTACACCCTAAAGGGAAATTTATATGAAACTCTGTGTTTGGGCGTATGTATGTGTTGACGTACGGGCCGACAGGAGTAATTTTTATATCATGTAAAAAGGGACAGTTTATGTTTAATTTTAAATCGCCGTTGGCCGGCAAAGTATTTAAAAAACTAAACCATATGGATAAAAAACAAGCCTATACATATGGTGGTATTGCTATTGTGGTACTGGTGGCGCTGCTCACATTGGCGGCAGCTTCCGGAAGCGGGCCGGATGATTCTTTTGAAGATTTGCAGGGCCGCGGTTACGATTTGGCCCAAATGCCTTTTGTTAACGATGAGGCGGAACAGTTTTTATTAGCTTCTAAATACCCGGATATGCGCAACAATAACGTAAACGCTATCTATTCTAAAGAAGAAAAAGAGGCCCGCCAAGCGGAAGATGCCCAGGAAGAAGGCCAACAAGAGGATAATTCTTCATCGGAAGAGTCTTCTGCTTCTTCGGGCGCATACACCGGCTACCGCGGGGGCGGGGGGAGCGGCTCTGCCCGCACTCCTACGCAAATAGGTTCTTTTACACCCAGCGGGTCCATGGCGTCAGCCAGCGGTGGAAACACGACTGCCACTTTTGGCGGTACTGTAAAGGGGGATTTTTCTCCTTTTCAACGTGAAGATAAAGGAAAGGAAGCCCCTTTTGTAGACCCGAATAACGCCCGCCAGGCGTTAGCCCGTTTTAATTCCGCCAGCCGTGCGGCGGCGCGCGGCGCCAATAAGGCGCGGGATTCCCAAAAAGCGTTGTTTGGTTCTCATGTATCGGGAACCGGCGGCTTTGATTCAAACGGGGTTCCGTTATCCGGTACCGGTGACGGCATCAACTATTCCGATGCCGATACCCCGGATTTAAGCAATCTGGAAAAAACCATGCAAGACCGCGCAGCCGATGCCCGTGAAAAAGCGCAAGAGCAGCAACTGCAGGAAGAAGAAAGTTTAGGGCGTATGTTCTTGGAAGGATTAATGCAAATTGGTTTAGACCTTGCAAAGCAGTTTCTTGGCAATGCCCTTAATAAGTGGAGCGCTTCTGCCCAAAATAACAGCTATGCCAAGAGTGTATATGGCACGAATTTATCCGGTTTATCTGCAGGAAGCGATGTTCCTGCTTCTTGGAGCTCAGATACTATCAACAGATATGCAGATTTAGGTTATATAAGTAAAGGGAGCAACAACACCTATACCATTACGCCCGAAGGGTCTTCATTTTTTATCAATAACGTTCGTTCCTCTAGCGGTGGCGGCGGAAATATTTTTGGAAATGGTCTTTTAGATACGCCTACTATGGAAGGATATGGCAGAACAACGAATAGAGACCCGGTAAAACCTGGAAATAATCAGACGGATACCCCGAAACCAAAAGATCCGTATACGCGTACGATATAGGAACGGGTGTTTTATTTACGGTCCCAATAGCAGTTTTGGAGGTTTATATGAGATTCTTATTTAAATTTTTTCAAAGCAAGGCGGGGAAAGCGATGCTTTCCGGCACCCAGGCGCTTGCCGCTTCAGCAGCGGTTGGGTTGGGCTGTGTTGCCGCTTGGCAGATTTTAGGGTCTGATTCCAATTCAGACAATGCCTTCAACTCGTTAGGATACCAACCACAAGAAGAGGTGGTCTATGTATCCGGCGCGGCCACCGGCCAGTATGGTCTTGAGGATCATACAGAAAGTGCTTTCCGGGCGGCTCCTTCCAAAGCGATTGAAATGCAGCAGCGGGAAGCGGAATACTTGCGCCAGCAAGAGTTGGAGCGGGAGGCCGCTGAGCGGGCCGCTTATGAAGCGCAAACTTCAGCTCCGGCGGTAGATGCTAACCCGATAGGGGGGATAAACGAAGGGTTAGGCAATAAAAAGATGGAAGCGTTTTCTCCGGAGCAAATTAAAGCCATGCAAGCCCAAGCGCTGCAACAAGCACAGGCGGCCGCTTCAGCGGGAAAGGCGCAGGCGGATGCCATTGCCGCGGCGGCGGCCAGCGGTGTGAGCGGGGCGGCCACGCGCAGCGGCGCATTAGGGGCTGCTTATGGCGGTGGTACTATGGCAGGCAGCGGTTTGTCGGCCGGGGCTGGCGGTTCCGCCCAATATGTGGGGATGCCCGGGACGGTCGATTCTGGTAAAAATTTAAACGGCTCTGATGGTATTACCACAGGTACAGACGCTGTGTATTTGCCGGAACAAGAAGGGGCCCGTATTCCCAATGCCCGCAACCAGCGTGCCAAACCCAGTTTTGGAGCGGATGTTAAACCAAGAGAAAACTCCAAAGATTTTAACAGTTTGGAATTAATGGCCAAACGTTCTGCGGAAATTGCCGGGAACGAAACCCGTTCCGCTAACGAAGCCGGGCGCGCCTTTATGGCCAGCACAAAAAATTCCGGCGGTATTCGTTTAGACGGTGTAGGAGAGGTTTCTGTAGGACAGGGCGCCAGTTCAGATGACTTTGGCGACGCTTCTTTATCCGGCATTAATGGGGCGGTAGGTTCCGCTATGGACGAAATAATGACCGAAGAGGAGCAGTTTCGCCAAGAACGCAAAGATTTGCGTAAGAAATTAAGAAAACTGATAGGCTATACGTTTATTGCCTTTGCGTGTGCCTTTCCTTTCTTAGGCTGGTTAGCTGTACGCGGCAAATTTAACGAGTACTATGCCGCCGCCGAGGAATATGATAAAGAATATGGAGACCGCAGCAAAGAAGCCAAAGCCGGTAAGAAAATTGCCAATAAACTTAAAATCTGCGCCAAGGCCGGCGGTTTTGGTTTAGTATTATTTGGGGCAATGATCCCTTGGATGTTAGCGGATGCTTTTGGTTGGACGACTTCTGTAGACAAGCTAAAAGCAGAGGACGATTCTGCCGAACAAGGCCGTGTGGGTTCTGTGCGTGGCAGTTCCAGCGGCAATGAGCCAGGCTCTACTTTGGATGTAACAGAAGGTAGCTCGGCCAGTGATGCCAGTTCCCGGCGCGCCCAAGAATATATGTCGCGTACGGACGGACGCTAAGGGGGGCTTATGGCGGAAAAATTAATTTTAACAGACAAAGAAGTAAAATTTTTTAAACGGGCCGGCTGGGTATATGGAATATTAACTTTAGTATGGCTTGTATGGATGGTAGTTGGATGGACTGGATATTTTCATAATAAAGCTATTTTAGACAAGCAGGAAGCGGAGTATGAATTAAAGCAGGAAGAAATGCGCCGCATACAAAGTTTTATGCGTGCGACGCAACTTAATTCTTCCGCCGCTGTAAATCAAAGTCTAAACGCCGTAACGGGAGAATAAAAATAGTTTACCGGAGGATTTTATGAACCTGTTTCATTTTTTAAAAAGCAAAGCGGGCAAATTTGTACTAGGCCTGCCGCAGAAGGTAATTTTAACAACCGGGTTGGGCGCGGCGGTAGTTGGAGCCATGGTTTTAACCAGCGACAGACAGCCCGCTTCCCAAGATGAAGCCCGTGTGCGCAGCTCCGTCATCAGCACCTATGGCCGTAATGAAGTAAATCCGGCGGAGTCTATGGGTGAAACGGTTCAAATCGCGGGTGCGCAGGGTATTACTTCCGCCAATGATACTTTGGCTTCCGCCGGGTATGACTGGGCCGGAGATGATGCCAGCCTGGCGGCAGTGGGCCAGTTAGGCAATAACATGGGCGGCGGCAAAACCCCTGCCACACGCGCAATGGGCGGCCGCAGCGAAGGCTTGGGCGGAAATAATGATATTGTGGTGGTGGACCAAAAGCCTGATTCTAACGGCGGGGACGCGTTAGCCGCGGCGGGAGCCGCCGGCGGAGCGCGTGCGGCGGCTATGGCCCAGCGCGGCATAATGGCAACGGCTTCCGGCGGGGTGTCTGGGGTTACTTATGGGGGGGCTTCCTCCCGCTCCGGTAAGGACGGCGCCGGCGGAACAGTAAATAGAAGCGGTAATTCCTTGGGCCTTGTGGGAGGGGAAGCGTACCGCTTGTCCGGTTCCATGCCGGAAGGTTCCACTTTATTGGCCAGCACTAAATTTCAAGATGTAGATTCTTCTTTTGGCGCTTCCCGTAATGCGCGCGCGGGCCGCGGTATGGAGTCTGGCGAAGGGCGCACCTTGGAACAGGTTAGAAAACGCTCCGCGGATATCGCTAAAAACAAATACCGTGCCGCCAACGAAGCGGGCCGCGCTTTTATGGCCAGCTCCCAAAATTCCGGCGGGATACAGGTTGAAGACGCGCAGCTGTCTGAAGGGGCCGTTATGTCTGATGATTTTGAACAGGCCACCATTAACGCCCGCAAAAATTTAGATCAGGCAACAGACGATTTAATGGAAAAAGAATTGGAACGCCAGCAAGACCGTACCCGTTTGAAACGTGCCTTAGTGGCGTTGGTTTTCTTAACCATTCCCGCCATGTTTGCCATTACCGCTTTGTTTAAAGCTTCTCCGTGGGGAACTATCGCGGCCCTTGCTATCGGCGCGGCGATGATGTTGGCCATCACGCTGTTCTTGGTAGACGCTGTCCAATGTATGAAAAAATGGGGCGGCAGCGGTTTGACGACGGCTTGTATGATTGTTGGGCCTATCTTAATGGCTTTAATAGGTATTTCTTATATTCAAGCGGTGGCACAGTTAGTTCAAAAATTTGCTGGTTGGTTGAATAATCTCTTCGGGGCTCCTATTGTAGGCGGCGTTTCGGGTGTGGGCGCGTTGACTGGGGCGGGAAGCCAGGTTATTAATTCCAGCAAAGCCATTTCAAACAACAAAAAAGATCTTGCTGACCAAGACATGAACGGATAAGGGTGTGTTATGGCAAATATAGACATCAAATTAAGGCGTTTTATAGGCATAGCTTTGCTGGTAGTAATAGTGCTTACGTGTTTTGGCGTTTGGTTGTATTTTGACTTCCAGTATAAAGACGCTACGCGCGAGTTAAACGAATACCGTGCCCAAAAGGCGGAAAGGCAGAGCCGCCAGGAACAATTTTTAAAGTTCCAGCACAAATATGGCACCCGTCCATAGTCAAAAGAGGGTTTTATGGTAGACCAGCTTCCTCCGGATTATCCTTCTTCCGCACCGGCTCAAAATGAGCCGGTGCGGAAACAGGCATCCCCAGTAAATCAGGATTCTTTGTCTTCACAAGAAACTTTGCATGTAAAAGAGGAAAGTATCCCTTCCAATAAACGGTTTTTTCAGAAAAAGTGGTTTTCTAAAAAATATTTAGCACTCGCGCTATTATTATTGTTGTTTGGGGGAGTGGGTGGCTTTGTGCCCGTTAGCCATATTCCTGTTTTGTCGTCCTTGGCCCGTGCTATGGGATATAGTGAAGAGCAAATGCAGCAAATGTCTTTCTTAAAGACATTACTGTTTTGGGCGGATGACGAACGCGGGCCGGCGGCCCGTTTGGCTGCCAATTCATATTCTGTTTTTTCTACCCAGCCGGGTCGTTTTGATGCCATTAACCGCGGGGCTTCCGCTTATGGCGCGGTGGGGGAAGAGTCTTCTACATTAATTGATTTTCAGGCATTAAATGATTCCTTGCGCCGCCAGGGAAAGCCGGTGGATGCCATTTCCGGGGTGGCCCTCAATACGGGGGATGATTCCGGACAGGGGCAAATTCGCTTTAACAGAGGCATTAACCAGCTTAGTAAAGACGCCAGCGCTTCCGCCCAAGCCAAAACAGAGATGTATTATGGGGAAGACACTTCTTTAATCGCGCGTAATCCGGCGGACGGATATGATGCTTCGTTAGGGTTAAAAAAGTTGAAAGTGGGGGTAGTGGGTTCTTCTCAGAGTGATTGGAAAAATGAAATTTTTCAAAAAGCTATTTTAGAGCAGACTTCCGGCTTAGACAAAAAATTAGGGGGAACAAATTCTGCCATGATGATGCTGCAAAACGCCGGGAAGTCTTTAACGGATTTTCGTTATATTTGGCTTACCAGCCAGGCCTCTAACCGGGCTAAGCAGATTCCGCTTAAAAAAACATTGGCGGCAGCCGGTTTTTTTGCGGAAGAAATGCCCCAAAAAGTGTTTAGTGCCACCGGGGGCATAGCCATAGCCGGGTTGGAGGAAGATGATGTTGTGGCGGATATTGAAACGGCCCAAGAACAGCAGCAGCGCCAACAGGAATGTGATGAGGCTTCCCGCACGCTGGGCCCGCAGATAACCAGTCTTACCCGCAGCGTAATTAATACCATTAATGCTTTGCAGGGAACGTTCCCCGCTTTTCCTGCGGATTGCGGCAATTCCGCCAAAGTAAATAGTTGGCGTTCCGCTTTGGCTCAGGCGCGCAGCGCTTGTTCCCAAGTGAAGCGGGATTATAATACGTTGGGAGAAAAATGTTTTGTACAGTTGAAATACAGCCGTTCCGGTGAATGCAGCACCAATAATTTAGACGATAAATTAAATGAATATGAACGGATGTGTACGGAATATTTAAAAGATCAGTCAGAGGCGGCAGAGGGTGAAGAGGTAGATTTATCTATTTATAACCCGGAACAATTTTCCAACCAACAAGTGACGGAAAGCGTGCACGGTACATTTAACGTGCCGGTGTGGGGCGGCTCTTCCGGGTCCTCCACTCCAAATGATTTCTTTCCGGAAACGGATCTTTCCGGTTCCCAAGGGTGGAGTTATATAGACTAAGCAAATTAGGTCTTGATAATTTTAGTTTCAGTTGCTAAGATAATAGTATAAGCAGTTTTGAAGTGCCCTGTTGTATGGGGAAAGCAGTACAACAATTTGTAAATGAAAAGGTTGTGTAATTGGGGATTTTAAAAATCCGGCAATTCCAGCCTGGTTTATATTTATAGTTAAATTTATTTTTATAGGAGGCACTTATGCCAGAGGAAAAAAAGGAAAGTTTTACCTTTAGCGATAAGATCAAGAACAGCAAATCCGCCGCTCCTGCATCTTTTGCTAATCGTATTTCCTCCAAGATAGGGAGTAATGGCCGCCCAAAGAAAACGCTTTTTGAGCGTACCAAACGGGACGCGCCGTTCTTTATTGCGGCGTTGGTAGCCCTTTTGTTATTGCCGTTTTTGTATAAATACAGCGGCCAAGTGAACGAAGAGGCTATTATTGCTCCTTCCAGCGAGGACACTATTTTTGATCCGGAACGCTATGGTTTTGATACGGCCATTACGGATCCTGACGGTGAAATTGCTCAGCTTTCAGGGCGTGATCCGTTGAGCCTTATTAAAGGCTGGGGCAGTGATGAAGATTCTGCGGAAACTTCCTACGACTATGACCGCAGCGGTTTAGAGGACAGCAGCTCTTCTTATACGTCTTCTCCCACCACGGAGACCACGACGAATATTTACAGAAGAACCGCCGCCCCGGCTACCCGTGCGGCCGTTCGCCGTTCTACCACTAAAATTAAAGAAATGGGCCGCGCCGCCATGGCTTCTGCCGGCGGGGGGTTAAATATTACTCCTTGGGGTGGCAGTTTAAAAGGCGCTGCCAAAAAAGTAGGGGCGCCCACTCCTGTAACGCCTCCCAAACCGGTGTCATTGCAGCCTTTGCAGGCCGCAGGCCGCCCGCAGCGCGGGTATTTTGGCATGGGTGCCGGAGAGCAAGCCCGCCGTTCAGCGCAAGCTTTAACCAAAGGAGATGCCATGCAAGCGCTGCGCGACGCGCAATACGCGCCGATTAAGCCCGGCCGCGTGGGCGGTTTAGCTGCCGGCGAGTCCCGCATTGGCGGCGGTCCCAGCGATTTAAAACACGGCTTTGGCTACAAAGGCATTCTCCCTTGGTGGTGGGATTTAATGAAAACCCGCTCTCAAATGGAATGGGAAAAACGCTTTAACCGCAAGTGGGACTGGATTGGCTGGGCAGACAAATTGGCTCAAAATATTTTGGGCGGTTTAATTAATTGTTTGATTACCGGCGAAGACGACGGCGCCATGGGCGAGATGTTTGGCGCCAGCGGGGAAGGTGCCCAGCAGGAAGGCTGCAAATGCGGCAAATCCATGATTGGGTCCGTTCCGGCCAGCGCACCGGCGGGGCTGTCTTTGAAAGATTGGTGTAAATCCAAAGAAGCCAAAGAACAATATGGTTGCGAATGGCAAGGCGCCAAAGCAACTGGCGGCGGCTTCTGGAAAACCCGTGCCGATTGTATAGGTTTCAACTTGTTTGGCTTGGCTGACAAAGGCAAGGCAAGCCGCCGATTAGTGGAAGCCAGCGGTTGCTATGATTTTGCGTCTACGGACGTTTACACCGCTTCGTTCATAAGCAACCGCAAAGGCGATTGGAACATCTACCACTATGTGGTGGGTGTAAAAGCTGCGGACATTGCCCGTTATTATAAAGCTACGGAAAATGCACGCGCGGATATGTTGGAAGTATTTTATATGGATGAAGGCCCTGTTTTCCGCACGAAAGCGCAAGTATATGCGGACAAAACAGGTTATGTGCCGTTGTTTATTGAAAGCGTAGCTTTTGAAAAAGACTTAAAGTCTGAAGTGAATGCGGACGGGACCCGCTCTTTGGACGTAACTGTTAAGACTAAAAATGAAGAAGGGGAAACCGTCAGAGAAAGCCGCTCTTTACCTTTGAAATATAACGAGTTTATCGGCTTATTGGCCAGCGGACGCAATGTTTCCTATGCCACCAAGAGCGCTGTTGTAAAATCGGAAGGCATGTACCCGGTAACCAAGGCGGCTATGCGCACGAAACCCGGCAAATTGGGGCGTGACTGGCTGATTGGCGCGCGCTGTGAATTCCCGTTAGCGCGTATTACTTGCGAAGATAACGCCATGTTGAAAAAAGACGGGAACCAAATTCCTTATGCGCGTGTAACGCTTCTTAACGCGTCGGGAGACAAGGTAACTTATAACGAAATTAAAGATAAGTTCACCATTATGTATTCCGTGTGGGATTCTGCCAAGGCGCAGTTCTCTAAAACGTTTGAAGGGGTTACTTCCGTTCGCCATTACGAACCGGCGGATTATACGGTGGAACGTGACACGGTAAAAGCCAAAACCACGGCCGCGCGCGTAGGCGCAGAAACCCGCGGAATGGAGCTGGATGTACTGGCTACCAATATCCCGAAAGGGCAGCAGCCGCTTCGCATTCGTTGGTTTATCCGCCAGGTAGAGGGTATCAATGAAGGGAAATATGCACCTGGGGAATCCTTGGAGTTGCATGTTTCCGCCAACGCGGAACAAACCCGTACGGAAATTGGCCCCGGTCTGCCGGGTACGGAAGTAAGCATTGCGGAATGTTCTTATTATGATGAAGTGAGTATCAACCCGCCCGTGCCTCCTACTCCGGAAGAAGAGCCGGACCCGGAACCGAAGCCGACCGGTGGTTCCAAAACGGCGCGCATAGAATTAGGGTTTTTAATTAAAGCCTATGCCAATGAGTTTAAATGCGGCGGCGCCAAAGCTCCTGAAGGGGCTAACGTAAAGTACCGTATGTCTACGGATGGCATCAATGCCAATATAGAAGCGGCCACTATGAGACAGCTGTTTGTAAAATATGCGTTCTCTTGTATGGAATGCGTGGAAAGCTATACCCAAATTCTTACAAACCAGCTGCTTAAAAAAGCCCAGCAAATGCACGAGCAAGACCCCACTATCATTGTGCCTACCCAACAAGAGGTGCAGGAATATATTAAGCAGCACAGCGGTGAAATTCCGGTAGCGGTGTTCTTGCAGGCTTTACTGTTGGATGAAAATCCGAACTTCACCATCCGGGGTGACTCTGTGTGTTATTTGGCGCATCAAGTGGCTTCCTGGTCTGTGGATCCGGACGTGAATGACAGCCGGTTTGAAAATACGTTTGGTACGTATGCGGTGTACGTCAGCCCGACGGCCGCGGCGTTCTATCCCGGCCGCTCCATTGATGAAAATTATACGGCCAACCCGCGTTTTAATAAACCGGGCTGGAACCGCGGCAATGACGTGTATCCGTCGGATATTCCGTATAATAATTCCTTGGAAGCGCGCAAACGCAAATACAGTGCGTATCCGTATTCCACCAATCCGGAGATTGTAAACAGAAATAGAGGCCACGGCGGGTACCCGTTACGGGCGTTAGCCAACGGCAAGGATTCTTTCCCCTTAGGGAACAGCGCCGCCCCCGCTATGTACAGAGGCAAATATAAAACGCAGTATATGCCCATGTTCTCCGGGCAGTGCCAGAGTTTGAGTTCTGTACAAGTAGCCAAGAAGGATTTGCAGCAATATGTTAACTTGGTATGTACAAACGGCTTGCAGTATAAGCCGGATGCAAATCCCGCTAAGAAGTTTTATAATGCTGGAGGAGTGCGTTCTTCCCAGAGTATGAACCAAGAAGCTTCGTGTAATGAAATAGATTGTACTCCTACTAAGTAGTTCACAATATATTAAAGGGGCCCTCTTACCAGAGGGCCCCTTTTTTATGTAATAAAAACCCCCAGCTGGGCTGGGGAATATTGATTATGCTAAAACATTTTAGCTGGGAGGTATTGCCTATTTTGCATTGCTGTCCTAGGGGGTAACCCAAGAAAATATTAACCTTGTGTTTGGGTTGCCCGTTATAAGGTTTTTTATCTATCATATATTTATGGCAAATACGGGTAAAAAAATAATTTGTATATGTTGTTTGTTCTCCTTTTCTTGTATGAGTTGGGGGGCTGTATTTCCGTTTTCTTTTGGTAAAAAAACAATTCGTACGGATTATTCTAATACCGTGTGGGACCAAATCATGCAAGACCAATCTCTTTCCGATATGCGCCGCGGGCTGGGGGAGATGGGGCTTTCCCGCTATAAAGAAGCGCAAAACTCTTTTGCCAAAGCCGTTATTAAAAATCCCAAAGACCCCTTGGGCTTTTTATTATTGGGCGCCGCCTTATACTGGAGCGGCAAGGTGGACGAGGCCATGAGCGAATACCGCGAAGCCCTCACCCTGGACCCCAAAAACGCGCTTGCCTACCAGCTTTTAGGCATTGCCTACGGTTGGAAAGGGGATTTGGAACAAGCCCAAGAGTATTTTAAAAAATCTTATGAGTTGGAGCCGGATAAATCCGACACCAACATGAACTTAGCCTCTACTTATGCCGCCCAAAAAAATTGGGAAAAAGCTCTTGAGCATTACCGCCGCGCGGTGGAACTGGCCCCGCGGGAACCTTTATACCATTATCAGCTGGGTTCTTTGTATGAGCGCATGGGGCGTGATGCCCAGGCGGAGGACAGTTTTAAAAAAGCGCTTTCTTTGTTTTGGGGGTACGAAGACGCCATGCTTTCGTTGGGCGCTTTGTATGAAAAAACGGGGGATGACGCCGCCGCTTTAAAATATTATAAAAAAGCCGTACGCACCAAACCGGGGGATTTTGTGGCGCGCTTGTTGTTGGCTAAACTATATTACCAACAGGGGGAGGCCGCCAAAGCGCGCGAAGTGCTGGACGGGGCATTTTCCATTATCCGTTTTAAGCAAGAGGGTTTGGCTCTCAACGCCGTATACCGTTCCAGCGGGCGTACGGCGGAGGCTTTTGCCAAAGAAATAGAAAATTTCCGTAACAATTTATCACGCGTGCCGGCCGCCAAAGACATTAATGTGGATGTTTCTTTAGAATATGCCCCCCTGGTTAAACCGAAAGAGAAGCCTTCTCCCAGCGCCGGTTCTTTTGAGCGCGCCTACCAAAAACTGCGTTCTTCTTCCGCCCTGCCGGGGGAACAGGAAGTGCCGCCTATGGCTTTTAAGCGCAGTTTTGTATTAGCTGCGGCTACACAGGCCCAGCGTGAAAACCAAATTAATGAATTTATAGAAGGGTTGGAAAACGCCGTAAAACAAGGCGAAGGCAAGTATGACGTTACCCTTTCTCTGCAAGGGCGCACGATGGATTATGCCTCTCCCTCCGCCTTAACGCAGCAGAATTCCTCCGCCCCGCGCGCGGCGTATGACCCGCGCATAGTGGGCAATGATATGGGTTTATGGGTTACGGGTAAATCCTGGCTGGCGTTGGTACAGGCCGCATTGGAGGATTTGTCCTCCGGGGATAAAGCGTTAAGCGCAGAGCAAACCAGCCTGTTAACCGGGCTTGCCTATTTGGTGGCGGGGGACGCGGCTCAGGCTTCCCAAAGTTTTGCGCAGGCCCGCAGCCTGGCCCCGGCGGATGATTTGCCTCTTATGGGGTTGGGCACGGCTTCTGTAATTGCCGGAAATGACGCCCAAGCCAAAGATTTTTATAACCAGGCTTTGCGGCTAAACCCTAAAAACAAAACCGCCAAAAAGAATTTAAACGTATTGCAAGAGGAATAAGCCATGCGCCATATGCGCCAGCGTTACGGGCAGCACTTTTTAGTAAATGAACGGGTGATTGAGCAAATCATCCAAGCGGCCCGGCGTTTGCAAACCAAGCAGTTGGTGGAAATAGGCCCCGGCAAAGGTGCGCTTACTTTTGCGCTTATACGGGCGGGTTTTAGCCATTTTAAAGCGGCGGAAATTGACCCGGAAATGATTTCTTTTTTAAAACAGCATTTGCCGCCCCAGGCGGGGGTAAATATTTTGGAGGGGGATTTTAGCCTCTTGCCCCCGGAAACGTTGTTGCCGGAAGATACTTTGTTTGTAGGCAATTTGCCGTACGCGGCGGCGGCGGATATTTTGGATAAAACCTTATCTTTCCCTTATTTTTCAGCGGCTGTTTTTATGTTTCAAAAAGAGCAAGCCAACCGCATTCAGGCCCAGCCGGGCGGGGAGTTTTACGGCCCGCTTTCCATATTAAGCCAGGCGCGGGCAAAAATTTCCTTATTGTGTCAGGTAGGAAAAGGCAGTTTTAACCCTCCCCCCAAGGTGGAAAGCGCCGTGCTTGTTTTTGAAAAACTTTCCCAGCCGGCGGTGGAAAAAGATGCCTGGCCTTTTTTTAAAAAAGTGGTGCAGTCCTCTTTTTTGCACCGCCGCAAAACCATTTATAACGCTTTGCTTTTGTGCGGGTTTGATAAAGAAAAAATCGTCCGTGCGCTGGAACAGGCGGGCGTAGGTTTGCAAACCCGGCCGGAAAAAATTTCCCTTTTGCAGTTTAAACAAATTTCCCAAACGCTTAGCGCTAAATAACTGTTAGGCGCGTTGGTTTTGTTCCAATAATTCTTCCAATATTTGTTGGTGCGGGCGGAAAGGTTTTACGTCGTTTAAATTTAGTTTTTCTACCGCCAGTTTTATCAGGTCCTGCGGGGGCAGCGCTTTATCACGGGCGTAGAACTTCCCGGCGTTTAGCAGGGCCTGGCGGGGGATAAGCCCTACTAATTCGCACCCGGTGGTTTTAACGCCTAAGCGCGCGGCTTGGCGTTTGCATTCCTCAAATACTTGGGCGGGGCCGGTGGTTGTATAATCTGTTAAATTGCAGGAAACCTGCGCCCTGCCAAAATTTTCCATATACCAGCCGATGGCTTTTACGCATTTTAAGCCACCGTTTTTTTCTCTTATGGCGGCGGCTATTTGTTTCGCCGGGGCGGCATCTTGGGTATTTAAATTAATATTAAAAGCAATTAGTATGTTCCGCGCGCCTATGATACAAGCGCCTGTTTTTTGGGTGTGTTCGTCCCAAACGGTTGGCCCAAAATCCGGCGGTTGGCTTTGCAGTTTTTGGGGAAGGCTTTCATACTCCCCGCGGCGTACGTCTGCCAAATTTTTGCGTTCGGGGTGTTGGGCCGCGGCTTCGTATAAATAAACGGGCAGGTTGTTTTCCAGCGCGGCTTGGCGGGCTAACGTGCGGGCCAGAAGGGCGGTTTCTTCCAGGGTAATGCCTTGAACGGGAACCAGCGGGCAAACGTCCACCGCGCCCAAACGCGGGTGCGCTCCTTGGTGGGCGCGCATATCAATTTCTTGCAAGGCGGTTTTTATACAGGTGTTAGCCGCTTGAAGCACGGCGCCGGGTTCTCCGGCAAAAGTAAGCACGGTACGGTTGGCGGAGGGGTTTTCGTCCGTATGCAAAAGGAGCGCGCCGGGAGTATTTTGCACGGCGTTTATAATGCGCCGTAATTTTTCGGGCCGTGCGGATAAAGAAATATTGGGAACGCATTCTATTATTTTCATAAAATAATTATATACTATAAAACCGGTATTTGTAAGAAGACAAAACAGAAAAATTACTTGTGCCAACGCGTGTGATTTATAGTATAATAATTGTAGGTACTTGTTAAGTTCAAGCACCTGATATACTTAAATAAGGAAGTAAAAAGTAAAATGGCTAAAGGAAAAGTAAAATGGTTTAACGACCAGAAAGGTTACGGTTTCGTAACTCCCGAAGATGGTTCCAAAGATCTCTTTGTTCACTATCAAGAAATCCAAGGCGATGGTTTTAAAACCTTAGCTGAAGGACAGGAAGTTGAATTTGATATCGTTGAGTCTGAAAAAGGCCCGAAAGCAGTTAAAGTTCGCAAACTGTAATTTAAGTTTAACTACTGAACAGACCTGCTCTTAAAGGGCAGGTCTTTTTTTGTGTACGGTTGTAGAAGGAGTATTAAAGAAGTGAGCGTAAAAACATATCCGCAAGCCTCGTTATCGGAATTGTGGTTTTTGTCTTATCCGTTGATTGTTACCATGGCCTCACAGGTAGTGATGCAATTTGCAGACAGAATGTTTTTGGCCTGGTATTCGCACGACGCCCTAGCCGCGTGTGTGCCGGGCGGCGCTTTGGCCATGACGTTTGGTTCCCTGTTTATGGGGTTAGCCACCTATACCAGCGTGTTTATATCCCAGTATTATGCACGGCGTAAGTTTGCGTCGGTTACGGTTTCTTTATGGCAGGGGATTTTGCTGGCGGTGTTGTCTTCTTTGCTGCTGGCGTCTCTTACCCCGGTGGGTAATTGGGTAATTCGCCTGTTTAATCACGGCCCGCAGGTAACCGCGTTAGAAATACAATACTTTACTATTTTAAACTTATTGGGCGGGTTTGCAGTTATTAACAATGCGCTGGCCAGCTTTTTTAGCGGCCGCGGAAAAACCAAAGTACCCATGTACACCGCTTTGTTTGGTAACCTGGTAAACATTGTGTTGGATTATGTGATGATTTTTGGTAAGTTGGGCTTCCCGGAGATGGGGATTGTGGGCGCTGCCTGGGCCACCGTGTTGGGGACTGCCAGCATGACGGTAGTTTTTGGCACGCTTATTTTTGCTTCCAAAACGGGCAAGGCGTTTAAGGTGTCCCGTCTGGCCGGGTTCTACAAGCCGGTATTTGCCCGCTTGCTGCGCTTCGGGGTGCCCAATGGTTTTGGGTTTTTGATGGACATTATGTCTTTTACCCTGTTTACGTTTATGATTGGTAATATTGATACCATATCCCTGCAGGCCAGCAATGTGGTGATGTCTATGCAGCCGGTAGTGTTTACGGTTATTTTGGGATTGGGTGTTGGTATTCAAATTTTAGTCAGCAAATATCAGGGGTTAAAGCGTTCGGACTTAGCTGTAAAAGTGGTTAAAAACGCCTGCAAAATTGGCTACGCTTATGCGGGGCTGGTGGGGGTAAGCTTTTTCTGCTTTTCCCCGTTTTTTGTGGGGCTGTTTATACCGGCCACCTCTCCCGATGCGGCCGAAATTGCCGCTAAAACTTATCCGCTTATGAAACTGGTAAGCATATTTGTTTTGTTTGACGCTACTTACCTGATTTTTGGCGAAGCCATCCGCGGGGCGGGCGATACCAAGTATTATATGTATGTAATGCTGTTTTGCGCTTGGGTATTGCTGATACCGGGCACCTGGTTTATTGTGTATAAAATGCACGGCAGTGTGGTGCAGGTGTGGAGCTGGCTTACCTTTTACGCAGCGCTCACGGCCGTGTTTATGCTGTGGCGCTTTTTGGCCGGAAAATGGAAAAACATCAGCGTAACGGGTAATTAATGATTTGATGAAAAATAAAAACCGCGCTTTTACCGGCGCGGTTTTTATTTTTGTTACACAGGTTTAATGCTGGTAATGCAAAAGCGTTTTTATGATGTTTTCATGTATGCGGTTGATTGCCTCGCTTTTGTCTTCCAGGTTATTGGCAATTAAGGCAAAGGAAATCAGTTTGCCTTCTTTGTCTTTTACATAACCGGCCATGGCTTTTACCCCGTCTATGGTGCCGCCTTTTACGTGTACGTCGTTTACTCGTTTTTGCGGGTAGAGCCAGCGGCGCAGAAGAAGCAAGTCTCCCCGGTCGTTAGGAGTGGCCAGGGTTTGATAATACACATTAAAATACGGGCTGTTTATCATGGCGTTTAAGGTGCCGGTTAGGGCGCGGACGGTGAGCATATTATCGCGCGAAAGGCCGCTCGCGTCATAAATTTTTACGTCATTAAGCGGTATATTGTGTTTTTTAAGCCACAGTTCCAGCTGGAGTATACCGTTTTGCAGGGTGCCTTTTTGCCCGGCGTTTAGCGCTAGGTGGCGCACCAGCATTTCCGCGTAAAAGTTAAAACTGCGTTTGTTAAGTACATACAAAATGTCTTTTAACTTGGTGGATTTTTGCGTATACAGTAAATGCATGGCGGAGTAATCCGGCGTGTTCTCCACTTTTTGGGCATTTCCGGTTACGCTGATCCCTTCTTCCTGCAATATTTGCTGTAAATATTGGGCGGTAAAGAGGGCCGGGTCCGGCAATGCCGCCTGGATGGTAAACCCTAGTAAATTAGTGGGAATGGTGCCGTAAATGTCTAAATCAAATTGTCCGGGCGCGGCGTATACATAGGCGTTGTCCCGGCGGTCTTGCGCGCTGGCGGTTACAAAAGAACGGATGGAAAGGCCCGGTATTTCCGGCTCGGTTTTGGAAACTTTGGCTTCTTTGCCGTGCCCGGGTTGGGGGGAAAAACGGATTTTAAAAGAGTTGTCCGCCAAGGACAGGGCGGATACGGGCGCCGCGTAGTAATTGCCCATATTCTCCCAATTTACTTTGGGCGGAACAGAAAGGCCTTCAAATAAGGTTTCGTCCGCATAAATATTGCCCCGTATGGTTTTTATACCGCTTTTTTTTATTTCTTTCGCCCAGCGGCGCAAGAGTTTTTGGGCGTTTTCTCCTCCGGCGGGGCGGGTGGAGCCCAAAGAGGGGTCTCCTCCGCCGCGGATATAGATATTGCCGTTTAGTACGCCGTCTTCGTTAGGCAGGGCGTCTGCATATAAACGGGTTTCAAACTGATAGTCCGGCCCGAAGGTTTCCAGCACGGCGGCACTGGTAATTAATTTTAAGGTGGAGGCCGGCGCCATGCGCTGGCTTTCATTAACGGAAAATAATACTTCTCCGCCCGGGTAGCCGGCGGTTCCTGCCCACCAAGCCCCTTGTAAAACAGGGGCGGTGGCCGTCATATCATGTATGGTTTCTTGCAAGGGCTGTGCTTGCACAAGACCACTAAAAAGAAAAGGAATAATAAAAAATTTTTTCATAAATATAGAATAGCAAACGCTTTGGTCTTGGCGCAAACATAAAAAACCGCGCTTTGCGGCGCGGTTTTAAAGTTTAATTAAACCAAGGATACCATTTGTCTTTATCCCGTATATTTATAACTAACGCCGCGGCCAGCATATCCCTTGCGGCGATGGCTTGCGGTTTATCTATATTGCAGGTAAACGTATCAAAAGCTTTGCAGGAGTTGGTGATATTGCCTTTGCTGTCCATAGGGCCTTCTATATTATAGCTGGCGCGCAGCAAGCCCCACAGGTGCCCTGTAAATTTGCGAAGAACGGCTTTAAAACGGTTATTTTCCGTAATAACGGCCAAAGAACTTCCTTCCCGGGTGGACATTTTCCACTGGCGGTAATAACTAAAGCGTTTGCGTTCCAACACCACTACGTCTTTGGATTTGGCAAAGTAAATTTCATAGCGTTCTTTGCTTATTCCAAATCCTTTTTGCAAAATAAATACGGCTTTTTGCCCGCGGCGGTCATACAAAGTAACTTCACGCAGCATGAGCTGAGACCATATAATCCCGCAGAAAAACACCAATACCCCCAGCGGCAGTACAAGCGACGCGCCGGAATAGACGGTGCTGTACGCGAAGGCGGATATTTCCACCACGTTTAAAATTTGCAGCAACCCCGCCGCTATTATGGCGACTAGCGCCAACACCACCCCGCAGGCTCCGGTAAAAAGGAATACGGAGTCCCACCGCGAGGACAAAGAAATCAGTGTGTTGCCTTGGTTGTCCCTCGCGCGGAAAATTAAAGACGGCGTACCGTATAAACGTTTAAATTTAATGGGGTAGAGAGAGTTGGGGTTTACTTTCTGCTCTTCTTTTCTGGAAGGGAGCAGCAGTTTAATGAGCAACCCTAATCCCAAGGCTAACAGATACAGCGCAAATAAAAGCGCGATAACGTCCAACGTATGGCCCGCCCTGCGGATAAAGGGGGGCATATCCTGGGTAACCAGGGTGCCGGCGTTTAATTTAGACAAACGGTTTTTGAGCGCATTCCAATAGACGGTGAACACAGAAGCTTTGGGTTGGGGTTGCTGCGTTTTGGTTTCTTTTTGCGGTTGCGGCTCGGTGGGAAGGAGGGACTCTTCCTGCACTTGCGGCGCGGCGGCAATGTCATAAGCGCGCGGATCTTTTAAATCCATATTTAAGGTAATGGTTTCGGCTGCCGGTTGGGGGGCGGCAATTTTTTCTTCCTGTTCCACCGGGTAGATGAAAGAAAAAATTAAATCCGTTTCCGCGTAAGAAAGTTTTTTTGCCATAATGGCATAGGCTTTTTGGCCTACCAAAAAATAGCCGGAGCTGAAATCCTCTTTGGGGGAGAAATAACTGATGTAGAAAAAAGGTTCCCCGGTGGAAAAATCAATGCGTTTGATTTCTTCCCCGGTGTATGTATTGCCTATAACTTTCATTTTCTTGGCTTTTATTTCAGCCAAATCTTCATTAATTTTCTTTTCCAGGCAGGTTTCGGTGGCGCATTCGGCAAAAGAAGTAATATCTATCCGCGCGGCGGATTTTTGCAGGCTTAACACCGCGTTTTTATTTTTTGAGGAAGCCGACGCCCAGCCCGAGGGCATATCCATGGTAAATCTTCCATCGGAAGATGTGAATACCCCCGCTGTTAACGTATGGCTGCAAAGCAAGACTGTTAAAAAAAATAAAATTTTGTGCTTCATCAAATCAAACCCATAATATAAATTATTATATTATATTTCTGGCGAAAATGAAGAAAAAATCCAAAGAATATCGGCTTTTTAGCGTTGTATCACAAGGGTAAAATTGTTATCATATATAGAGAGGAGATCCCGCTATATGAACAAAAAACAAATCCCGCAAAAAATTACTCTTTTACGTAAATTAATAAAGAAAAACGGTTTAGACGGTTTTTTAGTTACTGATAATTTGGACCAATTTTATTTGGGTGGTTTTTATTTTTATCCGCATGAAGCCGTTTTTTTGGTTACCTCTAAAGACATTTTCTGCTGGACGCGCGAGCTTTATTTAACCGATGTGGCCGTGCGCGCCCCGTTTATGACTGTTTCTGCCGATGAGGACCGTTTGAACGCGGCCGTAAAACAGGCAAAAAAATGCGGCTTAAAAAAGGTGGGTTTTGACGCGGCGAAAGAGGGTTACGCCGCCGGGCGTTTGCTGGCTAAAAACGGTTTTGTGGAATGCCCGAGTTTAATCAGCCAGCTGCGGGAAGTAAAAGACGAGGGCGAGGTAAAAATTATCCGTGACGCGTGCCGCATTGCTTACAACGCTTATGAATACGTGAAGCCTTTAATCAAAACCGGCATGACTGAGCTGGACGTAGCGGCCGAGTTGGAAAAATATATGCGCACCCACGGGGCTACCACTACTTCCTTTTATACCATTGTCGGTTTTGGGGAAGACTGCGCCAACCCGCACCATGTTACCGGTTTGCGCAAATTAAAAGCCGAAGACTGCATTTTGATGGATTTTGGCTGCGTATATAACGGTTATTGTTCCGACATTACCCGCAGCTGGTGGCACGGCAAAAAAGAGCCGGCCGAATATAAAAAAATATGGCAGCTGGTGGATAAAGCCCGCAAAGCGGGCATTAAAGCCGTAAAGCCCGGCATGGCTACGCGCGAGGTGGACAACACCGCCCGCAATATTATTAAAGCCGGCGGGTACGGCGCCTATTTCACGCACGGAACCGGGCACGGTATGGGAATGGAAAACCACGAAACCCCTTATAATAACCAAGAGTCTGACGCTGTACTGGTGGAAGGGAATATTGTTACCGTGGAGCCCGGTATTTATCTTCCCGGAAAATACGGTGTACGGTTGGAAGACACGGTAGCAGTCAGCAAAACCGGCGCCAAAATTTTAACTAAAAAATAATGCTAGTAAAAGATTTGTCCAAAGAACGCGTAAAGGATTTTAAACGCCTGCTTAAGCAAGCCGGGCTGGATGGCTATTTCACGGCGGACCCGGTGGAAATGCGTTATTTGTCCGGGGTGGAACTTTCCGATGGGGAAGCCGTTCTGCTGGTAACGCCGCGCAAAGCGTGTTTTTTTACGCGCACGATGATTGTCCCCAAAATGGCGCCGGCGGCCGGGTTTATTAGCGTAAAAGACGTAACTTCCGGCACGTTGGCCCAGGCGGCCTTGCAATTTGCGCGCCAAGCGGGGCTGAAAACCGTGGGGTTTGCGCAGGACAAAGTAAATTTCTTATTGGGGCGGCAATTAGCGCAGGAAGGCTTTGTTTCCGCCGGCGCCATATTAGACGAAATGCGCTTGGTAAAATACCCTGATGAGATTGCCAAATTAAAAACCGCCTGCCGTATCGCTTTCGAAGCGTTTAAAGAAGTAAAACCGCAAATTAAAACCGGTATGACGGAACACGCCGTAGCCGCGCTGTTGGCGGGGGCTATGCTTCGCCGCGGGGCGGAAGCTATTCCTTTTAACATTGTCTGTTTTGGGGAAAACACGGCAGACGCGCACCACACCGCTTCCAAAACGCGCAAATTAAAAAAGAATGAAGCGGTATTAATGGATTTTGGCTGCCAGTATGAAGGATACAATTCCGACATGACGCGCAGCTGGTGGCATGGGGATAATCCCCCGGCCCAATATGAACAGATTTGGAATATTACGCACGCCGCCTATCAGGCTTGCGCCAAAAGTTTGCGCGCAGGCTTGCCCTGCCGGGAGGCTGACGCCGCCGCCCGGCGCATTATAGAAGCCGCCGGGTTTGGAAAGGAATTTTTCCATTCCACAGGCCACGGCGTAGGTTTGCAAGTGCACGACGGCCCGCTGTTGGGGCCTCGTTCGGTGCAGGAACTGGAAGCCAATTCCCCTGTTACCGTAGAACCGGGCATTTATTTTGCCGGTAAATGGGGCGTGCGGCTGGAAGACACTTTTTTGGTGACGGCCGGCGGTTCCAAAAAGTTGACTAAAAATTAAGGGCTTTAGCCCCGAGAAGAGGTAATATTATGTTAAGCACGACTGACTTTCATGAAGGTCTTATTTTTGAAGATGAAAACGGCCAGCTGGTAGAAATTATTGATTATCAGCATCACCGCAAATCGCAGGCCCGCGCCGTGGTGCGTGTGAAATTGCGCAACATCAATACCGGCGGCTTAATTGAAACGGCTTACCGCCCCGAAGACAAATTTAAAGAAGTGGAAGTGGAAAAACGCCCCTTTACTTATTTGTATACGTCCGGCGATATGGCCACTTTCATGAACAGCAACGACTATGAACAGGTGGAAGTTCCTCTTTCCAAATTAGGGGAACAGCGCAAATATTTAAAAGATAATATGGAAGTAACCGGCCTGTATATTAACGACCAGCTGTTCAGCATTGATTTACCCATTAAAGTTCCGCTTAAAATCGCCTCTACCGTGCCCGGTGTAAAAGGGGATACGGTGGCCAACATGACCAAAGAAGCCACCCTGGAAACCGGCACCGTTATTAAAGTTCCTTTGTTTATTAACGAAGGGGATACGGTTCTGGTAGACACGCGTGACGGCTCCTACGTGGAACGGGTTAACGCTTAATGTGGTTACGGCGCCTGCTGTTGCCGGCCTGTGTGTTGTTTTGGGCGGCAGGTGCGGGCGCCGCAACGCTTGTGTACGGGAATTTGCTGGAAGTGCGCGGCATTGCTTGGCAGGACGGACGCCTGCAAATGCCGCTGAGCCGTAAGAAATATGCAGATGTACGTTTGCTGGACCGTTCTTTATACCAATTTTTAGTTTCTTGCCAAGAGGAAAAATGTTCTTTTTCTCCCGTCGGGAAAGAATATAACATCTTTTCTTTACGGGCCGCCAAAACCCGTGAGAACATGTGGATTGCCCAGGTGGATGTAAACGGCCAGTTGCTGATTACGTTTTTAATTTTTAAACGGGCGGACGCTTTTAGCATTAAACCGCCGGATGAAGTTCTTTTTAAAGACAAAGGTTTTTTAGAAGCCATTGAACACAGCCTAAAGAACCAAATAAAAGCGCATATATGAAGTGTATTGTAAAAGATACGGGCTTGGTGATCGCCTCTGAGGTGGAAGAAGCCAAAACCTTTAAAACCCGTTTGCTGGGGCTGATGTTTCGGCCTTCGCTGGCAAAAGGGAAAGGTTTATGGCTGGAACCGTGCCCCCAAATACACATGTTTTTTATGCGTTTTGCCATAGATGTAATATTTGTGGATCATTCCGGGTTAATAATAGGGGTGCTGGAAAATTTTAAGCCCTGGCGCGTGAGCCCTATTTTTTGGGGTGCGCGCGGCACGCTGGAATTGCCCGCCGGTACGTTGAACGGAAAAGTAAAGAAAGGGGACCGGGTGGAATTTGTGCGTCCCTAACGTTTTTATTTATTATATAGCAGTGAGGATTAGTATGAATGGGAAAAAGCTGTTTTTTATTTTGGCGGCGGCGCTTGGCTGTGCGCTAAATGTATCCGCCAAAAATATTTGGGACGATTTTGGAGACCATGTAACCACCCAAAATGTACGCGCTTTTACGAAAGACTTGGGCGGGTTGATTGGTTCCGGTACGTATACTACCGGGCGCGTGTTAGGCTGGGGGGGCTTTCAGATAGGGCCGCGCGCCAGCATGATTTTTAAAATGAGCGAAGCTCAGGGTGACACTTATGAGGCCCGCCAGCAAACCGCCTTGGGTGAGAGGGAAGACGTAGGCACGGTGTGGTACCCTTGGCTGCAGGCGGATATTGGTATGCCGTTTCGTGTGGACGGGTTTATCCGCGCCAGCAGTTTTCAGGGTATGACCATTGCCGGCGGCGGGTTGCGTTGGGGTATTACCCGCCCCAGCGAAGTGCTTTATTCTTTCCAGCCCATGCTGGTAGTTTCCGCCCACAGCGCCAGCGCGCGGGATTTTTCCGCCACGCATTATAACGCCAGTTTGGTTTTATCCATGAAATTTAAATACGTGGTGCCTTATATCGGCGGCGGGGTGGATTATACCACCTTGCATATTAACCGGGCGGACCGGGATTTGTCTTTGGAAGGAAGCAATGAATACGCCGCCACGGCAAGAGCCACCGCCGGGTTAAACTTTAAGCTGCCCGCTTATTTGGATTTAAGCATTGCGGCTAACTACGCTAACTATGGCTTAGGGGCGGAAGGTTCTCTTTCTTTGCGTTTTTAGTTACTGCGTTTCTTTTTGATAACCCGGGTCCATACAAAAGGCCCGGGCTTTTTATTGGGCAAATAAGCGGCGCGGTTGTTTAGCTTTTAGTAAAAAACCCCGTTTAATACGGGGTTTTGATGTAAGCAACAAAAAACCCGGGGGGTTAGCCCGGGTGTGTATTATTTTTTATCTAAGTCTTTCTCATCGTATTGGTAGATGACAAGGCCGCTTCTTAACTTAGGCTCAAACCAGGTGGATTTGGGCGGCATGATGAGTTTTGCGTCAGCCACTTTTATTAATTCTTCAATAGAAGTGGGGTACATACTAAACGCCGCTTTAAATTCACCGTTGTTTACCCGGCGTTCTAGTTCCGCCACGCCTCTTATCCCGCCCACAAAATCAATGCGTTTATCGGTGCGGGGGTCCCCGATATTAAGCAGCGGCTGCAGGACGTTTCTTTGTAAAATGCTTACATCCAAACGGCTTACGGGGTCTTCTTCATTAAAAGAACCCGGCTTGGCGGTAAGCGTGTACCATTGTCCGCCGAAATACATGCCAAACATATGGCGTTTAGGGGGTTTGGATAGTCCGGTAGCCTGGACAAAAAAATCTTTTTTCAAGGCTTGGATAAATTCTTCCGGCGTTCGGCCGTTTAAGTCTTTAACCAAGCGGTTGTAGTCCATAATAAACAATTGGCTGGAGGGAAATATAACGGCTAAAAAATAGTTAAAGGAAGCGTCTTGTTTTGCGCCCGGGTGTTTTTTGCGGTGCATGGCGGCCACGTTTCCGGCGGCGGCGGAGCGATGGTGCCCGTCCGCTATGTATAAGACGGGGATTTGCTCAAACGCTTTTTCTATTTTTTTAATGTCTGTGGCATCGTCAATAACCCAAAAGGTATGGCGGATGCCGTCATCGGACATAAAAGAACAGACGGGTATTTGCGTGGTGATGCCGGCTACAATTTCATCTAAATCTTGTCTGTCCGGATAGGTTAAAAACACGGGGCCTGTGGTGGCGTTTAACGCGTTGACGTGTTTGCTGCGGTCCAGTTCTTTTTCCTTACGGGTTAGCTCGTGCTTGCGGATGATTCCCCGGTCGTACTCCAAGGCGGACACGGCCGCCACCAGGCCGTATTGTGTCCGGTCAGCCATGGTTTGGGCGTACAAGTAAAAGCAGGGGTTAGCGTCTTGCTTTAAAATGCCTTTGGAAAGGAATTTGTCCAGGTTTTCTTTTGCTTTGGCATATACGGCGGGAGAGTAAAGATCCGTTCCTTTAGGAAGGTCAATTTCCGGTTTATCTATATGCAAGAAAGAAAGCGGATTTCCTTTTGCCATTTCCCGCGCTTCTTCCGTGTTTAACACGTCGTAAGGGGGACAGGCGATTTTTTCAAAATTCTTTTCGGGGCGTATCCCCTTAAATGGTTTTACGGTAGCCATAGTTTTAATTTACCTTGTACAAGAACTCGTTTGTTTGTGCGTAGTAGTTTATAATTTCCACGGCGCGCTGGGCCACGGCGTCTTGGGCTTGGTCCGTAGAGGCGCCTATGTGGTGGGTGCCGTAAAAATCCACTCCCTCAAAGGGGGAATAGTCAAAGGCGGTGTCTGTGGCTTTGGGCTCTTTTTCATACACGTCTAAAGCGGCGCGGATTTGTTTGGCTTTCATAGCTTGGACCAAATCCTGCGTGTTTACCAGTCCTCCGCGGGCGGTATTAATAAAGATAGCCCCGTCTTTCATGCTGTCAAAAAATTTTTTATTAAACAGCCCGTGTGTTTGGGGTGTATCTGGCAAGTGTACGGTGATGGCGTCGCACTGGGCGGCCATTTGGTAAATATCCGTATATGGGGTAATATGCAACTGGGTAAAAACTTCCGGCTTGTCATACGGGTCATACGCTACCACTTTCATGCCAAAGGCTTGGGCGCGTTTAGCCACTTCTTTGCCTATGTTTCCCAACCCGATAATTCCCAGCGTCCGCCCGAAAATGCCTTTTGCCTTGCTGTATTTGGATTTGTTCCATACGCCTTGGCGCAGGTCATTTACATTGTCGTATATGCGGCGGTCCAGCGCCAGCAGCAGGGCCATGGCCAGTTCAGCCACCGCTATGGAGTTGGTTCCCGGGCAGTTGCAAACCGCCACGCCTTTTTGGGCGGCGTGTTGAATGTCTATGGTGTCATAGCCGGCCCCGGCGCGGATGATTAGTTTTAAATGGGGGGCGGCGTCTATCACGGCGGCGGGCACTTTGGTGCTGCGCACAATTAAAATTTGCGTATCCGCTACGGCTTGGGGGAGGGTGTTCTCGTCCAACGCGGGGTTGCTGGTTACCGTATGGTGTTTTGCCAGTTCTTCCGTCCAGTGGGCGGGAAATTTGTCTGCGATTAAAATATTCATAAAATCTCCTTTATTTGTTTGCGCGTAAATCTTTTACAATCAGGTCAATGCATTTAAGTAGTTTTTCAAACTGTTCGGTGCCGTTAATGTCTACAAACGGGAAGCAGCCTATGCGCAAAGAATTTTGTTTAACGGAGGAGTATTTTTTTACCCCGTCCGCCAAGTTAGCCAGGCCCGTGGCTTTTAACGCGGCGGAAATATCCGCGTCTTTAATGGAAGGGTCAGTCACTTCCAGCGTAAGGGTGGTGTAAGAGCGGAATTTTTCGTCTTTAATCAGCGGGGCCAAATAATCGCTCTGGCGGGCAAAGTCCAATACGGCTTGGGCGTGCTGGCGGCATAAGCCGTCCATAGCGGCCAGGCCGCCGTTATCCAACATCCATTTGCAGGCTTCGTTGAACATCCAAATATTGGTGGTGGAGGGGGTGTTTACCGTTTGGCATTTTTCCTGCGCTTTTTTAACGGCTTCCGCCAAATCCAAAGAATAAGGAATCGTGCGGTATTTTTTTACTTCTTCCAGGCGTTTTACCGCTTTGGGGCTTAAGATAATTACGCTGCTGCCCCCGCCTACGCCAAAGCATTTTTGCATGGAGAAGAGCATCACGTCAAAGATATTTTTAGGCAAGTCCCGCCCGCCGGCGCAGCTGGTGCAGTCCCAAGCGATAAGGGTGTCTTCTCCTTTGGATTTCCAGGCATTTTCCAAATACTCATCGGGTATTTGCACGCCGGTGGAGGTTTCGTTTGGGGTGAGCACTACCAGGCTGGCGTTAAAATTGGGTTTTTCGGAAGGGAAAAACTCGCCTTCTTTGGCTTCTTTAAATTCTTTGGTGACGCTGTCCCCCAAGCGGGAGGCTATTTTTTGGCACCATAGTTTGGAAAAAGCCCCAAAGCTCAGGCCGGAAACGGAATTGGTGACCAAATTCCACATTACCGCGTCCAGCGCGGGGGTGGCCCCTCCCAAGAAGAAAATAACGGTATAATCCTCCGGCAGAGACAACAGTTTTTTTAAATTTTCTGTGGCTTCTTTATACAAGCCTTCGGTGGAAATGTCTTTAGCGCGGTGGCTGCGCTCAAACATGGTTTTATAAATAGGTGTTTCCCTAAGTATTGGATGCCCTTGGCTGGGGCCGCAGGTAAAAGTGGATGTAGGTAATAATTCTACGGGAATTTTAATCATAACAAGACCCTCCTTCACGTTTAAAAAATCTATTTTATATAAATGTTCTTTTTATTGTATAAAAGTTTTTTCTTGCCGGCGTATTTTTTTAGAAGATTTTTTCTCTATCCGTTTTATAGAAAATATCTCAGGATAAAGAACTAATGGGTTTTTGGCGTGCGGAGTATAGGGTATTATAAAAAACCCCCGGTCTTCAGGCCGGGGGTTGGTTTTATTTTTTGTAAGCGGCGGCCAGTTCTTCTTCCAAAATATCCGGGGCTACATCACCGATGGCCATTATTTTGGCGTGGAAATCCGCCTCGTCAAAATGTTTGCCGTATTTCTTTTGGTATTTTTTATGCAGGGCGTTAAGCGTGTCAAACCCTACCATATAACTTACGGCTTGCCCGGGGTTTAAAACGGACGCTTTAATAATACTTTTCGCTTCTTCTTGGTTAAAACCGTTTGCCTGCATAAGGAAAGTCATCGCGTCTGCATAAGAAAATTGGCGGGTTTGTAAATTTAAATCCACCAATGCCGCCACTACCCGGCGGTAATCTTCCCACGCCAAGAACAGCAAATCCGTATCGGTAATAATCAGGCCGTTTTCCGCCGCCAAATGCTGGGCGTACACGCTCCAGCCGTTGGCCAAGGTGGGAACGGGGTAGCGTTTGCGTATGGGGGAAGCGTCTTGCCCATAGACAGACTTATAATAAAGCCCCGGTACCAGTTGGCCGGCAATCATTAATTTGCGGGCGGGTTCATTAAAATCTTTTTCCAGCATTTCGGCGCGGGATATTTTGTTTCCGCTGGGCATGCGTACAAAAAAATCAAAAGTGGGCTGATTTTGCGTGCCATACGGAGGAACGAACAAATAAGGCGTTAGGTACGCAAAGTAAGCGGGCATCGGTTTAATGTTAAAAGAAACATTGTTTTTAGGCAATACCTTCTTTTGCACCAAATCCGTTTCCCAATTTTGGGCTTGGTTTTTAATGCTGGCCAGCAGGTTAATATTAGCCGGTACGTCTAAAGCCAACCGCCCGCGTACGGCGTAAAAATTAGCTGCCGTGGGGAGAGGTTGGTTTTTGGCTATTTTTTTCTTTTTATTTTTCTTTTTGGCTACGGGAGCGTTCCCTTCCACAGTTACCGTTTCCGGGTCTTGCGCGGCGGTAAAAGGTTCCAAGGCAAAGTATAGGTTTTCGCGCGCTTGTTTAAATTGCCGGGTTAAGGTTTTGCGCAATTTTTCGGTTTTGGTGTTAATAAAGTATTTGTTTTGCAATACAAAGCGGTAGTCTTCTTCCCCTAGGCGGAAATCCGGCGTGTCTTCTGTCTTGGAAAGCGTTTTAAAATAATCAAACATGTCTTTTACGTCTCTGCGGGCTTGGTTGGCCGTGGAGGCCGCTTCCTGGCGGGATATTTTGTCCTCCGCCGTGGTGTTTAACTGGCTGACCAAGTCATCAAAGGACAAATACGCATAATAGGCCCGTTCCATGGCCAGCTGCGCCAAGAAAGCAGAGGGATTTTTCAAATTATTTTTGGCTTCTTTGGAGGTTACGCCTAAAGAGGAGGCGCGCTGTGCCAAAGCGGCGTTTTGGGCAACCGGCGCGCTGAGGCGTTTTAACATTAAGGAATAGACGCAATCAAGCGCTTGGGTGTAGTAAAGCGGGTCCAGCGCCAGGCGGTTGCGGGACAAACTCCACAAGTCATAATTAATCCGGGCTTGCAGCACATTAAAATCCGCTTCTTTGGAGGGGGAAAATTCGCTTAAATCCAATTCCGCCATAGAAGTTTTAATCCCTTCCAAAGCGGTTTTGACGGCTTGTTCTTGGGCTGAGTTGCGGGTATTTAACTGGCTGTTGGCGGAGGAAAACCCAATCAGGGTGGCGCGTTCCGGCAAAAAGGTGAGTACCGCGGAAGCGTGGCGGTTGGCTGCGTCCATTAATACATTGTCTTGCATCATGTCGTCAATATCGTTAAATACGGCGAAAGGGTCTTGCTGTGCGGCTGCCGGCAATACGGTGCAAAGGCATAGTAAGGCGGCGGATAAGGTGTTTTTCCAGTAGTTCATACAAAAAAGCCTTCCTTAGTTTGATTTTCTTTTTATTATACAAATTGTTCACAAAAACCGAACAGATAAACTTTTGCGTCCTCCAGATAAATATGATAGAATAAAAACGTCAAAACAGAACGTGCGGCGGGGCTTCCCGCGGCCGGTTCCAACCAAGGGGCCGGGCCTGACCTTTCAGCGCGTTTTTTGCTATAATCTAAGTATATCCTTATTACGGGCCATTAGCTCAGTTGGTAGAGCAGACGCCTCTTAAGCGTAAGGTCGTGAGTTCGAGCCTCACATGGCCCATATTAATTTTCGCTCAATTTTAATAAATAAGAGAAACAAGGACGGATGGCGGAATCGGCAGACGCGTACGCCTTAGGAGCGTATGGAGAAATCCTTGAGGGTTCAAGTCCCTCTCCGTCCAATTCTTGAACCGAACAGGAGTGTAATACATGTCTATTTTCAAAACCGCAGAAGCGGGCGAAGTAAAAGCCAAACAGCTTTCTAAAGAAGGCTGCAAGGTTACGTTAGCCGTAGAGGCTACCCCCGCTCTGGTAGCAAAAAGCTTTCAAAATGCCGCCGTACAGGTGCAGTCCCGTGCGCAAATGCAGGGTTTCCGCGCCGGGAAAGTTCCGTTGGATTTGGTCAAGCAAAATTTTGGCGGCCATATTAAAGAACGCGCTTTGGATTTAGTAGTAAAAGCGGCTATTACCGGCGCGTTGGAAGAAACCAAATTAAACCCCGTTACCGTGCCCGTGCTTACTAAAGGGGATTTTTCCTCTTTCAGCGAAGACAAATCCTTTTCTTTTGAAATTGCCGTGGATGTTGCCCCGGAATTTGACGTAAAAGATTACAAAGGCATTGTGCTTACCAAAAAGACGGAAACCGCTACCGATGCCGAAGTGCAGGAAAATTTAGAACGCGTATTGGACGCCAACGCCCGCCTGGAAACCGCTGATGACGGCGCCGTGGTGGACGATAAATGCTACGCCGTGGTGCATTACAAAGGCAAAAGAAACGGCACGGAAGATTATAAATTAAGCGCTGACAGCGAGCTTATTGATATGGCCGCCCCGCAAACCATGCCCGGATTAGCCGAAGCGGTAAAAGGCATGAAAAAAGGCGACAGCAAAACCTTTGAAACCAAAGAAGGCGAAGATACTTTGTCTTTTGAAGTAACCGTGGACGAGATTAAAAATAAAGTATTGCCCAAATTGGACGATTCTTTTGCCAAAGACATGGGTTTTGACACGTTGGACGCTTTAAAAGCCAAAGTGAAAGAAAGCCTGGACGCGGAAGCCAAACAAAACGCCCGCCGCGCCGAAACGGCTGAAATTGAAGACCATTTGGTAAAAATGAATCATTTTGATTTACCCCAAAGCTTGGTGGACGAATATACGGAATCTTCTTTGCGCAACTTCGTTACCAGCATGACGCGCATGAAACCCGAACAGCTTACCGCCGAACAACGCAAAAGCTTTGAGGAACGCATCCGCCCGTCTGTGGAGAAAGATCTGCGCGTAGGTTATATTATCCACGCCATCGCCAAGAAAGAAAACTTGGAAGCCACCGAGGCGGACTGGAAAGCCGAGCTGGACAAGAGCTTAGCCTCCAGCAACGGCAATAAAGCCGAAGAAAAGAAAATTAAAACTTTCTTTGATGAACGCAAAGCCCACATTATGGCCACTTTGTCTGAACGGAAAGTGTTTGATTTCTTAAAAGAACAAGCCGTTACTAAATAAGACAAGTTTAATTGTATGCCCTTGGCCCCGCAGGGTGTTAAAAGCGGGGCCGCGGCATCTGTTCCCCAAAAATACGGGTGGAAAACAAAAATTTGCAGTACCGTCGTTTTGGGTTATCCCAAGGCGATTAGTTTACCTCAACCGGGGAAAGCGGTTCGCTTTCCCCGGTGTTTTTATGCCTAAGAGCCACTTTGTCCGGGGGGTTGTGGTAGCGGTTTGGTGTGGTTATTATGGTTTCCGTTACATCCTTTCCAGCTATAAGGCGGGCTTGTGCCGGGAGCCCAAGGGGAGGCCTCGGTCTTTTGTGGAAACCTTGGGCATAAGCATGGCGGTAAATAGCCAAAAGAAGCGCCTTAGCCGTATTTGGGGGGACTATACGGCCCTTGTATAGACACGGGCGGTAAAAGCATATGTACTTCCTGCGTTTCTTTTCTTAAACGCCAGTGAAAACCAGCCCGCCCAAAACACTTTGTGCGTACCGCTTAAACCCCCATGTAAAAACCCCGCCGTTTGGCGGGGTTTTAAGGGGTTATTTATTTTCTTTTTGTTTTAACGCCGCTTTAATCAGCCCGTCAAACAGCGGGTGCGGGCGGAGTGGGCGGGAGCCGAATTCCGGGTGGAATTGCACGGCTATAAAATAGGGGTGGTCTTCCCGTTCCACAATTTCCGGCAGCACCCCTTCATGCCAGCCGGATACTTTCAGCCCCGCTTCCCGCAGTTGTTTTACGTATTGGGGGTTAAATTCGTAACGGTGGCGGTGGCGTTCCACAATTTGGTCTTTGCCGTATAATTTGCGCGCCAGGGAGCCTTGCTCCAAATCGGCCGTGTAATTGCCTAAACGCATGGTACCGCCTTTATACACCACGTTCTTTTGCTGGGGGGTTAAATCTACCACCGGGTCTTTGGTGGTGGGGTCAAATTCGGTAGAGTTGGCGTCATGCAGGCCGCACAAATTGCGGGCGGTTTCTATTACCGTGCACTGCATGCCCAGGCAAATGCCCAAAAACGGCACTTTGTGTTCGCGCGCGTATTTAATGGTGGCTATTTTGCCGTTTACGCCGCGCCCGCCAAACCCGCCGGGAATTAAGATGCCGTCCACATTTTGCAGCTTTTCTTCCACGGCGTCTTTTTCCGTGTTTACAAACACAATGTCTATTTTTGCGTCATTGTTCATGCCGGCGTGGCGCAGGGCCTCGCTGATGGATTTGTAAGCGTCCTGCAGTTCGGAATATTTGCCGGCCACGGCGATTTTAACGCTTTTGGAGGGGTTCATGGCTTTATCAAAAAATTCAAACCATTTAGGGTCCACTTTTTGTTTGGGGGTTAAGCCTAAAAGCTCTATGATTTGCTCGTCCACTTTTTGTTTATAGAACATTTCCGGTACGTGGTAAATGGACTTGGCGTCCGCGCATTCAATCACCGCCGGCACCGGCACGCTGCAGAAAAGGGATAGTTTTTCCCGCAAATGTTGGGAAAGCGGCTGTTCCGTGCGGCAAATAAGCATGCTGGGTTCTATACCCACTTCACGCAGTTTGTTTACGGAATGTTGGGTGGGTTTGGTTTTCAGTTCCTGCGCCACGGCAATGTAAGGCACCAGTGTGACGTGTACGCAAATGACGTTTTTGGCTCCTTTTTCCAACCGCAGTTGGCGGGCCGCTTCCAAAAACGGAAGGGATTCTATATCCCCCACGGTGCCGCCTATTTCTATAATGGAAACGTCCACTTCGTTTTCAAAAGCGGTGAAGCGTTTTTTGATTTCATTGGTGATGTGCGGAATTACCTGCACGGTGGCGCCCAAATATTCCCCGCGGCGCTCTTTGTCTATTACCGTTTGGTAAATGCTGCCGGCGGTGTTGGTGTTGGCGCGGGTCATGTTTACGTCTAAAAAGCGTTCATAGTGGCCCAGGTCCAGGTCGGCCTCGGCGCCGTCCGTGGTAACGAACACTTCCCCGTGCTGGTAAGGGCTCATGGTGCCGGGGTCCACATTAATATACGGGTCACACTTAATCATATTTACTTTTAGCCCGTTCAGTTGCAGCAGTTTGCCTATGCTGGCGCCGGAAATGCCTTTACCCAGCGAGCTGACCACTCCGCCTGTAATAATAATGAATTTGCTCATAAAACCTCTCCTTGTGCTGTGTATAAAGGGGAAGCTCCCGCTTAGGCGGGAGCCCCGTTATTTAGTTTGTAAATATTTTTCTGCCGCCGCCAGGTCCGCCTCGGTATCTATGGCCGGGCCGGAGAGCTCTATTTGCGCGCATTTTATCGTCATGCCGGCTTCCAGCGCGCGCAGCTGTTCCAGCTTTTCCAGTTTTTCCAACGGGCTTACCGGAAGGTGGACAAATTTTTCCAACGCTTCCCGCTTGTAGCCGTAAATGCCGCAATGCTTCCAATAAGGAGCTTTTTGGGCGGCCTCGTCCGGCTGGCGTTTGTACGGAATACGCGAGCGGGAAAAATACAGCGCTTTCATTTCCGGCGTAAGCACCGCTTTTACGCAGTTGGGGTTGTCTATAATTTGATCATCCAGCGTGGCAATCACCGCGGTGGCGATATCGCAGGCCGGGTCGCTCTTTAAAATATCCGCCATTTTGGTAATGGTGGAGGGGGATATAAAAGGCTCGTCCCCCTGTACGTTAATGATGTATTTTTCCGTACGGCCTTGGGCGGCCTCGTAAATACGGTCCGTACCGCTTTGGCAGGTCTCACTGGTTAAAATGGCTTTTGCGCCAAACCGGGCGCAGGCTTCCACCACCAACGGGGATTCCGTAGCTATCAGTACGTCTCCCACGCCGGCTTTTAAGCATTGTTCATATACATGCTGGATAACCGGCTTGCCCGCCAGCTTTTTTAAAATTTTTCCCGGCAAGCGGGAGGACCCGTACCGCGCGGGTACGGCTATTAAAACGTCGCTCACGGCAAAACTCCTTCAATTTCTTCCACAGTGGCCGTGGCCGTGCCGGATTTACCCACCACAATCCCTGCCGCATAGTTGGAAAGGACGGCCGCTTCCTGCAGGCTGGCCCCGGCCGCCAAGGCCAGGGTAAGCACGGATATGACCGTATCTCCCGCGCCGGTGACATCAAACACTTCCCGTGCGGTGGCTTTTACCGTAACGGGGGTTTTGCTGCCTTTTTCAAACAGGCTCATGCCGTCTGCGCTGCGGGTGATTAGGATGGAATCGGCATCCAGCATTTTTAAAATTTTATTGCCCAGTTCGGTAATGGCATCCTCACCGCTGCGGGGGGATTCCCCTGCCCCTTCCCATGCTTCTTTGGTGTTGGGAGTCATGCAGGTAATGTGTTTGTATTTTTTAAAATTGTCTATTTTGGGGTCTACGCAAACAGGGATTTTTTTCTCCCGGCACATGGAGATGATGTCTTGAATATTATGATCGCTCAGCATGCCTTTGCCGTAGTCTGACAGAATAACCCCTTTGGCGGTTTTTAGCGCGGCTTTAAAACTCTCCATGCATTGGTTGCCTACGCCGGAGTCCACTGTTTTTTTGCTTTCCCGGTCAAAGCGAACAATTTGCTGTTGTTCCGCCATCACGCGTACTTTTTGGGTGGTGGGGCGGTTGGGGTCTTCCGCCACGCCGCGCAGGTCTACGTTTTTATCGCGCAGGAAGCCTTTTAACATTTCTCCGCCCAGGTCGTCCCCCACTACGGAAACCAAAATAGGTTTGGCCCCCATGGCGGATAAATTGACGGCCACGTTTCCCGCCCCGCCGGCTACAAAAAATTCTTTTTTTACGGCTACTACCGGTACGGGGGCTTCGGGCGAAATGCGGGTAACGTCCCCTTTAATAAAATGATCCAACATAATATCGCCCACAACGATAACAGGCTGGTTTTTAAATGAATGCAAAATCTCTTTTAATCTTTTGGTGGGTACGGTGGTCATAAACCTCTCCTTGTTATATCCCATTATAAAATATTTACTAGAGCGTTTACAGCCTTTTATATTCCAATAAAGTGGCCGATACGCTGCCTATAAAAACTTCCGTTTTCATCTTAACGGGCATGCGGTATTCATCGTCTGTCAGCCAAACGGTCAGGCTTTTGCCTTTGCTTACAAAAATACCTTCCCCCCGCAGCTGGGGTTCCACCACAATGCAGTTAAATTTTCCCGCCGGGGTTTTTATTTTTTCTTTGCGAAGCACTTTGACAATCAGCGGGTATTGTTTTTCCCGGTTGACAATGTCAAACACAATGTCTTGGCCAACTTCCAGCTTTTGTGCGCGTACAAAGTATAGAGCGGATAAAAAATCCGCCACGGGCGAGGTCAGTTCCCCGTTTATTTCCCGGGGAGCAGGGTCTTTTTTTTGTATTTGGCCGTAGTAGCGGTTTTCCTGCGGGGCAAAGTTTACCCACTCGTCGCGCTTATAACTGCCTTCCCGCACGCTTTGCCCATAGCCCAAGGAATAAAATGTTTGGGTGTCTATCCAGGATTGGTTGATGTCACGCACTTTAAAAAACGCGTCAATCACCGTGGCGGAAAATGCCGTGGTTTGTATTAAATAGGCTAAACGCCCGTCTATATCCACCACCCCGCGGTTGCGTATATAAGCCGTGCCCGCTTTAATAAACGTATAGTAAATGCCGTATTTTAATTGTTCCCCGTCCCACGGGGCGCCGGCGCGGGCGGAAGCGTCCGGCGTTAGATAAGCGTAAGGGTTTAACAGGCGGCCTTTGGTATCTATTAAATCTTCATCTTCAAAAACAGGGGTATCTTGGGGCAATGCTTTGGGTGCGGGCGGGTTTTCTTGTGTTGGGGCGGCTGCCGGATTTTTTTGTATGTTAGCGTCTTCCGGTAAAGTTTCTTGTTTTGGCTGGGGGGCAGTTTTTTCGGCGTTGGGCTGGGGGGAGGAGGCGGCTTCTGGCTGCGCGAGGGGTGCTTTTTCCTGCTCAGCGCCGGCGGCGGTTTGGGTTTGCGGCAAAGCGGCTTGCGAGGCGGGAGCGGTTGTTTGCGGGGTGGTTTTGCAACCCGCTAACAGCGCAACCAAAACCGTCAGCAGTCCTAATTTACGCATGGGAAGAATCCTTTTCTATAAATCTAGCCGCGTTTAGCATATTATTGGCTATTTTAGTGGGTTTTAAATCCGGATATTTTTTTAAATGGTGTTTGCCGTTGGCGGTAGTCATTAAGATGGTTTTTAGGCCTAAGGTTTGGCCAAAAATAACGTCCGCCTTTTTGTCTCCCACCATATACGATTGCGCCACATCCACCCCGTATTTTTTTATTAGTTTTTCACCCAGCAAAGTACCGGGTTTGCGGCAGGCGCACGCCTCTTGCGGGGCATGGGGGCAATATACAATATCTTGAATGATTACCGGTTTAAGCAGCTGGCGCAGGCGGGCGTGGCAGGCGTCTACTTCCTTGGCGGTAAAATAACCCCTCCCGATGCCGGACTGATTGGATACGATAAAAAAAGAAAAGCCTAATTTTTGCAATTTTTTTAAAGCGGGCAAAACCGTTTTGTAGGGGATCACTTTGGCGGGGTCGCTTAAATAAGTGCCCGGTTTTTCGTGTATAAGGGTGCCGTCCCGGTCAAAAAATACGGCTTTTATTTTAGGCTTCATTGGGGTGTTCCTTCAAATAACGCTCCCCTTCCGCTTCGCGTTTCCAACGGTTGTGGGCCCACAGCCAGGAAGCAGGATTTTCTTTCAGCCAATCTTCATAGCAGCCTACCAATACTTTCGTAAACTGGCGCATACTTTCCTGGGAAAATTCTTTGGGCGGCATTAGCGGGTCATGCACAATACATACGATTTTTCCCATTTTGCGTACCACTTGCACCGGAAACACCGGCACCTGCATTTTTATAGCCAATAAAGCGGTAATGGGGGAGAAGGCCGCCACACGCCCCATAAAGCGTACCCACACTTCGCTGGAGGTTGCGTTTTGGTCTGTCAAAATGCCCAAAAGTTTTCCTTTTTTCAGCCAGCGCATAGAGGCAAAGAAAGGTTTGTCCTCATGGTTGCTGTAAAAAGTTCGGCCGGTGAATATATTGCGCAGACGGTTGGTTTCTTCGTCCACATACGGGTTGTCTACCCGTTGGGCCAGTACGGCTTTGTCCACGCCCCAAACGGCGCCTGCCAGGCCAAAGGCCTCCCAATTGGTAAAATGGCCGATGTGTATGATGCCGCCGGTTTTTTTAGTTTGGGCGTCCAGCATTTTTTCCGCGCCGATGATGTCTACATATTGTTTAAACTTTTGCGGTTTCATGGCGGTTAAGTGGATAAATTCCGATAAAATAGCCCCCATGTTGCGCCAAGATTCCAAGGCAATTTCATGCACTTCTTTAGGGGATTTATCCGGAAAAGCGCGCTGTATGTCATACATGGTGCGCTTAAAGCGTTTGGGCATTACAAAACGTACGGAACCCGTGGCAAACCGTCCGGCCGCCACGGCCCAGGAATAAGGAAGCAGCCTTAAGCCAAAACAAACGGTTTTTAGGCCCAAATATTGAATATAATGAGAAGGAGTTTTTTGAAAACGCATATCTTATTATAACAATTTTCTATTGGGAGTGTATTGTGAGAAAGAAAGGCCGCATAAATGCTAAAATAAAATGACCGCCAGATTTTAAAAAAGAGGTTTTTTATGGACTTGCAAGAAGTAAGAACGAAGCTGCAAAATTCCGCGCCCGGCCGGTGGCTTTTATTAGGGGCCAGCAAATTATACGGCGCCGCCGGCTGGCTGAACCGTTTTGCTTACCAAAACGGGTGGAAAACGGTCAGAAGCGTAAATTCCCGTGTGGTGTGTATTGGCAATATTACGGCAGGGGGCACCGGCAAAACCACGGCGGTTTTGTTGGCGGCCACCGCTCTGGCCAAAGAGGGGCTGCGGGTGGCTATTGTTTCCCGCGGGTATAAACGCCAGCAAAAAAGCAAAGAAGTGGTAGTACTGTTTGATAACCCGGACGCGGACTGGAGAAGCGCCGGAGACGAACCTTTTATGATGAGCCGCGTGCTTAGCCAGTATAAAGTGCCGGTGGTCATCTCGCCGGACCGGGCCGAGGCCGCCACCGAAGCCCTGCGCCGCTTTAAAAGCCAAATTATTTTGTTGGACGACGGTTTTCAACACCACCGCTTAAAACGGGACGCCAACATCGTGCTGGTGGACGCCAAAAACCCTTTTGGAAACGGGGAACTGTTGCCCTACGGCAACTTGCGCGAACCCCTGACGGCTTTGCAGCGCGCCGCCCTAGTGGTGTTGACCCATTGTGACCAGGCCACCCCGCGCGAACTGGAAGACATTAAAGACAAAATCCGCGAATATAACGATGAAGTGGAAATTTTGGAAAGCGAACACAAGCCCGAATATTATTTTGACGTTTGCAAAGGGCGCAAGGTAGACTTGAAAGACGTGCAGGGAGAGGCCGCCTGCTTCTGCGCGTTGGGGCACCCGGAAACGTTTGAAAAAACCCTTGAAAACCTGGGTCTTACGCTTAAGCAGCGCTGGCGCTTTCCGGATCATCAGTTCTACACGCCGGAGCACTTGCGCACGTTTGAGGAAACCCGCGGATCTCTCCCGCTTATTACCACGTTTAAGGATTTTGTAAAATTCCCCGACAACTGGCGTGAGATTTTAACAAAAGACGTATATGTTTTATCCGTCAATTTAAAAATACGCGGCGGGGAAGAGCAAATGGATAAATTTACCCAGGTGCTGTATCCTAAATTTTCCAAACGCAAATAGTTTTGTTTGTGCGTAAACACCCCCATGTACATGGGGGTGTTTTTGTATATAAAGCCCCGGGTTTGCCGGGGATATTTATGAATAAAAAACCCCGGTTTCCAGCCCGGGGTTTTTAT
>CALUXF010000005.1 GCA_944324655.1 Candidatus Avelusimicrobium aviculae
AAAAGAAGATTTGGGGCGAACAATGAAATTGTTCGTATAGAAAGAAACCCCGGGCGTAAGCCCGGGGAGTTTCATATGGGTCCTAGATGGGGCCTAGGCGGGGAATAGGTCTAAAGTCTCTTGTTTCAAACGCGGCTAAATTTTATCCTAATAGTAAGAAAGCTGTTAATTAAAAGGAGAATATATGAAAAAAGGCTTACTGATGTCCGTTTTTAGTATGTTAGTGGCAACCGTTGTTTTTGCTGTTCCTAATGCGGCGCCTGCTCCGAAAGGGGCCGATTCCGTAGCTTCTGCTATTGCAAAGGCGGTAGCTAACCAAAAGCCGGATCTCACCCAACTAAAACAAGCGGTTATCACTTCTTCCGTTTTAGCCAAAAACGAGATTGCCCGCATGAAAGAACCCAATTTCAGCTGGGCTTTCCAATCTTTGGTGAAAGTAATGGAAGCTTACCAAGAATTGCGGGAAATTTCTCCGGCGGCGGCGGTAGCGGTATCGGCCGAAGTGAACGCTCCTTTTAAAGCGGGTTGGGGGGAAACGTTGACCGTTACCCAATTAATCAACCGTGAAAGCATTGTGTTGTATGGCTCTTTACAGGATGAGTTTAACGCGTGGGGGGCCCAGCTGGAAGAAGACCAGGCCACCGCTTTAAAAAGCCCCGCTGCCCGCGCCGTATTAAGCCGCTTGGCCTCCAGCCGCAGTTATATTGCTAAGGCGAAAGACTACAACGCTTCTATTATCTTGCAGTCTTTAACCGGCGTGATGGATGCGCATAATGCGCTTCGTAAAAATAACCCGGCTTTAGCCGCTTTGCTCAGCCGTGAAATTAACAAACCCATTAAAACCGGTTTTGGCGGGGCGGATTTGGTGATATCCCGCTTTATCGCAATGGAGAGCATCAACGTATACGGCTCTTTGCAGTATGAGATGGACGCTTGGGCCCAAGCCATAGAAAAAGATCTTAAATAGCTAGTGTCTCTTTTGATAAAAGCCGCCCGTAAAAGGGCGGCTTTTATTTTCAATAAAAAACCCGCTGTAAAGCGGGAGTTGTTTTAAAAACATCCAATTTATTTACAAAGCCTTATAACTCTTTATGCATTACTTTCAGGGCGGATTTTTCTTTTGCTACGGGCAGGCATTCCTGCACACGGTAATGGTTTTCATCCGTTAATGCGCGTATGGAGGCAATATCGTCATCGGTTAGCGCTTCTTTGTCATACGTGGTGCGGAATTGATAGGCAATGCCTGATTCTTGAATTATTTTCATGGATTCTTTTAGCACGGCCGGGTTAAAATCCACCCCGGTAATAACGGAGTATTTTTCTAGCGGGGCTTTTAAATCCATGGCTACATAATCTAATAAATGGCGGTTGTATGCTTCACGCAATACGTCGGGCCGGGTGCCGTTGGTGTCCCATTTAACGGCAAAGCCCATTTCTTTTATTTTAGAGGTAAAATCCAGAATGTCTTCGTGTAAGGTAGGTTCTCCGCCGGTGATTACAACGCCTTCCAGCGTGCCTTGCCGGCGCTTGAGGAAAGAGAATAATTCTTCTTCGGGCATGGGTTCCAGAAATAAATGCGGATAAACCAATTCCGGGTTGTGGCAATAACGGCAGCGGAAATTGCACCCCTGCGTAAATACCACGGCGGCCGGCCGGCCCGGAAAGTCTATCAATGTAAATTTAATCAGCCCGCCTAACTTCATGGAAACCCGTGCCTTTAGAAAATAACCTTAATTTATTCCCCGCAGCCGCATTCCACATGCATGTTTTTGCGCAGGGAGAATTCTTCTTTCTTGCCTTTGTTCCAGTTTTGTACCGGGCGCAAATACCCCACCACACGAGAGTAAACTTCACACTTGGAGCCGTGTACTTCGTTTAACTCTTTTTTGAGTTCGGAAATTTTATTTTCAACTACTTGTCTTTCTTGAGCGGTCATTTTCTTTTCTCCTAGTACGTCTACTTCTTGTTGGCCGCGCGCCAACCCTTATACTATAAAGCATAGCGTTTTATACGCGCGGTTACAACTGCTTTTTTAGGTTATTTTTTGCCTAAAAAAGGTAATACTATTTACTGTAAAGCTGTTCTTCCAGCAGTTTGATTTGGTGTTCCAATTCTTGCATGCGTTCCGCTTTGCATTTGGGGCATTCAAAATGTTCACCCTCAATGTAGCCGCACTTGGGGCATACGCTGAACGTAGGCGTGATGGAAAAATAAGGCAGCGTGTATCTTTCGCACACGGTTTTGATGAATTTCTTCATCGCTTCCAAATCTTTTATTCTCTCACCCGTAAAGATGTGCTGTACGGTGCCGCCGGTGTATTTGGACTGGATGGTGCTTTGCAAGTCCAGCATTTCAAACACGTCGTCCGTATAGTTTACGGGCAGTTGGGAAGAGTTGGTGTAAAAAGGCTGATGGCCTTGTTTGTAAAGCGCTTCGTTGGCGCAGATGATGCCGGGATAACGTTCTTTGTCCAGTTTAGCCAAGCGGTAAGAGGTTCCTTCCGCCGGGGTGGCTTCCAGGTTATAGTTATTGCCCGTTTCTTCTTGGAATTTAACCAAGGTTTCACGCATGAAAGTAAGCGTTTTTTCGGCAAACGCGCGGCCTTTTTCGGTGCCGATGTCTTCCCCTATTAAATTAAGGGAAGCTTCGTTTAAACCCACAAGCCCAATGGTGGAAAAGTGGTTCTTCCAGTATTCGTTAAAACGCTGTTTAATTGTGCGCAGGTAAAAGCTCATATACGGGTACAAATTGCCCGAGGTAAAGCGCTCAATGATTTTGCGTTTGATTTCCAAGCTGGTTTTGGCCACTTCCATGCGGTCTTTTAAGTTTTTAAAGAATTCGTCTTCATTTTTGGACAGATACCCCAGCCGCGGCAAGTTGATGGTTACCACGCCGATGGAACCCGTCAACGGGGCGGAGCCGAATAACCCGCCGCCGCGTTTTCTAAGCTCGCGGTTGTCAATACGCAAGCGGCAGCACATGGAGCGGGCATCTTCCGGGTTCATGTCGGAATTGATAAAGTTGGCAAAATACGGGATACCATACTTAGCCGTCATCTCCCACAGAGGGGTGAGCTTGGGGTTGTTCCAGTCAAAATCTTTGGTGATATTATAGGTGGGGATAGGGAAGGTAAATACGCGCCCTTTGGCGTCACCCGCCAACATCACCTCGCAGAAAGCGCGGTTAAGCATATCCATTTCCTCCTGGAATTCCCCGTACGTTTTATCCTGCAGTTTCCCGCCGATGATAACCGGCTGGTCTTTGTAATAAGAAGGAACAGTCAAGTCCAAGGTCAGATTGGTAAACGGCGTTTGGAAACCCACACGGGTGGGTACGTTTACGTTAAATAAAAATTCCTGCAGGGCTTGTTTTACTTCTTCATAAGTCAATTTGTCGTAATAAATAAAAGGAGCCAACAGCGTGTCAAAATTGCTGAAAGCCTGCGCGCCTGCGCTTTCCCCTTGCAGCGTATAAAAGAAGTTTACCACCTGTCCCAACGCGGTGCGCAGGTGCTTGGCAGGTTTGCTTTCGGCTTTGCCCACCACCCCTTTAAAACCGCTGAGCAGCAAGTCTTGCAAATCCCAGCCCACGCAGTAAGCGCCCAACAGGCCTAAATCGTGCAGGTGAAAGTCCCCTTCGGAATGCATACGGCGTACATTTTCAGGATAAATTTTATTAAGCCAATACACCTTGCTGATTTCAGAAGAGATATAATTGTTCAGCCCCTGCAGGGAATACCCCATATTGCTGTTTTCATTTACTTGCCAGTCAATTTTTTGCAGGTATTGGTCTACCAAGTCTACATTAAACTTGGAAGATATTTCACGCATGCGGGCATGCTGGTCACGGTATAAAATATAGGCTTTGGCGGTTTTGTGGTAATTGGACGTAAGCAGTACGTCTTCCACGATATCCTGTACGTTTTCCACGTTGGGGATAGTGTCTGCGTAGAGCTGCTGAATAATGTTAATGGCGCGGATAGTCAGCTTTTTAGCGGTTTCCAAGTCAAATTCGCCCGTGGCTTCTGCCGCTTTGGCGATAGCCTTGGTAATTTTTTTAGGGTCAAATTGTTGGGTGGTTCCGTCTCTTTTTACAATACTGGTGATGACTTCTGCGTTTTCCATAATTTTGTCCAATCCTAAATAATTTTACCGCTGCGCAATAAAACTTTATGCGTCACCCTCTCCGGTTTATTTCCGTCGGGTCGGAGGCGTTTTTAAAAGGGTGTTGTGTATGATTTTAACAACGAAGCCCTGTTTTGAAAGATGTTTTAAAACCGGGCTAAGAAACATTATTATTTATAAAAAACATTTTGTCAAACATGGCGGCAAGAAGGGGTGGAAATTTGCTTTTTTTTGCTTAAAATATAGTTAAAATTGCTTTACCAATCGGTAGATAAAAAAGGAGGGGTAAAAAAGACGAAAAATGTGGTTTTGGGGTTTTCTCTTCTAAAAAAGAAAAAAACACCCTAAGGCCTAGACAAAAAAATAGGTCTTTTTTCTTGTTTCTACTTGACGCTTTGGTGTGAAACTGGTTTAATTTAAAAAAATAAAAGGGGGCCTTATGGATTTTTATCAATGGTGTGTTTTGGTGGCTGTAATTGCTTTTGTGATTATGGTTATTTTTATTGTGCGGACTATGCTGCAGCTGTACCGCACGGCGGAGTCTGTGGAGTATTTGACCGTCATCACGGCGGAAAATGTGGAAAAAACCCGCTCCGCTTTTGACTTGGTGGAAAATGTTTCTACTTTGTTAGACAGCACTTTTTACCGTGCCATGAAATTAGGGGTGGATTTGGTAAACAAATACCGCCGCCGTTAGCGTTTTGATACTGCAATAAATATAAAGGCCCGCGGCAGCGGGCCTTTGTGCGTTTAATTCAACACGGCAAATCCTATATTCAAATAACAGGCAAACAGCAGCCAGGCTATATAAGGAGTCAACAGCCAAGCGCTTAAGCAATGTTTGGCGCGGATGACTTTAAAAAGCCAGCCGGCTTCGGCCAGTAACAAAACAAGCAATACTAACGCAGGCCAAAGCATTTGTTTGCCAAAAAACAGGGGGGTCCATAAACTGTTTAACGCCAGTTGTATAATAAATAAGAGAAGGGCTTTTGTCCGTTTTTGCCCGCCGGGTTTAAATACCAGCCAAGCGCATATTCCCAGCAATATATATAATATGCCCCAGGCCAATCCGAAGACAGCGTCCGGCGGGGTGAACGGCGGGCGGCTAAGCGCATGGTACCAATCTAAATGATTTTTTACGCAACCCGCGCCCGCTAAACCGGGAAGCTGGCATACAACCAGCCAAAAAAATAAATACAAGATTTGCCTGATTTTCTTCATACACCAAGCACCTTAGCATTTTTTATCACGCCTGTGCTTATATATAAAAGGATTAGGCTCCGTGCGCTTAACGGATAAAAAATGGTAAAATAAAAAATAAGATTTTTTAACTTATTAACCAGAGGAAACCATGGATACAAAGTTAATTAAAGAAGTAACCGATTGGCTTAAAACTACTGATTTGGCTGAATTTTGTTATGAAAAAGACGGAGACTCTATCGAAGTAAAAACGCGCGAAGCGCTGCCGGAACCGGCTCAGTTTACCTGTTCTTTGTCCGCCGTATGCGCTCCGGCCATTGGCATTTATAAAACGGCCGCCAAGGGTAAAAATCTGGTTTTGAAAGAAGGGGACGCCGTAAAAGAAGGGGATTGTTTAGGTATAGTGGAAAGCGTTTCCAAACAGCACGCCGTTACCGCTCCTGTATCGGGCAAGCTGCGCATTATCGCCGCCGAAGAGGGCAAGCCGGTGGAATTTAACCAGCCGTTGTTCTTTATTGAACCTTAGGAGCTTTGTTCATGTCTACCCAAGTAACCATAACCCCTTTTAAAAAAATATTAATTGCCAACCGCGGTGAAATTGCCCTTAGGGTTATTCGCACCCTGCGGGAAATGAATATCAAGTCTGTCGCCATTTATTCCGAGGCGGACCGCAACTCCCTGCATGTACGCATGGCGGACGAAGCCGTCTGCATCGGGGCGGCGCCTTCTCCGCTTAGCTATTTGGATATAGATGCCGTGGTAACCGCCGCCAAAGTAACAGGGGCGGACGCGGTACACCCCGGTTATGGCTTCCTTTCTGAAAATGCGGATTTTGCCCGCGCGGTAACCGAAGCCGGCATCATATTTATCGGGCCTACGGCGCAAGCCATTGAAATGTTGGGTGTTAAATCCACCGCGCGCGAGATTGCCTTAAAAGGCGGCGTGCCCATCACCCCGGGGTCTGACGGCGTGGTGGGGAAGAATTACCACGAAGTGGCGCGCAAAATCGGTTTTCCCATTATGATTAAAGCGGCGCTTGGCGGCGGCGGGAAAGGCATGCGCGAATGCCTGCGCGAAGAAGACCTGGACCGCATGATGAAAACCGCCCAGGGCGAAGCCAAAGCCAACTTTGGCGACGACCGCATGTATTTTGAAAAATTGGTTTTAAACCCGCGTCATATTGAAGTGCAAATGGCGGCCGACAATTACGGCAACGTGGTTGCTTTTGCCGAGCGCGACTGCAGCATGCAGCGCCGCCACCAAAAATTGGTGGAGGAATCTCCTTCCCCGTTTGTGGACGAAGCCACCCGCGCCAAATTGCAGGAGGCCGCTTGCCGCCTGGCCAAAGCCGCCAACTACCGCGGGGTGGGCACGGTGGAATTTTTAATGGCGCAAAATAAAGAATTTTATTTCATGGAAGTGAACACCCGTCTTCAGGTGGAACACCCGGTAACGGAATCCGTTTGCGGATATGATTTGGTAAAAATGCAAATACAAATTGCCCAAGGGGAGCCGCTGCACGTTACGCAAAAAGAGGCCGGCGCGGTAAAATGCCACGCCATTGAACACCGCATCAATGCCGAAAACAGCGAACGCAACTTCACTCCCTGCCCCGGCACCATCACGGAATGGATTCCCGCCGGCGGTTTGGGCGTGCGGGTGGACAGCCATGTATATACGGGGTACACCATTCCCAGCTATTATGACAGCCTGATTGCCAAACTGATTGTAACGGCGCCGGACAGAACCAAACTGCTGGCCCGCTGCCGCCGCTGCTTGGGTGAATTTCAAATAGGCGGGGTGGATACCACCATTCCTTTTCATCAGAAAATCGTAAATAACCCGGATTTTATTGCCGGGAATATGGATACCGGCCTGATTGAACGCATGATGGCTGAGGATAAAAAAGCCAGTGAAAGCAAAAAATAAAATCATGGGCCGCCGTGCCTTAAAGAAATTTGTGCAGGCCCAGCGCGCGGCAGGCCGAAAAGTTGTATTTACTAACGGATGTTTTGATATTTTGCATGCGGGGCACGTAAGCGTGTTGGAATTTTCCCGCTCTAAAGGGGACGTGCTGGTGGTGGGAATAAACAGCGATGATTCCGTACGCCGCTTAAAAGGGCCCACCCGCCCGGTAAACCCGCAGGGGGACCGCGCCTTGGTTTTGGCCGCGCTGGAAAGCGTTTCTGCCGTGTGTATATTTGAGGAAGACACCCCGTACAATTTGATTAAACTCCTGCAGCCGGACGTGCTGGTAAAAGGAGGGGACTACAAACCTTCTGAAATCGTCGGGCGGGAGTTTGCAAAGAAAGTGGTTCGTTTTGCCCTTTTAAAAGGCCGTTCCACCACCAATATTATTAAAAAGGTAAGTAAGTAAGGCCGCCCGCGCTGCGCTGCCGTGCGCGCGCGTGTGGTTTTTTGCTGAAGGGATAGAAAATGTCTGATATTTTTGAGAAATGCAGGAATTATAAAGACGCCAAACTGGCCATGCGCATGGGCATTTACGGCTATTTTCAGCCGCTTGAATCCGCGCAGGGGCCGGAAGTGGTTATCGGCGGAAAGACGTATATTATGGCCGGTTCCAACAACTACTTGGGTTTGGCCAATGACCCGGAAATGAAAAAAGCCGCCTCCGAAGCCGCTTTAAAATACGGCACCGGCTGCGCGGGCTCCCGCTTTTTGAACGGAAACACCAAAGCGGCCGATGAGCTGGAACAGCGCATCGCGCGTTTTAAACGCAAACAGGCGGGGCTTATTTTTTCTACAGGGTACCAGATGAATTTAGGGGTAGTTTCCTGCCTGCTTAAAAAAGGCGATTACGCCATTGTGGATAAGTTGGACCACGCCAGCATTTTAGACGGGGTAAAACTTTCCGAAGGGGAAATGGTTCGCTTTAAACACAATGATATGGCGGATTTGGAAAGAGTTTTATCCAAACTGCCGCAAGAAGCCGGTAAATTAATTATTGTGGACGGCGTATTTAGTATGGAAGGGGACATTTGCCCGCTGCCCGATATTGTCAAAATCGGCAAGAAATACGGGGCCCGCATTATTGTGGACGATGCCCACGCCACGGGCATTATCGGCAAAACGGGACGCGGCACCTGTGAATATTTTGGTTTGGAAAACGGCGAGGTGGACCTGGTGGTGGGCACCTGCTCTAAAACGTTTGCCACGGTGGGCGGTTTTGTGGTGGGGGATGAAGACGTCATTCACTTTATTCGCCATAACGCGCGCAGCCAGATTTTTTCAGCGGCGTTGCCGCCGGCCTCGGTTGCGTCTATTACCAAAGCGCTGGAATTGATTGAGAACGACACTTCCCGCCGGGATAATTTATTCCGCATGACGGATAAGTTGAAAGCCGGTTTGCGCGCCCTGGGTTTTGATTTAGGGCACAGCACCACCCCGGTCATTCCGGTGCATGTGGGCAGCAATGAAAACTGCTTTAAGATGTGGCGCGCCTTGCACGAGCTGGGTATTTTCTCTAACCCGGTGGTCAGCCCGGCGGTGCCCCCCGGCCACGCGCTTATGCGCCTTACGCTGATGGCTACGCATACGGATGAACATGTTGAAAAAATCATCAACGCGTTTGCCCAGGCGGGCCGCGCGGTGGGCATAATTAAATAAATTTATCAGACACGCAAAACCCCGCTTAGGCGGGGTTTTGTACTTTTAACAGGGGGCTTGCCCATATGGTTGAAATCAAAGAAGTAACTCAAGAGAACGTAACCGAATTTATTGATTTTCCTTTTCAGCTTTATAAAAAAAGCCCGTATTGGGTGGGGGAGCTGAAAGCCGATACCCGCAAACTGCTTTCGCCGGATAACGCTTTTTGGAAGCATGGCGAAAATAAAATGTTTTTGGCGTATAAAGACGGTAAATTGTCCGGACGCATTATGGCGCTTATCAACCGCGCCCATAACGAGTACCATAACGAACACATCGGCTTTTTTGGTTTTTTTGACTGTGTGGAAGATGACGATGTTTCCCACGTCTTGTTTGAAGCGGCGGAAAATTGGCTCCGCTCCCGTGGGGTGAACGCCATGCGCGGGCCGGCAAACCCTTCCAGCAACCACGTATACGGCTTGTTGGTGGACAGTTTTGACAAAATGCCCGCTATCATGATGCCGTACAATTACCCCTATTACGCGGATTTGATTATGGCGGAAGGTTTTAGCAAAGTAAAAGACGTGTTGGCCTTTCACCGCACCAAAGAAGAAAAATTTTCCGAGCGGTTTTTAAAAGTATGCGCCCGCTGCGCGCGCCAGCCGGGTATTACGCTTCGGCGCATTGATTTAAAAAACATTGAGAAAGAAGCGCAAATCATCCGGGATATTTACAATAAAGCTTGGGCGGATAATTGGGGTTTTGTTCCGCTTACCGCGCAGGAAATGGCCGACATGGTGCAAGAGCTGAAAATGGTGGTCCGCCCGGAAGGAACCTGTGTGTTGGAAGTAAACGGGGAGCCTGCCGGTTTTTATATTGCCATTCCCAATATGAACCATGCGTTAAAAGAGCTGAAAGGTTCTTTATGCAACCCGTGGCGCGTGTTAAAAGCGCTGTGGGCGTGGCGGCGGATTAAGGACGCGCGGCTGATTATGTTGGGCGTTTCGCCGCAGCACCGCCACCGCGGCATTGATTTAATTTTAATTAAGCATATTATAGACCATGGCGTCGCCATATGGAACGAGGCGGAACTGTCTTGGGTGCTGGAAGACAACCAAGGCATTATACGCGGTATTTTGGAATGCGGCTGCTGGCAAAGCAAACGCTACCGGCTGTATCAAAAAAGCCTGTAATTGCTATTTGGCGCAAGTAAAAACCCGGACGGACAGCCCGGGTTTTATTTTTTATAGGTTGTTATTTGCAAAGTATATTTATTCTTTGTCAGGTAAAACCCCGGGATTTGCCGGGGAATATACAAAGACTATTTTTTAGTTTGGGCAACGTTTTCCCAGGCGGCGGTAAAGTCCGGCGGGACGGGTGCCTCAAATTTTAGCTTTTTGCCGGTGTAGGGGTGTTTAAATTCCACCTGGCGGGAGTGCAGCATCAGCCGCGGCGCGGTGGCCCCTTTATACAGCCAGTCCCCCAGTACGGGGTAACCCAGCCAGCTTAAGTGCACGCGCAGCTGGTTGGTCCGCCCGGTAACGGGGTGTAATTGCACACGGGTAAAGCCGTTTTTGCGTTCCAATACTTTATATTCGGTAACGGCTTCGCGCCCCAAGTCGGACGCTTTTATTTTTCCGCCGGCTACGCGGCCGATGGGTACGTCTATCACGCCTTCATCATCGGGTATTTCCCCGCAGGCGATGGAATGATAGGTCTTGCGCACTTCCCGCTGGGCAAAAAGCTCGGTCATGCAGTTTTGAAAAATAGCGTTTTTAGCTACCAGCATTACCCCGCTGGTTTCCCGGTCCAAGCGGTGCACCAAGCCGGCGCGGGGGGTGGACATGTCAAACCCTTTGGGCGGATTAGCCAAAATAACGGATACCAACGTCTCTTCAAACGAGAAAGCCGCCTCCGGGTTAGTTTCCCAAATGGGGCTTTGCGGATGTACCAGCATGCCGGCCGGTTTAACGATGACAAAAAAATCTTCATCGTCATAAATAAGTAAATCTTTTAAAGAGGCGGCGGTCTTTTGGTTGGAGGGCATTTCTATTTCCACCGTTTCTCCCGGCGTCAGCGGCCAAGACGGTTTTACCGCTTTGCCGTTTACGGTTACTTTGCCGTCTTTTATCAAACGTTGGATAAGGGAGCGGGGAAATTTTTCCAACTCGTTACACACAAAAATGTCTAACCGGCGGGAGTACCCGTCGAACACGATTTTCTTTTTTTCAGCCATGTTTCGGCTCCTTCATAAAAAACCAATATACCGCCGCCGCGGCGCACACCGTGCAAACCGCCAGCGCTTGGGAGGGGGACATTCCTAAAATATACGCCCCGCGGTAATCCCCGCGGAAAAACTCTATGATAAAGCGCATCGCCGCGTAACCGGTAACGTATTGCAGCAAAACGCTGCCGGGTTTGTGTTTCTTTTTATAGGCGTAATGCAGCCACATAAACAAGAGAATGTTGCCGGCTGATTCATATAATTGTGTGGGATGCAAAGGAATGCCGCGCAGTTCGGGAGGCACCAGCGTATCCGGGTTGGTAAAGACCACCCCCAAAGGGGAGCTGGTAGGCCGGCCGTAGCAACAGCCTGCCAAAAAACAGCCTATGCGTCCCAGCGCGTGTCCCAAAGGCAGGCCCACAATTAGAAAATCCGCCGTAGACAGCAGCGGTAATTTCTTTTTTCTTATATACCAAACTAACGCCCCCACGGAAGCAATCATTCCGCCAAAAAACACAAAGCCATAGCGGAAATTTTGCACAATATTGGTTAGCTTTTGCGCCAGGGTATCTCCTAACAGCGGCCAGGATACAATAATATAAAGCAGTTTGCTGCCGGTCAAGGCGCCTACAAACGCGATGAAAATCAAATTCCAAAAAGTGTCTTTGTCCAGCTGGATTTCTTTTAGCTTTCTTACCAAATACCAAGCCGCCGCCGCGTATCCGAGGGCGGTCATCAGGCCGTAGCTGGCCATTTCAAAAGAGCCTATTTTAAAAAGTACCGGGTGCATTAAATAAAATCCTCGTCTTTAATGGCGTTGCGCATAAAGGGGTTATGTTGGCGTTCATACTGGATGAACGAACTGGACTTGCCCCCATAACTGTGCCCGGAAAAAATTTGCGTGTCGTCCGGCAGTTTGGATAATGTGAGCAGGCTTTTGCGCATATCGCGCGGGTTAGAGGAGGGCAAATCCACCCGTCCGCACGCTCCCGGGAAAAGCGTGTCCCCCGTAAAAACCGCGTTTTGTATTTGTATGCAAACCCCGCCGGCTGTGTGCCCGGGGGTGGGGATAATGTGTACGGCAAACGGGCCGATTTGCAGATTTTGCTCGCCGCAGTAAGTATGCAAGTATTGCGGGTCTATGCCGCTTAAATTGGCGTCTTGCTCTTCAATATAGGCTTTTAAGCCGTACTCTTTTAATAATTCCTGTGAAAATTTGACATGATCAAAATGCCCGTGTGTAAATAAAACGGCCAGCAATTTTAGATTTTTGGTTTTTAACGTATGGCTGATAAAATTCATGTCCCAGGCGGGGTCAATTAAAAGGGCTTGGTCTGCCTCGGTAATTAAATAGGTGCAGTTATCCATAGGGCCCAGGTTTAAAATATCAATATTCATAATTACTCCTTTAAGCGGTTAAGGCTGTTCAAAGCGAAATTCAATTTCCCCCGGCTTGGTCATATGGTAACGCGTGCGGGCCAAGTGTTCCAAGTAGTGGGGGTCTTCCTGTTTAAGCAGTTTTAAGCGTTTGGTTAGTTGCTGGTATTCTTCGTCCAGCTGGATAGTTTGGCGGGTTAATTTTTTTAATTCCATTTTATTGTGAATTAAACTTAAAATGCTTCCGCCCAAAAAAGCAAGAACCACTGCCAGGAGTATCACCACTCCCAGCAGCGGTTTTTTGTTTTTGTGTATAAAACGGCGCAGTTCGTTGGAAATCATTTTTTAAATACGGCGTTTTTTGCGTATATGGCCTGTTCGCCCAGTTCCAGTTCAATTTGCAGCAAACGATTGTATTTGGCCGTGCGTTCCGCCCGCGCGGGCGCGCCGGTTTTTATGGCGCCCGCGTTAACGGCTACGGACAAGTCCGCAATAAAACTGTCTTCCGTTTCGCCGGAACGGTGGGAAACGATAGCGGTATACCCGGCGGCGTGCGCTTTTTGTATTACGTCTACCGTTTCCGACACGGTGCCTATTTGGTTTAACTTAATTAAAATAGAGTTGGCGGTTTTTTCTTCTATGCCTTTTTGCAGGCGCAGGGGGTTGGTAACAAATAAATCATCCCCCACCAAATTGATTTTCTTGCCCAGTTTTTGGGTAATGTATTGCCAGCCGGCCCAGTCGTCCTCCTGCAAAGGGTCTTCTATGGAAAGAAGCGGATACTGTTTGCACCAGGAAGCGTAAATATCCGTCATTTGCCGGGCGGAATAAGAGGCGTGTTCAAATTGGTATTGGTTGTTTTTATAAAATTCGCTGGCGGCGCAGTCTATCGCCAAGGCCATGTTGGGGTATCCCGCTTTTTGGGCGGCGGCAAGAATGACTTTAAATACGTCTTCATGCTGGGCGATTTTGGGGGCAAATCCGCCTTCGTCCCCCACGGCGATTACCATGCCTTGTTCTTTAAGAAGAGCCTTTAAGGCATGATATGTTTCACTGGCGGCGCGCAGGGCTTGCGCAAAAGTGGGGAAGGAAAGAGGAAGAATCATAAATTCCTGCACGTCTAAGCCGGAGTCCGCATGCTTGCCGCCGTTAATGATGTTTAGCATAGGGGCGGGGAGCAAATAAGTATCCAACCGCAAATCATACACGTTGCGCAGGTGCTTGTATAAAGGCAGGCGTGCGTGGTGGCACCCGGCGCGCAGCACCGCCATGGAAACGGCCAACATGGCGTTTGCGCCCAGGTTGCTTTTGTTTTCTGTCCCGTCCAGGGCGAGCAGGCTGTCGTCAATCAAGCGGATGTCATACGGGTCCATCCCCGCCAGTTGTTGGGAAATACGCTCTACATTTTCCACCGCTTTCAAAACGCCTTTTCCGTTGTAACGGGGGCCGCCGTCTCTAAGTTCCAGCGCTTCATGGGAACCGGTGGAAGCCCCGCTTGGCACGCTGGCGGTTCCTACGGTGCCGTCGTCCAGCAACACGTCCGCCGCCACGGTGGGAAACCCGCGGGAATCCAGTACTTCTCTTGCGTTTATTTTTTTAATGTGGGGCATACTTCCTCCCTCCCGCGTAAAAAGCGGGGCTAAATAATACTGTCTATAATTTTTTTGCCTTCTTTAATCAGCGCGGCGGGTGTTTTTTCTTCCGGCGCTTCGGCATACATGCGGATTAGGCGTTCCGTGCTGGAGGGGCGTATAGCCAGCCAGCTGCCGCCTTTTAAAATGAATTTGAATCCGTCGGTAGAATCAATGCGCCAAACGGAAGTTTTGTTAATGGAAAGCGGCGGCTTAATATCCAACCGTTCCATAATGCGGTTGATTTCCGTTTCCGTTTTGGGCATACTGACTTTTTGGTCATACAACGGTTTGTATTTTTTGTAGAAAGAGGCGCGCAGCTGTTTTAAGCTTTTGCCTTCTACCGCCAGCATATCCACAATCAAAAAACAGGCAAGCAAGCCGTCTTTATCCGGGATGTGGTTTGCAATGGCAATCCCGCCGGATTCTTCCATTCCCATTAAATACTGTCCGGTGGTCATCAGTTCCGTAATATATTTAAAGCCTACCGGGGTTTCGCGCAGCATTAAACCGTGCGCTTTGGCCACTTGGTCTAACAGGTTAGACGTAATAACGCTGCGGCATACGCGCCCTTTAATGTTTTTGTTGCGTACAATGTGTTCCAACAACATGGGGATAATTTCATTAGGGGAAACCCAGTTTCCGTCGCTGTCTATAATGCCAAATTTATCGCAGTCCGGGTTGCAGGCAATGCCCAAATGCATTTTTTTGGAAAGAACCAACTTTTTTAATTCCTGCAGGCTGACCGGCCCCGCGTTGGGCACTTTCCCGCCGAAGACCACGTCCGTTTCTTCGTGAATGCCTTCCACGGTAACTCCGTATTTTTCCAGCAAATCGCGGAAGTAATTTTTTGCCGTCCCGTAAAGCGGGTCCACCGCTATTTTAAGTTTGGACTTTTTTAACGCTTTTATATCCAGCAGTTTTTCAATATGGGCAATATAGTCTTTGCGCATATCTTTGGTAACGATGACGGCCGCGTTTAAATAGTCAAACTCTGTGGATGAAGCTTTTAAAATTTGGGAAGACGGCGCCGGTATGCGGCGTTCAATATCGCTTACAATTTCATTGTTGGCGATGCCGCCGTAGTAAGAAATCCATTTAATGCCGTTTACATAATATTCGCTTTCGCTTCCGGTGATAACAATGGCCCCCACGGCGCACTCATTGAGCACCGCCCATTCCGCCACTGGGGTGGGGAGGGGCAGCTCGGCCATTTTTACGGTAATGCCGCTTTGCACCAACGCGTTGGCAGCCACCGCCGCGAACTGGCGGGAAAGAAAGCGCGTGTCATGCCCTACCAAAACCAATGGTTTTTTAGGTTTTTTACCCCGTTCCTGGCAGTGTTTTTGGTAACCGGTACCTTCAAAACCATAGAAGGGATGTTCCAAAATGTGTTCGGAAATCCCGTAAGCCAAACGTTGTACGGACTGGGCGGTCATGCCGTCCGCGGTAACGGTCCGGAAACCGGCCGTGCTGAATTTAATTTCTTGGGTCATCGTGCTGGTATTATACTAAAATAATGCCGTTTTTTCACCCTTGCTGAAGAACCCTATTAAAACTCCGTTTAAAACCGGTTTTTTACCTATATAAAATGGTAAAATAAATATAATCTATATACAGGTGTAAACATATGAATTTTGAAGCCGTGAAAGAACACATTAAACAGCTGGGGCTGCCTAACTTCCGCATAGCGCAAGTGCAGGAGGCCGTTTTTAAAAAAGGCATTTCTTCCTGGGATGAGGCCACCTCGCTGCCGGCGCCCGTGCGGGAAGAACTAAAGCAAAAATATCCCCTTTTAAGTTTTACAGTCAGCAAAATGGTTTTCTCCCAAAAAGACAAAGCCGCTAAGGCGTTGCTTACTTTGCGGGACGGGCTTCAAATAGAAACGGTGCTTTTAAAGCCGCAGGATACGTGGAGTGTGTGCGTATCCAGCCAGGTGGGGTGCCCTCTTAGGTGTTCTTTTTGCAGTACGGGTAAAATGGGTTTTAAGCGGGATTTGACCCAAGAAGAAATTACGGACCAGGTTTTAATGTGGTACCAATACGTACGTAAAGAAAAACTGGCCGAGCGGATATCCAGCGTGGTGTTTATGGGTATGGGCGAACCGCTGTTAAACTATTTAAACGTTGTCAAAGCCGCGCGGGATTTATCCAACCCGGATTATTTAAATATCGGCGCGCGGCATATTTCCGTTTCCACCGCGGGTATAGCGGATAAACTGCATAAACTAGCGGTGGACTTGCCGCAAGCCAATTTGGCTGTGTCTTTGCATAATGCAGACGACGGCGAACGCAGCAAGATGATGCCCGTCAACCGCCGTTTTAATTTGGACGAGCTTCAAAAAGCGGTGGAAGAATATATCGCCATGACGGGCCGGCAGGTATTTTTGGAATATTCCGTACTGGAAAATGTAAACAGCCGCCCGGAGCATATCCGCAAACTGGCCAAATGGATTTTTGGCATTAAAGACAATTATTTAATACACGTAAATTTAATAGCGTGCAATTTAGGGCGCGGCGCCAAAACGGATGATAAAATAGTAAAAGATTTTGCCGCCGCCGTTAAAGCGATGGGAATTGGCGTTACCATACGCAAGAGTATGGGAAACGATGTTTTAGCCGCTTGCGGGCAGCTGGCTGCGCGCAAGTAAATAGATACAGGGGAGGCGTATGAAAAAACTACTTTCATTATTTGTGATGTTGTTCGCATTAGCGGGCTGTGCCACGTTGGACCAGGTAAATATGGACTGGATTGCCATCGGGCCGGATTTTCCGCCTAACAAATCGGGCAAGGTGGAATTGGTAACCGGCCGGGATAGTATTACCCGCCCGTATGGGAATTTGGGTTTGCTTCGCATTAAAAATGTAGACCCGGACCGGGAGTCTCTTCGCCGCGGGGTGGAAAGAGGACGTAAATTTGTAGCCTCCAAAGGGGCGGACGCCATGCTGTTGGGCCAGTATAACAGCGCTGAAGACGGCGCCGCCGTACCAAAGGTAACGTTAATTATTTACGCAATTAAATATGTGGATGATTTGTCTGAGGAAGACAAAAAAGCCATTGAAGATTTTGAAGTGTTGGGGATTTTAAATGAACGTACTAATAGCTAAAACCAAAGACGAATGCAAACTGTGGAAAGATTACATCGTGGTGGTGGACGTGCTGCGCAGCGCCACCACCGTTTGCCAGTTGTTGCAGGCGGGCAAACGCGATGTGCTGATTTTTGAAGATACGCAAACCGCCATGAAATTTAGGGAAGAACATCCGCAGTTTGAGGTATATTCTGAGCTGGAATTTCCTGCCGGGTTTGAACATAAAGACAATTCCCCCGCTTTGGCCGCCAAAGCAGACCCTAAAATTCCCGCCTTGGTTGTAACTACGGCCGGCACCAAAGCCGTATTTGCGGCCCAACAAGCTTGCGGTATTTTTATGGGCGGCTTTTGTAACTTTTATACATTGGCTACGCATTTAAAAAGTTTAAGCCGTGACGTGCTTTTAGTGCCCAGCGGTTTGTTCGGTGATCCGGAAGACGTGGAAGATTTTATGTGCGTTAGCGCTTTGAAAGATTTTATTCAGGGTTTTGGCAACGCGGAAAATACGGTTTCTGATATAAAAAACACATTGCGGTATATGGAGTTTTTAAAACAAGGGCCTAAAACCGCTAAAGAAGACGCCAAAATCGCTTTTCAAGTAAATTTTCTGCCGCTTATTCCTACTTTTCAGTTTGTGGAAGGGCAGGATTTCGCGGTATGTTTCCCGTATGGGCAGCAGGCTCCCCGCCATTTAACGGGAGAAGATCCGCAGGAAGATTCCCTAGAGCCGCAAGTGAGTATGCCCTCCTTGGAAGAGGCCTCTATGGGGCCCGTCGTACAGCCGAAGCAGCCCGATCAGGCGCAGTCTAAAAACAGCACGTCCCATAAGTTATCGGGGCTTTTGCGCGGTTTTTTAAATACGGTACGCAAAGAGGAAGAAGAATTAAAAGAAGATTTGTTAAAAACCTTCAATAAAAAAGGGGAAAGGCCCGTTACCATAAAACCCGTAATGGACCCGGTGGATGCTGTTTTACAAAGCGGGGAGCCCGCTGCGGAAACGGAAGAAAAAATGCCTGCCGTTCAAGAAGCCTCTTCCGGCGGAAAGAAGAAAGCCATTGTGCTTTTTTCCGGCGGGTTGGATTCCACCACCTGTTTGTATTGGGCGCTTAACCAGGGGTATGAATGCGAAGCCCTTACCATTACCTACGGCCAGCGTCATGACCGCGAAGTGGTTTCCGCTGAGTTTATCGCCAAGAAATTAGGGGTAAAATTACATAAAATAGAACTTCATTTCCCCTGGCTTAAAAGCAGTTCTTTGGTGGATAAAAACCAAGCATTGCCGGATTTAACGCTGGAACAAATAGAAGGGGGAAAAATTCCTTCTACGTATGTGCCGGGGCGCAATTTGATGTTTTTGTCCATTGCGGCTTCTTTGATGGATTCAGTGGGAGCCAACGCCATAGTGGCAGGGCCGAACGCGGTGGATTTTTCCGGATATCCTGACTGCACCCCCGCTTTTTTTAAAGCGGCGGGGGATGCCATTAACCGCGGTACTAAAATGGGAGTCAGTGAAGGGGTGGAAGTATTGGCCCCGTTGATGCGCTTGTCTAAAACGGATATTGTGCGTTTAGGCGCCAAACTGAAAGTTCCGTTTGAGTTAACGTGGAGTTGTTACGCCGGCGGGCAAAAACCGTGCGGGCATTGCGACTCCTGCAAATTGCGCGCCAAAGGCTTTGCCGAAGCCGGAATAAAAGACCCGGCTGTTGAAGATTAACCGCATGCTGAAATATTATGCCTTTTTAATGGGTGCCATTGTGTGTGAGATTATCGGCACCAACGCCTTAAAGGCTACCCAGGGTTTTACCCGCCTGTGGCCCGCCGTGTTGACGGTATGCGGGTATGCGGCTTCGTTCTATTTGTTGGGTATGACGTTGAAAGGCATGGCTTTAGGGGTGGCGTACGCCATTTGGGCCGGGGTAGGCATTATACTTACCGCTCTTTTGGCCTTTATTGTTTTTCACGAAAAGCCGGACGCGCCCGCCATGCTGGGCATGGGGTTGATTATTGCCGGGGTGGCGGTGATTCATTTATTTTCTAAAACGGTGGGAAGTTGAGGTGAAAAAATGAAAAAATATTTGTTAATGGTTTTTCCGTTGTTCTGGGGTATTGTGTGTGTGGCGCAAGACGAATTAAAAACGAAGGAGGCGTCCTCCCAGTCTAAAGCGCAACAAAAGCAAGAAGCGCAGACAGAAAAAGTGTTGCCCGTTTTTGAGAGTGAAAAAGAAGCCAAAAAAGCTTTTAAACAGCGCCGCAAGCAAATTAATAAATTGGTAAAGCGTTACCGCAAAGCCTCCGCGGAAGAGAAACCGGCTATTAAAGAAGAACTATATCAAATTGTATCCGAAAGCATGGATTTGGGCCTTTCCAGCATGAAGACCCGTATCGCCCAGCAAAAAGCTAACCTGGCCCATTGGGAAAGCAAATTGGCTGAAAGCGAAGCCCAGTGGGACGATTTAAAAGCCCAGCGGGTGGAGGATTTGCTTTCCGGTGCGGCGGAGCGCAAATATAAGCTGGCCCAAAAAGCTTGGAAGCAGGAAATGAAAGACCAAAAACGGTTAATGCGTTAAATTTTAAAAATAAAATACCGCCGGATATTTCCGGCGGTATTTTTTATGGCTTCTCTTGCGGTATACCAAACGGTTCGCCGGTTTTACAATTTGGGGGCGGGAATAAAAAAACGCTTCCGCAGAGGTGGCGCAAGCGTTTTTATTGTTTGAAGATTGGGTATTAGTTAAATTCTCCGCTGCTTTCCAAGGCGTTAAGCGCTTTGGTTATATCATTTACCACAATTACCCAGCGGCTCATGCCGTCTTCCATGGCGGAACCGTAAATGGTGGTAATGTTTATGCCTTGTCTAAAAAGTACCGCGCCAATGTCTCTGGCCAGGCCGGGGCGGTCTTGCACGTCCAAGCAGATAGCGTCCGTCTTTACGCTGGTAAAACCGGCTTTGGTAAGCGCGTGGCTGATTTCTTCATCGTATTTTACGGCAATGCGCACGACGGCCGCATCGTAACGGACGTCTTGGGAAATGGCAATAATGTTTACATTTTCCCGCACAAAAAGCTCGGCGAAGTTCTTCAGTGCGCCGGGTTCGTTAATTAAAAACACGCTGTATTGTTTAATAACGCTGATAGACATGCAAACCCCTTTTGGAACAATAAACGGCTGGTTCTCTACTTTCCATTATAGCACACATCGGGCAAAATAGCTTTATATTAAAAACGTTTATCAGCGTTTGGAAACATCTGTTCAGCGGGAGAGTATGGTTAGCATTTCCGCATGTATTTTGCCGTTGGAGGCCAACACCTGCCGCCCAAAGTTTTGCATTTTGGCCCATTTTTTTCCGCTAAAGTCGGTCACTTTTCCGCCGGCTTCGGTAAGTACCAGCGTGCCGGCGGCAACGTCCCAGGGGTTTAGGTTTTGTTCCCAGTATCCGTCCAAGCGTCCGGCGGCCAGCCAGCATAAATCCAACGCGGCCGAGCCTAGGCGGCGTACGTCATGCCCTGCGCGCAGGAAGTTTTCAAAGCGGTGTAAAAGTTCCGGCATGATTTCGTTGCGGTTGTAGGGAAATCCGGTCACCAGCAGGGCCTCGTGCACTTTTTTTACGTTAGACACGTGTATTTTTTTACCGTTTAACGTGGCACCTTTGCCTTTTTGGGCCAGAAACATTTCATTGGTAATGGGGTTTAGCACCCCGCCCAGTATCACTTGGTTTTTGTAAAAAAGCGCAACGGATACGCTGCATTGGGGAAAAGTATGGGCGAAATTGGTGGTGCCGTCTATGGGGTCAATCACCCAGGTGTAGGGGGAACCTGTATTTTTGCGGGCATCTTCTTCCCCTAAAAAATCATGGGTGGGAAACGCTTTTTTTATTACTTGAATGGCGGCTTTTTGGCTGGCCAGGTCCGCCTCTGTTACTAAATTGGCTTCCCCTTTTAAGCGGTAGCCCACTTTGCCAAAGCGGCGGCGTACGGCGCGGCCGGCTGTTTCTAAAGCCAATTTAAGCGTTTGCATTTGAAGCGTCATGTTTTAAATCCAATACTTCCGCGTTTTTTAATTTGTCTTCCAAATATAGCATGGCTACGCAGTCGTCCTCGTTATACATAAGCACTTTTTTAAGGAGGTCCTCATTGCCGGTTTTAAGCCAGTTGGTAAAATAGACCATGCTGTCCATGGCGCCGCAGTCGTCTTGGCGCCATTTAAAACCAAATGCCGGGGCCGCCGCTTTTAGTGAAAAGCTGGGGGCCGGCAGATAAAACGCTTTGTTTACGGCTACTTTTAAATCAAAACAAATATCACACAGGGCGTTTAATTTGGCCGCGTCCTGAGGGTATTTGGCGGCTAAATTGCGCATTTTTTTTACTTCATATTCCGTCCAGTGGTACAGAACGGTATTGTCAAAATCCTTAATATAATCGTAAAACTGTTCAAAAATGTGAATTTCTTCTTCCGGCGTTTTGGCCACAAAGCTGACGTATTTGTTTTCTTCTTTATCCCAAATGCCTATTAGATAGACAAAGGAAACATTATTCTTGGTGAAAGTTTCCGTAGCCTCAAAATCAAAATACAAATTGCGCTTTTTGACGGGAGGGGGAAAGTGCCCCGCTTCCCGCAGCACCGGTTTGTTATGCAGGTAAGCCAGGGAATTGTAATACGCGTCTTGGGCGTAGGGGTCTTCCAGAAAAGTTCTTAAAAAATTCAAATCCGCCTTGGCTAAATCATCCGTAGTAAAAATACCGTTAATTTTTAAGGCCTGGCGCATTTGCGCGCTTAAGGCCGGCAGCATCAATAAATCTTTGGTTTGGGCCACTATTTTATTGGCGTATACCCGCCAGGGGGAATTGGCCGCCTTGGGGGGTTTATGGGCTTCCGGGCGGGCTTTTCCGTCCCGTATCAAGCGCCAGAAAGCCAGTTCTTGGCTTAGGCGTTCTTCATGATCCCGGTAGTCTACATCTATGGTTTTGTCTTTCAAAAATACGCGCGTTTGGTAAGGGGTGAAGCCCTGCACGCAGCCTAAAATGCGGTTAAGCAGGCTTGCCTGCAAAGCGTAATGTTCCTTTAAGTCATGCGCGCGCTTAAACTGGAAAATGCGGTAATACCAGCCTCCCAGTTTGCTTTTGGCGTCTGAGCTTTTTACCAAAAGGTTAATGCTTCCGTATACGTTTTCCGGCAGGTTCCACAGTACGGCGTTGGCAATGGCGCTTTGGCCTTCCAACATGGCTTTTAAGGTGTTTTTAAAACGTTCGGATTCGGTTTCCCCGGTAACAAAAACCACTTGCGGAAATTCTTCTTTAATCCATTCGTCGCGGGCGTTTCTGTCGGTACGCACTTTTAAATTTTCGTAACGGTTAATTTCGTTTACGGCTTCTTCTTTGGGGGCATGGAAGAAGCACCAAATGCCAAAGGGGTCTTCCAACAAAGAAAACATTTTGGAGGCGTTAAAATCTTGTTTGCCTGGCGTTCTTCCGGCAGAAAGGGTATTATATAGGCTTTCTAACATCTTAATTCTATTTTATATCTTTTGCGGGCAGTAAGGAAACGCTTTTTTGTTTTTGGCGCGTCTTGCCAAGGGGAATAGATATTTGTTAACATAAAAATGCTATAGATATGTCAGTAAAAGAACCATATAAATTTAATTTAGGCCGTTTGCTTTCCCCAGCGGAAATTGTAGTGGAAAGGGGAAATGGTACCAAAACGGAGCTTATTAAAAAATTAGTAAGCGCCGTTTGCAAACAGGACCCCAAGCTGGACGGGGCCGATATTTTGGCCCAAGTGTTAAAGCGCGAGGAAGGCATCAGTACCACTTTGGATACGGGGCTTTCTATTCCGCACGCACGCCTGGAAGAAATTACCGATTTTAAAGCCGCCTTAGCCGTTTTGCCCAATGCGGCGCAGGACCCGGTAAATCCTAATTTGTCTATCAAAGCCATGTTTTTGTTTTTGTCTCCGGCTAAACCGGTGTTTTTTCAGCGCCATTTGCAGATATTGTCTTCCCTGGCGGAAACCTTTAAGCCGGAGTTTATAGACGAATTGGCTGCTTTAGGCAGCCCGGAAGAAATTTTAGCCCGTTTAAAAGGGCATCGTTAAGCCATGTCTTCTTCTACACCTTCTGCGCAAAGTCCTTTGCGTGTTAAAAAAGTGGTTGTAATTACTACAGCCATGTTAACCTTTATTCCTTTTTGGAAAGCAGCCGCTATTGTGCTGTGTGATTTTGGCTCCAGCGCGTTTTATGCGGGAGGCCTCGCCATGCGCGCGTTTGGGCCGGCCTTCCCGTGGTACATTTTGGCGGTGATGCTTTTTGCGGGGCTTTTGCTTATGTTGGAGCTGGAGGCCTGCTCCCTGTTTGTGCGCGGGGGCGCTTATAAAATTGTGCGGGAAGGGCTGGGGGACCGCATGGCCAAACTGGCCGCCTCCGCCCTGGTGTTTGATTTCCTTCTCACCGGGCCTATCAGCGCCGTAACCGCCGGGCATTATTTGGGTGGGCTATTTAATTCTTTTTTGGCGCAGTTTGGGTTTTCTTTCCATCTGCCGGAAGGGGGATTTTCCGTAGCGTTTGGTTTATTGGTTACCGGATATTTTTGGCGTCAGAACGTAAAAGGAATAGAAGAATCCAGCTCTAAGAGCGCCAAAATCATCGCGTTTTCTTTGGCGGTTTGTTTTTTGCTGGCCATATGGTCTTTTATCACTATTGCTTTGCAGGGGGCGCATGTACCGCCCGCTAAGCTGCATTTTGCGCCGGACGCTTTGGGTTGGGCCGGAAAAATAGACTGGATGAAAGCCGTGGGGCTGCTAGGAATGATAATGGCTTTTGGGCACAGTATTTTGGCTTTGTCCGGTATTGAAACGCTTTCCCAGGTGTACCGGGAAATTGAATATCCCAAAGCGCAAAATTTAAAGAAAGCGGCCTTGCTTATTTTTATTTTCGCCCTGCTTTTTACAGGAGGGCTTACCTTTTTATCCGCCGTTATTATCCCGCCGGATTTAATTGCCAGCAAATACGGGGACAATCTGCTTTCCGGGTTGGCTATGTCCATGGCGGGGCCCAACTTATTAAAGCTGCTCATGCAAACCTTGGTGGTGGTGGCCGGCGTGGTGATGTTGAGCGGGGCGGTGAATACCTCTCTTATCGGCTCCAACGCGCTGATGAACCGCATTGCCGAAGACGGCATTTTGACGGATTGGTTCCGCAAAATACACCGCAAGTACGGCACTACCTATCATGTGATACACCTGATTGCCGCGCTGCAGGCGGTGATTATTTTGCTTTCCGGCGGAAATGTGTATTTGCTGGGTGAAGCATACGCTTTTGGCGTGATGTGGTGTTTTGTGTTGGAGGCGGCCGCCATTATGGCGCTTCGTTTTAAACGCCGCGGGGAAAAGCGGGATTTCTTATTCCCGCTGAACGTGCGTTATGAAAATTTTTATATTCCCGTGGGGTTGGGATTATTGTGTTTATTTTTGCTTTCGGTTGCGGTGGTAAACCTGTTTACCAAATCCATCGCCACGGTGGCGGGTATTTCTTTTACTATCTTTTTATATGCGGTGTTTACGCTTTCGGAACGGTTAAACGCCAAAAAAGCCAACACCATGTTTGAGGAAGGCTACCGGGAGAGGGTGAATGCGGAAACGTCTTTGGATTTGAAAGACGCGCTGGAAGATTTATCCCAGCCTAACCGCGTATTGGTGGCGGTAAAGACGCCCGAACATCTTTATCACTTAGAAGAAACCCTGCGCACCGTCAACCCGGACGATACCGACGTTATTGTGCTGTATTCCAAACCGGTGGAAAACTTGCTTTACCGGCAGGATATGCGCTCCGCCGCGGTGGACGAGCATGAACTGTTTACGCAAGTTATTTTCCTGGCGGAAAAATACGGCCTGCCTATTACGCCGGTGATGGTGCAATCCAACGATGCTTTTTACGCCATTGCCCAAGTGGCGGCGGTGGCGGACGCGAAAGAAATTATTATGGGTGTTTCCGGCCTGCACGGCGCGCAAACGCAAATGGAGCGCATTGTAATGGCTTGGGGCGCGGTAAAGGAAAGGGAATTAAACCATCCCGTCAAAGTACGTATTATTTGGGAAGGACGGGAAATTTCCTACCGTTTTACCAATTAATTTTGCCGTTTATGTAAAACAAAACCCCTTGGCCTGCGGGCGGGGGTTTTTTGTTGAAAAAATATCCGGCCTTGGCGGGCCGGATGTTTTTGATTGCTTAAAGAAATTACTTATAATAAATTTCTTTTTTGGTTTGGTCCGCCGTTTCTTTGCCGGCTACGGCTTCCAGCACCATAAAGGCAAAATCTATGGTGGCGGCGGCGGATTTACCGGTAATGACATTGCCGTCTTTTACGGCGTAATCTTCCTGATAAATTCCGCCAAAGTCTTGGTTCATGGCGGTGAAACAGGTGTATTTGCGGCCTTTTAAATAGCCCGCGCGTCCCAAGATGGTGGGCCCGGCGCAGATGGCGGCGGTGATACGGCCGGTGTCCATAAAGTCCCGTATGGTTTGTTGGACGTGCGCGTCCGCCTCCAATTCTTTAAATTGCGGGCCGCCGGGGATAACCAGCGCGTCGTAATGGGCGGTGTCTATTTGGTTAAAAGGCGTTAATTTAGCGCAGGTTACGCCAAAACGGCCGGTGGCTTCAGAACCGGCTAAGCTGTAAATATCCACATCCAGTCCGCCGCGGCGCAAAATGGCATAAGTGCCGATGGCTTCAATTTCTTCAAACCCATTGGTTACAATCATGCAAACTTTTTTTGTCATAGTTATTCCTCCTCGGGGGAACGTTCTTCGTATTTTTCAAACTGGCCGGGGAACAGGAAATCTTCCACCAGGCGGGCGCAGTCCGCCACGCAGCCGCGGCAGGAGCGCAGGCGGTCTGTTTTGCCGTCCGTGCCGCGCAGGTCGGCGCATTGGCAGGAGGTGTTCCACTTTTCAAATTGGTCCATCATTTTTCCGCCTAATTCAAAGGTGGAAAATTTAGACGCCGGGGCCTGCAAATTTGCGTCGCTGTTTTTAAGGCCGGCCAGCATAATCATCGCGCACACGGAGCCGCAGGTGGTGTATCTTTTGGATATTCCTAGCCCATAGGCCTCCGCCGCGCGGAAGGCGGTTTTTTCGTCCATGCCCAGTAAATCGCAATACGTACAGGCTACGGCCTGTGCGCAGTTATAACCGTTTTTATGGCGGTTTTTGGCGTCTTGTACTCTGGATTTAGTCATAAAAATTCCTCTTTAAAAAATATCCCGGAGTAACCCGGGATAGAAATTATTTAACCGCTTTTTGCAGGGCGGAAACTTTATCTGTGGCTTCCCAGGGCAGGCCTTTGCGGCCAAAGTGCCCGTAAGCGGCCGTTTGCAAATAAATGGGGCTGCGCAGTTTAAAGTGCTCAATAATGCCGCGCGGCGTGAGCGGGAAAATCTTTCTGGCAACGGCGGCCAGTTTCTCATCGGCCACTATACCGGTGCCGTCCGTATCCACATAAAACCCTACGGGTTCATCGCGCCCAATGGCATAAGCGATTTGAACGGTGCATTCGCTGGCCAGCTTGGCGGCCACAATGTTTTTGGCTATATAGCGCGCCATGTACGCGGCGGAACGGTCCACCTTGGTTGGGTCCTTGCCGGAGAAAGCTCCCCCGCCGTGCGGGCAGCGGCCTCCATAGGTGTCTACAATGATTTTGCGGCCGGTGAGGCCCGTATCGCTTTGCGGCCCGCCGATGACAAACTTGCCCGTGGGGTTAATGTAAATTTTGGTGTCTTTGTCTATCCATTTTTTGACGGCGGGCAAAATAGCCACGGCTTCAATTTCTTTTTTGGATTTTTCGGTAATTTTATTGCCGGTTTTATCCAAAATGTCTTCCGTGTGCTGGGTGGAAAGAACAATGGTGTCCACGCGCTGCGGTTTGCCGTCCACGTATTCCACGGTTACTTGGCTTTTTGCGTCCGGCCCCACATAGGGAAGAGTTTTGGTTTTGCGGGCTTTTTCCAAATTTTTCAAAATATCATTGGCCAATACCAGCGGCAGGGGCATATATTCCAGCGTTTCGTTTACGGCGTAGCCTACCATAAGACCCTGGTCCCCGGCACCGCCTACGTCCACCCCTTGGCTGATGTCCGGCGATTGTTTGCCGATTACGTTTACCACGGCGCACGTATCGCCGTTAAAACCAAATTTGGAGTCGGTATACCCGATGTCCTTTATTACGTTGCGGGCAATTTGTTCAACATCTACCCAGGTGCGGGTGGTAATTTCCCCGCCTACCACAACCAGCCCCCTCGTGATGTACGTCTCGCAGGCAACGCGCGCGGTTTTGTCTTTGGATAAGATTTCATCTAAAATAGCGTCTGAAATCTGATCGCAGACTTTATCCGGGTGCCCTTTGGAGACGGACTCAGAAGTAAAATAGAACTTTCCTTTTCTAATCATGGTTTGTTACTCCCGGCGGGTTTAATTTTGAGGGGGGATACCGCCTTATTTATGAAGTTTATTATAATAATTATTATACCAATTTACTTGCGGCTTATGCCGGGGGGACATTATGTTTAAACGCTTTATTTCTTGGAATGTAAACGGCTTGCGGGCTATAGAAAAAAAAGGTTTTTTGGATTTCTTGGCTTTGTCTAAGGCGGATATTTTGGCCGTACAGGAAACCAAGGCCGATCCGCAGCAGCTTTCCGCCGCTTTAACCCTCCCTCAGGGATACCACGCCTATTTTGCCAGCGCCCAGCGCAAAGGGTACAGCGGGGTGGCTTGTTACGCTAAAGAAAAACCCTTAAACGTAACGCCCGGTTTAGGTATAGAGGAGTTTGACGCCGAAGGCCGCACCCTGATATTGGAATACCCTGATTTTTATTTTTTAAATATTTATTTTCCAAACGGAGGGCAAGGGGAAGACCGCATAGATTTTAAACTGCGTTTTTACGACGCGTTTTTGAAAAAAAGCCAGGAACTTTTTGCCACCGGCAAAACCGTTATTGCTTGCGGGGACGTAAACACCGCCCATACCGAGCTGGACCTGGCCCGCCCTAAACAAAACGAAAACGTAACCGGATTTTTGCCCAAAGAACGCGCCTGGTTGGACAAATTTTTTACCCAAGGGTATGTAGACGCTTTCAGACTGTTTGAAAAAGAGGGCGGGCATTATTCCTGGTGGGATTACAAAACCCGCGCGCGGGAACGCAACGTGGGCTGGCGGATAGACTATTTTATGGTGGACGCGCCTTCCGCCCCTAAAGTAAAAAGCGCGCAGATATTGACGGATATTTTAGGGTCAGACCATTGCCCCATAGATTTAAGTATAGAGCTGTAAAATCATTTTTCCTAAACAAAAAACCCGGGTTTAAGAACCCGGGGTTTTTGTTTTAAGTAGTTTTTAAGCTTCTATGCCGGTTAATGTTTTTAACAGGTATCCTATAAAAAAGCTTACCCCGGCTACCCCAAAACTAAGGCAGGCCATTTCCACAAAGCGGCGGCGGAAGTTTTCCCCGCGGGCTACGGAATAGTAAAAAGAGAAAGCCGCAATGAGCACCAAGGCCGCCCCCAGCATCACCCCCAGCGCCGCCAGCACATTGTGCATCAGCGCAAACGGGCTGACTAATGCGGCTACGGTGATTACATAAGCCGCCCCTGTGTAAAGGGCCGCTTTCACGGGGTGTTTGCCGGTGTCTTCTGACTTAGAGGATAAATATTCCGAAGACGCCATAGACAGCGCCGCCGCTATGCCCGTTATGGCCCCGGTAAGGGCGATGAGTTTAGGGTCCCGCAGGGCAAAAGTAAACCCGGCCAACGCGCCGGTAAATTCCACCAGCGCGTCCGATAATCCCAGCACCACGGACCCCATGTACGCCAGGCGTTCTTCGTTAATTAAAGCGATGAGCTTTTGTTCGTGCGCGTCTTCTTCTTTGGCCAGTTCACAAATGGTGGGGTATTGGGTAAATTGGGAGTAATTTTTTACCGCTCCGTGTTCCCCGTTTTCCATTAGTTTAATGGCGAAAGTAAGGCCCAGCACGCAGGCCAGCAGGGAGTATATAAAAATTTTTAATTTATCCGGCCGGGCGGTTACGCCGCTTTCTTTATAAATAAGCTCATAATGTTTTTCTTCCTCGGCGGCTATTTGTTCCAGCACTTGGCGGTTTTGGGGGTTCTTTTCCCGCGCGGCTAAACGGCGGTAAATGCGGCTTTCGGTTATTTCGGCGCGCGCAAAAGCGCGCAGTTGCGCTAAGGTTTGTGTGTCGGGTGTGTTTGTCATAATGTCCTGTTATTTTTTGGCGGCGGGAGCCGCGTCATTGATGGGGAATTCCTGCCCGGCGGCAAAATCGTACACCACGCTGCCTACAAATTTTAATTGGTCGGACAAATCCTGCAAACTGATAAACTCGTCCGCCGCGTGGGTGCGGTTTTCGCCGGTAGGGTCCATATTGGGGCCCAGGCCGTAAGTTATAACGCCTAAGCGGCGTAAAAATTCACTGTCTCCCGAGGCGGGGCTCATGCCCGGAACGGTAATAGAATGGGGAACCAGGCGGTTGCCCGCTTTTTCTATGGAAACAAAAAGTTCGTCAGAGCCGTCCATCGGTTCCGGGAACGGCATTTGCGGTTTTTCTATAATTTCCAGGCTGATGCTTTCGTCCCCTTCAAACAAAGATTTTAAATCGTCAAAGAAAGCGTCGGGGTCCGTTCCCGGCAAGAGGCGCGCGTTTAACACGGCGATGGCTTCCCCGCCGGAAGTGCCGGCGTCATTGCCGCTGGAAATAACGGTGGGGTTTACCGTGTCTTTTAATTGGGAGCGGAAGAACGGGTCTATGGCAATAATTTCCGCGGCCATTTGGCTGTTTTTTTCATTGCCGGATAGCAAAAAGTGCATGGTGGTGCGCCCGTCCTCATCTTGGAGGGGGGCAATGGTTTTGAAAAATTTTAAAGCGGTGGGTGTCATGCGCGCGGGGGGATTGTACGCCGCTATTTTGGAAAGCGCTTGGGACAGGCGGTACACGGCGTTGTTTTCCGTGGGCATGGCGGCGTGCGTGGCTACGCCATAGGCCGTTACTTTGATGTCCATATACATTTTGGTGGACGCTTCGGCAAAGACAATGGACACCCCGTCTTTGTCTACAATAATTCCGCCGCCTTCGTTTAACGCGAAACCGGGCTTGATTTTATCCCAATGGTTGCTGGCCAGCCATTTTAGGCCGGTATCGCTTCCTACTTCTTCACCGGACGTAGCCAAAAAAATCACATCGCGCTTAAGCGGAACTTGCTGTTCTTTTAACCACGTAAATAAAGCCAAATAGACGGCGGTATAATTTTTGGCGTCTGTTGCGCCCAGACCGTAGATTTTGCCGTCCTCTACCGTGGCTTTATAGGGGGGGTAGGTCCAGTTAGCCGCCGCGGAGGCCGTATCTAAATGAGATATGAGAAGCAACGGCTCTAGCTCCGGGTCCGATCCTTTGAGCCGAGCCAATAAGTTGGCGCGGTTTTTGCGCGGGATTAAAATATCCCAGTCTATACCGTATTTATTGAGCTGTTTGTAAATAAAACGGGCGGCTTGCAGTTCGTTGGGTTCCGGCTCGGAAGTGTCTATATTGATGAGGCCGACCAAATAATCCTGTGCGCGTTTTTCCAATTCCGGGAAAGCGTTTTTGTCTCCAAACCCGGGCTGCCACAAGCAGAATAGGCTTAATAAAAGGGTGCACAGTTTTTTCATTTTTCTTCCGCCGTAAATAGAATTTTAGAACCGGGTACTATGCCGTGGCGGGATATAGATCCGGCCGGCAATTCCAACACATACCGCCCAAAACCATACACAACGGCCACTTCCGCGTCCGGCGTGTAGGTGTAAGAATGGGGTACATACTCATGGGCTTGGTTTACAACGTGGTCCGCCCCTATGAAAATAATGTCTAAATCAATTAATGTATTTTTCATCCAGAAGGCCTGTTCTTCTTCTTTATCCATCAGAAAAAGCATCCCGTCCCCTTCCGGCAATTTGGTAACAAACATGAGCCCCTTTTCTATTTTTTCCGGCGTATCAGCTATACGTGCGTTGAGGGTAAATCCGTCCGGCAGGGTAACCGGCGCGGTGGCGTGTTTCCCGCAGGCGCACAATAAAGCGGCCAAGAAAAAAAGAAAGATTTTTCTCATATTTAATAGTGTAGCAAAAATACGGCCCAATAGGAGTAGAAATGATTGACGTTATAGACTCTTTTTGATAGACTGACAAACATAGTATGTATTTGTTGGGAGGGAACATGCGTAAAGGGTTTACTTTAGTAGAGTTATTGGTTGTTGTGTTAATTATCGCCATATTGGCGGCTATGGCGCTGCCGCAATATTTTAAAGCGGTGGAAAGAAGCCGCATGGCGGAAGCCCAAAATTTATTGGGTACATTGGCGGATACCCAGCGTCATAAATTTATGGAGTTTAACCGGTATGCTACGGATTACCGCGGGCTTTCCGTATCTCCTCAAGGAGCTCAGGGTAATGTTTACTATACGAAGGGGGATGTGGTAACGGGAGAGCACGGAAATGGTTTTGCTATTATTTTAGAGCCGGAGACCGAATTCCGTTTAGGCAGCGCCACCGCGCGCCGCCATGCATCGGAAGGGGAATTGCAGTATCAGTATGAGTTAATGCAGTTTTACCAAGCCAAAGACCTAACCTGCCACGGCATCAATTCTGCCGGACAGGAACTATGCACTGATTTCTGTGGTACGGATACCCCGGCGGAGTATTGTTGTACGGACGGACGGATGGAAGCCTGTCCGGAACCAAGGGACAATTAATTTTTATTTAACCCCGCCGCATATCGCGGCGGGGTTTCTCTTCTAATATACAAGTATAAAATTGGTATAATAGATACAATGAATTCTTCCTCCGCTTTGTTGGACGTGCAGAACCTGCGCGTTTCTTTCTCTACCGAAGAAGGCACCGTACAAGTGCTTAAAGGCTTGTCCTACTCTTTACCTAAAGGAAAAGTGTTGGCTGTGGTAGGGGAATCCGGCAGCGGAAAAACGGTGCATGCGCTTTCTCTTTTGCGCTTGCTTCCTCCTACCGCGGATATAGAAGAAGGGCATGTTTTATTTGAAGGGAAAGACTTGGTTTCTCTGCCGGAAAGACAGCTGCGCAAACTGCGCGGGGCGCGTATATCCATGATTTTTCAGGATCCCATGTCCAGCTTAAACCCGGTGCTTACCGTGGGGGAACAATTAAAGGAAACCATTCTTGCCCACCGTAAAATTTCTAAATTGCGCGCCAAAGCCGCGGCCATACGCCTGCTTAAAAAAGTGGGAATTTCGGACGCCGCCCGGCGTTATGACCAATATCCTTTTCAATTTTCCGGCGGGATGTGCCAGCGTGTAATGATAGCCATGGCTCTTGCTTTAAAACCGCAAGTGCTTATTGCCGATGAGCCTACCACGGCGCTGGATGTAACCATTCAAGCCCAAATTTTGCGTTTAATAAAAAATTTACAGCAGCAGACCGGTATGTCTGCCGTATTTATTACCCATAATTTGGCGCTGGTTGCGGATGTGGCGGATGAGGTGCTTGTATTATATGGCGGCTTATGTATGGAAAAGGCTTCCGTGCAGGCTATTTTTAAAAATCCGCTTCACCCGTATACGCAAGGTTTGTTAAATTCATTGGTGTCTATCAACAAAAAAGAAGACCTGCTCCCCGCCATTGCCGGTAACCCTCCCGTGCCGGGAAAGGAATGCCCCGGCTGTCCGTTTGCGCCGCGCTGCCAGCGCGCGGAAAAAAGATGTTTTCAAACCCGCCCGCCGCTTTTTGGCAAGAGAGAACATCAAGCGGCTTGTTGGCTGCTGGAGGAAAAAGCGTGAATCCGATAGAGATTAAAAACGTATATAAAACCTATACGCGCAAGCGTTTTTTATCCTTTGGCAAGAGGGAAGAAACCCCCGTTTTGCAAGATGTATCTCTTTGCTTAAAAGAAAACCACGTATTGGGTTTGGTGGGGGAATCTGGCTGCGGAAAGACCACTTTGTCTAAAATTATTTTAGGTTTGGAAAAAGCTTCCAGCGGGCAAGTGATAGTGGACGGCAAAGAAATAAGCAAGTTAACGAAGCCCGCTTTTAAGAAGCTGCGCCGTTTAATGCAAGTAATTTTTCAGGACCCGTATTCCAGCTTAGACCCGCGCATGAACGTCGGCCAAATTATTGGGGAACCGCTGGATATACACGGTTTATACAAAGACAAACTTTCCCGGCGTAAAATATTGGAAGAACTGGTGAAATCCGTAGGGCTATCTCCTGAGCATTTAACCCGCTACCCGCATGAGTTTTCCGGCGGGCAGCGCCAGCGCATTGCCATTGCGCGCGCCTTAGCGCTGGACCCTAAAGTTCTAATAGCGGATGAGCCGGTATCGGCGTTGGATGTATCGGTGCAAGCGCAAATTTTGAATTTGTTGAAAGAAATAAAACAAAAAAGACGGCTTTCCATGCTGTTTGTGTCGCATGATTTTGCCGTGGCGCGTTTTTTGTGTGATGAGATAGCCGTCATGTATAAAGGCCGCATTATGGAATACGCGCCCGCGGAGGAATTGTTTTCCAACCCGCAGCACCCGTATACAGAGGCTTTGTTTTCTGCCGTGCCGGTGCCGGATCCCGTCCGTCAAAAAAAGAGGGAGGCTGTTTCTCTTACCGCCCGCCCTGGTATGGAAAATCATCCTTGTCCGTTTGCGCCGCGCTGCGCTTATGTGTGTGAAGCCTGTCACACTGCGCCGCTTCTTGCGCAAGTTCGCCCCGGCCATTTTTGCGCGTGTGCGGCTTTGCCGTTTAAGAATAAAAAAAGCTCTTTTGCCGTATAGGAGGAAGCATGCAAGTAAATGAAAAACGTTTGGTTGATACTTTTTTGGAACTGGTCCGCACGGACAGTGAATCCTTTCATGAAAAAAACATACAGGATTTATTGGTTAAGAAATTAAAAGCTTTAGGATGCAGCGTGTATGTGGATAACGCCGGCTCCAAGTATGAAACAGATGCCAAAGGCAATATTATCGCTTCCTTTAAAGGCACTAAAAAAAGCCGGCCGATGATTTTATCCTGCCATATGGATACAGTTCCCCCCGGGTGCGGTATCAAGCCCATTGTTAAAAAAGACCGCATCACTTCTGACGGAACCACCATTTTAGGAGGGGACGACAAAGCCGGTATTGCCATTATTTTGGAAGTACTTGCCTCTTTAAAAGAACAAAAAATTCCGCATGCCCCATTAGAAGTAGTATTTACTCTTACGGAAGAGAGCGGTATGCGCGGGGCAAAGAATTTGGATTATAAAAAAATAAAAAGCCGCGAAGGCCTTATCTTGGATAACGAGGAGTATGACGAGCTTCTCATCCAGGGCCCTTGCGTAAGCGATGTGGAAGTATGGATTAAAGGGGTGCCGGCGCATGCGGGCGTCTGCCCGGAAAAAGGCATTTCCGCTTTGGAATTGGCCGCCAAAGCGCTTGCTTCAATGAAACTGGGGCGCATAGACAAAGAAACCGTCGCTAATTTTGCCATTATTAAAGGCGGAGCCGCTTCTAATATAGTGACCGAAGATATTTTTATCAAAGGGGAAGCGCGCAGCTTAAATGAGGCCAAATTAAAAAAACAGCTTGCCCATATGAAAAGCTGTTTTGATAAAGCAGCCAAACTGTTCGTAAAAAAAGTGGACGGCAAAGTTTTGCGCCCTCAAATTAAATTTGTTACTTCCCGCCGGTATGGGGCGGTGTGTGTGGCAAAGAATGCGCCCATCGTAAAATTAGTAACCCAGTCCGCCAAAGAACAGGGCGTAAAGCTGCGCGCTTGCGCTTCCGGCGGCGGTTGTGACGCCAACGTGCTGAGCGATTTCGGATTCACGCTTCCTAATTTGGGCGTGGGCGTGCAAAAATGCCATACTACGGCTGAATATTTGGAATTAAAACCCTTTTTTACGGCTTTTAAAATTGTAATGGGCACCGTACTTAAATACCAAAAATAAAAAACCAACAAAAGGAAAAAGCGTTTTATGTTTAATTATGTTTTGCGTCGGCTTTTGTTATTGCCAGTAGTCATACTGGGGGTAACTTTTTTGCTCTTTTTCCTTACCCAGCGCTTGAGCCCGGAGATGCGCGCTTCCTTATATATTAAAGATCCCCGCCAAATGGGCGCGCTGGAAGAAGTCATCCAAAAATATGGCCTGCGTGACAGCGTGTTTAAGCAATACGGCCATTGGCTGGCTAACGCGTTAAAAGGGGATTTGGGATACAGCCAAAGCGCCAATATGCCGGTAGGGCAGGCTATTAAAGCGTATTTGCCGGCCACGGTGCAGCTGGCGGTGGTAACCATTATTTTGGTAGTGTTTTTTGGCGTGTGGTTCGGGTGTGTATCGGCGGTAAAGAAAGATAAATGGCAGGACGTGGTGGCCAGATTGTTTTCGGTAGGGGGGTTTTCCCTGCCGATATTTGTGCTGGGGCTTTTGCTTTTAATGTTGTTTTACGGACGGCTGGGTTGGTTCTCACCGGGGGGATATTCCGTATACACGGATATGATTGTACACGGGGGGGACTTCCACTCCTATACCGGGTTTTTGTTGGTGGACTCTTTATTAAATTTAAATTTCCGTGTGTTTGGGGACGTCCTTTCGCATTTGGTGTTGCCTGCGGTTACGCTGTGTATCGGCTCTTTTGCTTTAATGGTGCGGGTGATGCGTTCCAGTATGCTGGAGGAATTAGGAAAAGATTATGTGCGCACGGCGCGCGCCAAAGGGTTGGCCCCATGGCAAATTACCTATAAACACGCGGGGAAAAATGCCGTTATTCCCGTTATCACGCTGGCCAGTATACAATTTATCCGTTTGCTGGGGGGAACGGTTATTGTGGAAACGATTTTTGAATATCCCGGCATCGGGCGTTTCGGCGTAATTGCCGCGCAGCAGCTGGATATTGCGGGCATTATGGGGTTTTCGCTCATGGTGGCGGTTTTATTTGTGTTGGGGAATTTGCTTTCAGATGTTTTATATACCGCGGTGGATCCGCGCATCAGGCTGGACTAATGATATGTTACAAAACCGTATTTTTAAACGTTTTACCAGAAACAAAACTTCTTTAGTGGGGCTTTTACTGGTTTGTTTTTTTGCTTTTATCGCTTTGTTCGCGCCGGTATTGGCGCCTGTGGATAATGCGCGCAATCCGTATCAAATGCCCCAAAGCAGTTATGCTATTGAACCGCAAACGCCGTCTGCTTCCCATTGGTTTGGAACAACGGAACAGCAATACGATTTATATTACGGCGTAGTGTGGGGGGCCCGGCTTGCGTTTAAGATAGGCATTACCGTTACGTTTTTTGCGTTTTTAATTGGGCTTTTGGTAGGCAGCGCGGCGGCTTATTTCGGCGGAAAAACAGACGAAGTAATCATGCGTTTAACGGATGTGGTTTTTGCCGTGCCTTCTTTGGTGTTGGCTATGGTAATTGCCGCTATGCTGGGGCCGGATATTAAAAATATGATGATAGCCCTTACCGCGGTGGCTTGGCCTTCCTACGCTCGTTTGGTAAGGGGGGATATTTTATCTGTTAAACAGCGGGATTTTGTTACCGCTGCCCGCGCGCTGGGCGCGGGAGGCCCCCGCATTATGTTAAGGCATATTTTGCCCAATTCCATTTATCCTTCCGTGGTGGTAGCCAGTTTGGATATAGGCTATATTGTGCTTACGGCGGCTTCTTTATCTTTCTTAGGATTGGGCGCCCAGCCCGGCACGGCGGACTGGGGGCAGCTGATTGCCATGGCGCGCAACTGGGTGTTGGGTACCAGCGGCAATACGCTGGCCTATTGGCATACGGTTTTTATTCCCGGCGGGGCGATTTTCTTTTTTGTATTGGGTTGGAACCTGCTGGGAGACGCCTTCCGGGATATTTTAGACCCGCGCCAAGGCTAATTTTACTACAATAGAAAGAGAGTTTATCGTGTTACAGAGGTGCAGCGCATGATTAGACGTAAAGATTTATATACCGCGTTGGCGGACAGTGCTTTCCGTTTCCCGGATAAAACCGCTTTGGTGGAAACCGGTACAAAACGTTCGGTTACCTACATGGAACTTTTAATGAAAGTGGACCGTGCGGCTGATATGTTTTTTGAACACGGGGTCCGCAAGGGGGACCGCGTAGCCGTGGCGCACCGCAATTCCATAGATACGGTAGTGGCCAATTTCGGTTTATATAAATTGGGCGCGGTATGCATTCCCATGAATTTTATGGTTACTAAGCCGGAGGAACTGGAATTTATTTTAAAAGATTCCGGCGCCAAAGCGGTGGTAACGCAGGCGGAGTTTATCCGCCATTATGTAAAAGTGCTGCCCAGTTTGCCGGATATCAAGTATATTTTTTCCACGGATGAAATTCCTGTTTCCGTGCAGGATAACCCGGCCGTTCTTAAATTTTGGGACGAAGTGGAAAAATCCACTTATCACGAAGAAACCTCCAACCCCGGCGCCGGGTTGGATGATTTGGCTTTTATTTTATATACTTCCGGCACTACCGGTCTGCCCAAAGGGGCTATGTTGACGCACGGAAATTTGGCCTCCAACGTAATTTCCGCCGCGCAGATTTTTAAAATAACCGACGAGGACGTGTTCTTGTGTCTGTTGCCTATGTTTCACTCTTTCGCGTGGACGACGTGCGTGGTTATCCCTCTATACCTTAACTTAAAAGTGGTTATTGTGGCTAACATCATGCCCGCCAGCCATTGGCTCAGCGCGATGGGTTCGGAAAAAGTAACCCTTATTTTGGCGGTTCCGCAAATTTACGCCGTGCTGTCTAAAGAAGCCAAAGGTTTCAAACGGCTGTATTTACAGTTTTGGCCGTTTAAAGATGTGCGCTTTGCGGTATCGGGCGCGGCCCCGCTTACGCAAGAAATTAAAGACCGCTTTGAACAAAAAATAGGCGTACCCATATTGGAAGGGTACGGCTTAACGGAAACCAGCCCGGTGGTAAGCGTGAATACGGAAGAACTTCAAAAAATCAAATCCGTGGGGCCGTCTTTGCCTGCCGTAAGCGTGATTGTACTGGATGATGACGGCAAAGAACTGCCCCGCAACCAGGAAGGGGAACTGTGTATTAAAGGCCCCAACGTGTTTAGAGGGTACTTTAACAATCCCAAGGCCACGCAGGACGCTTTTACCCAGGACGGCTGGTTTAAAACGGGGGACATCGGCGTGATTGACGATGACGGTTTTATCTTTATTAAAGACCGCAAAAAAGACATGATTATCATCAAAGGGCTGAAAGTGTTTTCCGCCCAGGTGGAAGCCGTTATTTGCGAACACCCGGCCATTGAGGAGTGCGCCATCATCGGCGTGCCGGACGGCCGCGGCGGTGAATTTGTAAAATGCTACGCGGTTAAAAAAGAAGGGGCGGAACTTTCGGACAATGACTTCCGCAAATTTTTAAAACAACATTTAGATACCTATAAACGTCCGCGTGATTTTGAATTTGTGGACGAACTGCCTAAAAACGCGCTTAAAAAGGTATTAAAGCGCGAGCTTCGCAAAGACGCGGTGGCTAAACTGGCCGAGCGTCAAGTAAAGACGGAGGAAACCCTTTAACCCATGTCTGTCAGTTTGGCCGCCGTTTTAAAAGAAGTAGCCCCGCAGGCCTTTTATGTAGGCGGTGCGGTGCGCAACAGTTTATTAAAACGGTGGTCTAGTGATGTGGATATAACCCTTCCCCAGCAAGACGTAAAAACCGTGGCCCTGGCTTTGGGCAAAAAACTAAATGCCGCCGTGTTTGAGATGGACCCCGCCTTTGGCGTTTGGCGTTTGGTAACCCGGCGGGAAGGGATTCAAATAGACGTGTGCGCCTGGCAAGGCAAAAATTTAAAAGAGGATTTGCTGCGGCGGGACTTTACGTTCAACGCCTTGGCTTACCCGGTTACCCAGCCGGTCTGCGTTGCCGTTAAAAAAGAAAATAAACAAACCAAGGTTTTACTAAAAGGATTGCGCCGCAGCCAAATTATAGATTTTTGCGGCGGTTTGCAGGCGGTGAAAGGACGTCAAATCCGTCTTACTTCCGCCAAAGTTTTTAAAGAAGACCCTTTGCGTATGTTAAGGGCTTTTCGCTGCGGGGCGGAATTAAATTTTAGTATAGACGTCTCCGTATTAAAACAAATAAAAAAAGACGCCCCTCTTATTTGGCAAAGTGCCGGGGAACGCATACAGGAAGAACTTACCCGCCTGTTTAATACCCCCAAATCCTATGAGAAATTGCTGTTAATGGAAAAAAGCGGTTTGCTTACGGCGCTGTTCCCGGTCTTGGAAGAACAACGCTCCTGCGCGCGGGTGTATTATGGTGCCGGCGGGGTGCTTTCGCATACGCTGGCGGTATTTAAGCGCATGGAGTATTTGCTGGAGCATTTGGATAAAGCTTTTCCTAAGTACGCCAAAAAGTTAAAACCCTATATTGCCAACAAAGCTTTGCTAAAAATGGCGGCCCTGTTGCATGATATCGCCAAACCCGCCACCGCCAAAAAAGTAGGGGACAGACTGCGTTTTTTTTATCATGAAGAACGCGGGGCCCGTATGGCTAAAACCATTTTAGAGAAGTTACATTACAGCCGGGCGGATATACGGCTTATTTGCGCTATGATAGGGCAGCATTTGCGCCCCAGCAATTTAGCCAGCAACGACGTTATTACAGACCGTGGCGCCTACCATTTTTTTAAAGATTTGGCCGATGCCGCCCTTCCTTTATTATTATTATGCTGGGCCGATTATACCAGCTATGTAACAGACTACCAGCTAAAACGCATTATTCCCCGCAGCGGGGAACGGATGATGAGTTTGGAACGCGCCAAAAAAACCGCCAACATCGGCAAAACGCTGCGGCATATGCAGGTGCTGTCTTTACTGCTTAGCAAATATTTTGACCAACCTAAAAAAATGAAGCCTTCCCGTTTGATTAACGGCAAAGACGTGATGGATACGCTGCATCTTCCGCCCGGCCCGCAAATAGGGGAAATATTGGAAAAAGTGGCGGAAGCGCAGGCGGAGGGCAAAGTCCTCACGCGGGAGGACGCCTTGGCGTTTCTTGCCCATCTAAGCAAATAGAAAACAGGTTTTGTTATTAATCCGTTTGGGTTTCCCAAACGGATTTTTTTGTTTGTTTAAATAGGGCTTGACTTGTTTTTTTTTTTTGCTACAGTGGGTTTTGAAATAACCGTGTATAGGGGGACACGGGGTCTTGTTTTTGCTGTTTAAAAGGCAGTTACGCCCCTAAGGAGGGTGAATATGAAACATTTAATAATGACAGGAATGTTTTTTGTTTTGGCTTTTGCGCCCTTAAGTGCAGAAGTCATCCAAACCATTAACTTTAACCCTGCACGTTTAGGCCAATATGAACGCTTGAAAGTGTCTGAAAAGGCAACTTTCCAAGGGGGCTTGACGGCGCAGTCCATGCAAGTACGTTCCGCCGGAACAGTCAGCATTAACGAAAGCGAGTCAGACGCTTTAGCCTATGACATTCCGTTATTGGACGGCCGCAAAGGAAAAAATGACGGAGCCGCAGTGTTAAGCACTTTTCCAGCGACGCCTACATTGGATTTTGGCGGAGCCTGTTTTTCTTCTTTAGAAAACTGCGTTTCTTCCAGCAGCACGGGGAACTTAAACGTTAAGTTCAACGGGGGCGCCGCCCGGTTTGCAGGCCCCAGCGGGTATAACGATCCGGCCAGCCGCATTAACCAAATTACCACGAACGCAAATCAGCTTCGTTTGGAAAGCGTATACGCCACGGTAAAAGGGAAATTAAACATTACCGGTGTGGGGACGTATTCCTACCGCAATCTAGACAGGCCCACTACTCCGCTTCGTTTGGCGGGCAACTGGGTGCCGCTTCCCAGCACGGACGGCGTAGGTGCCAAAACGTTAAAATGGGAAACCCGCAAAACGGTAAAACACCCGGATAAGGGCGGCGAAAGCGTGAAAATTTTAGTATTGGCTGGTAAAAATCCCCCACCACCCCCCTGTACGGCCCAAACTTGCAGTCCTCAGCCGTGCCCAAGCGGGCAGACGGGGCAGATTAACTACACCTGGAACCAAAGCCAGTGCAAATGTGTAGAAAGTTCCAGAACGTGTAAGACGCCAGGATCTACTGAATGTACTCCGGGTGCAAAAGAAAATTGTGGTGACTATAAAACCTGCCTTGGAACTCGTATATGTGGCAGTAATGGAAAATGGGGCGATTGTAAACGTGGTCGCGCTATTGATGGTCGTTTTATTGATACATATTGTGGAATGGATGGGACTTTCTATTGGTGTGGTCCAAATTGTGTGTGGAGTGATTCTAGTAATTCTTGTGTCTATTATACTGGCCCACAAGGATGCCCGGATAATGCAACTGCCCATAACAAAGCGTGTGCTATTACTGACATGTGTTAGTTTTATAAATTCGGACTGCCTTTTGTAATACAAAGGCACTTCCTGTCAAGGGTCTGCCCGTAAGGGCAGGCCCTTTTTATAGGGGCCTTGCAATATGGTAAAATAAGTTTATGGCAATACGCAAAATTGTAAAATACGGCGATGATATCCTGCGCCAAAAATTAAAACCGGTGGACTACAACGCCCTGGCGCCGGAACTGCCCCTATTATTAAAAGATATGGAAGAAACCTGCCTTTCCGTTCGCGGGGTGGGTTTGGCGGCCAACCAGATTGGTTTGCCGTACCGGTTGGCGGTTATTTTAATACCGGATACTTCTTCTAAAGATGAAAACGCCTACAAGCGTTATGTGATTATTAATCCGCAGATTATTTCCATGCGGGGGGAAAAGCTGGAGGAAGAGGGGTGCCTGTCCCTGCCCGGTTTATGGGCGGAAGTAACCCGCGCCACAGATGTTACCGTTTCTTTTTTGGATGAAAACGGAAAAGAACAAACCTTGCGCGCGCGCGGCTTGCTTGCCAAGGCCTTCCAGCACGAGGTGGACCATTTAGACGGAAAATTGTTTATAGATTTGGTGGACCCCACTTTAAAGCCGGAACTAAAAAAAGCCATTAAAAAATTGCGTAAAGATTGGAACTAGCGGATTGGCTCAAAAAGCGATTTGCGCCTGTTGCTTCTTTGCCGTAATAAATATTTCTTGCATCGTTCGTTTTTTTTTAATACACTAAGCGTATGTTGATTATTTCTTTTGTTAAACGCGCAGCTAAACAGAACAAGAGCAAAAAGTGCTCTTGCGGTTTGGCTTGTGCTTTAGCGGAAAAATAAGAAACCACTTTATTGTTTAGTTAAACCCCCGCTTAAGTACAAGCGGGGGTTTTTAATTTAAGGAGAAATTATGTGTTTTACCTACCATAACGAAGAATTATTTGCCGAAGGAGTGGCCTTACATAAACTGGCCGAAGAAGTGGGCACCCCGTTTTATTGCTATTCTTCCGGCAAACTGGCCGGCAATTTTCAAGCCTATCAAAATGCGCTTGGGAATTTTAACCATACGGTTTGTTATTCCGTAAAAGCCAACCCCAATTTGGGCGTTTTAAAAACGCTTGCGCGGCTGGGCAGCGGGGCGGATGTGGTGTCTGCGGGGGAAATGTACGTGGCTTTAAAAGCGGGTATCCCGGCGGATAAAATTGTGTTTTCGGGGGTAGGTAAAACCAAAGAGGAGCTGGAAGAAGCCATCAAAACCCAAATTTTGCAAATTAATGCCGAATCCATAGCGGAAGTGGAAACCATCAACCGCCTAGCTATTGATTTGGGTTTAAAAGCCAATGTGGCGTTGCGCGTTAATCCGGACGTGGACGCCCTCACCCATGTAAAAATATCCACCGGTAAACAAGGAGATAAATTCGGCGTGGATTGGGACGACGCCCTCCCGCTTTACCGCGCGGCCGCCCGTATGCCGGGTATCCGCTTGGCCGGGATAGCGGTACATATTGGTTCCCAATTATTGGACTTGCAGCCGTTTCGTTTGGCTTTTACCAAAATTGCCCAAATGGTGCGTGAACTGGAAAAAGAAGGCATTGTATTACAAAATATAGACCTAGGCGGCGGCTTGGGCATTAATTATAATGTGGAACTCCCTCCCACCTGTGAGGCGTATGCCGAGGTGGTGCGTGAAACCCTGGGCGATTTAAACAAACATATTATTGTGGAGCCTGGCCGCAGCATTACCGGCAATATGGGTATTTTGGTTACCCAGGTGCTGTATACCAAGCAAATGGGGGAGAAAAACTTCATTATCGTGGACGCGGGCATGAATGACTTGGTCCGCCCCGCTATGTATGACGCGTGGCATACCATTTTACCGGTGGAACGCCGCGGCATCGCCCCGATTATTGCCGATGTGGTGGGGCCGATTTGCGAGTCCAGCGACGTGTTTGCCAAAGACCGCATTATAGAGCCTGTCCAACAAGGCGAGCTACTTGCTATAATGTGTGCTGGGGCCTATGGGGCGGCCATGTCTTCCATATATAATTTCCGCCCGTTAGTGCCTGAGGTAATGGTGCACGGCGAAGAGTTTTGCGTTGTTCGCCGCCGTACTTCTTACGAGGAAATGCTGTCCGGCCAGCACGTGCCGCAGTGGATATAAAGGATGAATATGAAAAAAATTTGCATTATGAAATTTGGCGGCAATACGCTGGCTAACAAACAAAAACTGCTGCAAGCGGCGCAGTTGATTAAATCCCGCTATGAGTCGGGCTTTATTCCGGTGGTGGTGGCTTCAGCCAACGGCAACTTGACGGACGTTTTGCTGGACCACGCTTACAGCATTGCCGCCAACCCGGAAAAGAGAGAACTGGATATGCTGGTTACCACCGGGGAGCGGGTCAGCGTGGCGCTGTTATCCATCGCGCTTAGGGCGGTAGACGTGCCCGCCATATCGCTTACGGGAAGCCAAATCGGTCTGATTACCACTGGCACGCATACCGGGGCGGATATTCTTTCTTTGAAAGGGGACCGCTTGGTGCGGGAAATCCAGCAAGGGCATGTGCCGATAGTGGCCGGCTTTCAGGGGATAGGGGAAAATAAAGAAATTACCACATTAAAACGCGGCGGGAGCGACGTGTCTGCCGTGTTTTTGGCCAGCCAGCTGGGCGCCAATCACGTGGAAATGGTGAAAGACGTAGACGGAGTTTACTCCGCCGACCCTAATAAAGACGTAAAAGCCCAGCGCTATGAAGTGCTTGATTTTGATGAAATGTATAAACTGGCGTTAAACGGGGCCAATGTGCTGCATCCGGACGCCGTCCTTTTGGCTAAGGCCAAAGGGGTGGAAATACGCATTGTGTTTTATCAAACCGGGCAAACGGGAACCGTGATTAAGTAGTTTTAAACAGGGAAGGAAAATGAAATTAAAATTCGGCTGGCTGGGTATAGTGTCTTTTGTATTGTTGGGTGCCTGTGTGTATTTATGGGGGCCGGGTTTTGGCGGCTATGTGCGCACGGCGGCCACTTTATTGCTGTATCTGGTTATTTTTGGCGCCTGCTTTGTGGTAATACGCAAATAAAGCCTGCTAACACGCCCTAAAAATATGGTATGATATATTACCTATGGAACACACATTAATTTTATTATCTGCCGGGTTTGTAGTATGTTTTGTTTTGCTGTTTTGGTTTACGGCAAAATACCGTGCCGCTTTAGCCGGAGAAACGGATTTTGATTCCCCTGTGGAAGATTTAACCATGATGACGGTCTCAAAACCTGCCGCCTTTCCGTCCCGCGCTTCTATTTTGGGATCGTTGCAGAATACGTCCGCATTGGAAATGGCTGATTTAAAAGAAAAGGTGAAAGATTTACATTACCGTTTGGAAGAAATGAAAACCACTGATGATAAAACGTTGGCGGAAATGGCCAAGCAAATGGGCCGATTGGAACAACGCTTGACCACCTTTGAGCAAGAATACATTACCAAACTGCAGCCCACTTTGCTCAGCCTGATAGAAGAACTGGAAAACATGAAAGTGGACGGAGAAAAGGAAGCTTAATTTTGCTGGGATATTGCGCAAAAGCCCCGCTTTTTTTGCGGGGCTTTTGATTTATAAGCCAAAAATGAAGCGGCGGTTTAAAAAAACGGCTTCGAAAAATCTAACATATCGGCTTAGATTTTGCAAGTGTTTTTTATAAAAAGGTTGCTCTTAATTTGTTTTGGCTCCCCAAAATTTAATATCATATACCTATATAGTATTTTGTGGGAACCATTGATTAGGAGACCAAATGAAAAATAAAAACCTTGAACCTATAGCCATAGTGGGCATAGGCGCTATCATGCCCGGAGCTTTAAATAAAGACGAGTTCTGGAACAATATTAAAGAAGGAAAAAACTGCATTACCGAAATCCCCAAATCCTACTGGGACTACAACCTGTTTTACAGTCCTGACCACAAAGCCGAAGACAAGACCTATTCCAAAATCGGCGGTTTTATACCTGAAACGTTTAAATTCAACTCTATTAAATACCGCATTCCTCCGCAAGTGGCCAAACAAATGGACACGGTGCAACACTTAGCCGTGGAAACCACCCGCATGGCGCTGGAAGACGCCGGTTATGACAAAAAAGAATTTGACCATAACCGCACCGCGGTTATTATCGGCAACTCTATGGGCGGCATGAAGAACGAGATGTCCAACACCCGTTTAAACCGCCCCTTTTTATATGAAATTTTGAAAAATACGGAAACGTTCAAACACTTAAACCCGGCGGACGCCCAAAAAATGATGGACGAAATGGACGCCGGCGTGCGCGAACGTTTTATCCCTATTACCGAAGACTCCATGCCCGGAGAGTTGGCCAACGTTATTCCCGGCCGCGTAGCCAATGTGTTTGATTTGCACGGAACCAACTTTGCCGTAGACGCTGCCTGCGCCACCTCTTTGGCGGCTATTGACCAAGCCGTAAACGGTTTGCGCATGGGTAATTTTGATATGGCCATAGCGGGCGGTGTGGACCAGATGATGTCTCCCTCCGCTTACATTAAATTTTGCAAAATCGGTGCTTTGTCTGAAACGGGTTCTTATCCGTTTGACGCTCGCGCCAACGGATTTGTTATGGCGGAAGGCGCCGGCATGGTGATTTTGAAACGCTTGTCCGACGCGGTAAAAGACGGAGACAGAATTTACGCCGTCATCCGCGCGGTGGGAGCTTCTTCCGATGGGAAAGGCAAAGGCATCACCGCCCCCAACCCCAAAGGGCAGAAACTGGCGGTGGAAAAAGCCTTTGAACAGCTGGACTATACCCCCGGCGAAGTGGGTCTTTTGGAAGCCCACGGTACCGGCACCCGCGTGGGTGACGCTACCGAGCTGAACGCCTTAAACGAAATTTTTGCCCCGTATGCTAAACCCGGCAGCATTGGCTTAGGCAGCGTGAAGAGCCAAATCGGCCACGCCAAAGCGGCGGCGGGTATCGCTTCCTTAATTAAGACCTCCTTGGCCTTATATAATAAGGTATTGCCCCCTTCCATCAATTTTGAAACCCCCAACCCCATTGTGGATTGGGCCACCTGTCCCTTCCGCGTAATTACCAAAACGCAGGACTGGACCAGCGACAAAGTGCGCCGCGCCAACGTTTCCGCCTTCGGTTTCGGCGGGACGAACTTCCACGTAGCTATGGAAGAAATGAACGACGCCTTACTCAAAAAAGAAGAAACCAAAGTTTGTGCCTCAGCCGTAACCCCTACTAAACAGGAGAATGTAAACATGACCAGCAGTAATTCCTATACGCTTCACGTTCCGGGGGAGAAAATCCAAGGTGACGTTTTGACCTTCTCCGCCGCAACAAAGCAGGAACTTTTTGACGTTTTGGACAAAGCCGTGGTGGCCATTCAGTATGACCCGGCCTACTTGCCCAGCATTTCTTATAAAAACCACGTAACCAAACCGCAGAAGTTTGCCGTAACCATTAACGTGGAAAGCCCGGAAAAATTAAAAGAAAAAATTGAATTTTTCAAAAAAATCGCCGGTACGCAGGACGTATGGGAACAAGAATCTCTGTATTTAAGAATGAAAGGCATTTATCCGTTTACTCCTACGGAAATTAAACCCAAAGTATGCTTTATGTTCCCCGGCCAGGGTTCCCAATATGTGGACATGATGAAAGACTTGGCCTCCAAATACAAAGTAGTGCAGGATACGTTTGACGAGGCTGACCGCCTGCTTATGGGCATTATCGGCCAAACTTTAACCGAAACGTTATGGAGCAAACCCGGCGAAACCAAAGAACAAATTGCCGTGCGTGAAGCCGCCATTAAGAAAACCGAAATGACCCAGCCCGCCGTGCTGACGGCGGATATCGCCATGATGCGCTTGCTGTCTTCCTTTGGCATTAAGCCGGATGTGGTCATGGGCCACAGCTTGGGCGAATACGCCGCCGCGGTAGCCGCCGGTATCTTTGATTTTGAAAACGGCTTAAAAGCCGTATGCACCCGCGGGAAGGTAATGTCTGAAATTAAAGTGGAAGACAACGGCAAGATGGCTTCCATCGCCGCCCCGGTGGAACGGGTGGAACCGGAATTGGCCCGCATCAGCGGTTATGTGGCCGTAGCCAACAAAAACTGCCCCACCCAAACGGTTATTGCCGGCGCCAGCAAATCTATTGACGATGCCATTAAAATGTTTACCGATATGGGCATACAGGCGGTACAAATCCCGGTGTCTCACGCTTTCCACTCCGCCATTGTGCGCCCGGCTATGCCGCAGTACCGCGCGTTTTTGGATACGCTTACTTTCCATGCGCCCACCATGCCCATTACCACCAACGTTACGGCGGAATTTTATCCCAGCGACCCGGAAAAAATCAAAGACCTTATGGTCACGCAGATTTCCCACTCCGTGGAATGGATTAAACAGCTTAAGACCACCTATGATTCCGGCGTTCGCTTATTTGTAGAATGCGGCCCTAAACGCGTGCTTTCCGCCTTGGCTTCCAGCACCTTGTCTGACAAGAAAGACATTAAAGTGCTGGCTTCCAACCATCCTAAAAAAGGCGGCATTTGCGAATTTAACGACCTATTTGCCAACTTAATTTCTTCCGGCATCGGTTTAAATTGGACTGGAACCGATATGTATGGGGACCATTCCACTTATAACCCCGCTTTTGTAAACTGGGTAACCGGTACGGCTACACCAGTGGAAAAAGAGCTGGGCGCTTCCTGCTCCTGCCAGGCTGCCCCTGCCCAAGCTTCCGGCAAGAACTGCTGTGATAAAGAAGTAGTAATCAGCGGTATTGCCGCCGGCGGCCCCGGCAGCTGGGACCGTATCTTCCGCGACGGAGTATTGGACGAAATCCTCTCCGGCCGTAACTTGATTGAGCCCGTTTCCGCCGATATCCAACAAAAACAAATTGATAAACACGTAGAATTTGTTATCAAATCCAAAGACGGAAACCACCGCTTTGAACGTTTGACTTCTCCCAGCCAAGCCATTAAATTGGCAGCCAAGGGCGGCGCGTTTGACGCGGAAAAAGAATTTGGCCTGCCGGCCAAATGGGTGCGCTCTATGGACCGCTCCTTCCAGCTGGCTATTGCCGCCGGCATTTTGGCTTTGAAAGACGCCGGTATTCCGCTGGTGCTTTACTATAAACCCACCTCCACGGGCGGCTATTTGCCGGACCGCTGGGGTCTGCCGGCGGATATGATTGATGACACCGGCGTCATCTTTACTTCCGCTTTCCCCGTGGCCAACAGCATGATGGGGGATTTATCCAAACGCGTGGCCGGTTTGCTTAACAACAAAACCGCCAAAGAAGTACGCGCTTTCTGCGATAAATTTATCGCCCAAATTTCGGACCCGGCCCTCAAAGCGGAAATTGAAGCCTGGTATAATGAAAACTTTAAAGACAAAGAAGTGGAACCCCAGTCTTTTACGTCTGAATTTGTCTTAAAAACCATTATTATTGCCCACTCTCACTTCTGCCAGTGGATTCGCGCCCGCGGGCCGGCCACTTCCATGAGTGCGGCCTGCGCCTCCACGGCTCAAGCCCTTGCCGTAGCGCAGGACTGGATTAAGCTGGGCCGCGCAAAGAGAGTTATTGTCATCAGCGCGGACGATATTACCAATGACAATGTATCCGAATGGATTTTAACGGCTTTCTTAGCCTCCGGCGCCGCCACCACGGAAGCCGATGTAACCAAAGCCGCCCTGCCTTTTGACCGCCGCCGCAACGGCATGATTGTGGGTATGGGCGCCGTGTCTTTAATTGTAGAAGACGCGCAGGAAGTAGCCAAACGCGGCATGAAGCCGCTTGCTAAAGTGTTGGCTACGGAAATCCGCAACAGCGGTTTCCACGTAACCCGTTTGGACGTAGGCCACGTGGCCCAGGTAATGAATGACTTGGTGACCGAGGCCGAACGCAAGAGCGGCGTTTCCCGCGGCGATATCGCCAAACAGTTGGTATTTATCTCTCATGAAACGTATACCCCGGCCCGCGGCGGTTCCGCCAGCGCGGAAGCGTATGCGCTTAAATCCACCTTTGGCAAAGATGTCAGCAGTGTCATCGTCAGCAATACCAAAGGGTTTACCGGTCACTCTATGGGCGCCGGGTTGGAAGACGCCATTGCCGTACATTGTTTAAACACGGGTTTGGTGCCGCCTATCGCCAACTTTAAAGAAGCGGACCCGGAACTGGAAGGCATTACCCTTAGCAAAGGCGGGCATTATAACTTTAAATACGCGCTTAGATTGGCGGCCGGTTTCGGCTCTCAGCTGGGTATGACTTTGTTGGAAAAAGTGTGGGACGTAAAAGAACCCCGCATTGTAGACGCCGCCCGCCACGAGGCTTGGCTGAAAGAAATTTCCGGTCAGCAAGCCCCGGTGTTGGAAGTGGTGCAGAACACCCTGCGCGTAAAAGATAATTATAAACACGGTGTGAAACCTTCTTTAATTATGGAAGGTTCCCAAGCGTTTGTGGATAAAGTAAATTCCATTCATCACACCGCTCCTGCTGTAGCCGCCCCTGCGGCTCAGCCTGCGCCGGCTTCTGTACAAGCGGCCCCGGCCGCTCAACCGGCTCCTGCGGCTCAAGCCGCTCCTGTTGCGGCTTCTAAGCCTATGCCGTCTTTGAACGAAGCCGATGTGCAAGCCAATATCTTAAACATCATTTCCGAAAAAACCGGCTACCCGCAGGACATGTTGGACTTGGATTTAGATATGGAAGCGGACCTGGGCATTGATACGGTAAAACAAGCCGAACTGTTTGCCATTATGCGTGAGACGTATCATATCGCGCGTCAAGAAGGCGTACAGCTCAAAGACTACCCGACCATTCGCTCCATTATTAAATACGCTATGGCCAATGCGGGAAGCGAAGGCACTGCCGCCGCGGCTCCCGCCGCTCAGCCGGCCCCTGCGGCTCAACCCGCTGCCGCGCCTGTACAGGCTGCTGCGGCCCCGGCTTCTAAACCGATGCCTTCTTTGAACGAAGCCGATGTGCAAGCCAATATTTTAAACATCATTGCCGAAAAAACCGGCTACCCGCAAGACATGCTGGACTTGGACTTAGACATGGAAGCGGACCTGGGCATTGATACGGTAAAACAAGCCGAACTGTTTGCCATTATGCGTGAGACGTATCACATCGCGCGTCAAGAAGGCGTACAGCTCAAAGACTACCCGACCATTCGCTCCATTATTAAATACGCTATGGCCAATGCGGGAAGCGAAGGCACTGCTGCCGCCGCTCCTGCCGCTCAGCCTGCTGTAGCCCCTGCGGCTCCCGCTCCGGCGGCCCCGGCCCCCGCGGCTCAGCCTGCGCCAGCTCCTGTACAAGCGGCTCCTGCCGCGGCTTCTAAGCCGATGCCGTCTTTGAACGAAGCCGATGTGCAAGCCAATATTTTAAACATCATTGCCGAAAAAACCGGCTACCCGCAGGACATGCTGGACTTGGACTTAGATATGGAAGCGGACTTGGGTATTGATACGGTAAAACAAGCCGAACTGTTTGCCATTATGCGTGAGACGTATCACATCGCGCGTCAAGAAGGCGTACAGCTCAAAGACTACCCGACCATTCGCTCCATTATTAAATACGCCATGGCTAACGCGGGAAGCGAAGGCGCTGCCGCCGCTCCTGCTGCTCAGCCCGCTGTGGCGGCTCCGGCCCCTGCTCCGGCTGTGGCTCAGCCCGCGCCGGCTCCTGCGGCGCAAGCGTCCGCCATGCCTTCTTTGAAAGAAGAAGACGTAACCAATAATATCCGCTCTATTATTGCCGAAAAGACTGGTTACCCGCAAGACATGTTGGACTTGGATTTAGACATGGAAGCGGACTTGGGTATTGATACGGTAAAACAAGCCGAACTGTTTGCCATTATGCGTGAGACGTATCACATCGCGCGTCAAGAAGGCGTACAGCTCAAAGACTACCCGACCATTCGCTCTATTATTAAATACGCCTTGGCCAACGCGGGAAGCGAAGGCGCTGCCGCCGCGGCTCCCGCCGCTATGCCCGTTGCGGCCCCTGCGGCCCAGCCCGCGGCTCCGGCTCCTGCCGCTCAACCCGTGTCTGTTGCGGCGCCGGCTCCTGTATCGGCTCCGGCCGCTAAACCGGCCGCCGGCAAGTTAGACCCGGCCCAAGTGACCGAAGAAATCGTAGCCATGGTAGCGGAAAAGACCGGCTATCCCAAAGACATGCTGGATTTGGATTTAGACATGGAAGCGGACCTGGGCATTGATACGGTAAAACAAGCCGAACTGTTTGCCGCTATGCGCGAACATTACGGCATTGCCCAGCAGGAAGGTATCCAACTGAAGGATTATCCTACCATCCGCCACTGCATTAACTTTGCGTTGAACGCGGTAAATAATCCGTCCGCTCCTGCCGCTGCGGCCGCACCTGCGGCCCCTGCGGCTCAAGCCCCGGCGGCCCCCGCTGCGCAAGCCCCGGCTGCGGCTGTGGCCGCGCCTGCCGCCCCGGCCAAACCGGCCGCGGCAAAACCGGCTGTTGTCAGCAAGCCTACGGCGGAACACATCGGCAAACCGGCTGAAGACGCGTTAACCACCAACCCCACGGCGCCTATTGTACGCCATGAGTCTTTGGCGGAACGCCCAGAAGCCCCCGGTTACAAAGGCGAACACTGCCACGAAAAGAAACTTCGTTATGTAACCATGGCGGCCGATGCCCCGCTGACGGAACGCGAAAACCGCCGCCTGTCTAAGGACCGCACCGTACTCATTTTTGCCGATAACTCCCAGCTGATTAAAGCCTATCAGGAAGAATTTAAAGAACTGGGCGTTAAAACGCATGTATTCACCACGCTTAAAACCCGCAGCAAAAACACCACCATTGTAAATTGGGAATCCTATGAGGAAACCGAAGCCGCTTTGAAAGAATACGCGGCCGAAGATCCAAACATACAGGGTATTGTGTACTTGCTGGGGGCCAGCGTAAAGAAATTTGACAAAAAAGCCAGCCCGCACGCTGAACTGACCAAATACGTCATGCCGTTGTTTATTGCCTTGCGCGTGTTTGAAAAAGGCCTGTCTAACCGTCAGGACGCGGACACGTTCTTTGCCGTAAACACCAAGATTGACGGTAACTTTGGTTACAGCACCAAAGAAGAGTTCAACCCCATTGTGGGCGCGTTGACCGGCGGCACCACCTGCTACCGCAAAGACGTGTATGAACGCACCGGCGCTATTTCCAAGTTAATAGACTTTGAAAGTGATGCCACCCCGGACGATATGGCCCAAATCACCATGGACGAAGTACTCCACGGCGATATGCGCCTGATGATCGGCACCAAAGACAAAGTGCGTTCCACCATCTTGTCCGTGCCCATGCAGCTGGACCGCAGCGTAAAACACTTTGACTTAGCCGGCAAGACCATTATCTTCACCGGTTCGGGCCGCGGTATCGGGGCGATGCTTGCGCAAAAGATTGCCGCCCAGTACCACAGCAAAATCATCGTGCTGGATATTATTGAAATCCAGGAAAAAACGCCGCTGTGGGCCACGATGAACGAATCCGAATTGGCCGCGCTTAAGAAACAAATGTGGGAAGACATGCGCGCCGACCATACCCAAAAAGCCACTCCCGTGATGTTGGAACGCGCTTTTGGCCGGGTGAAAGATTCCGTAACGCTCTACAACAACCTGCAGAAACTGCGCGAGTTGGGCAGCGAAGTGGAATACTATCACTGCGACGTGATGAACTCTTCCATGATGAAAGAAGTCTGCACCAAGATTAAGGCCAAAAACGGCCGTGTGGACGGACTCATCCACTTTGCCGGGTTGGAACGCTCCAAACTGATTTATGACAAAGACCCCATGGAATATTACCGCATTTTTGACGTGAAGGCCACCAGCTTTGCTTCCTTCTTGGCCAATAATGTGGTGAAAGATAAAGGCTTCTTTGCCTTTGCCTCTTCCATCGCGGGCAAATACGGCAACTTGGGCCAGAGCGACTACGCCAGCGCCAACGACTACTTGGCTAAGTCCGCCTTGTCCTTGTCCAACCAAGGTTACCGCGCTATCAGCATTGCCATGAGCGCCTACAAGAACGTAGGCATGGGCGTGCGCGCCGGTGTGGAAACCTTCCTGCGCTCCAACGGCGTAGACTTTGTGGACCCGGAAGACGGTATGCAGATTTTCTTGGACGAAATCGTCTACGGACGCGTGCCGGAAATCGTGCTCACCGGTTCTTTGGGCCGCTTGGATTGGGACCATCAGCTGCTGTTTGAAATGGACGAAATCGGAGCCGAACAATCGTTCGGTTCCGATGATTCGGACGATAACAACACGCCGCAAAGCCCGGCCCCGGATGCCGGCTCTTCTTCCGCCCCTGCCGCCGCTCAACCCGCGGGGGACGCCACCCACTTTTTGGGTGAAGTAAAAAAATTACAGGCCGGAAAAGAATTCCACGGGGAAAAAGAATTTAATTTAAAATCTGACCCGTACCTTTCTGACCACGCCATTGAGGGCACCCCCTATGTACCGGGCGTAATGGGCATAGAAACCTTTATGGAAACGGCCGCCGCTTTAACGGGCAATGTGCCGCAAGGGTTGAAAGACGTACACTTCTTCCTGCCTATTAAGCTGCTGCGCAACCGCCCGCAGGCCGTGCGCGTGATTGGTGTTTCTGACGGGAAAAACGCCAGCATGGAAATAGAGTCTGACTTTATTAACAGCAAAGGCGTTAAAATGGGCAATACCCGCCGCCATTTTACGGCTAAGACCTTGTCTTCTTTCACCTCTACTTGGGACGAAGTAAAAAACAACATCAATTTGGATGTGAACGCCGCCCCGGTGGTAACCAAAGAAGAAATTTATAAAAAATATTTCCACGGGCCCAGCTTCCAGGTTTTGGGAGGGATTTTGCGTGTGAACGAAAAGGAATCCCTGGCCGTTTACAACACCACCCCCAAGCCGCAGTGGCCGGCGCCTAAAGCCTTGTTGGCTAACCCCATGCTGATTGAGGCCGCTTTCCAATGCTGCGGTTTCCAGGATATGAGCGTTGCCAACAAAATGACTTTGCCGGACGGCATTAAAGAAGTGGCCGTGTTTAAGCGGGATGTTCCTCCGCAGACGCTGTACCTCTACGGCGTAAACAAAGGGCTGACGGCTGACGGCAAAACCCTGCATGACGCTTATGTGTTTGACGAACAGGGCAACGTGTGGGTTGAATTCCACGGTTACCAGGCTATCGGCCAGTAACTTTGGACGGCATGAAGTATCAAATAAAGTTTGTTGATTTAACAAATCTGCCCCCGGCTGAGCGGATTCTGTCTGCAAGGGAGTTGGCTTTTTACCAAACGCTGAAACTTCCCAAGCGCAGGACCGAGTGGCTTGGGGGCAGATTTGCGTTAAAACAGCTGCTGCTCCCCCAGCCGGGGGCGGATGTGGGCCGGGTGGAAATTCTGCCGCATGAGGGGGGAAAACCGCAGGTCTATGTGGATAACGCCCTGTATACGGGTGCTTTTAGTATTACGCACAGCCATGGCTGGGCGGCCGCGGCAATAAGCCAAGAGTGCCGTTTTTTGGGGATTGATTTAGAAAAAGTGGAACACCGCATTAATGCCTGGGCGGAAGATTTTTTCCACCCGCAGGAGCGCCAGTCTATGGACGACTCTTTTTTAACCGCCTTATGGACCAAAAAGGAAGCGGTGGTGAAACTGCTGGGCACAGGCCTTAGTTTAAACAGTTTTGACGTGCGTTTTGTGGGGGATAAGATTTCTTTTTACGGGGAAGCGCTTCAGGTATACCGCTCTTTGGGGGAGCCGGAAATTAAGCTGGAGCTCTCTTCCCGCCCGCAGGGGTTTATGTTGTGCGTGGCTTGGGCGCGCTGAACGCAAGGGCCTAAGTTTGCTAAAATATAAGCATAATAGATTTTGGAGGGCACATGATTGAATTGTTTGAAGACCCTAGAGAAGATAAAAAATCGGACCGTCCCGCTCCGGCCAGTTTAGTTAAATTCCGCCAGGTTTCCCAAGACGCGCAGAAAGGCGCGGGCGAGGCCCGCATTAAAGCCCAAAAAGACAAGGGCAAGTTCACCGCGCGCGAACGCATTTCTTATCTATTAGACCAAGACAGCTTTTTTGAAATCCGCAGTTTGATGGAAAGCTCCTGCAGTGATTTCGGAGTAAAAGACAAACATATTAAGGGTGACGGCGTTATCACCGGCTTTGGCCGCATCAACGGCCGGGAAGTGGCCGTTTACGCGCAGGATTTCACCCAGCTGGGAGGTTCTTTAGGGTTGGCCCATGCCCGCAAAATTGCCGATTTGATGGACCGCGCTTTAGAAGCCAAGGTGCCCGTTATCGGATTGTTGGATTCCGGCGGCGCCCGCATCCAGGAAGGGGTGGACAGCTTAAACGGTTACGGGGAAATTTTCTACCGTAACGTAAAAGCTTCCGGCGTTATCCCGCAGATTTCCGTTATTTTAGGTCCGTGCGCCGGCGGGGCGGTGTATTCTCCCGCGCTGACGGATTTTATTTTTATGGTGGAAGGCATCAGCCATATGTTTGTAACCGGTCCCAGCGTGGTGAAAGCGGCCACCGGTGAAGAAGTGGATTTTGACACATTGGGCGGTTCCCACCCTCACAGCGAGAAAAGCGGCGTGTGCCAATTTGTGGCCAAGTCCGAGCAGGACTGCTTCCGCCAAGTGCGCGAGCTGCTTACCTTCCTGCCGCAAAACTGCTATGAAAAAGCCCCGCTGGAGTCTACCTCTGACGTGTTTGACCGCCCTGTACACGTGTTGGAACGCGTGTGCGAAATGGACCCTAAAAAAGCGTTCCGTATTCATCACGTTATTTGGCGTTTGGCCGATGATTTCGGCTTTTTTGAAATTCACCAAAACTTTGCCAAAAACGTGGTTACCGGTTTTATCCGCTTAGGCGGAGAAGTGGTGGGCGTTGTGGCCAACAACCCGGCCTGCTTAGGCGGCGCGTTGGATTGTGACGCCAGCGACAAAGCCGCCCGCTTTATCCGCTTTTTAAACGCCTTTAATATCCCGCTTCTTACGCTGGTGGATATTGGCGGTTATTTGCCCGGCGTGCAGCAGGAACACGGGGGCATTATCCGCCACGGCGCCAAATTGCTGTATGCGTATTCCGAGGCGTCTATTCCTAAAGTAACGTTGGTTTTGCGCAAAGCGTACGGCGGGGCGTATATTGCGATGGGTTCTAAATATTTGCGCGGGGATTTTAACTTCGCTTTCCCCAGCGCGGAGATTGCCGTTATGGGCCCGCGCGGCGCGGTGGATATTTTGTATTCGCGCGATTTAAAAGCCGAAACCGACGAGCAGAAAAAAGAACTTCTGAAAGAAAAACTGACGAAGGAATATTCGGACAAGTTTGCCTCCCCGTATCAGGCCGCTTCCAACGGTTCTATTGATGAAATTATTGAGCCGGCCGAAGCGCGCGCCAAAATTATACGGGCTTTCCAGGTGCTTCGCAATAAGCGCAACCCGAAGGAAAACCCGCATAAGGGAAATATTCCGCTGTAAGTTTTATGTTTTAAAAAAGCCCCGTTTAAAGCGGGGCTTTTTTATGCTAAAATTTGATTTTAAAGCGGTACAATAAAATTACCTCTAAAGGATAATTTATGAAAAAAATTCTTTTTTTATTTATAGCCGTTCTGGCTGCGCTTCAAGGATGTAATACGGTTTTTGTGTCTAAGGGAGACGAGATAAGCAAAGCCCGGGAAGAAGCTGCTTTATTAGAAAAAATTTCCGCACGTATGCACCAGTATTATCATAATACGGATAATGTACTGTTTGAAAGTTCCGCCCGGAATGTGCTTCGGTTAATAGATATGCAGCTGCCGGGGTATGCTTTTAGCGGGGCGGACGCGTATAATATGGATTTTGTGGTTAGTTTAAACATACAAACCGCCAGCGGGAATTTAGTGGGGGGAACCACCGCCACCGCTTGGCGCAGAAACCCTGGAAATAACGGAGGGGAATCGTTAAAAGAGCTCTATTCGTTGGGCGTGCAAACTATTCCCAGCCCGCATATTGTGTATAAATATTGCCGCCCGCAAAGTTCTATAGGCCGGCGCGTGTGCGAAGCGCTAAAAGAAGACGGTTATGAATATAAAGAGTAAGGTGTTTACTCGTGTATTAAAAAAATAATTTGACCCCGGCGTTTGCCGGGGTTTTTCTTCTGTATTTCCCTTTGTGAGGTTTTCTTTTTGGCTTTGATAGAGTTGCCAAAGTATGATATCATGTATGTATGGAAAACGAATCCTTAGACAGTGTAAACGAATATTTCAAGCATTTGGGCCAAGTAACGCGCGAAATGAACCGCGAAGAAATCGCCCAGCTTTGGAAGCAAGTTAAAAAAGGCGATAAAGACGCCAAAAATAAAATGATGGAAATTAACTTGCGTTTGGTAATCCCTACGGCAAAACGTTTTCAGCGCCCGGGTATGGAACTAATGGATTTGATTGAAGAAGGCAACTTGGGCCTTATGCAGGCCATTGAAAAATTTGAGCCTGAAAAAGGATACCGCTTTTCCACCTACGCTATTTACTGGATTGAGCAGTATATCCGCAAATATATAGAAGAACAATCCGGTTCTATTAAAATACCTTCCCACGCATGGGGCAATTTAAAGAGATGGTTCCGCGCTTGGAACGCGTTAAAAGAAGCCAACGGAAGAGACCCTTCTTTAAATGAAATGGCCAAAGAACTCAATTTAACCGCCCGGCAGGTAAAATCCATCATGGATACGCTAAGCGCGGCCAAGGGGGTGGATTCGTTAACCTCTTTAGTACATGATGAGGAAGATCTTACTTTGGAAGACATGATTTCAGATGACGGAAAAGGAAATCCGCACGATGTATTTATGAAAGCGGAAAACCAAGACACTATTAAAAAAAGTATGGCGGAGTTAAACCCGCGGGACCGGGAAGTACTTATCATGCGCTATGGACTGGCGGATAATGACCCCAAAACACTGGGGGAAGTGGCTGATAAATTAGGTCTTTCCCGTGAACGGGTGCGCCAAATAGAAGAGCGCGCCGTAATGACTTTGCGCCGCGCCGCGCAAAAAGCCGGCATTTTGGAAATGAACCCGGTGGATTTCCGCACACGTAAATTGCACAGTGCCATGCGGCCCCGTCAGAAAACAAACATTTTAGGGGAAGTAATTGGCAAGAGCCCGCTGGAGCGGCTGTTAAAAAAACGCTTGCAGGAAGTGCGCAGCGCCAAAGAACAAGCCTCTAAAAAACGGAAAGCAAAAGCTAAAAAAGCAGGGGCAAAAGCTGTTACGGCTAAAAAGAAGTCTTCCGTAGGCAAGAAGAAATCTCAAAAATAAATTTACGCCCCCGTAGCTCAAATGGATAGAGCGATTCCGTCCTAAGGAAGAGGTTGCGAGTTCAACTCCCGCCGGGGGTAAGTTTTGTATAGTACAAACTGACAAAAATGCTGACAGGTTTTCTTGTTGGCATTTTTTATTTTAACCGGCGGGGTTTTTATTTTTCAATAAACCGGGGTAATCCGGCGTACTGGCGGCAGGATATCTTCGCTTGTGAGTGGAATTCAATTTTATGAAAATGCAAAAATGGCCTATATTGTTCGCCGTGTTGGCTGCGGTTTTATACGCGTTAAGCGCGCCGGTATCTAAATTGTTGCTGCGGGAGGTGCCCCCTGCCGTTTTGGCGGGATTATTATATTTGGGGGCGGGCATAGGCATGGGGCTATTGCGGGCGGCGGGTTCCTGCTGCCGCTTAAAAAGCAAGGCGCCGGGCCTTTCCCGGCGGGATTTGCCCTATACGGTGGGCATGGTTGTGTTGGATATTGCCGCGCCGCTTTTGTTGCTGGCGGGTTTGCTGAAGACCAGCGCGGAAAATGTATCCCTAATGAATAATTTTGAAATTGTAACCACGGCGGTTATCGCCTTATGTATATTTAAAGAACGTATTTCCGGCCGGTTATGGGTGGCTATTGGGCTGATTACGGCGGCCTGTATGTTGCTTTGCGCCGGGGAGAGGGAAGGGTTTTCTTTTTCCGTGGGTTCGCTATATGTGTTGGGGGCGTGTGTTTGCTGGGGGTTTGAAAATAATTGCACGCGCATGATTTCCAATAAAAACCCGTTGGAAATTGTAATGGTAAAAGGAATTGGGGCCGGTGCGGGGGCTTTGCTGATTGCCAGTCTGCTGGGGGCAAAATTACCAAGCGCAAAATATATGGCGTGCTCTTTAGCGCTGGGGTTTGTTTCTTATGGGTTAAGTCTATTTTTTTATGTATTGTCCCAGCGGTATTTGGGGGCAGCAAAAACCAGCGCTTATTATGCGGCCTCTCCTTTTGTGGGGGTTCTTTTGTCTTTAGTGATTTTTAAAGAACCTCCTCCCGTTTTATTTTGGGCGGCGTTGGGGCTTATGCTGGCGGGGGCGTATCTTTCCGCTACGGATACCCGCTACGAAGCGGTAAATAAGAAATAGCCGTATTTAAGAAGTCTGTTAATCATTTGTTTTACGCATAAAAAATACCGCCAAACCGATTTGGTTTGGCGGTACCCCAGTATATGGTTTCCGGACTAGGATTCGAACCTAGAATAACTGGACCAAAACCAGTGGTGATACCATTTCACTATCCGGAATTAAAACTTTCATAACCGTTTAGAAATTTCTTCTAAACTGCTCTGAAAACCCTTTTTCAGTGCGCATCATTACCCGTGTTGTCTGTCCCTGTTTCTTGTTCAAGAACGGTGGTGTTTTGCGTAGCCCCGGTGGGATTCTTAGCTAGTTCGGCCTGATAGGCTTTCAAAACGTTCTCTTCCAAGTACTGCCTGAATTCCTGGTTGATGGGATGAACCATGTCTTTATGGGTACCATCCGGTAATTTGCGGGAAGGCATACAAAGAAAAACGCCTTTTGTCCCTTCAACTACCTTCATGTTTCTTACAACGAACGAATCGTCAAAAGTAACGCTGGCAAACGCCTTAAGACGGTCCTCCCCCATAAGATGTATCCGTATTTCCGTTATTTTCATCCGTCTCCCTCCGAAATGCCGAAAAGAATACTAATCTTTCTTTATTTCTGATATTATTTACCAAATCGGTGGCTTGTTCTTGGGTATCCACTAAAGCAAATACCGTAGAACCGGAGCCGGACATTAACACCGCCTCCGCATTGGTTTTACAAATATCTTCTCTGGCGTTTCTGACGGAGATTACATAAGGAAACACGCACGTTTCCAGCCTGTTAAAAAGAAACTTTTTCCAGGCGGAAAGTCCCTTACCGCATCCTATGTATGATATCAATTTATCTAAATTAGAGCAGTTTGTCAAGACTTCTTTTTTATCCGGCAGCCGCAGGCGTTTAAAAACATCTTTGGTGGGAACCACCGTACACGGATAAACCAACACCACATAGGGCAACGGGCCAGGAGCGGGCAGCGGGGTGAGTATTTCCCCTATGCCTTCCCCTTTTAAGAACGTTTCATCATACATAAAAACGGGTACGTCCGCCCCCAGTTTGGCGGCCAGTTCCATTACGCTTTGGCGGGGTTTGTTAAAAATTTGGCATAACGCGCGCAATACCCCGGCCCCGTCGGAGCTTCCACCTCCTAAACCAGCCCCCATGGGGATGTTTTTTTCCAAATTTATTTGGCAATGGGCCGTGATGCCAAATTGCTCAAAAAAGCGCGCGGCCGCTTTATAGGCGATGTTGGTTTCATCTGCCTCCAGTTTGTCCCCCAGCGGGCCGGTAATGTTTAACTGGATATGCGTTTGAGCGGCGGTTTCGGCCGAAACCGTCAGATTATCTCCCAGCGTTAATTTGGCAAACAGGGTGGCTAATTCATGGTAACCGTTTGCCCGTTTGCCCGTTACTTCTAAAAATAAATTTATTTTAGCGGGGCAAAACTGCTTACTTATCATGTATTTTTCTCCGTTCGGTGTTGTGGGTTAAAGTGCCCCAGTGGTAGTCTTCGTTTGTAAGGATTTCGCCCGTTTCGGAATAGATTTTACGGCTGCCTTCCAACATGCCGTCTACGTAAAATTCTTCCAGCCGTTTTGCCCCGTTGGTGAAGTAGCTCAAACGTTCTCCTTCCAATCTGCCGGCTTTATAGTTTTCTTTATACCACAATTCTCCGGTAGGAAAGTATACGGTGCGCTCTCCGGAAAGTTTGCCTTCTAAGAAATTTTCCCTGGTTTCTAATTTCCCGTTGCTGTAATAGCTGGAACGTACGCCGCTTAATTTTCCATGGCGGTAGTTTTCCTCCAGCTTTAGGGTGCCGTCCTCATAATAGGCGGTGCGGGGGCCGTGCAAGAGGGAGTTTTTATATGTGCATTCCGCTTTTAATTTTAAGCCGTTGCGGTATTGATAGTATTTGGCGGCGCCCTGCAGCATGCCTTCGCTGTAAGTTTCGCGGGAGATGATTTCTCCGTCTTCGTTATAACGGATCATTTCCCCGTTTAACTTATTGCCTTTATACTCGGCTTCCATAATTACTTGGTCGTTTTCATTAAATTCTTTTACTTGTCCGTCGGGGATTTGGCCTAGTAATTCTAAAGTCGTTCCATTAGAAGAAACCGTTTCTTCCGCCACTTCCTTGCCTTGTACATAAAAAGAGCGGCTGCCTTTGCTGGTTTTTACCACCGTGCCGGGATATAAGGACGCTTTAGGTACCAAAAGCGCCGGTTTAATATGGCGCCCGTGTTCGGTGCGGTCTTTTACGTCTATGAGTTTGCCGTCTTGGTAAAGTTCGCTGAAAGTAACCACATTTTCTTCCAAGTTAATTACTTCCAATACGCCGTCAATCTTTCCGTTTTTAAGGGTTTTAACGGTTTTATTGCTTACTTCTACCTGCTCTATTTGTCCTTCCGGCAATTGGCCGGCCATATTAATAACATTATGGTCTTTGTCCAAATATTCTTTGGCCAAAGGGATAGCGCGGTAATAAGTGCGGCTGTCCGGCGTAACGATACAAATGGTTTTTTCTTTCATAATCGGTACCTTTTAGATAGACTTGCCCTTATTTTACATAATTATGGCCTTTTTTATTGGCTTTTATATACCGCTTGACTTGTTTTTTTTTTTTTGATACAGTGGCTTTTAGTTAAAACCAATGGAGGGGATTGTGTCTAAAATTAAAAAGCAAAATAGGCGTGCTTTTACGCTTACAGAGCTGCTTATCGTGGTAATTGTAATAGGCGTATTGTCCGCCGTTACATTACCCAAATTCAACCGCGTGATAGAAAACCGCAAAGTAACAGAAGCGGAAGAGATGATGTCCGCGGTTCGTACGGAACAGGAAAGACGTTGTACGTTGGACCAGAACTACACGACGAACTTTTCCGCGCTGTCTGACGTCATAGCGTCTGCGAATACAAAGAACTATACGTATAGTTTACAAGCTCAGGGTATTTCGGCCAAGAGTACCAGTGGGGACTATACGCTTAAGATTTTGTCCTATGAGGACGGCAGCTACTGCTGCACTGGGGACGGGTGTAAGAAATTAAACAAAAACTACCCGGATTGTGATACGCTTACCTTCCCCACTTCCAACTGTGCTGGGACGGAAGGGGAGACCACTCCTCCCGGAACGGAGCCTACGCCTGTGGAGCCGGAAGAACCGGAATGCGTAAACGGGCAGGTAACCGGCAACCAGGTATGTAACGGGTGCGGGACGCAGACGACGAAGGCTTGTGTAGGGGGGAAATGGGTCAATAGTTTAGGAGCCTGCTCCAAGACGGCGGAAGAATGCGCGCCGGACCCTGAATGCAGCGGGACGCAGCCTGCGGACGCTGTAAAACAGTGTGAATGCGGAACGGTAAAAGCTTCTTATAAATGTGACGCTTCCACCAACTACCAATGGGTACAGGAAGAATTCCCCGAATGTCCCGCCAAGCCGGCCGATATAACGGAAACGTGTTCAGACGGGAAGACGGAACGCACGAAAGCCTATACCTGTGTGAATAATGTATGGACGGAAGGCGACTGGGACAAAGAATGCCCGGCAGAAGAAAAATGTACAGAAGGGGAAACCCGCAATGGTACTACGCCCTGTCTTAATGGCTGCGGCGTAGAGTTGCAACAATGTGTCAACGGGGAATGGAAAGCTATCAACTGTGTGTTAAAACCCGGGGCGGAATGTCCTGTCGGATATGAACAAAAAACGAAGTGTTCTGATGGAAAGAGCTTTAGCATTAAACGTTGCAATGCTTCTTGTAAGTTTGAAGAGGTTCAGGCCTGCCCCGAGTTGGATTGTTCTGACCCTTCTTACAAAGCCAGCCATAAAGCGGAATGTTGTCCTGGTACTCCTAATACAGATACTGTTTGTTGGACCCCCGGCCCTTTGCGTTGGGGAACTATGGTGAGCGCAACAGATAATGACGCTCTTTTCCGCTGTAATCAGAAAAATATGTATACCCCTCATAGCACCTGTAGTATTTCATGTATTGGTGATGGCAAAGCTAGCGTCAGCAATTCTTATTGTGCTTCAGTAAGCGGTCCGTGCTCTAATTATGGGGAAGTTTGTATGATGAATATAACTTATTGCCCCATTTTTACAGGAACTTACAATTACGGTAAACCGAATTGTGATTGTCAAGGTGGTGAAGTTTTGAACAGAACATATAAACAGTGCCTTCGGGAATATCTAAAAAACGGATGGTAATTTCTCACGAGACCTCCTTGCTCTAGCTAACGCAAAGAGGAAACGGCCTCCCCAAAAGGGAGGCCGTTTAGTATAAAAATACGGCTTGTAGGCTTGACAGGGCCCTTTTTGTTTATAGTATACTTTTTATATATTATTGTAGGAGATTTCCCATGAGCGAAGTGATTTTAAACGATTCTAATTTTGATGCTGAAGTTTTGCAGTATAAAGGGGTAGCTATGGTGGATTTTTGGGCTCCTTGGTGTGGCCCGTGCCGTATGCTGGGCCCGGTGGTGGAAGAGCTTGCCAACGAATATGCCGGCAAAGTAAAAGTGGCCAAATTAAATGTGGACGAAGCCCCCGACGCCAGCACCAAATATGGTGTGGCTTCCATCCCCACGGTTATTTTCTTTAAAGACGGCAAAGTGGTAGCGCAAACCGTCGGTCTGCAAACCAAAGCCGCTTTGCAGGAAAAGTTAAATTCTTTATTATAAAATTTTACTTTTCTTATTTTTGTCGCCATTCTCTTCCGCCCGTTAACCGGGCGGAAGAACAATAAACCTTCCTTTTATTTCCTTTCATTACTATGCCAGAAGATAACAAGATTTTTTTGATTGACGCCCACGGTTTTTTGCACCGCAATTACCACGCCTTGCCAAAACTGTCCACCACGTCCGGGCAGGAGGTGGGGGCCCTGTATGGTTTTGTGCGCTGGCTGACTAAATTTTTAAAAGAAAAAAAGCCCGCCTACGCGGCTATTTGTTTTGACTCTCCCGGTGGCTGCGCCCGCCGCAAGGCCATGCTGCCTACTTATAAAGCCAACCGCAAGAAGCCCGATGACGCCCTGGTCAGCCAGCTTAATTTGGCGCGAGAACTGGTAAAAGAAATGGGTTTTGCCGTAGTGGCCCAAGAAGGCATTGAGGCGGATGATTTAATGGCTTTTATCGCCCAAAGCGCGGCCAAGCAAAATATTCCCAGCGTGTTGGTTACCTCAGATAAAGACGTATACCAATTTTTAAACGATAAAATTTCCATTTGGCCTTCCGGCGGCAAAGACGGCCTGAAAGGGCCGGAAGCGGCAGTGGAAAAATTTGGCGTGGAGCCCAAGTTCCTGCCGGATTATTTTTCCATTGTGGGGGACGCGTCTGACAATATCCCCGGCATTATGGGGGTGGGCCCCAAAAGCGCGGTGGAGCTTATTCAAAAGTTTGGTCACTTGGAAGACATCATCCGCGCCGCCCAAAACGACAACCCAGACCTAAAACCCGCTTTAGCCAAAAAAATCTTGGCGCATATGGAAGAGGGTATTCTCTCTAAACAACTGGTAGTGCTAGACAGTAACCTTTCCATGCCGTTTAATTTGCAGGATTACCAAATACGCACGCCCGAGCCCAAGGCCTTGGCGGATTTATTTTCCCGTTATGAATTTAAAAATTTGCTGACATCGTTTGAGCTTCCTCCCCAACAGGCCGTGTCGCAGGAAGAGGGCGTTCTTTTGCCGTTGGCGCAGGTATTAAACAAAGCCCCGCAAACCGGGCGTTTGTTTATCCATACGGAAGACGACATCCTTTTGGCGGCCGTAAGCGAAACGGAACTTTCCTTAACCCCGTTGGCGCAAGTGGCCCCGTGGGAAAAAGACCAATTGCAAAAATTGGTGTTAAATGACGCTGTTTTAAAATTAGGGTATGACTTGAAACTTACCCTGCGTGAAGCGGAAATAGACCTGCAAGGCAATTTTATACATTGTTTTGACGCGCGCCTGGCCCGGTATTTAATGGACCCGTCCGGAGACCTCAGTTTCCCCGCCGCCTGCGCGCATTATTTTTCCGTTTTAATTTCTGGGGAAGACGCCCGCACCCGTCTTGCGCTGTATAACCGGTATATTTGGGGCTTAAAAGACAAATTGGAGGCCGATTTAAACAGCGCCGGCATGTATCTGCTGTTTACGCAAATGGAATTGCCCCTGATGGCGGTTTTGGCGGATATGGAAAAACAAGGCTTGCGTGTGGACCCGGCGTGGCTGAAGGATTTCCAACAAACGCTGGAACAAGAAATTATTTCCCTGCAGGCGCAGATAGACAAGCAGGCCGGGTATGCGGTGAACGTAAACTCCCCCAAGCAATTGGGTGTCTTGTTATTTGAACAGCTAAAAATTCCGCCGGTTAAAAAAACCAAAACGGGTTATTCCACCGATGAGGAAGTGCTGGCGGAAATCGCTCCCCTGCACCCCGTGGCCCAGCAAATTTTGGATTACCGCGCCAGCAGCAAATTAAAAACCACGTATGTAGACAACTTGCTTTTACTGGCGGACGAAAACAATAAAGTGCATTCTTATTTGGATCAAACCGGCACGGTAACGGGCCGCTTGTCCAGCTCCAGCCCCAATTTGCAAAATATTCCCGTACGCACGCAAAAGGGTCGTTTGCTTCGCACGGCGTTTTGCGCGGGAGAGGGAAATATGCTGCTCAGTGTGGACTATTCCCAAATAGACCTGCGCGTTTTGGCGCATGAAAGCCAGGACCCTGTTCTCGTGCAGTCTTTTATAGACGGGGGAGACATACACACCCAAACCGCCGCGCAGATATTTGGCGTTATGCCCTTAATGGTGACCGAGCAAATGCGCTCTAGTGCAAAGGCAATTAATTTTGGTATCATTTATGGACAGGGCCCCATGGGCCTTTCCCAAGCGCTTTCCATTTCCATGCGTGAAGCAAAAGAATATATAGACAACTATTTTAAGAATTACCAGGGCGTGCGCCGTTGGATTGATGAAAATGTAGCTGCCGCCCGCAAAAACGGATACGTTAAAACCATGATGGGGCATATCCGTTACCTGCCGGAGTTTAATATGGGGGTGGGTTCCATGGCTTCTTTTGCCCAGCGCGCGGCCATCAACACCATTGTGCAGGGCGGTTCCGCCGATATTATTAAAAAAGCCATGGTGGATATTTTTAGGCAAGTGCGCAATACGCCTGTAAAAATGGTGATGCAGGTGCATGACGAATTGATTTTTGAAGTTCCTTCCGAGCGTTTAACGGCGGTGGCTTCTTTTGTGAAAGAAAAAATGCAAAATGCCGTTAAATTAAGGGTTCCTCTTTTAGCCAGCGCCAAAGCCGGCAAAAACTGGTACGCCATGGAGAAGCTTCCTTTATGACAAAAGCCAGGGCCGCCAAACCGTTTGTATTGGGGTTGACCGGGTCCATCGCCAGCGGAAAAACAACCGTGCTGGAAATTTTCAAAAACAGCGGGCTGTTTACGCTTAGCGCGGACGCGCTGGGGCATGAAGCGCTGGCTTGCGCCGGCGTGCAGAAAAAGTTGCAAAAAGAATTTGCCTGCCACAGCCGCGAGGAATTGGCCCGGCTGGTTTTTAAACGCCCCTCCGCCCGCACCCGTTTAGAGGCTATTCTCCACCCGCTGATATTAAAAAAAGCGCAAAAATTACTGGCCGGCTGCGGGGCGCGCGTAGCGGTGTTTGAGGTTCCTCTTTTGTTTGAAGCCGGTTGGGATAAATACGTGGATATGACGCTGCTGGTTACCGCCGGCGGGCGGGGGTTGGAAAACCGCCTGAAACAGCGCGGGCTGACTTTAGCCCAATACAAAGCGCGTTTAAAAGCCCAGCTGCCGCAGGAGGAAAAATTCCTCCGGTCTGATTTGGTTATTATAAATAATTCAACAAAACAACACTTGGAGCAAAAAGTGCGCCGTTTAGCGCGCGCGCTGAATGATATTTATGGTTAAACAAAAAGAAGAAGCAATACAAGAAAAAAACCTGCCGGAAAAACCGGCTAAGTCCGCCAAAGAGGCCCCTAAGGCCGAAACGAAGGACCTTTCCAAACAAGACGAGGCCGCTGCCCAAACGCCGGCCCGTCCGTCTGCCCCGCGCCACTCCATGCAGCGCACGTCCAACGCTTCCGCCCCTTATATGCACGCATCCGAAAAACGCCAGCCAAACGGCGCCAAACCCATGGACGCGCGGGAACTGAATAAATTAAGCGTGGAAGAATTAACCAAATTGGCCGTAAATTATAATATTGAGGATATATCCGGCCTGCGCAAGCAGGCGCTTATCGGCAAAATTGTGGCCATACAGGCCAAGCAAAACGGTTCCGTTTACGGCGGGGGCGTGCTGGAAATTCTGCCGGACGGGTTTGGTTTTTTACGCTCCGAGGAAAACAACTACTTAGCCGGCCCGGAAGACATTTACGTATCCCCTTCCCAAATTAAACGTTTTGGTTTAAGAAAGGGGGATACCATTGAAGGCCTTATCCGCCCGCCCAAAGACAATGAACGCTTTTTTGCCATGCTTCAAGTGCAAAAGGTAAACGGGGTGGAATCCGCCCAAATTTACAACCGCCCTCTGTTTGAAAACTTAACCCCGCTCCATCCTAATGAACGCTTTGTGCTGGAGTTGGACAAAAATTCCTACACCCAGCGCGTGATTGACATGATCGCGCCTATCGGCAAGGGGCAGCGCGCCTTGATTGTGGCCGCCCCCAAAACCGGCAAAACCATGATTATGCAAGCCATTGCCAATTCCATTACCACCAATCATAAAGACGCGGTTCTGATGGTTTTGCTGATTGACGAACGCCCCGAAGAAGTAACCGATATGGCCCGCAGCGTTAAAGGGGAAGTGATTTCCTCTACGTTTGACGAAGCGCCCGAACGCCACATCCAAGTGGCGGAAATGGTGATAGAGAAAGCCAAACGCCTGGCCGAGCAAGGCAAAGACGTGGTGATTTTGCTGGACTCCATCACCCGCTTGGCGCGCGCGTACAATACGGTGGCGCCTTCTTCCGGCCGCGTGCTTACAGGCGGGTTGGAAGCCACTTCTTTGCAAAAGCCCAAACGCTTTTTGGGCGCCGCCCGCAATTTAGAAGAAGGCGGCTCTTTAACCATTATTGCCAGCGCATTGGTGGAAACGGGCAGCAAGATGGACGAAGTGATTTTTGAAGAATTCAAAGGGACCGGCAACAGCGAGCTGTGCCTGGACAGAAAACTGGCCGAACGGCGCATTTTCCCGGCGGTGGACATCAACCGCAGCTCTACCCGCAAAGAAAACCTGCTGTTAAGCGAGGACGAACTGAACAAAGTGTGGATTATGCGCAAAGTGTTGGCGCCGTTAAGCTCGGTAGACGCTATGAACTTACTGTTGGAAAAGCTGTCTGCCACCAAGTCCAATAAGGATTTCTTTAAGCAAATGGAAGTAAACGCTTTTTAGCGGCGTTTTCGGCGGGGAAAACGGTTTTGTTTCCCAAAAGGCCGAAATATATGGTAAAATAAACTATAAGATTTTCAGAGGAAGATGAAAAAATGAAAGAAAAAATACACCCCCAATATGATTTTGTGGAAGTGGTCTGCGCTTGCGGAAACAAGTTTTTGACCCGCTCCACCACCAAAAATTTAAAACTGGATATTTGCTCCGCCTGCCACCCGTTTTTTACCGGCAAACAGAAATTGTTGGATACGGAAGGCCGCGTAGACAAATTTAACAAACGCTTTGCCGCCACCGCGGGTAAAACCGTGGTCCGCAAACCGAAAACGGAAGTAAAAGCCAAAGCCAAATTGGTAAAGAAAACGGTAAAAAAAGCCGCCGCTCCCAAAAAAGCCGCCGCTAAAAAAACCGAAAAAAAGGCTGAAGCTGCCGAAGCAAAGTAGCTTTTAAATTTAGAAAGAGCAGACTTCCATTAGGGGGTCTGCTCTTTTGTTTATCCGGTTTTTTCCTAACGGGAGAAACGGGATAAACATTTTTCCACAAGGACAGGTTTATGGACACTTCTAAATATATTGCCGAATTTAAACAGCTGGAGGCCGATTTAGCCAGCGGGGAACTTTCCAGCGCGGAGTTGGCGCAAAAATCCAAACGCCACGCTTTTTTACGCCCGATTATTGAGAAAGAAGAAGAAATCAACGCGGTAGAAAAATCCATCGCGGACGACCGCGCCATCATTGAAGCCGGCGAAGATAAAGAACTTGTCAAAATGGCGGCGGAAGAACTGGCCGAACTGGAAGCCAAACTGCCGCAGCTGCAAAAGGAATTGCGCATTTTGGTTATCCCGCCGGACCCGAATGATTCCAAAAATATTTATTTGGAAATCCGCCCCGGTGCCGGGGGGGACGAATCCGCCCTTTTTGCCAACGAGCTTTTGCGCGTTTACCAGCATTTTGCCCAAACCAAAGGCTGGACGACGGAAATTTTAGAGTTCACCCCCACCGGCTTAAAAGGCTGCAAATACGTAAGCATGTTTATCAAAGGGGACGGCGCTTACTCTTGGTTAAGGGGGGAAGCCGGCACCCACCGCGTGCAGCGCGTGCCCGATACGGAAACCGCCGGCCGCGTGCACACCTCTACCGTTACGGTGGCCATTATGCCGGAGGCGGAAGAGATAGACATTGAAATCCGCCCCGAAGACTTAATTATGGAAACTTGCCGTTCCGGCGGAGCCGGCGGGCAGAACGTAAACAAGGTGGAAACGGCCGTTCGCATTATTCACAAACCTACGGGCGTGGTGGTATCCTGCCGGGAAGAACGACACCAAGGCAAAAACCGCGAAAAAGCCATGGCCATGCTTCGCGCCAAGCTGTACCAGATGGAAGAAGAAAAGCAAAATAAAGAAATTTATGACGAGCGCAAATCCCAGGTTGGCACGGGGGACCGGGCGGAAAAAATCCGCACCTATAACTTCCCGCAAAGCCGCGTGACGGACCACCGCACAGACAAGTCTTATCATAACTTAATGGAAATCATGCAAGGCAATATTGAACCTATTTTGGAAGATTTGCGCGCATACCGTGTGGAGCAAAAATTAAAAAATTTACAAATTTAACCGTTTGGCTGGACTGCCGGCTTCCCCTTGGCAACATAAAAATGTTGTTTGGGACGGGCGGTTTTTTAACAAAACGCCATCAGGGTAAACGTCTAAAAAGTTAAGTTGATTTTTTTGTGTAGATTAAACATCTGGGGTTTTGTGTGTTGGTTATTATCCTTTTTGCCTAAGCCTTACATATTTCCTATGACTTTTTCCGATATTCATTCTTTGTTGGAAGCCGCGCAAACCCGCCTTCAAGCGGCCGGGAGCGAAGACCCCCGCGCCAATGCGGAATTTTTGCTCGCGCATGTGTTGGGGGTAACGCGTACCTGGCTGGCGGCTTTTAGCCAAGAGCCGGTACCGGCGGACAAACAACAACAGTTTGAAGACTTGCTTTTGCGCCATGCCCAAGGGGAGCCGCTGGCGTACATAGTGGGTTTTCAGCCTTTTTGCGGGTTAGATATAGCGGTAAATCCGGCGGTGCTTATTCCCCGTCCGGAAACGGAATCCTTGGCGCAATTTGCCCAGCAAACCTTTGATGCCCAGGCCCCTATCCGCATTTTGGATTTATGCACAGGCAGCGGGTGCCTGGCGCTGGCGTTGGCCCGGTTTTTTAAAAAAGCGCATGTAACGGCTTCGGACGTTTCCCCCGCCGCGCTGGAAGTGGCGCAAACCAACGCCCGTACGCATAACCTGGCGGACCGAATTACTTTTGTGCAAAGCGATTTATTTGAACATATTACCGGCCCGTTTGATTTAATGGTTTCCAACCCGCCGTATATCCCTTCGGGCGATTTACCCTCGCTGGCGCGGGAAGTGCAGCGCGAGCCCGCCTTGGCGTTGGACGGCGGCGCGGACGGTTTAGCCGTTACCCGCCAAATAGTGGAAAACGTTTCCCGCTTTGCGTCCCCCGGCTGTGTGCTGGGGCTGGAGTTATGCCTGGGGCAGCCGGCCGGGGTGGCGCGGCTTTTGGGCGGGCGGGGCTGGAACGCCGAAGTAAAAAAAGATATATTTGGAATAGACCGTTTTGTTTTTGCCCGTAAAATTTAACCTATTTATTAAGTATTGAAGGAGCGTTTATGGATCGTTTTATTATTCACGGCGGTAAAAAATTGCAAGGCACCGTGCAAACCAGCGGAAGCAAAAATGCCTCCCTCCCCATTTTAGTGGCCACTTTACTGACGGACGAACCCTGTATTATTCACCGCGTACCCAACCTGCGGGATGTGCGCACCACGCTTAAAATTTTGGAATATTTAGGCAAAAAGATAGAGTACGCCAACGGCACGGTTACCATTACCGCCAACGGCCCGCTTAAAAACAGCCTGCCTTATGAACTGGTTAAGCAAATGCGCGCTAGTTTTTGGGTGGCGGGCCCTCTTTTGGCCCGGTTTAAAACGGCCGAAATTCCTCTGCCCGGCGGCTGCGCCATTGGCGTGCGCCCGGTGGATATCCATTTAAAAGGTTTTGAAAAATTGGGCGCCAGCGCCGTTACCGAAAAAGGAAACGTGGTGCTGCACGCCCAAACGTTGCAGCCGGCAAAAATAGTGCTTCGTTTCCCCAGTGTGGGCGCTACGCAGAACTTGTTAATGTGCGCCTGTTTGATAGAGGGGGAAACGGTGCTGGAAAACATAGCCAAAGAACCGGAAGTGGACGACGTGGTGGAGTTCCTGCGCAAAATGGGGGCGGATATTACGGCCGACGCCAAAGGCGGTTTGGTGGTGCGCGGGAAAACCGCTTTGCACGGGGCTGAACATAGCGTGGTGGCGGACCGCATAGAATCGGGCTCTTATATTATTGCCGCCGCGGCTACCCGCGGGGACGTGGTGGTGGAAAACTGCGTGCCGGAACACAATTCCATTTTGCTGGAAGATTTGCGTGAGGCGGGCGTCCCGCTGGAAGTTACTTCCCACAGCGTGCATGTTTTGCCTTATGAGGGCCGCTTAAAACCCATGCGTATGAGAACGGCCCCTTACCCCGGCTTTGCCACGGATTTGCAAGCCCCCTGGATGACGCTGATGACTTTGTGCGAAGGCACTTCGGAAATAGATGAAGACATTTTTGAAAACCGCTTTATGCACGCGCCGGAACTGGTGCGCATGGGGGCGGATATTGTGACGGAAAAAAGCATCGCGCGCGTGAACGGGGTGGAAAGCCTTTCGGGCGCGCATGTCATGGCGTCGGACTTGCGCGGCGGCATGGCCCTGGTTATTGCCGGTCTGGCGGCGCAGGGCGCTACGGAAATTGAACGCGTATACCATATAGACCGCGGCTACGAAGATTTAGAACAAAAATTAACGGCTTTAGGGGCGGATATACGCCGTTACAATCCGGATAAAAATGAGTTTTAAAATTGTATTTGATTATATTTTAACCAGAAGCGGCGTGGGGTGCGGGGCCGGGTTAGACGGGCTTCGTTCCTTGCTGGAGCGGCTGGGCAACCCGCAGGAACGTTTTAAAGTTATCCATGTGGCGGGCACCAACGGCAAAGGCTCCGTTTCTATTTTAGCGGCGCGGGTACTGCAAGAAGCCGGGTATAAAACCGGGCTGTTTGTGTCTCCTCATTTATGTGACCCGTGCGAGCGTATCCAAGTAGACGGCGTGCCCGTTTCCAAGCAGGAATTTACAGACGCCGTTCTTCAGGTATTTCAGGAAGAAGAACAAGAACTTAATTTTTTTGAAATTCTTACCGCCGCCGCTTTGTGCCATTTCGCGCGCGCGGGCGTGCAATATGCCGTGCTGGAAACCGGCCTGGGCGGGCGCAAAGACCCTACCAACGTGTGTTCTCCTACGGCGTGTGTAATTACCTCCATTGGGTTGGACCATATGCATTTGCTGGGTTCTTCCCTTTCTCAAATAGCGCGGGAAAAGGCCGGCATTATTAAGCCCGGCGTGCCTTGTTTTTCCGGCACGGTAAATCCCTCCGCGCGGGAAGAAATAAAAAAATCCGCCAAAGAAAAACACGCCCCGCTGCGTTTTATTGGGGAAGGGGAACCCTTTTATGAATACGCTTTTGATTTTGTGCAAAACCAAACCGTTCTTCGTACGAAAGACGGAAAGGAGTGGACGCTGGGCGTTTTAGGCCAGCGCCAGGGCATTAACGCCTGTGTGGTGTATCAGCTGGCAAAATATTTAAAAATTGAAGATGACGCCATCGCCCGCGCGTTTGCCCGGGTACGCTTGCCGGGGCGTTTTGAAGTGATTAACCGCTCCGGGCAAACCTTTGTGTTGGACGGGGCCCACAATGCCCAAGCGGTGGAGCTGTTTTTGGAGTTTTTGTCCAAAACCCCCTACGCGCAGGACGCCACGCTTTTATGCGGGTTTATGAAAGATAAGGACTATAAAAAGTTATTGTCTTTGCTGTGTCCTCGTTTTAAAGACATTATCATTACCGTTCCCAGCGTCAAGCGCGGCGCGGGGCAGAAAGAAGTGTTCCCCTCTTTGCCAAGAGGGGTAAAAGTACGCTTTTTTAAAGAGCCGTCCCGCGCCATTGCCGAGGCATGCAAAGCCAAAAAAGTGGTGTGTACCGGTTCTTTTTATTTGGTGGGTTTGTTGCGCCAGAAGCTGTTTGAACGGACTAAAAAATAAAAAAATATTTTCCGTGTGAAAAAAGCGTGTTTTTAGCTTGACAGTTTTCTCGTATTGTGATTAAATTTATTGTACGTTCATTTTTCTTCTAGGGATTAAACATGGCTTTTGATAGCGAGTTTGACGGACAAACGGATTTTTCAGATTTTTTGGAACGTTTCCGGCTGCAGGAATTGCCTCCGGCGGACTCTGCGCCCCACCAAGATAAATTTGACGGCAAAAAACAACTAAACGCCGCCAACCGTCAAGCCCAGTACAACCGTTCTTTTGAGAAGCTGGAAGAAAAAATCCAAGAGTTGGAAGAACGTTTTGAAGCCTCTTCCTCCCAAAACGATAAAATCTTAACCGAATTGGCCCGCACCCGCGAGGCTGTTGAAAAACAAAAAGACAAAGACGCTTTTATTTCCGGTCTTGCGGATACGATTAACAGTTTAAAAGCCAGCGTGGAAACCCTTTCCAAAGCGCAGACGGCGCGCGTGCTGGGGTATACGGACACGGCCGTCAACCGCGGTTTTGACGATAAAGCCCCGGCGTTTCCTTCCGTAAACGCGGCGGAAATTTCCAGCTTTGAGCCGGAAACCTACCGCATGCAGCAGGAAGAGAAAGCCCGCCGGGAACGGGAAGAAAAAGAACGCATTATTTCCAGCCTGCATCAAAAGGCTTCTCAATTAAAAGCGGTTAACAGCGCGCTGGACAGAGAGATTAAAAAAGTCCAACAGGAAAAAATGGACGCGCTTAGAAAATCGGCCGAGCAAGCCAAAGAAATTTTATCTTTGCGCGAGCAATTAACCGCGGCGGAAGAACGCTTTAAATCTTTTAATTTTGACGGACGCATCATTTCCATTAAGCAGCAGTACCAGCAAAAAGTAAGCAGTTTGGAAAACCAACTGCATGAAATTTCCAACGTCTGCATGAAGCAAGTGGAAGAGATAGAATCTTTAAAAGCGGAAAATTTAAAACTGCACGCCGTTACCAAAGAAAGAGAAGAACTGCTTGCCCGTTATGAAGCCAAAACCAAAGAGCTGGAAGATTTGAAAGCTTCCTTAAATGATTTGGAAACGGAATATGCGGACCAGTCCCGCCAGCAAATGTCCGTCTTTGGGGAACGCATCCGCACGCTGGAAGAAGAACGCGACGATTTGGCCGCCCAGCTTGCCACCGTGCAAGAAAAAGTGGAAGCCGTCCTGCAGGAAAAACAACTGTTGGAAGCCAATTTTAAAGAATTGTTGGAAAAAATCAACAGCAATGACGCGGTAATAGAAGATTTAAAACGCAAAATAGAAGTGCTTACCGCTCAAAACGCCCACTTATCCGGCGAGCGGGACGCCCTGCAAACCGCCAACCAGGACTTGGCGCGCCAAACCGTTTCCCTGCATGAAAACAATGAAGCTTTGCTGCGGGACCAAGAGTCTTTGCGCAAAGCCAATGAAGAACTTTCCCGCAGAACGGACGAACTAAACGCCGCTAAAGAAGATTTAACCCGCCAAACGGTTTCTTTACATGAAAATAACGAAGCCCTCTTGCGCAACCAACAGTCTTTGCGTTCCGTAAATGAAGAGTTGGCCCGCAAAACGGACGAACTAAACGCCGCTAACGAGGCCTTACAGCAGGAACAGGCTTCCTTAACGCGCGAAAAAGAGTTTTTAACCCTTCAAAAAGATAATTGGGCGCAGGAACGCTCTTTGCTGGAACAGCAAAAGCAAACTTTAGCGCAGGAAAAAGATTTATTACTTAAACAAAAAGACGTGTTGGAACAGGAAAAAGAAAAATTGACGGACGAAAACCGCCGCTTGCGTGAAGGGCAGTCTTCCTCGCCCGTTCCGCCTGCCCCGTCGTCTCATCGGCCTCTTCCGCCGCAAGCCCCTTCGTTGGTGCAGCTGCACAAGAAGCCGCTGCCCGTTAAACCGGCGGCTCCCAAAGCGCTGCCTATCAACGAGGTCCCCGTAGAAGTGACCGAAACGTTTAAACCCAAAGTACGCAGCGAAGAAGACCTGCCGGAAATTAAAGTGGCCCAGCCCGTGGTGCAGGATGATTTTGACCCCGGGGAAGACTTTTTGGAAAAGACAGACAGTTTTATCGGACGAATGAAATGGTCCATTTTCCGGGAAGATAAATAACCGTTTTTAAAAGCCTGATGAAAATCAGGCTTTTTATAAGGAGTTTTTAGCTATGCAAATTTTAAAAATTGCCGTGTTGTACGGGGGAAAATCCACCGAGCATGAAGTTTCCGTACACAGCGCGCAGACTGTCTGCCGTTTATTAGCGTCCCAGCCGGATAAATATACCGTATTGCCCGTTTTTATCAGCCGCAGCGGAGAATGGTTTTTGCAAAAAAAATGTGGGGAACAAACCCCGCAGGACACCCCGCTAACCCCCGCCATTTTGCCGGATTATAATTTAATCAGCCCGGACGGTTCCTTAAAATTAAAGGCGGACGCTTTTTTCCCCGTGCTTCACGGCACCAATGGGGAAGACGGCGTAATGCAGGGGCTTTTAGAAAGTTTAAACACTCCTTATGTAGGCTGCGGCGTGTTGGCCTCGGCCATGGGAATGGATAAAGAAATATCCAAACTGGTGGCGGCTCAGCATGGTGTGCCGGTACTTCCTTACCGCAAAATTCAACGGGGGGAAAAGTATGACGCGGCCTCCTTGGAAAGTTGGGCGGCCAGCCAAGGCTATCCCGTGTTTGTAAAGCCGATGAGTTTAGGTTCTTCGGTAGGGGTGACGAAGGTAAAAAATGCGCAGGGTTTGGTTCCGGCGATAGACAAAGCGTTGGCCTTTGATGAATTTGTGTTGGTAGAAAAAGGGGTGGATAACGCGCGGGAAATTTTTTGCGCTTTATACGGGCAAGGGGGGAAAGCGGCTGCCTCTTCCTGCGGGGAACTGAAAATGCTTTCCCATGAATTTTTTGATTACGAATCCAAGTATTTGGTGCAAGGCGGGTGTGAAACACGCGTACCGGCCGATATTCCCCAATCTATGCAGCAGAGCATGCAAAAAGACGCTTTAGCTGTTTTTGGCGCTTTGCGCGCCAGCGGGCTAGCCCGGGTGGACTTTTTATTGGGGAAAGACGGCAAATATTATTTTTCCGAAATTAATACTTTGCCCGGTATGAGCGAAACCAGCCTCTTCCCGCAATTATTTGAAGCCAGCGGTTATAATTATACTTCTATTTTAGACGGGCTTGTGCAAATAGCTTTACGCGTGCACCAAGAAAAGGGCTCTTTATTATTAAACAGGTAAGCGGAATGGAAAAAGTCTTTCTTTCTTTTTGGCGTTTGAGCATTTGGCTGAAAATAATTCTTTTTTTCTGCTTGTTTGGCGCTTTGGTGAATTTTGTGTTGGTGTGTGAGGATTGGGTAAGCGGCGGTATTTTGCTGCGCCTGCATTTTGGTTTTTTTATTTTGTATGCCGGGCAGATTATTTTCATTATGCTGCGGGAGCGTTTTGTTTTTGTTCTGTCTTTATTACAGGCAGTGCTTGCTTTATGGACCAACGCGGATTTCACATTTCTCCCGCTGCTTAGGCTTTTGGGGCGGTTGTATTATTTATCTCACCAAATGAGCGTGCAGGAAATAAGCGTATATAAATATGTGTTTATTTCTTTGGCGTTTACGCTGGAACTATTCAAAACCTATTTGATTTTTTATTTGCTTCCTGCTAAAAAAACTACCCGGAATGCAGTTTAAAATTTTTGTGCTTTTATTAAAAACAACCCCGCTTATTTAATATGGCGGGTTTTTTATTATTGTAAATCTACGTTTTAAATAATATTTATTAACAGCCAGCACTGGTTTTTACAGTCAAGGCGCGGTTAAAAGTTTTTTAACCGCGCCTTGACTTGTTTTTTTTTTTTGATACAGTGGGTTTTAACATGCTCCCGTACCCCTGTATGATGAATGGACCAAAAAGAGACAGAAGGGGCATTTGGGAGAAAGAAGGGGCGTTAAAATGAAAAAAATATTAACCAGTATGGCACTGATTTCGCTTGGAGTGGCAGTAATACAAGCGGAAGAGTTGAAATTTGTGACGGTATTGTCACAACCCATCGGTGCGTTTGCGCAGGTGGAATCGTTAAATGAAGAGCGTGCCTCTAAGACGCTTTTTGTTAAC